>JAJFHD010000038.1 GCA_021775805.1 Alphaproteobacteria bacterium | reverse complement strand
CCGTTGGTCTGAGAGGCAGTAACACCTGTCAGGGCACCCAGAAGCGCATCCAGTTCAGCCTGGGTGGTGGCTTCGCCAACGCCCGTACCGAACGTGACCGTCTGGACACCGGCACCGCCAACATTCACCGTCAGGGTTTCACCCTGGACGAAGCCCTGGCTGAGCAGGTTGGTGGCACTTGTGGTTGTGTCGGAAAGACCCAGAACCGTATTGACCGCGGCAACAGATGCAGCCGTGGTGATGTCTGTATCTGCGTCGGCCGATGTGATCTGCAGGAAGTTGGACCCGTTGAGAACCGCATTGCCGACCCCGATGCCTGTTGCCGCTTCAACGGCGGACAGGAGCTGAGCCGTGGTCTGGACTTCGGCGCCGCCACCGTTACCGAACGTGATCACGGTGCCGTTGACTGTCAGGGTATCGCCCTGAGAGATGGCCGTGTTGGCAATGAAGTCGGTTTCGCCGGAAACATCGGCCGTGCCGGTACGGACCGCAGCGGCGTCAGCCGACAGGGTAATACCTGTGCCGGTGACGGTTGCGGCAGTGTCGGCCGTGTTCAGGTTGACGTTACCCGTGGTCGCGGCGGCCGTTGCCGTCGGTCCGGGAGCCTGAAGGGCGTTACGGGCCGAGGCCTGGGCTGCTTCCACCAGATCGGTGATCGCGGAAATGCCCGTGTCGGCGGCTTCCAGTGTCTGAACGGCAAGACCGACATCGTCAAGCAAACGGCTCAAGTCGCCCGCACGGCTGTTCAAAGAAGAGGCTGTAAAGAACGCTGCCGGATCGTCCAGCGCGCTGTTGACCGCAAGACCGGTTGCCAGACGGCTCTGTGTTGTTGCAAGAAGCGACGCCGTATTCTGCAGCGAAAGCAGATTGTTGCGCACTGCGCCCGAAAGAATGACTTCTGCCATAATTTATTCCCCATAGATTTAGTTTTATTGTCGTCCCCCTCCTGGGGCCGAATGCTGGGGAATATGCCGGATATCGGCTAAATCGAGGTTAATCCTACAGGTAAGTTTATCCCTTGGTTAACAATGGCTTGGTAGAACTGGTTAACAGCGGGTTTAAGAAAACGGAAAAAGCCGAGATTCCGGTATTTCCGCAGATCGTTCAGAGTGAACGGTCGTAGGCAAGTGCGGTCGGGCGCGATGATGCCTGAGGGCTCCGCGCGGTCGGATTACCGTACACCGTCGGACCATCATTAACCTTCTTGGCCACATCGAAAATAGCCTGCACCAGCCCCTGACTGACAGCCTTTGCAGCCTCCACGGCATCGAGATTGTGCTGAACCGTATGCCCGAAGGCGCGCAACGCCTGGCGGACTCTATCGACCTGGGAAGGGGCCTGCGTTCCGACAAATCCGGCATTGATCTTCAGGATCCTGAAATGATGCAGAAATGCCCGGGTGAGAGCAAGCTTGTCCTCCTGCAGTTCGACGACATGTTTCTGGCGGCCGTTCCTGAGAAGTTCGGATTCCTGATTGAGCAAGTCAGTCAGACGAACGAGAACTTCCTGAAGTCGGTCGCATAGACGCACAGCGTCCTGTCGTGTTGTGATTTGAATCGGCTTGTTGTCTTTGGTCATGGAGTTCCGGCCTCCTGTGCTTTGAGGATTTCCGAGTAAACCTGATCGGCGATGCCGATGCCCCCGGAACCGGCTATTGATTTTGCGTATTGCTGGGACATCATCGATTTGTAGACTTTTTCTGCGCTGCCGCCGCCAAACGGCGCATCGGGCTCCGTGCCGGTCGACATTTGCTCGACGAACATGGCGAGAAACACCGATTCGAACTCTTTTGCCTTGTTGAAGGCCTGCTTCTCAAAAGCCGACTTCGGTTCGGGCGCATCCGAACGGACCGACGGGTGTGATGTCTGGGCAAGGAACGGGGTGACCGCTACTGTGGTCTGCATGTTCATCACATCACCTCGATTTCCGCCTGCAGGGCGCCGGCGGCTTTTATTGACTGCAGAATGGCGATCATGTCCCTGGGGCCGACGCCCAACGCGTTGAGGCCATCCACGAGTTGCTTCAGGTCGATGCTGTTGTTCAGTATCGCGAGACGGTTGCCCTTTTCGTCGTCCACAGACACTTGCGTGCGCGGAACCGCGACTGTCGCGCCGCCCCGGGCGAGCGGCTGCGCCTGGCTGACCTGTGGGGTCTCCGTAATCGTGACGGTCAAATTGCCCTGCGCGATGGCGACTTGACTGACGCGCACATTTTTGCCCATGACGATGATCCCGGACTGTTCGTCGACCACGACCTTCGCAATCTGGTCAGGTTCAATGCGCAGTTGCTCTATATCGGTCAGCAGATCGATGATGTTGAGATTGCTATTGCGTGGAACCGAGAAATTGACTGTTGCGGGATCTCCCACAACGGCGACCGTCTTGCCGATGAATGCATTGATCGTTTCGGCGATCCGGCGCGCCGTCGTCAGGTCCGGGTTGCGCAGGGACATCCTGACCGCGCCGCGTTCCTTGAAGGCGTAGTTGATTTCCTGCTCGACCAGGGCACCGTTTGCGATTCGTCCGACTGTGGGGACACCGCGGGTGATCGAAGCGGCATCGCCCTCGGCCGAAAAGCCGCCAACCGCGACCGATCCCTGGGCGACGGAAAAGACTTCGCCGTTGGCACCAACAAGGGGCGTCACCAGAAGTGTTCCGCCCTGTAGGCTGCTGGCATCTCCCAGCGCGCTGATGGTGACGTCCATCCGGGTTCCCTGGGCTGCAAATGCGGGCAGGTTGCCGGTGACCATGACCGCGGCGACGTTGGCCGTGCGCAAGGTCTCGCCACGGGTGTTCACACCGAGACGTTCGAGCATTGCCTGCAGGCTCTGCCGGGTGAAGGGCGAGTTGTTGAGCGAATCTCCGGTGCCGTTCAGGCCCACGACAAGGCCGTAGCCAACCAGCTGGTTTTCCCGGAACCCTTCGATGTCGACCAGATCCTTGATGCGCGAACTGGCCAGAACGAGCCCGTCGGAGACAATCAGCAGGGCTGCTGCGGCAATCACCAACCTGAATGTGCGCGCTACAGGGAGTCCGCTGAAGTTTGAGAGATCGATCATTTGTCCCCGGTTCCGTTGGTTCACACAATGTTGTGACCTGACACAAGCGAGAATTGTGCCAAGTATTCCCGCCCGATAGGTTATTGATAACCCATTGAAAACGAACGTATAAATTTTGAGTGGAACGAGATCGCGAGATGTGCAAAGCGGCCAAGATTACCCTAACCCGGCAACAATTGCCGTGGTTAACGGGTTCTTAACGGCTCGCAGCCGACACTGGCGATGCCCGCGTCCAATCGATGTTCCGGCGGGTGCCGAAAAACTGCTGGGGGGCAGTAAGATGCGAATCAATAGTGCCAATCGTTCCAGTGCTGCGGGCTCGAGCCGCGGTGTTCGCAAGCCCGCGTCAGGCGCAGACACTTTCTCGGTGGCAAACAGCGACGATGAGCCTCGCCTGGCGGCAACGTCCGGTCCAAAATCACTTACGTCCGTGGATACGCTCCTGGCGATCCAGGAATCATCCGATGGCATGAGTGGCAGGAAAAGAGCGGTCAAACGCGCCTCAGACATTCTCGATATTCTCGATGAAATCAAACTTGAGATCCTGAGCGGGACTCTGTCCCACATGCGTTTGGGACGTTTGTTGCGAATTGTCGAAGTCCAACGCGATCAGTTTTCCGATCCGAATCTGGAACACGTACTCGACGAGATTGAGTTGAGAGCCCGTGTTGAACTTGCAAAATTCAACCGTATTGCCGCCTGAATTAGTAAATGTCTCGGGGTGCAAAAATTATGGTTTTCTTTTCAGCGGGTTAGCTGCAGCTTCCTCGGGAACGCCGGTCGACAAATTTATATCTGATTATCGAAATTCTCATATTGTGCAATCGATGGCGTATCGATATATTCCCGGCCCAACGCGGAACCAGTCAATGAGGTTGGGCGACATGGATGTCGAATTAGAGGATTACACGCCTTCTGAAGACGAGCCGTTCATGAGCGATCGTCAGAAGGGTTACTTCCGGCAGAAGCTGCTTGTCTGGAAAGAAGACATTATCCGTGAAAGCAGAGAGACGCTTCAAAATCTGCAGGACGAAAACGGTCACCTTCCCGACGTTGCCGACCGGGCATCAACGGAGACGGAACGGACGCTCGAACTGAGAACGCGCGATCGTCAACGCAAGTTAATTTCAAAGATCGATTCGGCTCTTCGGCGTATCGACGAAGACACTTACGGTTATTGTGAGGAGACCGGCGAGCCGATCAACCTGAAACGGCTCGATGCCAGGCCGATCGCCACCTTGAGCATAGAAGCCCAGGAACGACACGAGAAACGCGAACGGGTCTATCGCGACGACTCTTGAGGCTGGTCGACGTCGTTTGCCTGAGGCCTTGATGAACGGCGCTTTGGGAAACGGAACAGCAAAAGCGGATCGCTCATGTGGCGATCCGCTTTTTTGTTGTCTGTTTGCCGGACTTCGTCAGAACGGCAAAATGATATCCAGGAATTGCTGACCGTAACGTGGCTGCTGGACGTCGGAGATCTGGCCGCGGCCACCGTATGAGATCCGCGCTTCAGCGATCTGGGTGGTGCTGATCGTGTTTGCATTGCTGATGTCTTCCGGCCGCACGATGCCGGCGACGATCAATTCGCGGATCTCGAAATTCACACGGACCTCCTGCTTGCCCTCAATGACCAGATTGCCGTTGGGCAGCACCTGGGTGACGATAGCGGCGACAGTGGTCTCAATCGCTTCCGTCCGGTCGACCGAACCGGTGCCTTGCGAGGAGGCATTGCTGTCGACATCGACGACATCGGGGAAGGGGGCACCTTTTGGCAGCAGTTTTGCCAGGTTGCTTACCGCGCCGCCTAAGGCATCGATGCCCAGATCCTCGTTGTTTGTGCGGCTGCGGCTGGTTGTGTTCTCCAACTCGGCCTTGTCATCAATCTGCACATTGACTGTCAGGATGTCACCGATCCGGCTCGCCCGCTGGTCCTTGAAGAACGAGCGAGCACCAGACCGCCACAACGAATTGGGCTGGTGACTGTATGCCACCGGGTGAGGCATGGGTAGCCGCACGGGCCGATAACCGGGTTTTTCAACCGGGCTTTCAATGGCTGACAGGGTCGGCGCTTTGCCGACACTGGTTAGCCGATCGAGCGCGCCGCAGGAGGTCAGCCCGGTTAGAGCAAGAACTGTCACAGTGCCTGCGATTTTGCGTGGAAGCCGTTTCATCATGTCTACTCTTACTTTCCCCAAGTGTCTTGCCGCCTAGTTGATCAATGTGCTGGTCTTGTAGGTGGTGACGGATGCACTAACCGTGTCCGGGCCCAAAATTCTTGCTTCGATGGTACGTTTCGATCGCTGATTGAGGATCGGAATAATATCTCCCAGAGCGCCATCTTTCAGGGCACGGCCGCGCGCCGTGAGCACAAGGCCTGCGGTCCTGAAAACCACGGTAACCACGGTGTTCTTGCGCACGATTCTGGGTTTTTCAATGTCACGTGTCCGGATCGCCACATCCGGGCGGAGCGTGCGCCTGGCGGCCTGTCCAATGAGGTTTTCAATTTGCAGAACCGTGGATGCGGGCACGCGCTTGCGGGGGACTTTCCGATAGGCAACATCGTCGGCGGAAATGCGTTCTCCTCTGGCCAGCCTGCGGGTCAGAACCGGCACCGTGGTTACCGCGATGGCGCGGCCCAGATACTTGCGCCGATAGCGGTTGCCCTCCGGGCCCGGTCCGGAGACTACTGCCACAAAGCGTCCGGTGCGCGGGTCGTAGCTGGTATGCAGCACGGTCGGTGTCGGCAGCATGTCGGCGGGAAGTGTAATACTGCGGGCATCCCGGTCGAATTCCAGTGCCAGTTCATCGGGTTCACCGTCCTTGTCGAGGGCCATGATCTTCTGTTCAACAGCCTTTCCAATCGCATCCAGCGATAGGGTGACGCCCTTTCTCGATACGTTGACTTCGTGGATGCGATAGGTATTGCGCCACTGGAGACCGTGGTTTCGCAGGGCGTAAGATATCCTGCTGGCGGTCAGGGTTCCCGATTGTCCGGGAGCAGGGGAACGAAATACGGGTCGGTCGGCGAGCGAGCCAGCATTTTCAAACAGGTCGCCTATGCGCACGACATCGTCGGTAATTGAAACTGTCCCGCGCAATTTGAGCAGATTCTGGGCCGTCGCCTGATTCTGAAACATTCCAGCGAATGAAGCTGCCAGTGACAGTGTGCAGATAAGTAATTTCAAACCATTAGTCATTGTGCAGGTTCCTAGCGGACGTTGCTTGTTGCTCTCATCATCTCGTCGGATGCGGTGATGACCTTGGCGTTCATTTCGTAGGCGCGCTGGGCGGCGATCAGGTCCGATATTTCGCCGACTGCGTTGACGTTCGACCCTTCGAGGAACTTCTGCAGTACCGAACCAAATCCAACCGATCCCGGGCTGCCGGTGCTCGCGGTTCCGCTTGCCGGTGTTTCCAGAAAGAGATTGTCCCCGATCGCTTCCAGACCGGCCTTGTTGACGAACCGGGCAAGCTCTACCTGACCGGCGATCTGCGAGGTCGTGCTGGTGCCGGTAAAGACTTCGACCTGGCCTTGTGCGTTGATAGCGATCTCCCGGGCGTCGTCGGGAATGGTGATGCCGGGTTGGACCTGGTAGCCGTCGAGCGTAACCAGCAGTCCTTCGGCATTCAATTCGAAGGAGCCGGCCCTGGTGTAGGCGGTCTGGCCATCGGGAAGCTGGATCTGAAACATCCCTTCGCCGCGGATCGCCATGTCGAGAGTTTTGTCCGTATTCTGAAGATCACCCTGTCCCATGACCCGGTACGTGGAGGCGGTCCGGACACCAAGCCCGATCTGAATTCCGGACGGGGCAATCGTGCCGCTGTCCGACGAGTTGGTTCCGACGCGTTTGATGTTCTGGTACAGGAGATCCTGGAACTCCGCACGCTGACGTTTGTAACCCGTGGTGCGCAGGTTCGCGATGTTGTTCGAGATGACTTCAACATTGAGCTGCTGGGCCAGCATGCCCGTTGCTGCTATGTGCAATGCCTTCATCGATTTTCTCCTTCTTGATCGTCGGGGGAAGTGTCGCCCCGACGAAAATACCTGACTGTGCTAGCCGTTGATCTGGCCGAGTTCCTGGATCGCGCGCTGGCGCAAGGTTGACGTGGTCTCGAGCATTTTCGACATGCTGATATAGGCGCGGCTCACCTCGATCATGTGTGTGAGCTCCACGACCGGCTTGACGTTTGATTTTTCTATGACGCCCTGGGCGATGCGTGGTGTTTCCACGGCCTGTGGGTCGTCATCTGAGGAAAATAGGGCGGATCCTTCTTTCTTCAGACTGTTTGGATTGTCGAAGGTCACGACCCGAAGCTGACCCTTGTCTCCTTCGCTCGTGGAGATGGTGCCGTCGCTTGCGACCGAGAAGTCGGTTTCTTCGGATCCCACATTGACGATGCCTGAACTGGTAAGGATGGGGTCGCCATCGCCGGTGGTGAGGCGGCCTTCGGCGTCAATCTTCAGATGACCGTTTCGTGTGTATCGTTCGCCTTGGGCGGTATCAACAACCAGCCAGCCCTTGCCCGATACGGAGACGTCGAAGGGATTGCCCGTCGGAGCAAGGTCGCCGTCCGAGTAATCGCGAATTGCAGCGACGTCGCGGACATATGAAATTGGTCTGTCGGAGCCCGAAGCGTCGTGGGCTTCTGCCACCTGAACGACCAGTTCCTCGAATTTCAGAGACTCGGATTTAAAACCAGCTGTTTCCATGTTGGCGAGATTGTTCGCCACCACATCCATCTGGCGTCCCAGTGCTACCTGGCGTGACAATCCGATCAAGAGGGCGTTTTCCATGGTTTCCGAACCGTTAATTTCTTTTTCAATTTCGGCGGATCAGATGCAGGGCATTAAGAAATTTATTTGCTGCGATTATGGTCCGCTGAGACGTACGGGATAACACCATGCAGACTTCATGCCAGAAATAAATCCATGATATTACAATTGCTTAGAAAGTTCTGGGGGGAAGGCGCAGGGAGGCAGGGAAGGCATTGCAGGGCAAAAACTGCCGGTTAAGGGAAGTGGCGGGATGAAACAGTTCGTTAACCAATTCTTCTTTAGATATAGGTGCACGCGCGCCAAAGAAGGGCGTTTGGACTCCAGCGGAGACCAGGCAATGCGCAAACAGGCAATCACGCCGGGGGATGGGTTAGTCAATGAGCGATACGTCAGGCGGCAGCGATGTCGTGGAAGAAGACGGCGGGACAGAGGTTGCGTCGGCTCGCAAGCTGAGCGGCAAAGTTCTGGTGCTCTATATCCTGGCGCCACTACTGGTGCTCGCCGCTGGTGGCGGGGCTGCATTCTTCCTGTTTTCAGGCGGCGAAGACACAGGTGGAATGGCCGAAGCGAAGGTGGAGAAGCAGGCGGTTTTTCTGGAACTGCCCGAAATGCTCGTCAATCTCAGTCAAAAGGACAAGCGTGCCCAGTATCTGAAGATAAAGGTCGCGCTGGAAATGTCGGACAAGAACGTTTCCAACTCCCTGCAACCGGTCATGCCGAGGATCGTCGACACGTTCCAGGTTTATCTGCGGGAATTGCGCAAGGATGATCTGGAGGGCTCCGCCGGCGTTTATCGTTTGAAAGAGGAACTGCTACGCCGGGTCAACCTGACCATCCGTCCGCGAAAGATCGACCGGGTGCTGTTCAAGGAAATCATTATTCAGTAGGGGCGACCGGACTCATGACCGAGGGCGAAACAATTTCCGAGGACCCGCAAGCGCCTGGCGCTGACGGTTCGACCGACGACGCGATGGCGGACGAATGGGCCGCTATGCTCGAAGGCGAGGAGGGCGGCGGGGACGACGCGCTCGCCGACGAATGGGCTGCCATGCTCGAAGGCGGCGATGGCGACGGCGGGGGCGAACCAGGCCAGAACGACGACGAGATGGCCGAACGCTGGGCGGAGATGATCGGCGGCGACGGCGATGACGGATCTGGCCGCGGTGCCGAACGGATTCTCAACCAGGATGAGATCGACAGTCTTCTCGGCTTCAGTCTTTCCGATGACTTCGATGCCGAAGGCGGTATTCAATCGATCATCAACTCGACGCTGGTGTCTTATGAGCGTCTGCCGATGCTCGAGATTGTGTTTGATCGCCTGGTGCGGCTGATGACAACGAGCCTGCGAAACTTCACATCGGACAACGTGGAGGTCAGCCTCGACGGCATAACCTCGATCCGTTTCGGCGACTATCTCAATTCGATTCCCCTGCCGGCCATCCTTTCTGTGTTCAAGGCCCGGGAGTGGGACAATTACGGTCTTATCACCGTCGACTCAAACCTGATCTACTCGATCGTCGACGTGCTTCTGGGTGGCCGTCACAGCGCTGCGAAAAGGCGGATTGAAGGCCGGCCCTACACGACCATAGAAACGGCTCTTGTGGAGCGCCTGATCGAAGTCGTGCTGGGGGATGCGCAAGCGGCGTTCGAGCCGCTTTCGCCGGTAACCTTCGATCTGGACCGGGTAGAAACCAACCCTCGGTTTACGGCGATCACCAGACCGGCCAATGCGTCAATTCTGGTCAAGCTCAGAATTGACATGGAAGACCGGGGCGGGCGGATCGAAATGCTGATCCCCTATGCGACTCTGGAGCCCATCCGCGAACTGCTCCTGCAGATGTTCATGGGTGAGAAGTTCGGGCGCGACCCAATCTGGGAGACCCACCTTGCCAACGAACTCTGGGTTACTGAACTGGAGATCGACGCGGTTCTCGACGAACAGCAAATCCCCCTGCGCGATGCCATGAACCTGGAAGTCGGGCAAACGGTGATGCTCAATTGCACGACCAACGGTTCGATAGACCTGCGATGCGGCGGAGTACCGCTCCTGAAAGGCCGAATGGGCAAGGTCGGGGACCACATAGCCGTTCAGGTCGTGCAGGGTATCAAGCTTGATCGGAACAAAAATGCTGAACTCGGTTTGAAGAATGAACCGGAGCAGGGAGTACGGTTATGACGTTTCCAATCGGGCTTGTGCTTGACGGTCTGGTCGCAGCTTTGCTGATTGCCACCATTTCATATTGCTTCATCCTGTCGAAAAAGCTCGAACGGCTGCGCGATGCCCGGGGCGAATTGCGTCAGGTGATCGGCGATCTGGTTGGCGCGACCCATCAGGCGGAACTTGCGATTGCCGGGCTGAAGGCGACCGCCGAGGAAACAGATCTCCAGTTGTCCGAAAAGCTCGCCAAGGCAAAGATGCTGATTGAAGAACTGTCAACGCTTGCAAGGGCGCGGGCCGGAGACAAGCCTGTCTCTCAGCGCGCCGGGCCAGAGTTCCGCGGCCTTTCAGCAAGAAGGGCGGGATGATGGTCGGCCGGACACCCAAAGACCAGACCCGGCGCCGCACAGGTACATTGCGCCTGTTCCCGGTGGTCATGTTTGCCGCAGCCGGTCTTCTGCTGATCAAGCTCGCCCATATTGCGTTCAGTCCAGATCTTGACGGATTGGCCGTGACACAGGCGTTCGCTCAGGAGACCGACACGAAGACACCCGCAGAGACGCAGGCGCAAAGTGCCGGCAAAGAGAAATCAGCCGGGGCCGAAGCGGACGATGCCGGGAAGAGTGCAGACAATGAAGGCCAGACCCAGAACGAGGTCGGCAGCAGCCGAAATGACCTGATTACAAACACGGAAATCGAAGTTCTTGAGCGGTTGGCTGAACGGCGCAAGGCACTGGACAAGAAGGCGACCGATCTGAAACTTCGCGAAAACCTTCTCAAGGCCGCGGAGAAACGCATTGAACAGAAACTCGACGATATTCGAAAGATCGAGGCGAGAATCGAAAAGTCCTTCGGCGACGGCAACAAGCGTAAAGCCGAGCGTTTCAAGGACCTTGTTAGCATGTACGAGAACATGAAGCCCAAGGATGCGGCGCGTATATTCAACACGCTGGACATGGATGTTCTCCTGTCGGTGGTGCAGAACATGAATGCCAGAAAAATGGCCGGCATCCTTGCTAAAATGGATGCCCAGGCCGCCCAGAGACTCACCGTCGAACTCGCCGCCATCGCCTCAGGATCGTTGAAGACCAATACGACGGATCTGCCATCGGTGACCGACAACGGCGCCAGCTAGAATTTTCGTCCTTCGGCTTGCTCTATTAACGTTCGTTAACAGGGTGTTAACCGGATTCACGATAGCCTGATCGAGTGTCCAGGCGCCCGCCTGTGGTGTTGTGCGGGAGGCAGGGTTGCGGATATGGAACGGGCAGTTTTTTTGATGACGGTGGTCAGACATTTCGATCATGCAGGCACCGGACCTTTTGCGCTGAACAGGGTCCGGCGCCATCTCTGTGGTGCCTTTCTGTCCGTGACCGTTTCCCTTGCCGGGATTTCGGGTGCCGCGGACCTTGTTGTGGCCCAGGAGGCGGAACCGTTCCGGCTCGTGACCCAAAACGGTTTCGGCCGGATGATTTTCAGCTTCAGTCAACTGCCGGGTTACAACGTCAAGGCCACGGATTCCGTGCTGGTGGTGTCGTTCGACCGGAAGGTAGATCTCAAACAGGCGCTCCAGGATCTGAAGGACCAGGATTTCGTGGTCGCGGGACGTCTCGATCCCGACGGCAAGGCCGTCCGCTTTGCGCTTGGCCGCACGCTCAAGGTCAATGCCATCGAGGCCGGTGAGCAATTGTTCGTCGATCTGCTGCCGGCCACGTGGACAGGCGCGCCTCCGGCACTGCCGGCAAAAGTCATTGCTGAGCTGAACCGGCGTGCAAAGATTGTGGAAAAGGAATCTCGAAAAGAAGCACTTATCAAAGAAGCCCGCGACCGGAACAGAAGAGTTCACGTCCGTATCGGCGAACATCAGACCTTTACCCGCATTGCGTTTCAGTGGGCGGAACGTCCGAATGCCCGTGTCACGCGCGCCGGCAACAAGATTCACGTGACATTCGACGAGATCGCCACACCGGTGATGGGACGGTTGCTGACGGATCCTCCGAAATTCGTAAACAGCGCAGAGTCTCATGTGGGCGAGGAAGGCCTCACTGTCACTCTGAATATTGAACCGCAAACCGATGTGCGGGGGTTTCGCGAAGACAAGTCGTATATCGTGGATATTTCCAGTTCAGCGCAGGATCAGTCGCTGACGGGGCTTATCAAGACGATCGTCGGTGAAAAGACGGCCCCTTCCGAACCGGCGCGGGATCAGTCCATCGAGTTGAAGAGCGACCGGTCAAAAAACCTGGCAGAAACCCATGAGGCCGATCCGTCCGCGCCAGTTGCCGGGAGCACGCCGTCAAGAACCGACGCTTTAAAGACCACGGTCGAAATGGCGAATGCGGAACCCGCACCGATAGGTGTGCAGGATTTGCCGCCCGCCGACGCCAAGCCGGAACTTGACCCCAACCGGGATATCGCGGCGGCTTTGAGCGATGAGCAAATGGACGTTGGGGTTCCGACAATTGTCGTGCGCGAGAGGCCACTCGACCGGAATGGTTCTGCACCGCTTCCCGATCACAAGGTGGCGTCACTTTCCAGCAATCGCAACGACGCCACCACGGCAATTTCTGAACAATCCTCACGTTTGCCAGATGACAGCGCCGCCAAAGAACCCATCAGCCGGAGCGACCAACCGGCAAAGAAGAATTCCACAATCGAACCTGCGGCGTCCTCGGACGCTGAACCGCTGAAAGCCGGCGATGATCACTCGGATTATTCGAGAAAAAGCGACATCACGTTTGCCTTCGACGAACCGGTTGCAGCAGCGGCGTTTGTGAGGTCGGACGCGCTTTGGCTGGTGTTTGACACCGATGAACCGGTCGACTGGGGCCCGTTGACCAACAAGGGTGCAGCTTATCTTGGCAAACCGGCGACATTCGATGCCGACGGTGTCCGTATCGCCAGATTGCCGTTGTCGACGAATTTGCGTCTGATTGCCAAACCTGAAGGGACAAGCTGGACGATTTCCCTGCGCTCGAATGGGGACGGTGAAGCCAAACCCATCAAACTGAAAAGGGGCAAGCGCCAGGATGGTCTGTTGAAGGTGTCGACCCGTGTGCCTGGCGCCAACAAGGTCCATTTTCTGAAAGACCCGGTAGTTGGAGACACGATCACGGTCGTCACGGTACATCCGGACTTTCCGGCGCGCAGCAAGGCTCAGAAATTTGTGGAGTTCGATGCCATTGATGCGGCACAGGGCCTGGTAATCAAGCCCTACGCCGACGACCTTGCGGTCCGATTGTCCGAAAAAGAGATCATCATAACCCGGCGCTCAGGTCTCACACTGTCCCCGCCGTCTGACGCCACCGGTTTGGGCAGCGACAGTTCAAAACGGTCAACTGCAATCCGCGGACTGGTGGACTTCAGGCGATGGGCGGGGGATACCGACAAACCGTTTTCGGACTATGTGGGGGAACTGGAATACGGGATCTCCACGTTGCCGGGATTCCAGGCCGTCGGTCTGCGGCTGGAGCTTGCCAAGTTCTACCTCTCCAACCAGCTGGGCCCCGAGGCCTATGGCCAGCTTCACCTGATCCGCGAGAACGACCCGGATGTTGAGGGCAAACCGATATTTCATGCCATGCTGGCAATCGCAAAGATTTTGATGCACCGCCCAACGAGCGCCGGCAAGGACCTGTCGTATTTCGGCGTGCAGGACGACGCTTCGATGATGCCATGGCGGGCAGAGATGAACCGGCAATTGCGGCATTGGCGCGAGGCGTTGGTGGATTACATCCGCAGCGAGGACGAAATCAGTCAATATCCCGAGGAACTGCGCAACCGGTTCCGGTTGAACGCGGCACGTACGGCGATCGAAGTGGAAGACTGGCAGACGGCCGACTTCCAGTTGCGCTCGCTTCCCGACAAGCGGTTGGGGCCGACCAAGGAGGCGGCTGCGACGCTGCTGCGTGGACGTCTGCTGCAGGGGCTCGGGCGTACGGCCGAGGCGCTTGACGCTTATGGACTGGCGATTGCCAGCACAGACCGAAAGGCGGAGGCCGAAGCCACGTTTCATCACACCGGGCTTGCCCTTGAAATGGGAACGATCACGCCGGATGAAGCCGTGCATCGCCTGGAAAGCGCGACGGTCATGTGGCGGGGCGACGATCTCGAATTGCAGGTGTTGCGTGAGCTGGCGAAGATGCATGCGATGCAGCATCAGTACCGGCGCGCAATGGGTCTGATGAAAACCGCGGTCGTCAACTTTCCCGGCAATCCGATTGCCCGCTCGATCCACGACGACATGGCGGCGTTGTTCCGCAGTCTGTATCTGGACGGCCGGGCGGAGAAAATGTCTCCGATCAAGGCCCTGGGGCTTTACTACGACTTTCGCGAACTGACCCCGGTGGGACGTCTGGGCGACGAAATGATCCGCAAGCTTGCCGATCGCCTGGTTGCCGTGGATCTTCTCGACAAGGCAGCGGAGGTGCTGACGCATCAGGTCGAGAAGCGCCTTCACGGTTCGGCCCGCGCGCAGGTCGCGGCCAAGCTGGCGGTGGTTCATCTGATGGACCACAAGCCCAAGATGGCGCTGGAGGTGTTGAGGAAGAGCCGGCAGGCGATGTTGCCGCAATCATTGAAGAGTAAACGAATTCTCCTGGAAGCGACGGCACTGTCGGAGATTGGTTTGCCGCAGCAGGCCGTTGATCTTTTGACTGGCCTTGATGGCGTTGAATTCGAACGGGCCAGGGCGCAGGCCTACTGGAAGAACGAAAGCTGGCAGAAGTCGGGCGAAGCGTTTGAACGTGTCCTGACAGCGACCGCCGGCAAGGATAAACCGCTCAGCAAGACGACAAGGGTGGAGGTGATGAAAGGCGCGATTTCATATGCGCTTGCCGAAGACGCTTTCGGTCTCTCGAGGTTCAGAGACCAGTTCCTCGAACGGATGAACCGCACCAATCTTGCGTCATCGTTTGACGTTGTCACACAACCGTCGGATCATGCCGGCATCGAATTCCGAAATCTGGCCAAGGAGATCGCCAGCGTCGACTCCCTGGAGACTTTCCTGGAGGACTTCCGGAAGTCACTTGAAGAGGAAGTTGCATCGGACGCCGGAAAGACCGCCGCCGCGAACTGATTGCAGTATGAAGCCGCCCGATCGCCCTCAACGTTGCTCAGCGGGTGCAGGCGGAAAACCGCAACACTTCTCCTCATACTGCTCCAAGGTTCGCACTTGCAATCGTAATACGATGCTCCGATTGCTGCGATCTTCAACCACTATTGACTATAGTCGGCGGTGCCAGTCGGCGTTTCCGGCGCTGGGGGTAAACGTTCGTACCGCGCCAATTCTCAGAGAGGGCATCTTTGACCAGTCTGCGGACGTCTACATTGGTCTTTTGGAATGGCAGAAACGTGGCAAAGTTAGCTTTCGCTGCAACTGCACCAATGGCAGCTATCTCCGTTCTGCAACCAAATGATAGTTTTTAGTCGGTTTGGAAACCAACCGAGACCAAAGCTGAAGTAATCTGAGACCGCATTTGTTGGTCTTCAAAGGGAAAGGCATAGAAGAACATTGCCACAGAGGTATCCGGTCTGCGAACTTTCGTCGTCGTTGCCCAATGGATGGCCTTTTCTTCATCACCGTTAATTTTGCAGATCATCGCAGCGATGGCTCCGATCAGAAAATGCGAACCTGGTGCGCGGGCCCCTCTTTCGGCCCAGAGGGCGGCGTTTTCATATTCTTCCATTTGCAGATAAGCCAACCCACATGCGCTTTGCATCGCATACAGAAACGGGTCTAACGGGCTGAGGGCAATTGCCTTTTGAAGCTGCTGCAGGGCCTCGTCGCCCCGCCCCGCCATCACGTCGCCCCAGCCATGCGCATAGAAACCTTGCGCGAAATTTGGGCTAAGCTCTATCGCGCGATCAATCCAGGGCATCCCGGCCTCAGGATCGCTTCTAAGCCAATGTGCACGGCCGAGCGTGAAATTTGCAAAAGGGTCTACCGGATCTAATTCTACAGCTTTCTCGGCGAACCGGCGCGTGTTGTCGGCCTCAGTTGTCACATCGGCGCTGTATTTAAGAAACGCGTTTTGGAAGCTGGTAAAAGACCGCGCAGCATGGGCACGGGCAAAGTCCGGATCGAGGAGTGTCGCTCTTTCAAAATGGCTGGCTGCGATCAGATTGTCGGCCTTGTTGAACCGGTACATGTGCTGCAAACCCAAATGATAGATGCTCCAGGCATCCAGGTTTTCAGGGGGCCGCAAGCGGGCGCGTTTTGCCTCATTCAGGGGCACGTGAAGTTCCAGCGCGGAAATCACATGGGTCACAATGTCATTTCTGGTCTCGTTGACATCACTGACGGTGCCGGAAAATCGTTCGCTCCAGACGACAGCCTGAGTTCGGGTGTCTGACAGTTCGACAGAAATCGCGATCACAGCGCCGAAAATCTCGACCAACCCAGTCAGGCAGTATTTGGCGCCAAGCGCCGTTTTGATCGCAGCCAGATCAGGCTCACTTTCGCGAAAGCGAAACGTAGACCCACGCGACACAACGGTCAGCCACCGCAGGCGAGACAGGCATGAAATCAGTTCTGCGGGGATCGCATCAGCAATTGCGCTGAAGGTTTGGGAATACCCGACCATCCGAAAAGGCAGGATGGCAATGGAAGGGCGCGATGACGGTGCAACCAGCGCTGATGGCGCAGGTTCGATTTGAGGTTTGCGCGCCTCGGCAGGTACACTTGGCGCAAGGATACCGACAAATCGAACGCCTCGTCCGCGCACCGTGCGAATGAATTTTTGCCCCACCCCATCATCACCAAGAGCTTTTCGGGTTGTCTTGATTACTGTGGCAATCGCGGCATCTGACACGATCCGTCCGTCCCAGACCGTCTCGATGATCTCGTCCTTTGTCACCATCCTGTCGTGGTGCGAGACTAGAAGCTCCAGCAGCGCAAAGCCACGCGGTTCTATCGCGACGTCGCGGCCTGCGTCCTGAAGCAGCCCGCGAGTGACGTCCAATGTGAAAGGGCCAAAGCGATAACGCATATGCAATCCTTACTGCCAGATGACGAGAATACCACGGAAAACTCAAGTTCCCCTCAAGCAGGATCATCAGAGATCTGTCAGACAAAGATCATACAACGCTCGGTCCATCGCTCCAAGTGAACCATTATACCAGCGGTATTGGCAATTGATTGATGCGGATTTACGTAATCCGCTGATAAATAACAATTTAGGGCCAACGTTAAGAGTCAATCGCCAATACCGCTGGTACAACATCAACTGCCGCAATCGATAAAATGACCGACCATCCAACAGCAAGGAAATGACCAATGGGAATAGATCAATCCATCCGAACAACGCATGGACGCGGCCGGCTTTTTGACAGCGTGCTGGACACAATCGGTGACACGCCAGTGATCCGCGTCAACAATATTCCGACACATGGCGCGACGATCTATGTAAAGGCCGAAGCCTTCAATCCCGGTGGATCTGTCAAGGACCGGCTGGCCGTGAACATCATCGAAGCGGCAGAGCGGTCCGGTGCACTCAAGCCCGGTCAAACGGTGGTTGAAGCCACCAGCGGCAATACCGGTATCGGTTTGGCAATGGTTTGCGCCCAGAAAAGCTATCCGTTGGTTGTTACGATGGCCGACAGTTTCTCGGTTGAACGTCGGCGCCTCATGCGAATGCTGGGTGCGAAAGTGGTGTTGACTCCGCGCGCCTTGAAGGGCGTGGGCATGTACAAAAAGGCAGCGGCCTTGGCTAAGCAACATGGTTGGTTTCTGGCCGCACAGTTTGAAACTGAGGCCAATGCCGACATTCATGAATCTACAACTGGACGCGAGATCATCGGAGATTTCGACGGATCACGATTGGATTGTTTTGTCACTGGTTATGGTTCAGGCGGGACCATTTCCGGGATCGGACGTGTGCTGCGCAAAGAGCGGCCTGATACCAAGATCATCCTGACGGAGCCTTCCAATGCGCAATTGCTGGGCAGCGGGCACGCACAGGAACGCGATGCCACTAACGCCCCGGACGTCAGCCATCCCGCGTTTGAACCCCATCCAATTCAGGGCTGGACCCCCGATTTCATCCCCGCCGTTCTACAAGAGGCCATTGATGGCGCATATTATGATGAGCTGATCCCAGTCGCTGGAGCTGATGGGATCAAATGCGCACAGGATCTTGCCCAGAAAGAGGGGATTTTCGCCGGTATCTCGGGCGGGGCAACCTTTGCCGTGGCATTGGCGGTTGCCGAAAAGGCACCGACGGACTCCGTCATCCTGTGTATGTTGCCCGACACCGGGGAACGGTACTTGAGTACTCCGATGTTTGAAAACATCGCCGAGGATATGAATGCCGATGAGCTTGCCATCTCGATGTCTACACCAGACGCGCAAATGGGGTGAGCAAAGCCGTTATGGATGTTTTTGAAACCGCATGTCGCCGGGCTGTGGCGTACAGGTCTGAGGTTGCCACTCAGCGAGTAAAGCCACAGCTCAGCTATCACCAGATGCTCGCGCGTTTTGCAGGGCCTTTGCCCGAAGCGGGGATTCCTGATTGCGCGGTGATCAATGAGCTTGCCGACCTCGGCGAAGCGGGCCTGATGCCCATCACCCACCCTCGGTTTTTCGGGTGGGTGATGGGGGCCTCTGCACCGGTGAGTGTGGCGGCCGATTGGTTGGCCGCGGCTTGGGGCCAGAATGCGGCGATGCATTCGGTAACGCCAACGGCTGCCGCAGTAGAGGAAATCGCGGCGGGATGGTTGCTGGAGATTTTGGATCTGCCGCGAGAAGCTGCCGTGGGATTTGTTACCGGTGCCACCGCCGGCAGCTTTGCGGCACTCGCCGCCGCGCGCGGCTCCTTGCTGCGACGGAGCGGGTGGGACTGCGAGGCGGATGGGCTTTTCGGCGCGCCCCAGGTGCATGTCTTTGTCAGTGATGATGTGCATGCTTCGGTTCTTTCTGCGCTGCGCTATCTGGGATTTGGTGAACGCCGGGTTGTACGCGTGGACACGGACAGCCAAGGTCGGATGTTGGCTGAGGATCTGGCCCGCCGCTGTGCAGCCTGCGAGGGTCTAAAACTGATTATCGCTCAGGCGGGGCAGATCAACACCGGGGCCTTTGATCCTTTTGCGAGCCTCGCAGATATTGCCCATGATAATGAAGCGTGGCTCCATGTAGACGCGGCTTTTGGGCTTTGGGCGCGCGCCGTGCCTGACCTGCGACCTTTGACCGAAGGGATTGAAAGGGCAGATTCCTGGGTCGTGGACGGCCATAAATGGCTGCAAGTCCCCTTTGATTCTGGCTATGCGATTGTCCGTGATGCTGATGCGCTTCAACGCAGCATGGCGATTTCCGCCAGCTACCTGCCTGCCAAAGGCGCCGGTGAGCGACTCCCATCCCATCTGGTGCCAGAGTTGTCGCGCAGGGCGCGTGGCCTGTCGACGTGGGCAGCGCTTAAATCTTTGGGGCGCAGTGGCGTGGCCGCAATGGTTAGCCGACACTGCGCACTTGCCCGCAAGATCGCAGCGGACGTGGCGCAGGTGCCGGGCATACTGGTGATGAACGACGTGGTGCTCAATCAGGTCATCCTGCGTTTTGGCGCGGATGGCGATGGCGCCGAGCGGCGCAAGGTTTTGGCTACATCCGTTATGAATCAGCTGGTCGCAGACGGCATCATCTTTGTTGCCGGGGCTGCCTGGCGCGGTGAATGGGTCATGCGGATTTCTGTTATCTCTGGTGCCATCTCTGATGAGGACGCCGCAATCACCATACAGGCGATCCGCACTGCTTGGACACAAGTCTTGGCCGCGCCATCTCTCGAATCCGTAACAAGTTGATGAACAGGGAGCACATCTTATGTCCATACGGCGCACCCAACGGCAACTCGCCGCGATCATCTCAATTGATGTTGTGGGCTTTTCCCGCCTGATGGGCGCGGATGAGGACGGCACTCTGGCCACGCTCAAGCGGTTGCAAAAAACCATCGTCTCACCTCAGGTGATGCGCCATCAAGGGCGGATCGCCAAGCTGATGGGGGATGGGGCGATCATCATCTTTTCCAGCGTCGTTGATGCCGTCAGTGCTGCCATCGCAATACAGGAACAGATGCGCGCGTTTAACGAGGATATCCCGCCCGAAAAGGCGGTTGCCATGCGCATTGGGATCAATCTGGGCGATGTGATCCTTGAAGGGACGGACATATTTGGCGACGGCGTGAACGTTGCCGCGCGTATCCAAGAAGTCTGCACTCCCGGCGGCGTCGCACTCAGCGCCACGGCCTATGAACATGTGAACGGCAAGATCGACGCAGAGTTTGCCGATGTGGGCGAAAGGGTTCTGAAAAACATCCTGCGCAAGGTCCGCGTGTTCCGTTGGCCGAATACGCAGACGCATGACACGCCGCAAAGGTTGGCCTTGCCTGACAAGCCCTCTATCGCAGTGCTGCCGTTCGACAATATGTCGAGCGACCCCGATCAGGACTATTTTGCGGATGGTGTCGTTGAAGGGCTTACCGCCGCCCTTTCGCGCATCCGGTCGTTCTTTGTCATCGCCCGCAATTCAGCCTTTGCCTACAAGGGCCGGCACATGAACGTGATCGACATCGGCCGGGAATTGGGCGTCGGCTATGTGCTCGAGGGATCGGTACAACGTGCTGGCGGCAAGTTGCGGATTACTGTCCAGCTGATTGAGACGACAACCGGCGCACACCTATGGGCAGAAAAATACGATGGCGCAGATAGCGAGTTGTTCGATTTGCAAGACCGGATCACAGAACAGGTCGCCGGGGCGTTGCAGCCGTCGATCCAAAGCGCTGAAATTGACCGTGCCACCCGCAAACGCCCACATGATATGGGGGCCTATGACTATACCATGCGGGCCATGCGCCATGTCTGGATGCAAGAGCAAGACGAATCTGCCAAGGCATTGGTCTTGCTGGAAAACGCGTTGAAGATTGACCCCGAATATCCCCTGGCCTTGGCGCTGTCAGCTTGGTGTTGGTCACAGCATTCGGTCTACAACTGGTCCGATGATATTGTGACTGTTAGGGCCCGTGCCCTTGAGATGGCGGAAAAGGCCGCAGGACTGTCGGGGGATGATCCACTGATCCTGTCGGTGCTGGGCGTTGTGCACACGTTCGCGCGCAACTACGGCACCGCCCGCATTCTGCTGGAGCGTGCTATCGCACTCGACCCCAACTCCGCTTGGGCGCTCAGCAGGTTGGGCTGGTTAGAGGTCTATGCGGACCGCCCTGCTGCGGCGTTCGGCCATTTTGAGCATGCGATGCGCCTTAGCCCGCTTGACCCAATGAATTTCAACAACCTCGTCGGAATGGCCTCCGCACATCAGATTTCCGGCGGCTACAACGCGTCTGCCGATCTGTTCCTGCGTGCATTGATGGAACGCCCCAGTGCCTATTGGATTCATCGAAATCTTGCCCCCGCATTGTTGGCCGCTGGCCGCATCGAAGAAGCGGAGGCCTCCTTTGCTGCGATGTTAAAGTCTTATCCCGACATGACTGTCAAGCGGTACAAGGAAGCGATGGTGTTTTCCCCGCAGGCGTTGGAGGACATCGCAGTTTTCCTGCGCAAGCTGGGCATTCCGGAAGAATAAGTTGTTCAGGGACGCGAAAGAATTGACCTGTTTGGCCGCTTTGCAGTGAGGAATGAGACCCAAATGTTGGATTCTGTTGCTCGCGGTAATTGAGCGAAAATAGCTGACATTCGCGGCGGAGGAGAAATCTCGTTAAATGAGCTCAAAGTTGCCATTTGCTGCACAATGAATGACCGCAGTCGGTACAAAGAGACCTGTTGTGATCAGCTTGAGAAAGCTCGGAGTGGTGTGCTTTGCGGAGATTCTCCGGGGCGGGGGGCTATGTACCGAAACTCTTGACCAGGCTGCCGGCCACAAGGCTCCAGCCGTCCACCAGCACGAAAAATATCAGTTTGAACGGCAGCGATATGATCACCGGTGGCAGCATCATCATGCCCATGGACATCAGAACCGACGCCACCACCATGTCGATGACGATGAACGGCACGAACAGCAGAAAGCCGATCTCGAAGGCGCGGCGCAGTTCGCTGATCATGAAGGCGGGAATCAGGACATGCAGGGAGACGTCTTCGCGGTTGGCCGGCGGCGGTTCCTTCGACAGGTCGATGAACAGCGCCAGGTCCTTTTCGCGGACATGGGTCATCATGAAGCCGTGGAACGGTTTGGAAGTGAGGTCGAAGGCTTCACGCAATTCGATCTGGTTGTTTATCAGCGGGGAAATTCCGGCGTTATAGGCACTCTTGAAGACCGGCGCCATGACAAAGGCCGTCAGGAACAGGGCAAGAGACACGATTACCGTGTTGGGCGGCGACTGCTGAATTCCGATGGCCGTGCGCAGCAGTGACAGGACGACAACGATACGGGTGAACGATGTCACCATGACCAGAATCGACGGTGCGAGACTGAGGACCGTAATCAGGGCCACCAGTTGGACGGCGCGTTCAGTCAGTCCGGTTCCGGCGTCGAAGTCGAGGTTTATCGCCTGGGCCGCTGCAGGATCTGTAGAAAACAGCAAACCGATCGCGATGCACCAACCGGCCTTTGCAGGCAGGGTCCCCAACGGCCGGGTTTTCGAGACGGTCAACGTCTAGCTCCTCTGACCCGCCGATCTTGGTGGTTCATGGCCGTCGGTGTCGTCAAACAGGACGGCGTCGGGATCGTCTTCCGGAGCGGGTCTGGTGGTCTGCGGGTACGGCCGTGACGGTGCGGAAACCTGTTCCTGGTGCGTCTGGGCCTGATGTGGCTGAGCCGCCGGTCTATGCTGTACCATGTCGTCCGGTTCGACCGGCACCTGGACGTACTCCTGGTCGTGCGGGGTGTGTGGCGCCGGTTGCGGTGTCGGTGCTTCCGGAGGCGGGGCAGGGCGCCTTTCGGCGTGTTGCGGCACCGGCGCCTGACGCGGAGCGGAGCGCGGATGGCGCGGCGGCTCGCCCTGTTGCGGCTGAACCGGCGGGCGGGCGACCTGCCGGGGTTGCTGTGCTGCCGGCTGTTGGGGGGCTTGATGCGGGTGCGGCGGCTGTTGCGCAGCGGCGCGGTTCTGGACCGGCGGTTGCCGCAAACGTGGAGCCTCGGCGGCCGGCCGCTGTGCATCGCGACGAATGCCGGATTCCACAACAACGTCCTGGGATCCGCCGATCAGCAGGAGATGTTCAACGTTGTCACGCCGCACCAGCAGGAGGCGATGCTTCTTGTCGACCATCGTCGCCTCGACGACCGCCAACCGTGAGTCCCGGCGCGTGCCCATATTGCCGCTGACGCCAAAATAACGCAGCGCCCAAGCGCCCAGTCCGACCAAGGCCAGAACAAAAATTAGGGCGAGGACATACTGTGCGTAGTCCAACAATTCCATAAGGTGGCCCCTCAGGTTCGATTCACTGACACCGTTGTAGGAAAATTTTGCCTAGTTTATCACTAATAAAACGTTAAGACGCCTGAAAAAATGGTTAACAGGGGCGGAAAACTGCCAAAAACATGGTTAGCAAATTGTTATCAGCATTAAGGGAACGTTAACCATAACACGCCGAAACTCATAAAACTGCCGGATTGCCTGCGCGAATCTCTGTGCAAGGCATTACCGGCAGTGTGAGATTGTTCGAACGAACGGTGACTAGAATGGCGCTCGGCGACATCGGCATATTCAGTGCTCTCAAGGCCAAGATGCAGTGGCATCAGAGCCGGCAGCAAGTGCTGGCCGAAAACGTCGCCAATGCCGACACACCCGGCTACCAGGCCAAGGATTTGCGCAAGATCAAGTTTTCCAGCGCCCTTGCCAGCGTCACAAACCAGTCCGTGAGTGTTGCCCGCACCAATGCGAAACACCTTGGAGGAACGGCGCTGCCATCGGATGGGGCCTTCAACCGGGACAAGTCCAGAGGCTGGGAGACAACGCCGTCGGGTAACGGGGTCATCCTTGAAGAGCAGATGATGAAAGTCACGGAAAACCAGATGGAGTATCAGTCCGCCGCGTCCCTGTACTCAAAGTCGGTAACGCTTCTCAAGATTGCGTTGGGCGCAAACACCTGACCGGTTCACCGAACACCCGGTGTGTGAGTTGCCGGGGACATGAACAAATGATGAGGATGGTTTTATGGATCTGATGAAATCGATGATGGTAGCCGCATCCGGCCTGAGGGCACAGAGCGGGCGGATGCGCATCATTTCCGAGAATATCGCGAATGCCAACTCGACGGCACAGACACCGGGAGGGGATCCCTACAGACGTCGCATGCCCACCTTCGAGGCCTATTTCGACCGTGAGATGAGCGTTCACACGGTTCGGATGGGCAAGTTCAGGTTCGACCAGACGGAGTTCGGCAAAAAGTACGAACCAGGTCATCCGTCTGCGGATCAGCAGGGGTACATCAAAACCCCGAACGTGAACGCGCTGGTGGAGATGATGGATATGCGCGAAGCGCAGCGAAGTTACGAGGCGAACCTGAACGTTATCAAGACCACACGGACCATGGCGGTTCGGACACTGGATATCCTGAGGGCATAAATCGTGCCTGAGGCAAGGGGCAATAGAAGGCCATGAAGATTCCTGCAGCCAGTGCCGCAAACGCCTACGCCGCGGCGGCGAAGACCATCGCCAACGCAACCAAGGATCAGAATGCGGGCGCCCTGAAGGGCGCGACCGAGGATGAAGGTTTTGGGGCGGCCCTCAAGCAGGCGGTGGATGGTCTTTCGACGTCGGTGCAGAAGGCGGAAAACACGACAATGTCCCACATCGGCGGCAAGGCTGACATCGTGGATGTGGTGACGGCTGTGGCGGAGACCGAAGTTGCCATGAGGACGCTGGTCAATGTCCGCGACAGGGTTATCGCGGCCTACCAGGAAATACTGAGAATGCCGATCTAGAGGGTGTTGGGCGACCGGTATTTGCGGTCGCTGTGGTGGATGCAGTGGGAGGTAACAAAAATGACCGGCGCGGAAGTACTCGACGTGGGGCGCGACGGCCTTTTCGTGTTGCTGAAACTGTCTGCACCGCTGATGCTCGTGGGACTGGCCGTTGGCCTGGTGATCGCCTTGTTCCAGGCCCTGACGCAGATTCAGGAAATGACCCTGGTCTTCGTGCCAAAGATCATTGCGATCTTTCTGACGTTGCTCGTGATGCTGCCGTTCATGGGGCAGGTGCTCTCGAGCTTCATGAACAGGATCGCCGAGCAGATCATAGCCAGCGGTTGATATGAGTGCCGCAATCTCGCCAACTGCAATCGCGATTTTCGAGCGGGACCCGCGGTCATGACCCTGACGATTCTGCCTCAGACCGCTTTTGTCTTCATGATGATCTTTGCGCGCCTGGGCACGATGATCATGGCCATGCCCGCGTTCGGGGAAATCATCGTCTCCTCGCGCATCCGGTTGGTGCTCGCAATGGGCATCACACTGGTGATGTTGCCGTTGGTGCAGGATCAGTACACAGCGGTTCCGCAAACGATCACGGCCATGACGTTTATCATCTTCACAGAGATTGCCGTCGGGCTGATGATCGGGGTATCCGCCCGCCTGCTGACCAGCGCCCTGCAGGTCGCGGGCACCGTGATCGCCTTCCAGTCGGGCCTGGCATCGGTCCAGAACCTGGACCCGACTCAAGGGATACAAACCGCGATCGTCGGATCGTTTCTGTCGATGGTCGGGTTGCTGATGATATTCACCATGGACCTGCACCATCTCCTGATCGGCGCCATGCGGGACAGTTACGACCTGTTCAAGCCGGGCGCAGTTCTGCCGGTCGGAGATTTCGCAATGATGGCGATCATGACGGTGGCGCGTTCGTTCAAGGTCGGGGTCCAGATTGCCGCGCCGTTTATTGTCTTCGGCCTGCTGTTCAATCTGGGGCTTGGTGTGCTGTCGCGCCTGATGCCCCAGGTGCAGATCTATTTCGTTGCCATGCCCGCCAATATAGCGCTTGGCTTTGTCCTGTTCATGCTGCTCCTGAGTTCGATGATGATGTGGTACATCGACTACTTCAAGGACAGCCTGAGCCTGCTTCTCAAGCAGTAATCCCAGCAGAGAGATAGGGTCATGGCCGACGATCAGCCGGATCAATCAGAAAAGACTGAGGACCCCACCCAAAAGCGGTTGGAGGACGCCCACAAGAAAGGCGACGTCGCCAAGAGCCAGGAGGTAAGCACCTGGTTCGTCATGCTGGCGGCGACCATCGTCGTCATGATGTTTTCCAACGACATGATGGCATCGCTGGCGACGTCTCTGAAGGTCTATCTTGCCAGCCCGCACGACATTGCCATGGATGGTGAGAACCTGCGGGTGGTGTGGATGAACCTGGGGCTTGGTGTGCTGGCCGCGCTGCTGGTGCCTCTGGCGTTGCTGATGATGGGCGCGCTTGCGGGCAATGTGGTTCAACACAAGCTCTTGTTCACCGCGGAGGGGCTGAAGCCCAAGCTGAGCAAGATTTCCCTGCTCTCGGGCTGGAAGAGGATGTTTTCCCTGACAAGCATCGTCAATTTTCTCAAAGGCATCGCCAAGCTCAGCGTTGTGTCCGTCGTCATGTTCCTGATCATCTGGCCGGAACGGGACTCACTCGACCTTTTTGTCACGGCAGACATCGCCATGCTTCTGCCGGTCGTTCAGACTATGTCGGTCAAGCTCCTGATCGGCGTTGTGACCGTCATGACGGTCATTGCAGCGGCCGATTTTCTGTACCAGAAATATACCTGGACGCAGAAGCAGAAGATGACGATGAAGGAGTTGCGCGACGAGCACAAATCGATGGAAGGCGATCCTGCAGTAAAGGCCAAGCTTCGCCAGATCCGTGTCGAGCGTGGCCGCAAGCGCATGATGGCCAATGTGCCGGATGCCAGTGTCATCATTACCAACCCGACGCACTACTCGATTGCCCTGCAATACGAGGAGGGAATGGAGGCCCCGATCTGCGTGGCCAAGGGCATGGACAACATCGCCTTGAAGATTCGTGAAATCGCCAAGGAGCATGATATTCCGATCGTTGAAAACCCGCCTTTGGCGCGTGCCTTGCACGCGACTGTGGAAGTTGACGACGAGATTCCGCCCGAACATTTCAGGGCTGTTGCTCAAGTGATTGGCTACGTCATGAAAATTAGGGGTAAAATGAAACGCAGAGGCACATCGCGCAAGTGATTCGACTGCCCGGGTGTTCGCGAAGCCCGGGCGCTGACAGGGGACGGCAGAGCTTTTGAGTAATACCGGCGTCGAAAAGCACCGCCTTGAACGGCGTGCCAGCACTTCCAGTACCGGCGGACGGTTCGGGACAATCATGCTTGCGCTTTTGCTGGCAATTCTGATGGCTGTGACGGCCGCCGCCGCGGCCTATTCTGCACGCGGGCAAGCGGAACCCTGGGTGCTCGGCCTGCTCGGCGTTCTTGCAACGGTCGGGTTGTTCGGGTTGTTCGGCGGTGTTGTCGGGTTGGTCCATTTCGGGCGCAAACGATACGTCAACGTGTTTGCCGAACAGGTCGTCGATGTTACCGGTGAAGCCTGTGCGGTCACAGACAAGTACGGCCGGGTGGTCTATGCGACGCCCAGATACCTGGAAGTCTCCGATACCGACAGCACATCACGCATGCTTGGGGTGGAGCACCTTTATGCCGGATACCCCGATATTGCAGACCATATCTACCGGCTCGCCCAGGCGGCACGCGAAGGGGTGTCGGCGGTCGAGGAGATTCGCCTGCATGCCGGAAGTTCGGCGCCGGCGTCGCACGAGGACAGGACAGCCTGGCTCAAGCTCTCGGTTGAACCGTTCACGGTGGGCGGGCGCAAGCGCCACGCGCTTTGGCGGATAATCGACCTGACCGCCGAGCGTGAAATGCAGGAAGAGGCATTCCAGAAACTGCAGCACATCATCGATTACCTCGACCATGCGCCGGCCGGTTTCTTTTCCGCCGATGCCGACGGCCAGATCCAGTATCTCAATGCGACGCTGGCGGGCTGGCTGGGTCTCGATCTCGGGCAAACCACCGGTGGTGCAATTACGTTGAAGGATATCGTCAGCGGTGATGGCGCCCAATTGATCAACGTCGTGGAACCGGTGCCCGATGGCGCGCGCGTCGAGACCTTCGACGTGGATTTCAAGACCGTCGACGGCAAAACGGTTCCGGTGCGCATTCTCCACCGTGTCTCGTTCGGGCCCGACGGGCGGCCGGGCGCATCCCGGTCGCTGGTTCTGAACCGCAGTCCCGGAGCAGATGTCTCGGAAACGCTCAGAGCCGCGGAAGTCCGGTTTGCACGGTTCTTCAATTCCGCGCCGATCGGCATCGCGATCGTCGGCCGTGACGGCACTGTCACCAATGCAAACGGTGCCTTTGCCGCGACAACCGGCGATGCCTCCGCGCGCGGCAAGCCGTTGCATGACATCGTCGTGCGGGAAGACCGGGAAATCCTGACCACTGTCCTGGAACCGGCGTGGGCCGGGAACGCGGTTCTGGCGCCCGCCGACGTCAGGTTCTCCGCCGATACTGGGCGCAACGGCCGCTTCTTTGTCAGCCGGATCGAAAACGAGGACGGGGACGCCCTGATCGTCTATGCGGTCGACACGACAGAGCAGCGGTCTCTGGAGCTTCAGTTTGCGCAAAGCCAGAAAATGCAGGCGGTGGGACAGCTTGCCGGCGGGGTTGCCCATGACTTCAACAATGTTCTGACGGCGATCATCGGTTTTTCCGATCTGCTGCTCGCCCGCCACCGGCCGACCGACCCGTCGTTCCAGGACATCATGAACATCAAGCAGAATGCCAATCGTGCCGCCAACCTTGTGCGCCAGCTGCTGGCCTTCTCACGCCGCCAGACCCTGCGGCCGGACGTGCTTTCCCTGACGGATGTGATCGCCGATCTGGGCAATCTGCTGGGGCGGTTGCTGGGCGAGAAGGTCGAACTCAAGACCATTCACGGGCGCGAACTGGGCCTTGTGAAGGTCGATGTCAACCAGTTCGAGCAGGTGATCATCAATCTGGCTGTCAATGCACGCGATGCCATGCTCGACGGCGGCACCCTGACTGTGCGAACGGCAAACGTGACGGAAGAAGAGTCGCGCAGCCTCGGTCATCGGGTCATGCCGGCCGGCGAATATGTACTGTGCGAGGTCAGTGATACCGGCACCGGCATGCCGAAAGAGGTTCTGGAGAAAATCTACGAACCGTTCTTTTCGACCAAGGAGGTCGGCAAAGGCACCGGACTTGGCCTGTCGACGGTTTACGGCATCGTCAAACAGACCGGCGGTTTCATCTTTGCCAACAGCGAGATCGGGAAAGGCACGACGTTCAAGATCTACCTGCCGCGATTCTACCGCGAAGAGGGCGCAGACTCCGAACTGCTGGAAATCGAAGAAGAAACGAAGCCCGATGCGGCCTCCGCCGACATGACCGGGAACGGCACAATTCTGCTCGTGGAAGACGAGGAGGCGGTGCGTGCGTTTGCGTCGCGGGCGCTGGCAAGCCGTGGTTATACGGTGCTGGAAGCCTCGACGGGTACGGAAGCGCTTGAACAGCTAAAGGACCACGATGGCGAGATCCAGCTTGTGATCTCCGACGTCGTGATGCCCGAGATGGACGGGCCGACCATGCTCAAGGAACTGCGCAAGAGCAATACGGACATGAAGGTGATCTTCATTTCCGGTTATGCTGAAGATGCGTTCAAGAAGAACCTCGACGACAATGAAAAGTTCTCGTTCCTGCCTAAGCCATTCAGCCTCAAGCAACTTGCGGCCGCCGTCAAAGAGGCTATGCCGGCTGGGGATTAAGGAAAGTGGCGACGCCGGGGCTGTCCGGCATCATCCGATTAATTCCCAGCGTCTTGAATCACATACGATAATTTGCTGAATGAAAAGATGAACCGGTGATCGCCATGTGCGCTTGACGCTCCTGCCGCAATCTCGCCGCACCATACCGGCTTCAGGGTGCGGCTCTTAATAATGTGGAGCGTCTCCAAAAAACCATACCTGTAAATTGTCGTTCAACTCGTGTAGGTTATGCGATTGGGGGGCAATTGGCATTAACTGTGGCGTTAGTTTGTCGCGTCTGTGGGTGGAGTAGGTAATGGTTCGGGTCGGGTGTGTTCTTTTTGCGGCGATTTTCGCATTTTTGACTGACAGTTTTGTGGCAGCCCCGCTGGCGCCTGTACAGGCAAGCAATCTTTTCGACAGTCTGTTTGGCAGATCGACGGCACGTGAGAGCAATCGCCGGTACCGCAAACGCGTCTATCGCAAACGGGCAAAGCGCCGTGTGATCTACCGCAATGACTATACCAGGCGCCGTGCCAAGCGTGGTCCACGCATAAGCAGTCCGAAATACTACAGCTACAAGCCCGACATCCTGAAGAACATATCCCTGGCAAGTCTTGCCCGGTTCGAGACAGCGTCGACTGACGCCTCTGCTCTGCCGGTTGGGGGAACGCCGTTCGCGGAGGCCCGCAGTCATCTGTCATCGATCAAGGTCCGGACCCTGCCCGAGGTGGCGGCAGCGATCAAGGAACACTATGCGAAACATCCCTCGTTTATCTGGATCAGTGGCGGCAAGGTCAATGCCAAGGCCCGTGAGGCCCTGAATGCGTTCGAACATGCGGGCATTTTTGGTTTGTCGCCGAAGGACTACGCTGTTGCCGTGCCGCAGGACGGTGGTGGCGATGCGTCCCAGATCGCGGATTACCGTGCCCTGATCCGTTTCGAGATGGAGCTGTCTGCCAAGACCTTGATGTATGTGCTCGATGCCAAGCGCGGCCGGATCGACCCCAACAGGATCTCCGGCTATCACGATTTCGAGCGCAAGAAGGTGGATCTGCCGGCGTCGATCGCCTACATGGCGGCGACCGATCAAATCGTCGAGTATCTTGAAAGCCGCAACCCGGACAACGCCGAGTTCAGGGCGTTGGCGTCAGAACTTGTGCGCTTGCACCGGGACGGCGGTGCAGAGCTTCCAAGCATTCCGCGCGGTACGTTCCTGAAACCAGGTGCTCACGATCCTGCCGTGGTCACTGTCATGGCCGCCATCCGGCTACTGGGATCGGACACGCTTCTGGCCAAGCACACCGAGGCGCTGGCCGCCGATGGCAATGGCATGGCCTATACCCCTGGCCTGGTCGCTCTGGTACGTGATTTCCAGCGTGAGAAGGGACTGCGCGGCGACGGCATCGTCGGACGCAGAACCATCGCCCGTCTCAAGATTACCGGTCCCGGAGACAAGATGGCCAAGCTCGAACTGGCTATGGAGCGCATGCGTTGGCTGCCGCGCGATCTGGGCGATCGGCATGTGTTCATCAATCAGCCGGCCTATACGGCAACTTACAGCCACACAGGACGCGATCCGTTCTCCATGAAAGTAGTGGTCGGCAAGAAGGCCAACCAGACCTATTTCTTCATGGACAAGATTGAGACCGTCGAGTTCAACCCCTACTGGGGCGTGCCGCTGTCGATCATCGCCAACGAGATGGCACCCAAACTCTATCGCAACCCGGGCTATCTCGACCGGATCGGCTACGAAGTGACAACCCTGAAAGGCCGTCGTGTTTCATCGCGGTCTGTCAACTGGTATGCGGTGGTTTCCAAGCGCAAGCAGATCAACGTGCGCCAGCCTCCGGGTCCCAAGAATGCTTTGGGGCAGCTCAAGATCCTGTTCCCCAACAAACACGCAATCTACATGCACGACACCCCGGCCAAGAAGCTGTTCGCCCGCGACAAGCGCGCCTTCAGCCATGGCTGCGTCCGGCTTGAGGACCCCCGGGGCATGGCGGCAGCGGTTCTGGGCAAGTCGAAGAAGTACATCGCCTCGCGCATCGCCGGCGGTCGCAACGACAAGGACAAGGTCAAGGCCGACGTTCCGGTCTATGTCTCTTACTTCACCGCCTGGCCGACGGCGCAAGGTACGGTGAAGTACTATGAGGACATATACGACCGGGATGTATACCTGACCAAGGCGATCAAGGCGACGTCGGCTGCGCGCAAACGCCGGGGGTAAGTGCCTGGCAGAGCCCGGTGCACCGCTGCCGGGAACGTTGTCGTCTCCCGTGCGCATTGCAGCGTGTGAGAACTGCCTCGCATACCCAGAGAAATCCCAGATGTGACACATGTCACAGCACATGGTTATGACAATCCCTATCTCTTGGTTACGGCTTTCATGATGAAGGTCTTTTGCAGATAAGGGGTAGTCATATGATTCCGGATTACTTTTGGAAGGAAAAATCACTTTCAACCACGGATGTCATGGCAGGTCTTGCCATTTCAGCGTTTTTCGCCGCAACCATCATTCTCTTCAGCATCTAGCACGAGCGCCGAAAACGATGTTTTCGTGTACGGACGAACCGGCGATCGGATCTGCAACGCGGTCCGCGTCGCCAGACAATTCGTTGATGCAAAACCCTCTCCCTGTAGAGGTGTTTCCCTGATGGTAACCAGTTTGTGGCATTGTGTGGCCCGTACTACGAGGCAAGTCGGCGAGGCGGAACAGGTTGAGAGAGACGATGAGGCTTCTTGTAGCGGTGCTGGTTCTGGTGGTCTGCACGGGCGTTGCCCGGGCGGAAAAGCGCGTGGCGCTGGTGATCGGGAATTCGAGCTATAAGAACTCGCCCCTGCGAAACCCGAAAAACGATGCCGTTCTGATGACAGCGACGCTCAAGGAAATGGGCTTTGACGTGGTGACGGCTGTGGATGTGAGCCGGCGGGACATGGGCCGTGCAGTCAAGACTTTCGGCAAGGCCCTGCGGCGGGCCGGCACTGGGGCCGTCGGACTGCTTTATTATTCCGGTCACGGCATCCAGTCGCGCGGCGAAAATTTCCTGATACCGATTGACGCCGAGATCGAGACCGAGGCCGATCTGACCATAGAAAGCATGAGCGCGGCCGACATCCTGCAACAGATGGAAGACGCCGGAAACCGGCTCAACCTGGTGATCCTGGATGCCTGCCGGAACAACCCGCTGCCAAGCGCCGTGCGATCAGGCAGCAAGGGGCTGGCCCGTGTCAAGGCTGCGTCCGGTTCGCTGATCGCTTTTGCTGCAGCACCAGGTCAGGTGGCCGCGGACGGCAAGGGACAAAATTCACCCTACCTGTCGGCTCTGGTCGAGGCCATGAAGGTCCCGGGCCTGGCAGTTGAACAGGTTTTCAAGAAGACGCGTGTCAAGGTGGAAAGCCAGACCGGTGGTGCCCAGACACCATGGGAGGAGTCTTCTCTGAAAGGCGATTTCTATTTCATCCCCGCAAGCCAGTCCAATGCTGAAGATGACAGTGCCGGCGCGCGCAGTGTCGGGGTCACCGGCGTCCAGGGTGCTGTCGACGACCGGACCCTGGAGCTGAGTTATTGGAATTCGGTCAAGGACAGCGGCAGCGCCGCGGCGCTCAGTGAGTTTCTGAAGCAGTTTCCCAGCGGCACGTTTGCCGGGCTGGCAAGGATCAAACTCGAGGAACTCGGAACCAAAGTTGCCGTGGGCGTGTTTCCCGACAAGGAGACCCCGGTGCGAACTTACAAACCCGGCGAGACATTCACCGAATGTGACAACTGCCCCGAGATGGTTGTGATCCCGTCGGGATCGTTCACGATGGGATCGCCTAAGAGCGAGAAGAAAAGAGAAGCGGCTGAGGGACCACAGCGCAAAGTAGAAATTTCAAAGCCCTTTGCTGCCGGGAAGTTTGAGGTAACGGTGGATCAATACACAACGTTTGTGAAGGAATCCGGACACCTGGTCGAAAACGGGTGTTGGATCTACAAAGGCAGCAAATGGGTGGAGCGCAAGAATCTTTCGTACAAAAAGCCGGGTTACAGACAAAAAGGGACTTTCCCGGTGACCTGCCTTAGCTGGTGGGATGCACAGGCTTATGTGGAGTGGCTCGGGAAAAAGACGGGAAAAGACTATCGTTTGCTGTCGGAAGCTGAGTGGGAGTATGCGGCCCGCGCCGGTACATCGACACCGTTTTCGACCGGTAAGCGGATAACGGCGTCGCAAGCCAATTTCGATAGCCGCTACACCTATAACGGTAGCAAAAAAGGCAAGTTCAGGAATGCGGCCCTGCCGGTCGGCAGTTTTCCTGCCAATCGCTTTGGCCTGCACGACATGCACGGCAATATGGCGGAATTGACAGAAGATTGCTGGAATCCCAATCATCGCAATGCTCCCACCAACGGGGCGGTTCGTACAACCGGTAATTGCGGCAAGCATGTTCTTCGTGGAAGTTCGTGGCTGGATGAACCCTGGTTCGTCCGTTCCGCCTATCGGTACGGCAGCGAAGGCGGCCGCAGCTACGACAAAGGCTTCCGGGTCGCAAGAACGCTTCCATGATCGGGAATTACTCCAGGGGGAATGGTATTGAACAAAACGCCATATCGGATGCGCGGCACAACTGATCAGGCGATGTGGCCGGGGCGAACATGACGATTGGCGTGTGGCAAATCGTGATGATCCTGGGAGCCATCTGCTATCTCGTATCGCCCATTGTTCTGGCCAGCGGGACAAAGCGGCTTCAAAGAGGTGGCTATGCCTTGAGATCCGTCGCGATCTTCGCCGTGTTCATAGCCGGGAGTTTCATGGTGGACACGGAGAACGACGTTCTCGTGCTCGCGGGCGCATTCGGTGGAGTCGTGGGTTTGCCCCTCCACCTGATCTGGTCCGTGCACCGTGCTCAAGATGCGGGCTTGTCGAAATGGCTGAACCTGCTGCAACTGGTCCCGCTTGTTGGGTTGGGTGTTTGGATATTCTTGTTGCTCAAGAAGAGTGAGCGGCCGTCGGAGGTCACCGTGGATATTTTCAACTGACAAGCTCATTTCCTAGGGCACTGGGCCTATTCTCGAAACACTTTCCAGGTCGAGAGCCTCAACTGTGTGCAGGATAGAACCTGATGCGTTCTAATCCACCGGCGACGCGCCGCCGGCGGCCGTCCGGTCGGCGATAAAGGCTGCGATACGGGCGTCGGCTTCCTCGCCATGGGAGGGCGGGGCAAAGGTTTCCAGGGTTGACTTCCAGATTGCAGTAGCGCGATCGGTGGAGGTTTTCTCGCCGGCCTCGGTCCAACTGCCAAAGTTGGACAGGTCCGCCACCAGCGGCTCGTAGAAAGCGTGTTCGTAGCGCTGCATAGTGTGGTCGGTGGCGAAGAAATGACCGCCCGGGTCGACATCTGCTAGCGCTTCCCACCCCATGCTTGCTTCGTCTTCTTCCGGGCTCGTGCACATCTCGGCCAGGATCTGCAGACCCTCCACATCGTTGATGAATTTCTCGTAGCCGAAGGTCAGCCCGCCTTCGAGCCAGCCCGCGGCATGGACCGTCAATGTGGCGTTGGCCATCAGGCATGACCACAGCCCCATGTGGTTTTCACCGGCGGACTGCATGTCGGCGGTGTTCGACGCAGAACCGGCCGCCGAACGCCAGGGCAGGCCGATGTGGCGGGCAAGCTGACCGGAACCGATTGACATCTTCATGTGTTCCGGTGTGCCGAAGGCTGGCGAGCCGGACTTCATGTCGACGTTTGAGCCGAAGCCTCCATAGGAGACCGGCGCACCGCTCCTTGCCAATTGCGCCAGGGCGATCGAAGCGAGCGCTTCGGCGTGCTGCAGAATGAGCGCACCGGATACGGTGATCGGGGCCATGGCACCGGCCAGGCAGAACGGCGTGATGACGCTCAGTTGATTGGCCCTGGCAAAATCAATGATACCCTGCGCCATGGGAACGTCGATCTGGCGCGGCGAGTTGGTGTTGATGATGGTGGTCGCCCAGACGCCATTGTCAAAATCGTCGTCCGAGAGGTTGAGTCCCAGACGGATCGCCTCAAAATTTTCTTCCACCTGGGCGGTTCCCCGGGCGTAGACAAACATCGGCTTGTCGCCGTAGACCAACTGCGTCCTGATCATGTCGTAGTGGCGCAGATTGGCGGGCACGTCCTGAGGTTCGGCAGACGGCGAGAACAGGTGAATGACGTCAAACGCCTGCTGCAGCTTTATCGTCTCTTCGAAGTCGACGAGGGTACCGGGCCGCCGCCCGCGTACCATGTCGGTCGCGTGGGGGCAGCCGGCGCCGGCGACGAACAGCATGGCACCGTCCTCGTAGATCTGCTCGCGGTCGGGAGATGCTGCGCGCAATCGGAATGACTGTGGCGCGGTGGTCAGGGCTGCCCTGACAATGTCGCGGCCGATGTGGACCATCTGGTTGGTCTCGTCGACCCTGGCGCCGGCTTTGGCGAAGATCGCGCGGGCCTCGGGCAGAAGCATTTTGATGCCGAGGTCTTCCAGCAGCTTCAATGCCATTTCGTGCATGGCGGCGACAGCATCGTCGGAAAATACGCGTTGCGGTTCAAACGGGTGGCGGAGTTGCCTGTAATTCACGACTCTCGCCGTGGTCGTGCGTCCCTTGGTCCGGCCCCGGCGTTCAGGCTTTGTCATGGCGTCGTCTTTCTCCGGGCAAAGGCCTTGCGGTAGGCCCTGGCCGTGTCCTCATCGATTTCCATGCCGGTAAAGCAGCGGAAATAGGCGTTCAGGTAACTCATCCGCTTTGTCATCGGTTCCTCGATGCCCATGGAGTCGTAGCTGACCTGGGTAAAGTAGATCACACGGGCCCGGATAAAGGCCTCGGTCTTTTCGTAACCGTTGGCCCGAAAGAACCTTGCTATGGCTTCCACGCGGCTATCGTCCTCGGCTTCGACGGTTTCACGGATCTCCGGCGACCGCCGCGCCCAGTCGCGCATGGCATGGTCCAGACAGGGGTCGAACGGGGCCTTGTCGACCCACACCTGGAACAGCGACAGGATGCCGTGTGTCAGGGAGGTGGAACCTTCAAGAGCTTCAAGCATGACGCCCGAATTACGCCTGCGCCATTCGCCGACAATTGCATCAAGCAGGTCGTTGTGGTCGGAAAAGTGCCAGTAGAAACTGCCTCTCGTGACGTTGAGGTCGCGGGCAAGCCGGGCAATCTGCACGGATTCGATGCCTTCGTCGGCCAGAACACGCAATCCTGCCGCTAGCCAGTCGGCCTTGGCCAGCGGTAGCCGCCGGTCGTCCAGTCCTGACTCAACGGAGGTCGGTTTTTCGGCGGTACGGGTTGGCGTGTTCAACTAGGAATACTCCATACAGGGTTGTATTGTTCAATACACTCCTGTATGGAATTGTCAAGCTGAAGACCGTCGAGGAGTGTCAAATGGATGAAAACAATCGCTCAGAAGCACGCTGTGTAAAGTTTGGTGATCTCGATTACATGCCACGATTTGCTTATGGCGATCAGGCCGAAATTGCCGAGGTCAGCGGCACAGCGGAGAACACACCGCTGGGAACCGGTTTCGTTCGGATGAAGAATGCATCAATTCCCTGGGCCATCCAGTACGACGAGGTTCTTCTGGTTCTCGAGGGCAACGTAACCATCGTGATCGGCGAAAATATAATCGAGGCCGGTCCTATGGACAGCATCTGGTTGCCGAAGGGCACGGAATTGATCTATCAGGCGACCGACGCGCTGGTATTCTATGCGGTTCATCCCGTGAACTGGGACTAGCGGGTGGGATCATGAAAATCGACCGGTTGCCGCGCGACGACAAGACCAACGGCTGGAGCGGTATCCTCGCGGAGCGCGAACCAGCGTCTGCTCTCGACGAGGACGTGAGGGCCGACTGGGTCGTCATCGGGGCAGGCTACGCCGGGCTTGCCGCGGCACGGCGGCTGGCGGAAAACCGGCCGGACGAAACGGTCGTGCTGGTCGAAGCCGGGCAGGTCGGCGAAAACGCATCGGGCCGCAACTCCGGATTTGCCATCGATCTGCCGCACAATGTGGGATCTTCGCTCGAAGAACTGGAAGGCTCCCATCGGTTCATGGGATTGGCACGTGCCGCCATCGCCTATCTCGAGGAACAGGTCAATACATCCGGGATTAAGTGCAACTGGGCCCAGCGCGGCAAGTACCACACTGCCGTGTCGCCGCGCGGCACAAGCGACGTACTGGAGCCGTTTGCAAAGGAACTGGAAGCGCTGGGCGAACCGTTTACCTGGATAGACCGTGCCGGCGTTGCGGAGCAACTCGGCACCGCCCATTTCAATGCAGCGGTCTATACGCCCGGCTGCATTCTCATGAACCCGGCGGCCCTGACGCGCGGTCTGGCCGACAGCCAGCCGCAGAACGTGACGCTGTTCGAGAATTCGCCCGTGACCGAGATCGATTACCGCAATGGTGTGCATGTCACGACACCGGCGGGGTCGGTGAGGGCGCCGAAGATGATCCTGACGGTCAACGGCTTTGCGGATGCGTTCGGGTTTCATACGCGCCATCTCATGAACCTTGCTGCCCATGCAAGTCTGACCCGGCGTTTGACTGAGGAAGAACGAAAAGCCTACGGCGTCGCGGAGCCCTGGGGCATGACGCCGGCCAACGCGTTTGCCGGTATCACCATGCGTTACACCGACGACCACCGCATCCTGATCCGCCAGGGCTTTGACTACGCACCGGGTCAGCGCACGACCGAGGCCAGACGCCAGGCAGTGGCGAGGCAGCACAAAGTGTTGTTCGATGCGCGGTTTCCGGTGCTGCCGAACGTCGGCATCGAACATACCTGGACCGGGTTCATCTGCCTGTCGCGCAACGGCGCACCGGGCTTCGGTCAACTGGCGTCGAACATCTGGAGCGCTGTGTGCCAGAACGCCGTTGGTGTGACCAAGGGCACGATTGGAGGCCTGTTGGCCGCCGACATGGCTACCGGCCGCGACAACCCGCTGATCGCCGATATGGAGAGCCTGGGCACCCCGGACAGCCTGCCGCCCCGGCCGTTTCTCGATATCGGGGTCAGGTCTAGGTTTCTCTGGGAGACGTGGTCGAACCGGCACGAAGCGTAATGCGCAGGACTAGCTGCAGCCGCTGTTGTCGATGGCGCCGTCCGGCATGATTGTGTTGCAAAAACGGGTTCGATAAAGGACCGCGCCTTCCAGGTTCGCCCCCTTCATGTTCGCGTCGCACAGATTTGCATCAGTCAGATTGGCCTCATGCAGGTTGGCGCCCATCAGGTTGGTCTTCGACAAATCGGCATCCGACAGATTGGCAAAAGACAGGTCAGCATAGGTCAGATTGGCGTATGTGAGGTCGGCATTGCTGAGGTCGGCGTACATGATATTCGCGTCGGTCAGATAGATTTCGCGCATGTCCGCATTCGAGAGATTGGCGTAGGAAATGTTTGCGTCGCACAGGTTGGCAGCCCACAGGGCAGCCTCCGACAGGTTCATGCCTACCATCTCCGCGCCCCTCAGGTCGCAGCCCTCGCATGCATTCGTCAGCCGCAACCGCTCAAGAGCGGCGGGAACCCCTGTCAGATTTGTGGCCATTCGGGTTGCCTCCGATTGGTACGTCCATAGTCTCAGATGGAGTGGTAGAGGGCAAGTGTGTGTGGCACGGACGCTAGTTTGTGACTGTCACTCTAGCCGCTGCACGGATGCGTTGCTTTGTGCACTGGCAACAAAATCCGTTTCCCGGACATGCGTCAGCGTGATCCGGGTCCGTTCCAGTCTCGGGCGTTTGCGGGTGGTACGCTCCCGGTTCTGCGAAGCAGCACTGGCATGCTGCATCGCGCCCGGGAAACGGTCTTGCGGTGTTCTACCTAGGCGGGAGAGAGCGCCTGCCGTGAGGCGGCGGCGATCAGATCGCGGGTGTAGGCCTTGCGCGGGCGTTCGAAGATATCCTCAGTCGATCCCTGTTCCACCACCCGGCCATGGCGCATGACGATGATCTCGTCGGCCATGGCGCGGACGACCGCCAAGTCGTGGCTGATGAAGACGTAGGTCAGGTCGAAGGCGGATTGCAAGTCGCGGAGCATGTCGACCACCTGCTTCTGGACGGTCCGGTCCAGCGCCGAGGTGGGCTCATCCAGTACCACCAGCTTCGGCTTCAGGATGAGGGCGCGGGCGATGGCGATGCGCTGGCGCTGGCCGCCGGAGAATTCGTGGGGAAAACGCTGGCGGCAGTCGGCGGGCAGGCCGACGGTTTCCAGCGCCTCGATGGCACGCGTCTGGCGCTCTTCGGCATTTATGGCAGGCTCATGGACCAGCAGGCCCTCGGTGATGATCTCGCCCACGGTCAGGCGCGGGCTGAGCGACCCGTTGGGGTCCTGGAACAGGAGTTGCATGTGCCGGCGCAACGGTCTGATTTCGGCCCGATCCATGGCCTGAAGCCGGTGGCCGTCAAACAGGATTTCGCCTGCACAAGCCTGAAGCCGCAGGAGCGCACGGCCAAGTGTGGTTTTGCCGGAACCGGATTCGCCGACGATGCCGAGCGTCTGGCCGGGGCGGACATCAAGGCTGACACCGTCGAGCGCATCGACCGTGTGCGTGACGCGCCCGAAAAGCCCGGCAGTAACCGGGAAATGCACGTGGAGGTCGCGGGCTTGCAACAGAGGAGGCCTGGCTTCGGTGGGCGGTTTGCGGCCACTTGGTTCGGCATCGATCAGCATGCGGGTGTAGTCATGACGAGGTTCGTGCAGCACCCGGTCGACGGGACCATGTTCGACGACCTCGCCCGATTTCATGACATAGACCCGGTCGGCAATATGACTGACGATGCCCAGATCGTGGGTGATGAAAGCGATGGCCATACCGAATTCCGCCTGCAACTCCTTGAGCAGAGCCAGGATCCGGACCTGGACTGTGGCATCGAGGGCGGTCGTGGGTTCGTCGGCGATCAACAGTTTGGGATTGTTGGCGAGCGCCATAGCGATCATTACCCGCTGGCGCTGACCGCCGGAGAGTTCGTGGGGGTAGGCATTGAGGCGGCGCGCGGGGTTGTCGATGCCGACTTTGTCCAGCAGTTCGACGGCCCGGTCGCGCGCGCTCCGCCAGGACATGCCCTGATGATAGACCAGCACTTCGGCGACCTGGCGCCCGACCCGGTAGAGCGGATCCAGCGACGTCATGGGTTCCTGGAATATCATCGATGCCGTGACGCCCCGGATCGCGTTGAGGGCGTTCTGTGAGAGGTCCAGCGTGGCGTGGCCGTCGAGGATAACCGTGCCCGACGTTTCTGCGGTGTCGGGCAGCAGGCCCAGGGCTGCCAGAGCCGTGACGCTTTTTCCGGAACCTGATTCGCCGACGATGCCGACGGTTTCACCATGTGCGATTGACATGTCGACGCCCTTGACCGCGTCGACCGTCTGCTCATGGATTGTGAATTGAACCCTCAGGTCTTTGATGTCGAGCAATGGTGTTGGCGGATCGCTCATGGCCTAGCGGTCCCGCGGGTCGAGGGCGTCGCGCAGGCCGTCGCCGATGAAATTGAGCGCAAACAGGGTCGTGGTCAGGAAAATCGACGGATAGATCAGCATCCACGAGGCGCCCTGAATGTTGCGTGCCCCTTCGGAGATCAGCACGCCCCAGCTGGTCATGGGTTCCTGGACGCCGAGCCCCAGAAACGACAGGAAGCTTTCCAGCAGAATGACTTTCGGGACCAGCAGGGTCATGTAGACGATCACAGGACCGAGCGTGTTGGGCACGATGTGGCGGCGCAGGATGCCGGCACTGCCGACGCCGAGCGCTTCGGCGGCCTGCACGTATTCCTGGCGTTTGATCGACAGGGTCTGGCCGCGCACGATGCGGGCCATGTCGAGCCATTCGATGGCGCCGACGGCGATGAACATCAGCACGAAGTTGCGTCCGAAAAAGACCACCAGCAGGATGACGAAGAAGATGAAGGGCAGGGAGTACAGGATATCGACCACGCGCATCATGGCAGCATCGATACGGCCGCCGAAATAACCCGCCACCGCGCCGTAGGTGACGCCGATGACCAATGCGACGACGGTCGCGAGCAGACCGATCAGCAGCGACACACGGCCGGCCACCAGAGTGCGGGTGAGCATGTCGCGGCCGTTTGAGTCCGTGCCGAACAGGAAGCGCAGTCTGGTCACCTTCGCAGTAATCACCGCTTGTTGCTGGTCGGCACTAGGCTCAGTCAACCGGGCGTTGGAGAAAATGTCGGAGCGCTCCACATAACGCAGAACGCGCCTGTCGATTGGACCACGCTTGGAAGCAACGGTCACGTGCAGGACATCACCGGCGATGACGATGTCCGTGATGTCCAGGCGCGCGCGTTTCAGCGCCTTGCGGGCTGTTTCAGAAACGTCGGAGGCCTTCGGATAGGCCGTCAGGCCCGCGGGCACCTTGACGTAATTGCGGTAGACCTGATCGAAGTCATGGGGCGACAGGGATGGGCCAACGAGGCAGGCCAGTGCAATTACGGTGAGCACCGCCATGCTGACGACGGCGGCGGTGTTGGATTTCAAGCGGCGCCAGGCCTGATACCACAAGGAATGCGAGCGGGTTTGCGGTACAATCCGGTCTTGTGCGGCGACGGTCATGACCGACCTCCGCCATCATGACGCACACGCGGATCGACGACGGCATAGAGCAGGTCGACCAGAAGGTTGAAGACGATGACAAAGGCGGCAATGACGATGACAGCACCCATCACCAGCGTGTAGTCGCGGTTGAGGGCTGCCTGCACGAAATAACGCCCGACGCCTGGGATGCCGAAGATGGTTTCGACGATGACGGATCCCGTGAGCAGTGCCGCGGCGGCCGGTCCGAGGTAGGAGACGACCGGCAGAAGCGCGCTGCGCAGGGCGTGGACACCGACGACGACACGGGGCGGCAGGCCGCTGGCACGGGCCGTGCGCACGTGGTTCGAGCGCAGGGCCTCGATCATGCTCGCCCGGACCAGCCTGGCGATAACGGCAACCTGGGGCAGGGCGAGGGTTACGACCGGCAGGATCTTGTAGGACAGGTCGCCGCTGCCCCAGCCGCCGGCGGGCAGCAGGTCAAAGTGGATGGCAAAGACCAGGGTGAGCAGGGGGGCTACCACGAAACCGGGTACGGTGATCCCGAAAGTGGCGGCCGTCATGACCGCATAGTCGGTTGCCCGGTTCTGATGCAGGGCTGCAAAACAGCCAAGCGGAATGCCAAGACCCAGCGCCAGCACCAACGCCGAGGCACCGAGCTGGATGGAGACCGGCAACCCTTGCGCAAAAAGCTCGGCGACCGTGAAATCGCGGAAGTAGTAACTGGGCCCGAGATCGCCCTGCAGGACGTTCTGCAGGTAGATCAGGTATTGCTGCCAGACCGGCTTGTCGAGCTGGTAGATGCGCAGCAGGTTTTCCATGACCTTGGCCTCGAGCGGGCGTTCGAGGTCGAACGGCCCGCCCGGGGCCACACGGATCAGGAAGAACGAGATCGTGATGATCACGAACAGGGTCGGAATGGCTCCCAACAGGCGGCGGATCGCGTAATGGATCATTGTATGGGAGCCGGGCCTGAGTTCCTATTCGATCGACATCCAGCGGGTGGCGTGCACGTTCTGCAGATTGTCTTCCCAGCCTTTCAATTTGTCGGACACCATGCTCAGGGAACCGTAATAGAGCAGCGGGATATAGGGCAGGTCGCGCATGAAGATGGTTTCGGCGTCGAACAGGATCTTTGCCCGGGCAGCCAGGTCGGTCTCGGCGGCTGCCTTGTCCATCAGGGCGTCGAATTCGGGGTTGGCGTAGTTGGCATAGTTGAAGCCGGGATTGTCGCTTTCGACCAGGAACAGAAAATTCTGCGGGTCGGAATAGTCGCCGATCCAACCTGCGCGTGCAACGTCGAAATCGCCCTTGTCGCGCAGGCGTGCGTAGTGGGTCTTGACGTCGGTGTTGAGCAGGGAGACCTCCACATTGAGCGGTTTCCACATGTCGGCGATGGCGACTGCCGTGTTCTTGTGGTTTTCGGAGGTGTTGTAGCGCAGCTCGAGCTTGAGCGGATTGTCAGGCCCGAATCCGGCCTCTTTCAACAGAGCCGTGGCCCGGTCCTCGCGGTCGAGCATGTCCTGGCCCTTGTAGTCGGCATAGGCCGGATCGCCGTAATTGCCGATGCCCGGCGGCACCAGGCTGTAGCCCGGCACCATGGAGCCGCCCCAGATCTCGGTGGCCAGGAATTCCCGGTCGATGACCATGGAAAGCGCCTGGCGGATGCGCGCGTCGTCGAACGGCTTCTTGTCGGTCTTGACCGCGTAGTAGTAGGTGCCGAGATAGGGTGCCACCCGGAACTGTTGCCCGAGGTTCTCGCGCATCCACTTCATCTGCTCGGTGGGCGCGTCATTGTTGGAATGCAGTTCACCGGCCTGGAATCGTCTCAGCGCCGCACCCCGGTCTTCTGTGGGGTAATAGTAGACGGCATCGATCTTGACCGTGTCATTGCCGTGAAACTCCGGATTGCGGACCGACTTGACGTGTGAGTTGGGGACAAATTCGGCAAGCTTGTAGGCACCGTTGGACACCATGTTGCCGGGGCGGACAAAATCGTTGCCGTGTTTGTCGATCGAGCCCTTGTGAACCGGCAGACCGGTCTGGTGGGTCAGCAGTTCGAGGAAGTAGGGAGTAGGCGCCTCCAGTTCGATATCGAGGGTGAGTTTGTCTTTCGCGGTCACGCCGATCATGGCCGGTTTGATCTCGCCCTTGTTGATCTTTTCGGCGTTCTTGATCGGGTAGAGAACGGTTGCGTATTTGGCGCCGGTCTCGGGCGTCATGATGCGCTGGAAGGAATAGACAAAATCCTCCGCCGTGACCGGATCGCCATTGGACCAGCGGGCATTGGCGCGCAGCGTGAAGGTGTAGCGCGTGCCGTCGTCGTTGACCGACCAGCTTTCGGCGACACCGGGAATGACCTTGCCCTTGGCGTCGTAGATCACCAGCCCCTCATAGAGGTCGCGCAGGATGTTGGATTCATAGATGGTCGACGTCTTGTGCAGATCGAGCGTCTCCGGCTCGCCGGTATTGCCCCTGTGGTAGATCATTTCCGCCAGGACAGGCGTGGCGGCCAACACGAAGGCTACAACTGCGAGGAGCGGGGTGAGACGGCGAAGTACAGACATGAAAGACATCTCCCGAATACAAAGATTGTGCCGGAAAGGTCGGCGGGGAATCGACCCGTCCAGTTTAGAACAAAATGCGGCGAGATTGAACCGAAGCGGTGGGGATAGCGGGTTCCAAGCGACGGGGCTGAACTGGACGTGCTGCGTGGCCGGAGAATCCTGCGAGAATAGCCAGACACCCGGACTATGTTCTGCCTTGCGGATCGCTGGGTTGTAGAATATTTCTGTGGATGCCGATGCTCAGATATCCTTTTGAAATTCCACATGTTGGGGCCCGCGCAAGGTGTCAGTAAACCGAAAAGAACGCCGGCTGGCTGCCAAGCGGGCCAAGAAGAACCGAACATCGGTCACCAGCAGTTTTCGGTTTGCTGAAGTGGAGGCGGCAATATCCGGGGCGGTTCAGTTCCGCGACAGGGGCAAGTTTGCCCAGGCGCTTGACCTGTGTGAACGCGCGCTGCCCCTGGAACCCGACAACAAGGGCGTTCATTTTGTCACGGCGACGGTCCATGAAGGCATGCGGAACTGGGAGCAGGCCATCTCGTGTTACCGGCAAGCAATTGACCTGGACCCAAGATTTGTCGCAGCTCTGTGTAACTGCGCGACCTGCCATGGCGAGTTGAAGCAGTTTCCCGAGAGTCTTGCCCTCCTGAAGCAGGCAAAGCAGATCGACCGGAAGCTGACCGTCATCGACAAGCTCATGGGCGATGTCTACATGGCGACCAAGCGGTTTTCACAAGCCATCGATCCCTACCGGCGAACGCTTGCGGAAAAACCCAGCGCGGCCGGGGTCAACCTGCTCGCGTCCGCATACGATCAGGCGGGCGAACCTGCAAAGGCGATCGAGCTCTACAAAAAGGCCATAGGGTTGGGCGTGCCACGTGCCGTCGTTATGACCTACATTGCCAAGATCGAGCAGGTTCGCGGCAATTTCGAGGCGGTCCGGACCTGCCTGGAAGAGGCGATCACGGCGGATCCCACCTATCCCCATGCGCATATGATGCTCGCCTCAGGTGTGCCCGAACACGACCTCGACCGGCAGATAGCGCATGCCCTCGATGCCCTGGAGCGCCTGTCAGAGCGCAAGAGTGAGGCGGTCTATCTGGCGCCGCTGCATTTTGCCCTGTTTCAGCTTCTGGACCGCAAGGCGGAGCACGAGGCCGCGTTCCGCCATCTGGCTCTGGGCAATGACTTGATGGCCGAAGGCTGGCAGGCGATAGCCGATGAGGCAGCCGTTCTGGTTGAGCAGTTGAAGACGACCTATTCAGCGGAATTCATGGCCGAGACCGGTATCGAGGTCGATGAATCGTTCGCGCCGGTCTTTGTCTTCGGCATGCCGCGGTCGGGAACAACGCTGGTCGAGCAAATCATCTCGGGTCATCGAGACGCACGGGGCGTCGGCGAAATCGAGGCGCTTTATTGGGCGGTCGATCAGCTCACTTCGCCATCGAAGGCGCAGATCGGCGATGTTGCCCGGTGTTACATGGAAGCGGTCGGGTACCAGCGAAAATCCGGCAAGCAAGGCCTTCGCGACGTCAGGATCGTCGACAAATCGCTGAGCTCTTATCTGTTTGTCGGTCTTGTCAGCATGATGTTTCCGCAGGCGCGATTCATTTGCTGCAACCGGCATCCCATGGCCGCCGGCGCATCGATGTTTGCGCAGATGTTTGAACCAGGCTCGGTGCCGTTTACGACGTCATTGGCAGGCATCGCACGCCAGCAAGTTCTATTCGACGACATCATGGAGCACTGGAGGCGGGTCCTTCCGGGCCGAATTCTTGACGTGCGCTATGAGGCGCTCGTGGATGATCCGGAAGCCAACACCAGAAAGATCCTTGATCACATTTCGCTGGAGTGGGATGCCGCATGCCTTGCGTTTCATGAGTCCGGCAACACCGTCCGCAGTGCAAGTGCCGAACAGGTCAGGCAACCGATCTACCGGTCCGCCCTGAAACGGTGGCGGCCGTATGATGACTGCCTCAAGCCCCTGAGAGATACGCTCGAGGCACGAATTGCTGCCTATGAGCATCGTGGCGGTGCATGAGATTTCTGCGAGGCCCTGTTTCAGGCGCGCGCACCAACCGGAGCGTCGTTTCATATCCGTGTCTTCGCGAGGTGAGTACTTGGGATGACTAATAAGCGGATTTGTTCGACAGGAAACCGATTCTCTTTCCGTTCCATTGATTGAAACACACGGAGCCACTTTTCCGCGTCTGTCATATCAACAGGGAACAAAGTTGGAACATGACAGAAATGTTTACGTTTTATCAACGGTTTGAGAAATATCTTGCCAACAGGAACAAAACCGGTACATTTGGCTTCGTTGCAACCCGACAGCCGCTGTGGAATAAGGAATTCAAGTATGTCGCAAAGTTCAATCCGCCTTGTAGAAAGCAATCCCATGGAAAAAGAAAAAGCGCTTGATGCCGCCCTCAGTCAGATTGAGCGCGCCTTCGGCAAGGGTTCGATCATGCGGCTGGGCAAGAGCGACAAGGTGGTCGAGATCGAGTCGGTGTCGACCGGTTCGCTGGGCCTCGATATCGCTCTGGGCATCGGTGGCCTGCCGCGCGGACGGGTGGTCGAGATTTACGGGCCGGAGTCGTCAGGCAAGACGACGCTTGCGCTGCACACCATAGCCGAGGCCCAGAAGGGCGGTGGTATCTGCGCCTTTGTCGATGCCGAGCATGCGCTTGACCCGATTTATGCCCGCAAACTGGGCGTTGTACTGGACGAGTTGCTGATTTCCCAACCCGACACGGGCGAACAGGGGCTGGAGATTGCCGATACGCTGGTGCGCTCAGGCGCTGTGGAGATCCTTGTGATCGACTCGGTTGCCGCCCTGACGCCGCGGGCGGAACTGGAAGGCGAGATGGGTGACAGCCTGCCGGGCCTGCAGGCCCGTCTGATGAGCCAGGCGTTGCGCAAACTTACCGCATCGATTTCCAAATCGAACACCATGGTGATTTTCATCAACCAGATCCGCATGAAGATCGGGGTGATGTTCGGGTCACCGGAAACCACGACCGGCGGCAACGCGCTGAAGTTCTATGCCTCGGTGCGTCTCGATATCCGCCGGATCGGACAGATCAAGGACCGCGACGAGGTGGTTGGCAACCAGACCCGGGTGAAGGTGGTCAAGAACAAGGTGGCGCCGCCGTTCAAGCAGGTCGAGTTCGATATCATGTATGGCGTCGGTATTTCGAAGACCGGTGAGTTGATCGATCTGGGTGTCAAGGCGGGCATCGTCGAGAAATCGGGCTCATGGTACTCCTACAACAGCGAGCGCGTGGGCCAGGGCCGCGAGAACGCCAAGACATTCCTGAAAGACAATCCTGATATCGCCGATCAGATAGAAGAAGCGATCCGGCAGAATGCCGGGCTGATTGCCGAAAAGATCCTTCATGATCCGGGCATGGGCGCTGACGATGACGACGCGGACAGCAGCGACAAAGGAAGCGCGGAAGCCGCCGGCTAACAAGATCCATTCTTATCCCCCGGACCGGTCCTACGGTCCCCTTCTGGGGCGCTTCCTTCGCGGAAGCGCCTCTTTTTTGTGATTGTACTCAAGATGTGCGCGGCAACTTGCCGATGTCCCATGACGGTTGTCTGGACACCATTGTGGGCGCATTGTAAAAGCACTGCTTGATATGACTTTTCCACACTGGCGCGGTCAAACAACGCTCTCTTTTGGGTGTCGACCGGGTCTTGTGTGCCAACATGTGACGGGCGCGCCATGTCTTCGATGAACGAAATCAGAACGACGTTTCTCAAATATTTTGACGACCATGACCACGAGATCGTACCGTCGGGACCGCTTGTGCCGGTCAATGACCCGACACTGATGTTTACCAACGCGGGGATGGTGCAGTTCAAGAACGTATTTACCGGTGTTGAGAAACGTCCCTACGATCGTGCGGTGACGTCCCAAAAATGCGTCCGTGCAGGCGGCAAGCACAACGATCTCGATAATGTGGGTTATACGGCGCGCCATCACACGTTTTTCGAAATGCTCGGAAACTTCTCCTTTGGCGACTATTTCAAGGACCGCGCCATAGAACTGGCATGGAACCTGGTCACCAGAGAATTTGGCCTGGCAACGGACCGGCTACTTGTGACGGTGTTTTCCGAAGATGACGACGCGCTGAATCTGTGGAAGAAAATCGCCGGGATTCCGGAATCCCGGATCATCAGGATCCCGACAAGCGATAATTTCTGGTCGATGGGGGACACCGGGCCATGCGGGCCGTGTTCGGAGATATTCTACGATCACGGCGATCATATTCCCGGCGGTCCCCCGGGCAGCCCGGATGAGGATGGCGATCGTTTCATTGAGATCTGGAATCTGGTGTTCATGCAGTATGAGCAATTGTCGCTGGAGGAACGGGTCAATCTTCCACGTCCGTCCATCGATACCGGCATGGGGCTGGAACGGATTACCTCGCTGTTGCAGGGCTCTCATGACATTTTCCAGACGGATCTGATGCGGACCCTGATCCAGGCGTCGGTTGAAGCGTCGCAGGTGGCGGCTGACGGGGCCCATATGGTCAGCCACCGGGTGATTGCCGATCATCTGCGGGCAACAAGTTTTTTGATTGCCGACGGCGTTCTGCCGTCCAACGAGGGACGTGGATATGTGTTGCGCCGGATCATGCGGCGTGCCATGCGTCACGCGGAACTGTTGGGCGTCCGCGAGCCCATGATATGGCGGTTGGTGCCCACCCTGGTGCACGAGATGGGCCAGGCCTACCCGGAGCTCCACCGTGCCGAAGCGCTCATTACCGAGACCCTTAAACTCGAAGAGACTCGGTTTAAAAAGACCCTGGAACGCGGCCTCAAGATGCTGGATGAGGCGTCCGGCGGCCTTGGCGACGGCGACAAGTTTTCAGGCGACGTGGCGTTCAAACTCTACGACACCTACGGATTTCCCCTGGACCTGACGGAAGATGCGCTCAGGCCGCGGGGCATTACCGTGGACAATGCAGCGTTTGATGCCGCGATGGAGCGCCAGCGCGAGGACGCCCGGGCGGCCTGGTCGGGCTCGGGCGGTGCGGCCACGGAACATATCTGGTTCGGACTGCGCGAAACCCACGGCGCCACGGAGTTTCTGGGATATGAGACCGAAGAAGCCGAGGGCGTTGTACTGGCGCTGGTTGTCGACGACGAGATCGTTGGAACCGCGTCGGAAGGCCAGTCTACCCAGGTCATTCTGAATCAGACGCCGTTTTATGGCGAATCCGGCGGTCAGGTCGGCGACCGGGGCACGATGTCCAATACCGAGGGCGTGACGCTCGAGGTCCAGGACACCCAGAAAAAGCTTGGCGATCTGTTCGTGCACACAGTGACTGTTACTTCCGGCACGGTGTCGGTCGGAGACGCGTTGGAACTCAAGGTTGACGGTGCCCTTCGCTCAGGCACCCGAGCCAACCATTCGGCAACCCATCTGCTTCACGAAGCTCTGCGGGAGACCTTAGGCGCCCATGTGGCCCAGAAGGGATCTCTGGTAGAACCGGGAAGGTTGCGATTTGATGTCAGTCACCCCAAGTCGATTTCGCTCGATGAATTGAAGGATGTCGAAGACATCGCCAATCGGGTGATTTTGCAGAACGAGCCGGTGACAACGCGTCTGATGACCGTCGACGATGCGATTGAATCCGGTGCGCTTGCCCTGTTTGGCGAAAAATACGGCGAGGAAGTCCGCGTCGTTTCGATGGGCACGCGTCATGACAAGGACATATCGAACGGCGTTTACTCGGTCGAACTTTGCGGTGGGACCCACGTGCGGCGCACAGGCGATATCGGGCTTGTGAAAGTCGTGTCGGAAAGCGCCGTGGCTGCCGGCGTGCGCCGGATCGAAGCTCTCACTGGGCCTGAAGCCCGCGCTTATCTCGACGAACAGGATCGCCGGGTCCGGGAGGCAGCCGACTTGCTCAAGGCCTCGCCGCAGGATCTGACAGACCGAGTCAAAGCCCTGGTCGACGAACGCCGCACCCTTGAACGCGAACTGGCTGATGCCAAGCGTCAACTCGCCCTTGGCGGCGGTGGCGGTAACGCCGATGACGGGATCCGCGAGATTGGCGACATAAAGGTCATGGCCCGTGCCCTCAAGGGCATCAATCCGAAGGACCTGCGCGGTCTCGTGGACGACGGTAAGAACAAGATCGGTTCGGGCGTTGTCGCCATTGTCGGTGTGAACGATGAGGGCCGGGCCGGAATTGCCGTTGGCGTTACCGACGATCTTGTCGCGACCTACAACGCCGTGGATCTCGTCCAGGCCGGTGCATCCGCGCTGGGAGGTAAAGGCGGCGGTGGGCGGCCCGACATGGCGCAGGCCGGCGGTCCTGACGGAACCAAAGCTGACGCCGCTCTTGAGGCCATAACCGCGTTGATCGGCCCGGCTTGACGAAACCGGCCGGCGCCGGACTCGGAGGAGTTGATGCCCGTCCAGAATCAAAGCCGCTATCGCCGGGCCCGGACCCGGGTTCGTGAAGTTGTCGAAGCAGCCCATGGCGGCGATACCGTCAGCTCTCTGTTCGACGGGGCGATTGTCGTTCTGATCATCGCCAACGTATTCGCGTTTGTCCTGGAAACCGTTGACAGCATTTATGCGCAATTCGGACCGGTTCTGGAAGTCTTCAACGTCGTTTCCGTGATCATCTTCACGATTGAGTATGTGCTTCGTCTGTGGACGTGCGTGGAGCTTTCACGCCTGCGCCATCTGCCGGCATGGAAGGCCCGGTTGCAGTTTGCCTGCCGTCCCATGCTGATCATCGATCTGCTGGCGATCCTGCCGTTCTATCTGAGTGTGTTCTTTGCGCTGGATCTGCGGGTGTTGCGGGTACTGCGCCTGCTGCGTTTTTTCAAGCTGGCACGGTATTCGCCCGCCCTCCAGACCCTTGGGCGGGTGATGGCGAGCGAACGCCGGGCGTTTGTCGGTGCCGGGATTGTCATGCTGGCGATGCTGCTGACCGCCTCCACGGTGATGTATTACCTTGAACATGACGCGCAGCCTGAGGTGTTCAGCAGCGTTCCGGCGGCGGCCTGGTGGGCGATTGCCACACTGACGACGGTTGGCTATGGCGATGTCACGCCGATCACCCAGGCCGGCAAGATTTTCGGTGCGGTGGTCATGCTCTTCGGACTTGGCATGTTCGCGCTTCCGATCGGAATATTGGCCACAGGGTTCGCCCAAGAGATCAATCGGCGCGAATTTGTCGTGACCTGGAGCATGGTTGTCGACGTGCCCCTGTTCAGCACTCTCGATGCGGCGTCGATTGCCAAGATCGTGACCCAGTTGCGGGCCCTTTCGTATCCCGCGGGCGCGATTGTGCTCAGCGAGGACGATGAAATCCAGTCGCTGCATTTCGTGGCGTCGGGGAGGGTGGAATTACAGCTGCTGAACCGTACGGCGGAGATCGATGCCGGCGATTTTTTCGGTGAGTCGGCCTTGCTCGACCGGCATACCCGTTATGTGCGCTCGGCCAAGGCATTGACCCGCTGCGATCTTCTGCTGCTTGACCGGCACGATTTTGAGTATCTGATGAAAGAGCATCCTGAAATTCGCGAACGGGTCCAGGAGGCGTCCGTCACACGCGGGGTGATGGCCTCGGACACGCCGGAACATCTGGGTTGAAATCCGAAGCGTGGGGACTCCCGACAAGGTTGCCGGGAGCCCCCACGCTTGTGCGGCCGAATGGATCAACTCATGGCCTTCTGAAGGTTCTCGTCGATCTTGTCGAGGAAACCGGTTGTCGACAGCCAGGATTGCTCGGCGCCGACCAGGAGGGCCAGATCCTTGGTCATGAAGCCGCTCTCGACCGTATCGACGCAAACCTTTTCGAGTGTCAGCGCGAAGTCCGCCAGGGCCTTGTTGTCGTCGAGCTTGGCGCGGTGCGCCAGGCCGCGGGTCCAGGCGAAGATCGACGCGATCGAATTGGTCGAGGTTTCCTCGCCTTTCTGGTGATTGCGGAAGTGGCGTGTGACGGTGCCGTGGGCGGCCTCTGCTTCGACAGTGTTGCCATCGGGGGTCAGCAGGACGCTGGTCATGAGGCCGAGCGAGCCAAACCCCTGAGCTATGGTGTCGGACTGGACGTCGCCGTCATAGTTCTTGCAGGCCCAGATGAACTTGCCGCTCCACTTGAGCGCCGCAGCGACCATGTCGTCGATCAGACGATGTTCGTAGATGATGCCGGCGGCCTCGAACTGGTCCTTGAATTCGGCTTCGAAGATTTCCTCGAAGAGATCCTTGAAGCGGCCGTCGTAGGCCTTGAGGATGGTGTTCTTGGTGGACAGGTAAACCGGCCACTTGCGATTGACGCCAAAGGCAAAACAGGCCCGGGCAAAGTTCCTGATCGAGTCGTCCAGATTGTACATGGAGAGCGCGACACCGGACTCGGGGAAGTCAAAAACCTCCCGCTCGATGGTTTCCGACCCGTCTTCGGCTTCCCACTTGATGGTCAACTTGCCTTTGCCCGGGACCAGAAAGTCGGTTGCCCGGTACTGGTCACCAAAGGCATGACGCCCGACGACAATGGGATCGGTCCAACCGGGCACAAGCCTGGGCACGTTTTTGCAGATGATCGGCTCGCGAAACACTGTGCCGCCGAGAATATTCCTGATGGTGCCGTTGGGTGAACGCCACATCTTCTTGAGGCCGAACTCTTCAACCCGGCCTTCATCCGGGGTAATCGTTGCGCACTTGACGCCGACGCCATACTGCTTGATCGCATTGGCGGCGTCGATCGTGATCTGATCTTCGGTTTCGTCCCGGCTTTCAATGCCAAGATCGTAGTATTTCAGCTCCAGATCCAGATAGGGGTGAACCAGCTTGTCTTTAATGAACTGCCAGATGATGCGGGTCATTTCGTCGCCGTCGAGTTCGACAACTGGATTTTCGACCTTGATCTTGGACATTGTGGGGACCTCGGTGAGTAGGGTGAACACTTGAATTGTGGATGGGCAGTTTGGTGCAGGATCTTGTTGTCTGGAGCACCGCAAACCGCCTTGCGCGCTCCCTATAGCACTGTCGCGCGATTGATAAAACCCAACCTATGGCGTATGGCAGCTTTGACGCAGGCGATTGCAAGCTGTGTAGATGAAGGCGCGATGCGGGAACAATCGGAGTAATCGATGGCAGGAACGGACCACAGGCGGGAATCGGTCGAAGGCGGGCCGGCAATCATTCTGGTGGAACCGCAGCTCGGCATGAACATCGGCATGGCTGCCCGGGCCATGGCCAATTTCGGCCTCAGCGAAATGCGGATTGTGGCGCCGCGCGATGGCTGGCCCAACATCGATGCGTCGAAAGCGGCATCGGGGGCCGACTGGGTGATCGATGGAGCCAAGCTCTACGACACGACGGCTGAGGCGGTTGCGGATCTGCATTTTGTCTATGCCACGACGGCGCGTATCCGCGATATGGTGAAACAGGTCGAAACGCCGGCGGAAGCGGTCGCGAGTATCAAACACCGGCTCGACCTGGACCAGAAATCCGGCATCCTTTTCGGGCGCGAGCGCACCGGTCTCACAAACGATGACATCGCCCTTGCCGATGCCATTCTTATGGCGCCCGTGAACCCTGCCTTTGCCTCTCTCAACCTGGCGCAGGCGGTTCTGCTGCTGGGCTATGAGTGGTTCAAGCTTGGTCCACTGAGCTACGGGGACGGTGCGCCGACAGGTGAGGCATTGGCCGAGACCGGTTTGCGCATGCCCGGAACGAGACCGGCGACAAAGGGCGAAGTGGTCGGCTTTTTTGAGCATCTGGAACGCGAACTTGACGATTCCGGGTTCCTCCGACCTCCCGAAAAACGGCCTGCCATGGTTCGCAACATCCGCAACATGTTTCATCGCATGGCGCCGACCGAGCAGGATATCCGGACGTTGCGGGGCGTGATCGCGTCCCTGGTGCGCCAGCATCTGCGGCCCAAGCCCGGCGGCAAGCCATGACAGGCCGAGCCCGGGTAATGGTCTTCGACTCCGGCCTGGGCGGCCTGAGTGTACTGCGGGCGATCCACGCCATCAGGCCGAACGCTGAGTATGTGTATCTGGCGGACAATGCCCGATTTCCCTATGGCGATCTGAAAGAGGGCGTGGTTCAGCGCCGTGTGGTCGAGGTCGTGTCGGCGGCCATAGAACGGTACCGGCCTGGCGTTGTGGTGATCGCCTGCAATACGGCGAGCACAGCGGCCCTGTCGGCCTTGCGTGAACGCTGCGAGGTGCCGTTTGTCGGCACGGTACCCGCGATCAAGGTGGCCGCGGAGACGACAAGATCGGGAATCATAGGCGTCCTGGCGACGCCGGCCACCGTGGAACGGGATTACACGTTCGACCTGATCGAAACCTTTGCCGGTCATTGCACGGTCACTCTGACCGGTGCGGCGCGGCTTGCCGTGCTGGCGGAGCAAATCCTGGATGGTGTGGCGGTCGACCGCGAACAGATTGCCGCCGAGATCTCAGGCGCCTTTGTCGAGCAGGATGGTTTGCGAACCGACACGGTTGTGCTGGGGTGCACGCATTATCCATTGATTGCCGACGAAATCGCCGAAGCCTGCCCATGGCCTGTAAGCCTGATTGATCCGGCGCCGGCGATTGCGCGCCGGGTAGCCCATTTTCTGGGGGTTGGTCCGGTCCGGTCCGGGCAGCAGGGGCCAGCAGGGCAGTTCCTGTCAACAGCCGTCGTGCCTGTTTCTGGACGGCTTCGCAACCGGCTCAACGAATGTGGCCTCGGGGATGCGGGAGCAGACGGGCACTCGCGCTTGTTTTCAGTTTGACAATCTGCACGGTCCGTGTGTATGACACTGCCACGCGCGGGCTTTATTAGGTCCGCGTTTTCTGCATGCCTGCGGTTCCGAGCATTTTCGTGAAGAGCCTGTTGGTCCGGAAACGGACAGAGGAGGGCATGCCTCATATTCGACGACGTAACCATATTAAACAGGTAAAACAACACGATGTCCAAACGGATTCAGGCAAAACACAAGATTGATCGACGGCTCAGTGAGAATCTCTGGGGCCGCCCGAAGAGCCCGGTAAACCGGCGTGAGTACGGCCCCGGCCAGCATGGTCAGCGTCGGCGCCAGAAGCTTTCGGATTTCGGCATCCAGCTTCGCGCAAAACAGAAACTCAAAGGCTATTACGGCAACATCACCGAAAAGCAGTTCAAAGGCATCTACAAGGAAGCCTCGCGCCTCAAAGGCGACACGGGCGAGAACCTGATCGGTCTTCTGGAGCGCAGGCTCGATGCGGTGGTCTACCGCGCGATGTTCGTGCCGACGGTGTTTGCGGCACGTCAGTTCGTCAGCCATGGTCATATCAGCGTTAATGGCCGGCGGGTCAACATCCCGAGCTACCGCCTTAAGGTCGGCGACGTGGTTGAAGTGAAGCAAAAGTCACATGATCTGCCGCTGGTCATCGAAGGCCAGCAGAGCACCGAGCGTGAAACGCCCGATTATCTCGACATCGACGGCAAAAAACTCACTGCCTCGCTGTCACGGGTTCCGGCACTGGGCGATGTGCCGTATCCGGTGACCATGGAACCGAACCTGGTGGTCGAGTTCTACTCCCGCTAACGGCACGCCCCTTCACAGGGGCACAACTGGAATTTGAAAAAGGCGCTCCAAGAGGGGCGCCTTTTTTGCTTGGCGTTGCCGATAGAGTCGTGAAGAATTCTACTTCATAGTCTACTTCATAGAAAGCCGTTCCCCGGCCGATGCGCCGGGGGCCAATCACGCTTGCTGCAATTGGGGGCAGGGCGAGTGGATCCCGGCGCTTCGGCCGGGAAACGGTCGCTATATCACATTCTCCATATGAAAAAGACCGCGACTCCATGGAGTTGCGGTCTTTTTCTGTGGTTTTGATTCAGCTGACCGCGGGCGGTGCTCAGGCGTCTGCGAGTTCCACGCCCTGTTCGGCGAAGTGGGACTTCAATTCGCCCTTTTCGAACATCTCGCGGATGATGTCGCAACCGCCGACAAATTCACCCTTGATGTAGAGCTGAGGCACGGTCGGCCAGTTGGTGAATTCCTTGATCCCGTTGCGGATTTCATCGTTCTCAAGAACGTTAATGCCCTTGAACGGCACGCCCAGGTAATCGAGCATCTGGACCACCTGTCCGGAAAAACCGCATTGGGGAAAGTTGGGGGTGCCTTTCATGAAAAGCACCACTTCGTTTTCCTGAACCGTGTTGCCAATCCAGGTCTGTACTGCATCGTTGCTCATAGCGCTAAATTCCAATTCATCTTCGCTCGGTTTTGCGTTTTAAAGGTTCAATCGTCCGGGGCAGAGGTTTGCAGGGCGAGCGCGTGTAACACTGTACCCATATTGCCCTGCAGGGCCTTGTAGACAAGCTGATGCTGCTGAATTCTCGATTTTCCCTTGAAAGCCGACGAAACCACCGTTGCCGCATAGTGGTCGCCATCACCACGAAGGTCGGTGATAGAGACCTCGGCGTCAGGCAGGCTCTGCTTGATAAGCGATTCGATTTCAGCTGCATCCATCGGCATGGACACTGTCTCCCGACATTTTACCCGCACACATTAGTTATGTTGTAGCGCCGTCCATGAATTTCGGCAACCAGCCCTCGTGAACATTTCGCAGATCGTCAAGCCTGACGGCATCTGCGCCATCCACCGTCAGGACAGGCTGTTCCACCGTCACGCCAATACGGACGGCCGTAATCCCTGCATCGGCTGCGTTCTGTTCCACCGACGCGGCGGCATCCGGCGCCACGGCAATGACGTACCGCCCCTGATCTTCACCAAACAGGCGAGCATGACGCGGCAGGGACGATTCAGCGATCGTTACATCAGCACCCAGATTGGACGCCAGGGCCATTTCGGCGATGGCAACGTAGAGGCCGCCATCGGAGCAATCATGCACGGCCTTTGCCGTGCCCTGAGTAACCAATGCGCGCAAAAAATCGCCATTGCGACGTTCGGATGCAAGATCGACCGGGGGCGGGGCACCTTCAGTTCTGCCGACGATATCGCGCTGGTAAAGCGATTGGCCAAGATGGCCACGTTCGTCTCCAACAAGAATGAGGGCGTCGCCGACATCTTTCAGGGCAATCGTGGCCATCTGGTCGATATCGGACATCAGGCCGATGCCGCCCACGGCGGGCGTCGGATGAATGCCCTGGCCGTTGTTTTCGTTGTAGAATGACACGTTGCCGGAAACGACCGGGAAATCGAGGGCCAGACAGGCCTGCGACATGCCGTCGACGCAGCCGGCGAACTGTCCCATGATTTCCGGGCGTTCGGGGCTGCCGAAATTCATGCAGTCGGTAATCGCCAGCGGCTCCGCACCGACCGCCGTCAGGTTCCGCCAGGCCTCGGCGACAGCCTGTTTGCCACCCTCGACAGGATCGGCGAAACAATAGCGCGGGGTGACGTCAGTGGTGATCGCCAGACCCTTGTTCGAGCCGTGGACGCGCACGACTCCGGCATCGCCGCCGGGACGCATGACTGTATCGCCCATGACCATGTGGTCATATTGCTCCCAGATCCAGCGCCGCGAGCAAAGGTCGGGCGACGCCATCATGGCACTCAGCGTGTCGGCGTAACTGAGCGGCGCAGGCACATCTTCAGGTGCAATCATCGCCTGGGGTTCGGTCGGGGTCCAGGGACGGTTGTAGACGGGCCCGTCGTTGGCCAGGGCACCGATCGGGATGTCGGCCATGAGGTTGCTGCCGTGCTTGACGACGAGGCGTCCTGTGTCGGTCGTGTGCCCGACAACGGCGATGTCGAGGCCCCATTTCTCGAAGATCTCGGTAGCCTGGTCCTCGTGACCCGGACGCAGCACCATGAGCATGCGTTCCTGGCTTTCCGACAGCATCATTTCGTAGGCCGTCATGGCCTCTTCGCGGCAGGGAACATGGTCCAGATCGAGCTCGAAGCCGACCCCGCCCTTGTCGCCCATTTCCACCGACGATGAGGTCAGGCCAGCAGCGCCCATGTCCTGGATGCCGATAATCGCGTCCTCGGCCATCAGTTCCAGACAGGCTTCCAGCAGCAGCTTTTCAGTGAACGGGTCACCGACCTGGACGGTGGGTCGCTTTTCTTCCGAATCGTCGTCGAACTCGGCCGAAGCCATGGTCGCACCGTGGATGCCGTCGCGCCCGGTCTTCGAGCCGACATAAACCACCGGGTTGCCGACGCCGCTGGCCGCGGCGTAGAAGATCCGGTCCTTGTCGACGAGGCCAACGCACATGGCATTGACCAGGATATTGCCGTTGTAGCAGGGGTCAAAGTTGACCTCGCCGCCGATTGTCGGAACCCCGATGCAGTTGCCATAACCGCCAATGCCGGCGACGACGCCTGACACCAGATGCCGGGTCTTCTCGTGATCGGGAGATCCGAACCGCAAGGCATTGAGATTGGCGACCGGCCGCGCGCCCATGGTGAAGACATCGCGCATGATGCCGCCGACGCCGGTAGCCGCACCCTGATAGGGTTCGATGTAGGAGGGGTGGTTGTGGCTTTCCATCTTGAAAACGGCCGCCTGACCGTCGCCGATATCGACGATTCCGGCGTTTTCACCCGGTCCGCAGATAACTTGTGGTCCGGTTGTCGGGAAATTCTTCAGCCACACGCGCGACGACTTGTAGGAGCAGTGCTCGCTCCACATCACCGAGAAGATGCCCAGTTCCGTAATGTTCGGTTCGCGGCCCAGAATTTCCAGGATGCGCTCGTATTCGTCGGCAGAAAGACCATGCTCGGAGACGATTTGCGGGGTAATGTCGGCGATCTGGGCGTTTCCGGCACTCATTGCAGGGCCTCCAGGAGACCGTCGAACATGGCCTTGCCGTCGCTGCCGCCGAGGGCCACATCCGCCAACCGTTCGGGGTGGGGCATAAGGCCGAGGACGTTGCCACGGGCATTGTAGATGCCGGCAATGTTGTGAGCGGAGCCATTGGGGTTCGCATCGGGTGTTACGTCACCCTCAGCATCACAGTATCGGAAGGCCACGCGGTCGTTGTCTTCCAGTTCGCCCAGTGTGTCGTCGTCGGCATAATAATTGCCATCGTGATGGGCAATGGGAATGCGGATGACCTGATTTTCCCTGTACTGTCCCGTGAAGACTCTATCGTTGCGTTCAACCCGCAGAAAAACATCGCGACAGATATATTTGAGCGATGCATTGCGCATGAGAACGCCGGGCAGCAGTCCCGCTTCGGTCAGGACCTGAAAGCCGTTGCAGATGCCCAGGACCGGAACGCCGGCTTCGGCCTTGCTGACCACGTCTTTCATGACCGGAGAATGGGTCGCCATGGCGCCGCAGCGCAGATAGTCGCCAAAGCAGAACCCGCCAGGCAGGACGATCAGGTCGCAATCGGGGACTTGTGCTTCCCCATGCCAGACCATTGAAGGCGGTGTCCCGGTCGATTTCTCCAGAGATACCGCCACATCCCGGTCGCAATTGGATCCGGGAAAGACAATGACGGACGATTTCATGCCGTCTCCAGGTCGATGTCGTAGTTTTCGATAACGGTGTTGGCGAGCAGTTTCTCGCACATCTTTTCAAGCGTTTCGCGGGCGCGGGTTTCGTCGGTCTCGGCGATGTCGAGTTCTAGATACTTGCCTTGCCGAACGTTGTCGACACCGTCGAAGCCCATTGACCCAAGAGCGTTTTCGATCGCCTTGCCCTGGGGATCGAGAACACCGTTCTTGAGGGTTACCTTGATACGAGCCTTCATGCTGCCTCGCTTGCCGCTTCCATGTCTATTTTACCAGAACCGGTCCGGAGCCTTCGGGCCGGTCGTTTTCCATCAGGATGCCAAGCCGGCGTGCGACTTCCCGATAGGCGTCCATCAGGCCGCCCATGTCACGGCGAAACCGGTCCTTGTCGAGCTTGTCATCGGTCTTGATGTCCCACAGCCTGCAGGAATCCGGGCTGATCTCGTCGGCCAGGACAATCCGCATCATGTCGTTCTCATAGAGCCTGCCGAACTCGATCTTGAAGTCGACCAGGCGGATGCCGATGCCGAGAAACAGGCCGGTCAGGAAGTCGTTGATCCTGAGCGCCAGAGCCATCATGTCGTCGATTTCCTGGGGCGTTGCCCAGCCGAATGCCGTGATGTGCTCTTCGGAGACCAGCGGGTCGTTCAACTCGTCTGATTTGTAGCAGAACTCGATGATCGACCGGGGCAGGGGCGTGCCCTCGTCGATGCCCAGGCGTGTGGACAGCGATCCGGCAGCGACATTGCGCACGACGACTTCGACCGGCACGATTTCGACTTCCCGGATCAACTGCTCGCGCATGTTGAGCCGGCGCACGAAATGCGTCGGGATGCCGATATCGTTGAGACGGGTGAAGAGATATTCGGAGATGCGGTTGTTCAGGACACCCTTGCCGTCAATGGTGTCGTGTTTCTTGTTGTTGAATGCGGTTGCATCGTCCTTGAAATGCTGAACAAGCGTGCCGGGCTCAGGGCCCTCATAGAGGATCTTGGCCTTGCCCTCGTACACGCGGCGGCGACGGCTCATTATATTGAATTCCTTGTCCGATTGACGCGCACGAACAGCGCCGTCCAGATTGACTTTTTCACTGAATTTTTCGCTATGCAGTCCGGCAATTCCTGCCGGATGAGGATTTCAGTTCGATTTCGGTCTCGAATCACGCATGAACCAACCGGAAACCTACTCCATGATGACGGCTTGTACAATCGGCGGTCCTCTCGCGCCAGCGGTCAATTTGCCGCTGGCCGCCACAGGGCCACGGCCAAGCGCCAGCGATGCTGGAAAGCTGGTTGATTTAGGCTGTGTCGCGGGCTATGGCTATCGGCAAATCATGCAACAGATATTGAAGGAGCGTTGAGCAATGTCCGGTTTCGACAAGCGGCAGGAAGGTTTCGAGAGCAAGTTCGCCCACGACGAAGAGCTCAAGTTCAAGGCAACCGCGAGACGCAACAAACTGCTTGGGCTTTGGGCTGCGGAAAAATTCGGTATGTCGGGCGACGAAGCGGCGGAGTACGCCAAGTCGGTGGTCAAGTCCGACTTCGAGGAACCGGGCGACGAAGACGTGTTCCGCAAGGTCCGGGCCGATTTCGACGAACAGAACGTCGAGCAGTCTGATCATCAGATCCGCCGCACGATGGACGAACTCATGGGAACGGCCATCAAGCAGATTCAGAGCGAAGGTTGACATGACCGGGGCCGGGCACACAACCGGGTGGGCTGAATGACAGAGACAATGTTGAGTGCCAGGCTTCGCGCCGGCGAAACCGTGTACTCGGCATGGGTCGGTTCGGCCGCACCATTTGTTGCCGAGGTGATGGCGCAGGGCAGCTGGGATGCGGTCATTGTTGACATGCAGCACGGCGCGATCGGCTATGACGCCATGGTCAGGCTTGTGGCTTCTGTTACGGGTGCCGGGGCACCGGCGCTGGTGCGTATTCCGCTTGGCGACGAAGGCATGATCGGCCGCATTCTCGATGCCGGTGCCCAGGGCGTCATTTTCCCCATGATCAACACCGGCCAGGAAGCCGCCCGCCACGGACGCACGGCCAAGTATCCGCCCGAAGGGTTCCGGAGCTGGGGACCGGCTCGCGCACTCGAGGTGCTCGGCTATGACAAGAACCAGTATCTGCAAGAGGCCAACGACCTGTGCATGACCTGGGTCATGGTCGAAACCGAAACCGCCCTCGGTAATGTGGACTCGATCCTGTCGTCAAAGGCGGTCGACGGCGTTTTCGTGGGGCCGAACGACCTGTGTGTCTCGCTGACCAAGGGCAAACTGGTCGACCCGTCGGAAAAGGTCGTCATGGACGCGCTCGATCATATCCTGCGCAAGGCCCAGGCCCACCGAGTCGTCCCGGGCATCTATGCCAACTCGCCTGAGCTTGCGCGCCGCTATGCCGACATGGGCTTCCGGTTCATAGCGCTGGGCAACGAACTGACTTATGCCCGCATCGGCGGCGAGTTCCTGCTCGACATGGTGCGCAATCCGGATGCGGATGGTGCGCAAGGGGCGGCATAGTGGTTTTGGCTCTTGCCGTTTAATGTCCGTCACGCGTTTGAAGGCCACCAATTGCCGATGTCAGATCCTTCAGGTTCATCTCTGCGGGCAGGCGGCTCATGTAGTCGTGAATGAGTGGGCCGTAAGTTTTCCACATTTCTTCTCGCACGGCGCGGCCCCTGGCGCTGATCCGGAGGACTTTGCCGCGGCGGTCGTTTTCACACACTGATTCTTCCACCAGCCCCTCACTGACAATGCGGCGCAGAAGTCTGGACAGGTTGGATTGTTCGAAAAGCAAACGATCTTTCAATTCGAATGCGCGGGCGCCCTTGTCTTCGGCCCGTTCTATCGCCCAAAGGACATCGTACCATCGCAACGGCGGCAGTCCGTTACGCTGTAGCGCTTCATCCATCACCTGGTAGACGGAACGCTGGGTGAGGTTGAGGGCTATCCACAGCGCGGTTTCTTCTTTCGTTGGGTACATGTTTTCACGTTCCCGTGATGCCCGTTGAAATCTGTCGCGTGACGATGGTACACAACCATATAGATGCATGTTCATCTATTTTTCGCCAGCCGGTCGTATTGCCGGGCGTACACATTTTCGCGACCGTTAGAACAACGAGCGTGACCATAGCACTCACGGAGAAACAAATGAAAATTCCTGCAAATCTTCGACTTGTCGCTCTTCTGGCCGCAACCGCCCTTCCGGCATCGCAGGCCATTGCAGCGGAAACCTATTACACCGACCAGGGGCATACGGAAATCCGGTTTGGATGGAGCCATGCCGGCGTCTCGATGCAGAGCGGAGAATTCACCAAGGCCAATGGCAAGCTGGTGCTCGACCCCGATGACGCCAGCAAATCGACGGTCAACGTGACGATCGATTCGGCAAGTTTATCGACCGGCTTCGGCCCTCTCGACAAACACCTGAAGAGCAAGGATTTTCTGGAGGTTGAAACCTACCCGAAAATCACTTTTGTCAGCACGGCGGTCAAGAAAACCGGCGAAAACACCGCCGATGTTACCGGCGACCTGACAATTCACGGTGTGACCAAACCCGTGACCCTGAAAACGACGATGACCCACCGCGGTGACCATCCGCTTGGGTCGGCAATCGAATACTACAAAGGGAAATGGGTTGCGTTCTCGGCAATGACGGAAATCGATCACCAGGCCTTCAAGGTCGGCGGATTTTCGACCGGTCCGATCTCCATCTCCATTGTCTCCGAGTTTAAGGATCGCGAGTAAGGGCACAGGTCGTCAACCTGATGGCGTAGGCCAGTCGTGCAGTCCGGTGCCTGATTGGGGTGCGGGAATCTTGCTAGTGTCAGGCGTTTGCGTCTGGCGCGATCCCGGTTCTGCGACGCGGCACTCAAGTGCTGCATCGCACCCGAGAAATCATGCCAACGCGCCCCGGACATGATCCGGGGTCCAATCGCATTGGCTTTGGATTGTGGCATTGGCGAGTAGGTCCCTGGGTGTGCGGGAAGCATAACTTTGGGCGGTCCCACAGCCAAGTATCCGCCCGAAGGTTTCCGGAGTTGGGGACCGGCTCGTGCACTCGATGTGCTCGGCTACGACAAGAACCGGTTTTTGCAGGAGGCCAACGACCTGTGCACGACCTGGGTCATGGTCGAAACCGAAACAGCCCTCGGCAATGTGGACTCGATCCTGTCATCAAAGGCGGTCGACGGTGTGTTCGTGGGTCCGAACGATCTGTGTGTCTCGCTGACCAAGGGTAAACTGGTCGACCCGTCGGAAAAGGTCGTCATGGACGTGCTCGATCATATCCTGCGCAAGGCACAGGCCCACCGGGTGATCCCCGGCATCTACGCCAATTCGCCGGAACTTGCGCGCCGCTATGCCGATATGGGCTTCCGGTTCATAGCGCTGGGCAACGAACTGACTTATGCCCGCATGGGCGGCGAGTTCCTGCTCGACATGGTGCGCAATCCGGATGCGGGTGGTGCGCAAGGGAGTGCCTGAAGGCGTGCTGGGCCCGGCTCCGCGTGATCACATGGAAACTTTCGGATAAGACTTCCCCATTGGGAATCACGCAATTTGGAGGCGCAAATCGAACGTCTGTTCTGCAACAATTATTTGCCGTTGAATTTGGCAACCGAAAATGGGTGTTATTGATCCTCTGTGACATCCACTCTGGTCAAGTGGAACGGCAGCAGTGCGGACCATTGAAACATGTGCTCAGCATCCATGGTCGAGTTGGCGATCTGGCTCACGTTGACAAAACGTTCCAACAGCTATCGTTTTCTGGCAATTCCGGCAGCGGCATCCGGGAGCCGCTCACTGACAACCAGATGGTGTCGCTATTTGAATAGCTCTCTGAGCTTCTTCTCATGACCTCAGGGCTCAACTCGATTTGGTTTCGAGCGAACGCTGAGGTCGTGAGTGGCCATGCAGCAAGTTTCAAATATTGTGAGCCAGAAATCTCAGGTTCCCAGGATCCTGAAAACATCAGTGATCCCATCGCCATCAAGATCTCCAAAGTACATGTCGCGGATCGGTGTGTCGCCGGCCGAACCCACGTTTCGCCATGCCCCAAATCCGTTAACGGTACCAAGATTGATTTGCCAAGAACCATCGTTTCGCCGCCTGAATACGTCCAAACGTCGGTCATTGTTAAAATGGCCAAATCTCATTTCAGAAAATGGTGTTGAACCAGCAGAACCAACAGATCTCCATGGCGAAAATCCGTTAGTCCGTCGGTCCTTAATCTGCCAGGCACCGTTCGATTGCCTGACAAAAATGTCCGAAAGCCCATCCCCGGAAAAATCACCCACGAAGACATTGAACCGTCCACCTGGGGTCAGCCCGCGCCGGCCTTGATCCACCCAACGTCCAAACCGAAATATGTTCCCGCCCATTAAACTGATACGATAATTGAGATCCGTCGCGGCGGTAGCCGTAACTGGAAAGTTGATAAGATCGGCGCGCCGGTCTCCGTTAAGATCTCCAACGAACAAGTCGTCAATCCTGAACCCTGACGATACACCAACATCTCGCCACAATGAGGAAAAACGAAGTGCAGCTTGCCCCCGACGTCCAACAGTCGAAACAACCCGCTGCATCAAGCGGATCTGAAACCGGTTGTTCTCACCAATCCTCAAGACGTCGGTCAGTCCGTCCCCATTGAAGTCTGCAAACCGTAAGTCTCGAAGATGCCTACGCCTGCTTGCGCCGATTTCCTTCCAATCTCCAAGACCATTGGTATTCATGAAACGGACTCGCAAGCGGCCGTCCGGTGTCCTGCGAAGCAAATCTGCACGACCGTTCCCGTCGAGGTCAACGAATTGGATGGCGTTTCTTGGAATGGCACCTTCCGCTACGGTTTGCCAACTCCCGAACGAAAAAGAATTAGACAGGATACGATTGGTTTGCCACATTCTGTCCGGCATCCGAGCGGAAATGAAGTTTGACCTTGTTGGCGGCTCGATCTCCATCATTTCCCAGTAATCGACAAAATCCAATGGTCCGCGTTGATCGTCCCAAGCGCGTTCCCAGGTACGCAGGAATCGTTCTGACGACTCCCTCAGAATCCTCATATTGCTGTCGGCTACTCCAACTTCATCGAGATCTTGCAGCAAGGCTGGCAGCATTCCGATGTGATTCAGTCCATTGACGTCAAAAGCTGAATGAAGCGCAGGATCGATTTGGCCGGGCTGACGGTTGGTTGGCGGGGCGCCATCGTTGCCCGAAAAACCGGAGCAGGCTATCGTGGGATTGGTCCGCGAGTTGACGAACCTATGACCGAGTTGTGCAACAAGCGGTGCGCCGATATCACTACCAAACGATTGTGCAACGCCATACCGATTTCCGCCGCGATCGACCAATTGCGCAAACGATCGAGACGACGTGGGGCAGCGATTTCTCACGAGGGATGTAGGTTCTGTTGTGATGTGATTGGGGCCCGTACGAAGTCCTACAAGTCCACCAAGTTTCATTATCGAGAGTATGTCCGCGCGAGTTGCCATGTACTCGCCGGTGCCTTTGGATCCCCACCCGGCAGAAGCATGAGCTTCCTTTTCAGATTGCTTAAATCCATTCAACCTTCTGACCGACCTTTTGCTCGGCATCAAGTCGTCATAACGCGTATGCGTAAATATCAGTGGGTAGTGGTTCAATCGGTTCTGTGCGAACGCAATTGCCTGTCCGCGTGCACGTCTGGAAATATGATCAATATCAATGATCATCCTTTTCTCAGCCAGCGCTGAAAGTAATTCTTGACCAACCGGCTTCAATCCGACCGGATTGCCGGTTTGATAGTCAAATGATTTATAGTCCCGTAATGTTGAAACCCAGCTTGATGGAACAGACGCAAACGGTCTTGTGACCTTCGATTTTATCCAGTTACTCAGCGCCAGCGTTACGCCATGGTGGCGAGCAGCTCCTGAAAACTTAGTGTCCGTCTCGTGAGCGAGGCCCATTTGCCTGACACCCAAATCATAAAGCTCATCAAGCTGATTTCGCCAATTCCCCAAGTTATCTGGAAATAAATTCGCTACCTCGACCCCCAACACAACTGCCAGATCACCGTTCGCAATAATTCGACGAGCTTCCGCCGGATCGAGCGCTATTCTGAACCAGGAATGCTGCGCAGCAAACGCATGTGCTGCTCGAACTTGAAGACGGACGGAATCCATGTCTCCCCTGGGTGTATCTTGATTGCGCCCTGTAGCCAGGAATCGCGATACCCATTGATTGTCGACGGCCGACATTACGATTAATGACAAACCGTTTTCATGAGCCGTCCGCAAATCTGCCAGACTCGTTTGCTGGTGAACCGTGTCAAGATGCCTGGGCCAATGCACGTTTGCGAGCGTCCGCTGCGGATGTGACGTCATGCCCTGGAGGCCCGCGAGAAAACGACCGTGATTGCCGTTGCCGTTCGGCATGGGATTCAAAAACGGGGTTGGAAAAACCATGTTTCCGCCAAAGCCAAAGAAAGACATCATGTGAACATGTATGTCTGCAAATCCTGCTACATTTCTAGGACCCAAAGTAGCCATCGGTCGCAGTTGCCCCTGCGATGGTCGTTCCAAGAAGACTTCATATCGCGTAGTTCCGCCCGCACTTCTGCCATCAACTGTCACCGATATTAGGCTGTTTCTCGTGGGTTCAAGGCGGCGGGCTATAGAGGTGCCTGCCGCTGCATTCCGCGGAATATCCTCTACTCTAAGTCGCTGCCGTTCCCCGTCGGGACTGTGTGCACAAACCTTTATTCGCAGCTTGTTGTTTCCAATGATCTTTTTGAATTTGAGACGCGCGCGGGGGTAATCATAAACTTCGGGAAGAAACCATGTTCTCCCCAGAGTGCCTGTCAGTGAACCGCTCCGCGCAGCAAAAGTAAGTCGCTTCTGGTTATTGAAAACGTTGATGGCTTCGCCAAACGTGACCTTTTCGAAAAATCGATTTAGCGCTCCTTTCAATTGTTCCTTTTTCATCCGGTCGGCGTTGCAGCTGTTAACTGTGGCAGTACGATTCGCATTTCTGGAAGATGCACAACCCAGCCTGACGGCCACTTCCATATATTTGTCCCAGAAATCTCTGGCTATTTGAGTGCCGGATCCGCAATTTTGTGCGAACGATGAAGTCGGAGAAATGAACAAGGCTCCAAAAAGAAATATAAAGGCAAATACGTTCAAGAAATTGTATTTTGTCATACTAGAAACAACCTTCGCACATGTTCGCTTTAATACTTAGTATTGCAAATCGCAGCTTTGGCGGTGAATGCGGCTGAAGTATGTTTTCTTAGTATATTCTCCAGAGGTTGGAGTTTTTCGTCTGCTTGATCGACGGAGAAAGGGCAGTCGTTGGCGGGAGAACACAACTTGCCCGAAGGGGTCAACTTGATAAATTCCGCGGGCGGTTTGCGTGATATCCAATGTATTCTTCGACGGTGGCTTTTGGCATCACTTGCTTGTCGAATCGGCGTCGTAAAGTGGACAAACGGAGACCATTTGAAGGCCGTTTTTCCCCATTCGCAGCCTCGATTTCATCGAGCGGAAATGAGCGATTTACGAGCAAGGCCCCTTCATCTTCACTGCGCACGGCGGCTTCGATTACCTTCGCCTGGGATACGCTTCCCCGAACACCCGGGCAAAGATCGTGTCCACATGCTTGGTGTGATAGCCAAGATCGAACAGGCTTTCCAGTTCCCCATCGCTGAGGGCGGCGGAGACTTCCGGGTCGGCCTTGAGCAGGTCGAGGAAGTTGCCTTCGCCGCGCCAGACCGGCATGGCGTTCTGCTGGACGATGCGGTAGGCGTCCTCGCGCGATACACCGGCCTGGGTGAGGGCGAGCAGGATCCGCTGGGAATGGATGAGACCGCCCAGCCGGTCCAGGTTCTTCTGCATGTTTTCCGGGTAGACCAACAGTTTGTCGATCACGCCGGTTAATCTGACCAGGGCGAAGTCCAGGGTGACGGTAGCGTCCGGCCCGATGCCGCGCTCCACCGATGAGTGAGAGATATCGCGCTCGTGCCACAGGGCCACGTTCTCCAGTGCCGGCATGACGGTGGCGCGCACCAGGCGGGCGAGACCGGTCAGGTTTTCGGTCAGCACCGGGTTGCGCTTGTGGGGCATGGCGGATGAGCCTTTCTGGCCAGGCGAGAAGTACTCCTCCGCTTCGAGGACTTCCGTGCGCTGCAGGTGACGGATTTCGGTCGCCAGCCGTTCGATCGAACTGGCAACGACGGCCAGGATGGAAAAGAACATGGCGTGGCGGTCGCGCGGGATGACTTGTGTCGAGATCGGTTCAGCCTCAAGTCCGAGCGCTGCGGCCACATGTTCTTCGACCCTCGGGTCGATGTTGGCGAACGTGCCGACGGCGCCGGAGATGGCGCAGGTGGCGATCTCGCGGCGGGCGTGCACCAGGCGTTCGCGGTTGCGCGAGAATTCGGCGTAGGCCTGCGCCATTTTCAATCCGAAAGTCACCGGTTCGGCATGGATTGCGTGGCTGCGCCCGACGCAGACCGTGTCCTTGTGCTCGTAGGCGCGCTTCTTGATAGCGGCGAGCAGTCCATCCATGTCCGCCAGCAGGAGATCGGCTGCACGCACGAGCTGGACATTGAAGCAGGTATCGAGCACGTCCGACGAGGTCATGCCCTGATGGACGAAGCGGGCCTCGGGTCCGACGTGCTCGGCGAGGTTGGTCAGGAAGGCAATGACGTCGTGCTTGACTTCCCGTTCGATCTGATCGATCCGGTCGACTTCGAAGGCGCCCTTTTCCCAGATCGTCGTGGCGGCTTCCTTGGGGATCACGCCGAGATCGGCGAGGGCGTCGCAGGCATGGGCCTCGATTTCGAACCAGATCCGGAATTTCGACTCAGGCTCCCAGATCTGAGACATTTCGGGACGGGTGTAGCGGGGAATCATTTGCGCCTCTGGGGTTGCCGTGGGAAGGCGAACCCTGTAGCAGATGGCGGGCTCGCGCTCAATGGGGCATGAGCGTTCGGGTTTTGTGAATGATGGTACCGATTTTCGGAGCAAGAAACTGTGACTAGCCTGTTTCTTCGATGCGCGGCAGGGGCGATCGTCACGCTGGCGGGGCTTGTCTTTGCCGGCGATATGGACAGCCAGGCCAGAGAGACCTATCGCGCCTATGCGCAACGGATTGTCGGCAATCCGCCTGCGGGGGCCAGGTTTCGCGGCGATCTTGAAACACGATTGAACCGGCTGGCCTCATCGGAGCGCAAACGCAACGGACGCGGTAGTCTCAAGGCCAGCAATCTGCTTCGAACGGCGGCCCGGGCGCAGGCGATCGATATTCTGCGGACCGGTGACGTCGGTCACCGCTCCAAGCGAGGCGACCGGTTCGTCGTCAGGTTTGCAGCCTTTGGCGGGAAAGACCGGGGCATCCGCGGTGAAAACGCCCTGCGCAGCCAGAAACGCAGTTCCACCGCGGATGGACAGGCCCGCCACATGATGAAGGTCTGGCTGGGAAGTACGGGCCATCGCCGCAACCTCATGGCCCATGACTACCGGTTCGTGAGCACCGGCGTCGTCCAGAAGGGCAACCGCTATTATGCGGTCCAGATGTTCTGGCAAAAGAAGCCGGGGCCCAAGGGCAAGAAGAAAAAGATCCCGTCGTCGAATGTCTGGTTCGAGTGAGCTTGCCGAACGCCAAAGGCACCTTCTGTCGCCAGATTCTGTTTGCACCGGTAAGCATTTCCCCTATAACGTCGCGCTTGTGCTCAACGGGGTGTCCCTTTAACCGGGGCTGAGAGGCAACTGCCAACCCGTCGAACCTGATCCAGTTCACGCTGGCGGAGGGAATTGATGCCTGACTTTCGGTTTGCCGTGATCCTCTAAGTTCAAAACCGAAACTCCTGTAGACGACCCCCACCAGAATTTTGTACGTGTCACGGCGCTCGATCGCCCGACCGTGTTCGTCTGAGGAGTTGGCGATGAAGCCAGATTATGCAGTCTACGGAATTCTCGACCCGTCGCGGTGCCAGGGCCGGCCCCTGGACCGGCTTGCGGGCGAGGCAGCTGACGGTGGCGTGACTGTGTTTCAGTTGCGCAACAAGACGGGATCGACGCGGGAGATGGTCCGGCAGGCGCGCGCCATTCTCGACGTCACCAGACCGCGCCGCATACCGCTCCTGATCAATGACCGGGTCGATGTCGCCCTGGCCGCGGGCGCCGACGGTGTGCATGTGGGCAATGACGACATGGCTCCGGAAGATGTCCGGCGGCTGCTTGGCGACGACGCGATCCTGGGCCTGACAATTCACTCCAACGAAGAAGCCCAGGCGGACAATGTCGGTCTTGCCGACTATTTCGGGGTTGGCGGGGTGTTTGCCACGGCCAGCAAGAACAACCCCGACCCGCCGATTGGAACTGACGGGCTGGATGTGATCCGACGTGTGCTGGGGCGCCATGCCGCCGGGCGCCCGGTGGTCGGGATTGCGGGGATAACCGCGCAGAACGCCGCTTCCGTGATTGCAGCGGGCGCCGATGGTGTTGCGGTGATTTCAGACCTGTTCATGAGGGCCGATGTGGCCTCTGCTGCCCGGAAGCTGACGTCGGCGGTCCGCGGAGCTCTTGGCGAGGAGTCGTCATGACCACGGCGGTTGCTCTGACGATTGCCGGTTCAGACTCCGGCGGCGGCGCCGGCATCCAGGCCGATCTCAAGACGTTTTCGGCTCTTGGCGCCTACGGCTGCTCGGTGATAACGGCTCTGACCGCCCAGAATACCCGTGCGGTCACCGGTGTCTTCGATGTGCCGCCGGAATTCGTCCGCTCCCAGATGGATGCTGTGTTCTCCGACATCGCCGTCGATGCCGTCAAGATCGGCATGCTCAGCCGGCCCGAAACCATTGTGGCGGTCGCTGACGGCCTGCGGGTCCACAAACCGGAATTCGTGGTGCTCGATCCAGTCATGGTGGCCAAGAGCGGCGACAAGCTACTCCGGGACGACGCTGTCGAAAGCCTGAAGACACACCTTCTGCCGCTGGCCACGATTATCACGCCGAACCTGCCTGAAGCCGCAACGTTGCTCGGAGAGGACGACGTGACCGGGATCGCGGATCTTCGGCCCTGTGCCGAACGTCTAATGGCGCTGGGCCCTCGTGCCGTGCTGCTGAAGGGCGGACACCTTGCCGGACCGGCGAGCCCCGACGTGTTCGTTGATGGGCATACATTCCGGACGCTCGATGCGGCGCGGGTTGCAACAGGAAACACCCACGGGACGGGTTGCACGCTGTCGTCGGCAATTGCCGCAGGCCTTGCCCGCGGTCTTGACCTGGAGGAGGCGGTGAGAGCCGCCAAGTCATACATCACAAAGGCGATCGCGGCTTCCGACAGTCTCAGCGTGGGGGGCGGTCACGGCCCGGTCCATCACTTCCATGCCCTTTGGCCCAACGACGGCACACCCTGGAACCAATGACCCAGTCCGCCCCGGCCTTGACGGTTCACGTGCCTCATTTCGATTATGAGGGCCGCACTCTATTCGACAACTTCACCCTGCCGGTCGCGGCGGGCACGTGGACCTGTCTGCTGGGACCGTCGGGCTGTGGCAAGTCGACCCTGTTGCGCCTTGTGGCCGGACTGCTGGACGGCGGAACGATTGCGGATGAGGATGGAAAGCCGGTTGACGGGCGGCTTTCTTTCATGGCCCAGAACGACGGCCTGCTGCCGTGGCTTTCGGTGATCGACAACGTGACGATCGGCTTCAGGTTGCGGGAGGGCAGGAGAGGCGCTGGAGGTGCCCGAGCGGACGAGGCAATGTTGTACCTGCGGCGTGTTGGCTTGGAACGGGTGGCCAACGATCTGCCGTCGACGCTATCCGGCGGCATGCGGCAACGTGTGGCGCTGGCGCGGACCTTGATGGAGGATCGCCCGGTGGTTCTCATGGATGAGCCGTTCTCAGCCCTTGACGCGATCACGCGCCACCGGTTGCAGGATCTTGTCGCCGAGCTGCTCAGTGACCGGACCGTGCTGCTTGTCACCCATAGTCCGATGGAGGCGCTGCGCCTGGGGCATAGAATCTATGTGCTTCACGAACTTCCCGTCACGCTCGATGAACCGATGAAGCCCGATGGGCAGACGCCACGGCGTGGCACCGATGCGGGCGTGCTGGAACTGCAGGCCAACCTGCTCGAGCGACTCACCCGGGCCGCGGAGTCCTTCGAAAGGGCTGAACTGCAATGAACGCGTGGGGACGGGCACTGCTCAGCACGACGGGAATTCTTCTGCTTTGGCAGGGCCTGGTTGTTGTGACCGGTGTTCCCCATTTCATTCTGCCCGGGCCTGACCGTGTCCTCCTGGCCCTGGTCGACCGCTACGAAACGCTAGCGGCGAATGCCCTGGTGACGGCTTTCGAGATTCTGGCGGGCCTGGCGATTGGGGTTGTGCTGGGTGTTCTGAGCGGTTTGGTTCTGGTGTCCTTCGGGTCCGCACGCCGGTGGGTGCTGCCGCTTCTGGTGGTCAGCCAGGCCCTGCCGGTCTTTGCCCTGGCGCCGCTTCTGACCTTGTGGCTGGGTTATGGCATGGCCTCCAAGGTTGCCATGGCGGTGTTGATCATCTATTTCCCGGTGACCGCCGCTTTCTACGACGGCCTGCGGCGTACCGATCCGGTGTGGGTCGACCTCGCCCGCACGATGGGTGCGTCGACAACTGCCATCCTGCGCCACATCAAGGTCCCCGCTGCCATGCCGGCCTTTGCGTCGGGCGTTCGCATAGCCGCCTCGGTTGCCCCGATCGGTGCGGTGGTGGGCGAATGGGTGGGCTCCAGCCGGGGTCTCGGTTACGTGATGCTGCACGCCAACGGCCGCATGCAGATCGACCTCATGTTTGCCGCCCTGCTGGTGCTGGGGGCTTTGGCCCTTGCGCTCTATTTCGCCGTGGATCACGGCATGCGCCGTCTGGTGCGTTGGTCCCCGGAAAGCCATCTTGCGTTGTAAGTCTCTCCAACAGGAAACGAATGATGAAACCCTTGAACAACCTGATTGCTGCTGCCGCCATTCTCTTCATGTCGCTGACGCCGGCGCATGCGCTGGACAAGATGACGGTGCTGCTGGACTGGTTCGTGAACCCCGATCACGGCCCTCTCATCATTGCCCGTGACAAGGGCTTCTTCAATCAGGAAGGCCTCGACGTCGAACTGATCGCGCCGGCGAACCCCAACGATCCGCCCAAGCTGGTGGCGGCCGGCAAGGCCGACATTGCGGTGTCCTACCAGCCTCAACTGCACCTGCAGGTGGAGGCCGGACTGCCGCTTGTGCGCGTAGGCACATTGGTGGCCACGCCGCTCAATTCTCTGGTTGTCCTCAAAGACGGACCGATCAAGTCGATCGCCGACCTCAAGGGCAAGAAGGTCGGCTATTCCGTCGGTGGATTCGAGGAGGCACTGCTGGGCGGCATGCTGGCCAAGCACGGCCTGACGACAGCCGATGTGGAACTGGTGAACGTGAATTTCTCTCTGTCACCGTCCCTGATCAGCGGCCAGGTCGACGCGGTTATCGGCGCCTTCCGCAATTTCGAACTCAACCAGATGGACATCGTCAACCGGCCGGGCCGGGCGTTCTACCCGGAAGAGGAGGGGGTGCCGGCCTATGACGAACTGATCTTTGTTGCGAACAAGGATGCGGCCGCCAGTGCGACCGTCACGGCGTTCCTGCGTGCCATCGAACGGGCGACCCTGTTCATCATCAATCACCCGACCGAGGCCTGGACAATATTCTCGAAGGCGGGCAAGGATCTCAGCGACGAACTGAACAAGCGTGCCTGGCGCGACACGGTTGCACGGTTCGCCCTGCGTCCGGCGGCCCTCGACAAGGGCCGCTACGAGCGTTTCGCGAAGTTCCTGATGAACCAGGGGCTGATCAAGACAATCCCGGCGCTTGACACATATGCCAGGGATGTTTCGGCGGGAGAGTGACGTTGGGTGGGGACATGTTGCTCCATAACAGCCTTCGTTTCCCACCCACTCCAATATCGCACACAATCAGCACACAAGGATCTTACCAGGCGCAACCGTTTGAGATTGGCGCGGTCCCGGTTCAGCGAAGCACCACTGGCGTGCTGCATCGCGCCCGGGAAACGAAGGTGCTCACTGCAATATGTTTGCCCTCGTAAACCAAAGTTGGCCAGTGTTGGCCCCAGACGCGATCACACCGGCCACTCTTCCATTCGGTAGGCGGCGTCCCAGAACATCCATTCGAGCCTGGTGGCGTGGAGGTAGGCTTCGTGCATGGCGGTGCGTTCGCGTGCGGACGCTGTGTCGTGGGCCTCGTCGGTCAGGGCGATGACGTTCTTGACGACGCCGGAATAGTCGTCATCGATATAGGTGTCGATCCACTTCCGGTAGGGGTTGTCCGGCACGGCGATGTCGAACAGGCGCTTGCCGACCTCCCAGTAGATCTGGAAACAGGGAAGCAGCGCTCCAAGGGCAACGGCATAGCTGCCGGTGTGTGCCGTCGATACCAGGAAATGGCCGTAGGCGAGGCAGGTGGGCGACAGAGGCGTGTCTGCGACCTTGTCGTCGGTCAGCCCGAAGTGCCCGAAAAACTCTTCGTGCAGGGCTCTTTCAACCACGATGGCATCGTGGGCGGCGTGGGAAAGAATGACCTGTCCGCGGGCTTTTGGCGCCTTTGCAGACGCTACGGCAAGGGCCTTGGAGAACATGCCCAGGTAGTGGGCGTCTTGGATCATGTAGTAACAGAACCGGTCACGCGACAGGATCCCGGCGGCGAGTTCCTGGTTAAAAGGCTGCGCCACCATGGCTTCGAAGAGGGGTGTGATTTCACTCCAGGCATCATCGGCGTAGGTCATGGATCTGGTCTCCGGCGATTGTCAATGAATGCGGTTGCAACGGGGACATACAGAACGATCAGGGTTTTGGCAATCCGCCGAACCGTGTCCAGAAAAGATCGTCTGCGAGGGTAAAGGCGCTGTCCATCGATTCCAGGTTATGTGCCACGAAATCTTCCGACCGGTGGACGATACGGCGATAGATGTCGGAGCACTTTTCGCCCGCGACGTGGCCCTGCCAATCCTTGTCGAGAAGGACATCGGGGAGTTGGGGATCCTTGAGGAGGATCCGGCGGTAGTCGTGTATCAGGAGCGTGCGCAGAACGAAGCAGTCACGCGGCGACAGGGCAGCAAGATTGTCCGCCGTGCCGATGTGCTCGAACTGTTCAATGAATCTCCGGTAGTCGGCTTCGAGATCCTCGAGCGGCCACGCCTGGGATGTTGCCATTCGAACGGTCGTGGCCTCGATGAAATCCTCCATTGCGGCGCGAAATACAAATACCTGGCCTTCCAGTCGCAGTTCGGTGACGGTTCGTCTTGTGGCGCCGCCCTCGGCGCTGGGATGGACCAGAAATGTGGGGCTGATCTGCCCGAATCCGAGCCATGTCAGTTCGCGCCGCAGGATCTGGCGGTCGGCTTGCGACATCTGCGGCAGAATTTTCACCAGTTGCCATTGGTTGTCCCAGGTCTTGGGCCGGTGTGAATAGATCCTGCTTTGGGCATCTTCGAACTTGTCGCGGCCACTGTCGGTAATGGCATAAAACGATCTGCGCCCTCGCGCGGTTGACGAGAGCCAGCCGTCCTGTGACAACCTGTAGACGCCGGTGCGCACGAGCCGTTCGCCGATGCCGAATTCCCGTGAGATGGCGATCAGGGTGCCAAGCGACAGGACCCCGCCATGGGGCAGGACCGTGTCACCGAAAATCGTGATGATGAGCGAATTGGCGCGCAGGTCGAGGTCTTGAAGAAGTCTGCCGACTTCCCGGTCCAGCGGTGTTTGCACGTCGGTTGACGTCATGGAGTGTGTCCGTCCCGGTCAGCCCAGCCGCCTGTCGACGACCCGCTGAGCCTTGCCCTCGGACCGTGGCACACCGCCGGGTTGATGTATGACCACATCGATTGAGATGCCGATCATGTCCTTGACGGATTTCTCAAAAGCACGGGCAATGGCAGTCTGGTCGTCTTGTGAAGCGCCGGTTGCGTCGGCGTCCAATTCCACATGCGCCCGCATGGCGTCGAGGTTGCCGCTCTTGTACAGTTCGATCTGGTAGTGTGGCGAGAGCCCGCCGCTCTTCACGACAATTTCCTCGATCTGGGTCGGAAAGACGTTGACGCCGCG
>JAJFHD010000037.1 GCA_021775805.1 Alphaproteobacteria bacterium | reverse complement strand
AAACGGCAATGTGAATGCGGGAGGCAGGATCGGTGTCACATTCGCCTGTGCGCCGGCGGCAGCGGCAGGAGGCGGCTCCAGTCTGGTCGACGGACAGATACTCGGCAACATAGCCGATGCGGTGTTCGGTCTGTTCGAGGACGCGGAGAACAACGTGTTCGAAGCCATTGATGGTGGATTTCTGTCGGTTGGACAGACGCCGCCCGGAGTCGAGGGTGGCCAGGTCAACGATGGCGGAACTGCCATAATCGACGAGGTCGCCCGAAACCGAAAGAAGACTCTTGAGGAACTACTGGCAGGCCGTCTGGCAAACGATCCTGAATTGAAGGAATTGAATGACAGAATCAAACAACTGGAAAACGAGATTGAAGCGGCCGAGGCAGAAGAGAACAAAGAACTTAAGGATTGGGCACGCAAAGGGCATGAAGCCAGTACGCTACGAAACAGGGTCGACGTTACCGAAGCGAGCCGTCAGAGGGCTGTGAAAGAACTGGAAAGGGAGGCTAAAGAACTATCCGAACTTAAGGAAGCCCTGGAGGCCGCCAAGAAGGACGGCGACCACACAGGTAACCTTGAACTAGACATTCGCAGCGCGACAGAATCCGTTAAAGACGCAGAAGGGTATATCAAATATCTAGACGGGGAAATCGCCAAGATCAAAGGTGACGATGTGCAGCGCGAGGCAGAGCAACGGGCAAAAGAGCTCGAGCAACAAGCTGCTGTCCACTACCAAAACAGAGATGCTCTGAATGCAAAAGTTGAGTCACTCGAGGAAACCGCACGACCCTTGATAGAACAAGCGAAGGCGAGGGAAGCGGAACTTCGGACGAAATTCAACGCTGAGTTTGGCACCAGTTTTGGTGGCACAAATTCCTCTCCAAGTGTGAGTATCGACCCCTCAGGAGCGTTTCCCGGTTCGATGACAAGACCAGACCGGCAGATGAACCTGGCCAACTCGGTTTCCCTTAGGCCCGACGGCACCAACGGTGCAAAATTCCACGTGGATGTGGACCAACTGGTGAGCACCACGGTCGCTCCCGCCGGTGCTCCGGGCAGCGACATCATAGACTTCAAGAACTTCGATGTCTGGGTGAGCGGCGGGTTTACCGTGTTTGACGACAACCAGACTGCTGACCGCAATGGCGCCATTGGTTCACTGGCGGCCGGGATCGCCTACCCGGTGACCGAAGTGGTTACGATTGGCGGCCAGCTTACCTTCAAAACAGGCGATGTGGAGAGCAAGGCGCTGGCCTCCGATCTGGACTCGGATTTTCTGGGCTTTGGCCTGTTCGCCCGTGCCGACCTTTATCAGGGACTGCTGTTCGATGCCGCCCTCAACTACGAACACGGCTGGAATGACATTAAGATCGCCGGGATCAAGGGCGACTTCGATTCACATAGCATCAGCCTGGGCGGCCGTCTGTCGAAGCGCTTTCCCGTCAGCCCGGCCTGGTGGGTCGAGCCCAACATCGGCATCACCTATTCGACTTTCGATCGCGGGAGCTACACTGATGCTGCGGGCACGTTCGTTCCCGGCAGCACCGTGGATCAAGGCCGGATACTGTTTGGACCGAAGGTGGGCTACGTGTTCGTGCCCGACCACGATTCTATCGTGAGAGGTCAGGCAACTTTCGCCATCAATGGGCTGATCGACTACATCTCAAACGGCGATGCCGCAGTGGGCAACGGCATTGTCGCCAAGGATCCGACCAACGGTGTCCAGCTGTCGACCGGGCTCAATCTCAACTTCAACAACGGCATGACCGGGGCGGCGAACTTCTCGTATACGGGGATCGACAAGCTCAACAGCTATTCGGGCAATTTCACGCTCTCGATCCCGCTTAACTGAAACCGCGGGGGGCCATACAGGGTGGTTGCTCATTCCCGCCCGGCCGCTTCAAGGATCCAGTCGATGAACGCGTTCACTTCGGGTCTGTTTCTGGCGAGACCGGTCGTCACGATATCGTAGCCGATATCGGTGGTGACTTTTTCGCGGAATGGACAGACCAGCAGTTGCGCGTCAACCGCTTCGCGCAGGATCGGCCAGCTTGCCAGTACCATGCCCTGGCCCGCAATGGCCGCCTGGACCGCCAGGCCATAGTCGCTGAAATGAAGCCCTTCGCCGGTGATCAGTTCGTGGGCACCCACCTGCGCCAGCCAGCTCTCCCAACCAAACCACTTCCGGGTCGCCTGGGCCCATTCCAGCTGGGACAGGTCCCAGTGGATCAGCGTTACATTCTTGAGATCTTCCAACTTGCCGATCCGGGGCGGTCCCTGTGCCAGGGACGGGCTGCAGGCGGGGAATATCTGGTCGTCGAAAAGCCGGTTGACGATCAGATCCTTGTTGTCCTCGACACCATAACGAATGGCGATGTCGACCGCGCTTCGGTGGAGGTCGACAATCTGCTGTGACGAATCGATCAGGACGGTTACATGCGGTTCCCTGTCGCGGAATTCCTCCAGCTTCGGCACAAGCCAGGCTGTGGCCAGGGAGGATTCAACGGAGACGATTAAGCGCTGCTCTCTTTCCAGGTTGCGGATTTTCTGCACTGATGCGGTCATATGGTGCATGGCGGCCGTCATGTCGTCCCGCCCTGCCCGACCACGTCGGGTCAGGACGAGCCCCCGGCCCTTGCGCTCAAGAAGTTGTGTTCCCAGAGATGATTCGAGTTTGCTGACGAGTTGTTTTACCGCCGCAGGAGTCACCCTCAATTCCTTTGCGGCAGCAGGATAGTTCAGATGCCGGGCAACGGCTTCAAATGCTCTCAGCGCGTTTAGAGACGGTAACCAATCACTCATATCAAAAGTAAGATAATCTAACTTATCGACTCAGATCAATTCAATTCTCAAGGCAGTTGGCTCGCTGTACGTTGTTAAAGTTCGCAAAACTGGTGGTCAGTATTGCGGAATTGAAATGCAGAATAACTAACTTGATAGCGGGAGGAATTTCATGAGTTCTAGCGATGGAAATACCAGGGACCTGGTCACGACCATGCCCGGTGCCGGATGGGACTATTCGTTGTCACGGCATCCCTATCATGAAATTGAACGGCCCAAGGGCCCGCACTATTGTGTCTACAACCGTCGCGAAATGGCGTGTTGTTTCGACGATCATACCACCGAGGACGGATACTGGCTGCTGCGCCAGAAGGCGGCATTGCTGAACACCGGCGAGTTTCCACTGCAGTTCAAAGGGCCTGACGCGGAGCGACTTCTGGACCGGTTGTTCACCAAGGACATAACCAGGGTCAAGGTTGGACGATGCGGCTACGGCCTTGCCTGTTACGAGGACGGCGGACTGATTGTCGACGGTATCCTGTTACGCCTGGCCGACAACCTGTTCTGGTACGCCCAGGCGGATGGCGACTTCTATAGCTGGGCCAGAGCCCATGCGAAAGGAATGGACGTTGAAATTTCAGACCCCCGGGTTTTCGTCTCCCAGGTCCAAGGACCCAATGCCCTGAAGATTCTGGAAGCCGCCTCCGATGACGGCATGCCGGAACCGTTTGGCTACTTTGCCATCGCCCGCGTGCGTTTTGCGAGCCAGGAGGTGTTGATCACACGAACCGGCTACACCAATGAACTGGGGTGGGAATTCTACACCGAACCGCACCATGACCCGGATGCGCTGTGGGCTCACCTGAGCGCTGCAGGGGCACCATTTGGCCTGGAGATTTTCGGACTCGATGCCATGAACATCCGGCGGATCGAAGCCGGCATCCTGAATGCCGGGTCCGACTTCGACCACACGACAACACCATACGACGCAGGCCTTGGCCGGTTCGTCGACGAAGACAAGGGTGATTTCATCGGCAAGTCAGCGCTGGCCAACGCGTCACGCACACCTCGATTGCTGGGCCTGAAGTGCGATGCCGGTAAACCCCTGATCGGTGCGCCTGTCATTCTCAACGGAAATGCGGCCGGAAAGGTGACGGCGGGAGCCGTCTCGCCATACCTGGGCCACGGAATCGGGATTGGACTGATGGACGCGTCGGGTCACCTGCCGGGCACACAAGTCACGATCGGTTGCCGGGATGGTTCTCAGCAACCGGGCGAACTCGTCGAGCTTCCATTCTACGACAAGCAGGCGGAGATTCCCCGGGGCAAACTTGTCGACATCCCGGAACGTTGCTAGAAGTCAGGCCGCCTTCGGTGTCGGCGTCAGGATCTCGATCGCCCCTGCCCCGACGATCAGGGCGGCGCCCGCGGCTTCCCTGAGCGTCAGAAACTCGCCGGCATAGAGGGTTGCGCTGATGCCGGCCACAAGCACCTCGGACATCATGAGAATGCCGGCCCGGCCCGGCGACATGCGCTTCACCGCCCAGAAGATGATGATCACCGACGGTACAAATACAAAAGCCGCAAATGCCAATGTCACCGGCGCCGCATCGATCCAGGACTGCAGGGGAACATAACGGGCAGAAGGCTCGAGCAGTGGCCATACCAGAGCAAGCCCGATGATGGCCGCAAACAGATACTGGCTCAACACCGTATCGATGGCGGCTACTTCCGTGTGACGGCGCATATAGGTGGCACCAAACCCCCAGAAAATTCCTGCCAGCAGACCGATCACATCGCCAAAGTTGATGTTTGTCGATACGCCATCCCCTGAATAGAGCATGATAAACAGGCCGGCAAAGCCAACGCCAATAGCCACCCAGCGCCGCCAAGTGACAGTCTCGCCAAGGATTACCATGGCGATCAGGGTCGACCAGATCGGCGTCAGGTAATAAAGCAACGTCGCCCGTATGATCGTGGTGTAGATCAGGCTGAGCGAATAACATACCAGCGAGGCGCCGATGAACATGCCGATCAGAGTGATGGCTCTCCAATGGGTAACAAGATCGCGGCGGCGCATGACCGCCAATGGCAGAAGCAGGATCATGCACGCAACATTGAGGGCAACGACCGCCCAGGGCCCGTTGACGCCGGCATTGTCGATGGCCCGCAGTGGCAGCCAGAACAAACCCCACATTCCGGCACCGATGAACAAGACGAGGCTGGGCACCAGAGTGCCGTGTTTGTCTAGGCGCGCTGCCGCCATGATTGTTCCGTATCCGAGCGGTTACGCCAGGCCATAGGCCTTTTGGCGGGACTTGCTCCAGGTCTGAGTAAGGCGGTCGGCAATGATGGCGATGATGGCCATACCCAGCCCGGCAATCATGCCGACACCGAAGTCACCATTGCCTAACCCGATATAGACCTGCTGACCGAGGCCGTTGGTGCCGACGACAGCGGCGATAACCAGCATCCCGATGCCGTACATGATGGTCTGGTTGAGACCCAGCATGATGACCGGCAGTGCCAGCGGTAGCTTGACCTGCAGGAGCAGTTGCCACTTGGTGCAGCCCATGGCCTCTGCCGCTTCGATCACATGAGCGGGCAGATTGCGAAGCCCGTGTTCGGAATACCGGATGGCGGGAACGAAGGAGTAGGCGACGATGGCGATCAGGGCCGTGAATTCGCCGATCTTGAACAGCATGACAATCGGGATCAGGATCACGAACAACGGCATGGTCTGCAGAGTATCGTTGATCGGACGGATGAAGGCGGAAACCCGGCTACTGTGAGCCGCCCAGATCCCGATGGTCGTGCCAATGCAGAAGGCTATGGCAACCGCAATGCCACATAGATAGACAGACAACATGGCCTGCGGCCAGACGCCGGTCACGACCAGGAAACCAAGACCAAGCAGTGTCCCGATGGCAAGATTTCTTCCACCGATCTGCGAGGCCATCAGCGTAAACATGGCGAGCAGGGCCGGCCACGGGATCTTGGTCAACCCGAAATAAAAGATGACACCGGCAAATGCGATCATCACGGCGGCGCGGACGCTCCAGCGGTACCAGGCCGCGGCCACAAGGCCCGCTATCAGGACTGCGTAGGCGATCACAAGCTCGTTCGTAAGTTCGAACCCCCACGAATAGGGACTGATGGTGCCCTGGAAGCCAACCTTTGTGGGCAGCATGACATAGAAGAAACTCAAGGTCTTGATGGTTGTAATGGCGTTCTTGTAGTTCACGATGATGTAGTTGATGGCATCGTTCATGGGCTGGGCGGGGTAAACCTCCCAGGCTTCGGGCCATGCCTTGAGAATCGGCACAACCTGAACGGCAACGAGCAAAACCACCGTCACACCAGCGGCCAGAATCCAGTACCTGTATCGTTCCGCGAAAGGTGTGTCGGCAGACATCTCCGCGGTCTCTTTGGAAGCAAGGCCGGCGGTGATGCGGTCGAGCACCATGGCGATCAGGGCAATCACGATGCCGGCCAGAAGGCTTTCGCCAAAGCGCGCTTTGCGCATGGTGCTGAGGACTTCCCAGCCGATGTCGTTTGTGCCGCCGATAATCGAGGCAATGATGATCATGCTGAGCGACGCCATGGTCGCCTGATTGACACCGAGCAGGATCTGACGCTGGGCGGTTGGTATCTGTATCTGCCAGAACAACTGGGACTTTGTGGCCCCCGACATGATGCCCGATTCTATGATTTCCGACGGCACGCGCCGTAAACCCAGAATGGTGTTGCGGACCATGGGCGGAAAGGAGAACAGAACACTGGCGATCAAGCCGACCACGGGGCCAAACCCGAACAGGAGCAGAATCGGGAGCAGATAGGCAAATGCCGGCACGGTTTGCAGAACGTCGAGCGTCGGCATGATGATGCGTTCGGCACGGCTGGAGAAGAAGCCCCAGACTCCAAAGAAAAATCCGACCAGAATGGCGAGCGGCACGGAGATTGCCACAAGGGCCACCGAGTTCATGCTTTCGGCCCAGTAGCCGACGATGACCATGTAAAACAGGCTGATTGCGGTGAAGACTGCCAGCTTCCAGCCTGAAGCCGCATAGGCGACGATCGTGCATAAAGCGAGCGTCACCGACCACGGCAGCCACTGCAGCACGTTGCGTGCCCCCGTTATCGGCCAGTCGAGAATGGCCGAGACGCCTCGGAAGAACCATCCGAAGGTGTTTACAAACCAGGTCATACCGACGTTCAGGGCTTCTTTGACCGGCAGCACCCAACCTTCGGGATAGGTGGCGAGCCATTCCTGATTACCCTGGACGGCAAGGCAGACAAGGGTGATGGCCAGGACAATCAGCCAGTGAATGATAGAGCGGTCCGCAATGGCATTCATCTCATGCGCCCTCGTGCGCCAGACGGCGTTCGGCCTCACGGGCAAGTTCGGCAACGACGGACTGGGAACTGGCAACGCCTACAATCGAACCGTCGGCGCTCTCAACCGCGACCCCGTTTTCGTGGGCAGCCAGTTGCGGCAGCAGTTTTTCGACGGTCATGCCGGCCGCCACGCGCGGAAGGCCGTCTGACTTGCCGTTTGCGTCCATGGCCACTTCGCCCGCAGTCAGAACCCGGATCAGCGGCACGTCACTGGTGAATTCCGCCACGTAGTCGTCGGCAGGATTGACGATGAGTTCCGCTGGGGTGCCCATCTGGACGATCGCGCCATCGCGCATGATCGCCATGCGGTCGGCAATGCGCAGGGCTTCAAGAAAGTCATGGGTGATGAAGACGATCGATTTGCGCAGAACCTGCTGGATACGCAGGAATTCATCCTGCATCTGGCGCCGGATCAGTGGGTCGAGTGCCGAGAACGGTTCGTCGAGAAACCAGAGCTCCGGTTCGACGGCCAGGGACCGGGCGATCCCGACACGTTGCTGCTGGCCACCGGAGAGCTGATGGGGATAGCTGGTTTCACGGCCCTGAAGGCCGACGAGTTCGATGACGCGTTCGGCAGCCTTGCGCCGTTCGGCCAGGTCCACGCCCTGGAGTTTGAGCGGGAACGAGATGTTGTCGATGACATTGAGATGCGGCAGGAGACCAAAATTCTGGAATACCATGCCCATCTTGTGGCGGCGGAATTCGATAAGTTCCTTTTCCGAGACACTCAGCAGATCCTGTCCGTCGAGGAGAATCTCGCCAGCGGTTGCCTCCACCAGGCGCGACAGGCAGCGCACAACCGTCGACTTGCCGGATCCGGAAAGTCCCATGATGACAAAGATCTCACCGACCCTTACATCGAAACTGACATCGCTTGCGGCTACGATGTGGCCGGCGGATCGTATCTTGTCCGCGTGCGCCGCCGCATCGCCCACATCACCGCGCCGGTTGTCGAAGAACTGGTTTGGCTCGGCGCCATAGACCTTCCAGATATGACGGCAGGACAGTTTGATCTCTTCGGAAACTGCTGCCGATGACGTGTCTTTTCCCGCCATATTCTCCCCGCTACTGATAGTACGGCAGAACCCTCATCCGCCGATCCGGACCGCGCTCATGTTAAGCGCGTTTGCCCAGAAATGACAGCGGGACCGCCACTGCCTGTGGACGGTCCCGTTGTCGTTGTTGCTTGTTCGGTCAGGTCGACCTATCAGCTACCCGCTGCCGCAGTCCACTGTTTCCAGGTCGACTCGTTCTTGGTCATCCACTCGGCAATGACTTCCTCGAGCTTGCGGCCCTTGTTGTCGACTTCGAGCATCAGGCCATTCTGGGTTGCGTTGTCGATGCTCATCTTTTCAACCAGCTTGTAGGCTGCCGGCCATTTGCCCTTGAAGCCCTTCCAGACGATCTTGCCGATATCGGCCTGCTCGAATCCGCAGTCGTTCACGGCGTCTTTCTTGAAGCCGTGACTGGAATCCGTGCCACAATCGGCGTGGGCTGCCGGCAATTCAATCCAGTCGAACTTGTGCTCAGCGTGAATCCAGTGCGGTGCCCAGAACATCATCAGGATGGGTTCCTTGGCCGCATACGCACTTTTCAATTCTGCAATCATCGCACCTTCGGAACCGCCGGCAATCGCCGCCAGGGGAAGGCCGGCATTCTTCACGAGATCCTTCGACCGGGTACCCCAGTCTGCGGGATAGGTGACAAGGCGGCCCTTGGGAAAGGTCTCCGCGCTGCCGAATGCCTGGGCGCACTTGATCAGCGCGTCGGCTGCCGGAAGCCCGGGGCATTTCTCAGCCATGTAAGGCGGAAAGATCCAGCCTTCGCGGGGCTTCAGGCCCAAAGAACCCACTTTCACGATGTCGCCGCTCTTCACAGCCTTGGGATAGACCTCGCCGACGTTGTTGCTCCAGACTTCCGGCTGAAGATGCAGGTTGCCCTGGGAAATGGCGGCAAACTGCGGCACCGCACCGGCGGTGACGTATTCGACGTTGTAGCCCATTTTCTTGAGGACCGATCCGGCGATGTGCGCGGAGATATGCTGGCCCGTCCATTCATTGATGGCGATCTTGATCGGATCTCCCGATTCCGGAGCCGCCGCTTGCGCAGCACCGCCGGCAAGCACACCGGCAACGGCACACACCGACGCCACGTATCTAAGTGATTTCACCACTGTTGAAGACATTGATTTCCTCCCTGTTACAAATTCAAATCTGAAACTGCCGGTCAATGCTTGACCTTATTTTTATTGTACGATCATATTAAAAAAAACTTCAAGCTTCTTTTGGCGGGACATCATATGACATTACGGGACGACAACAAGAGGTTGAGTTCATAAAATGCCAAAAGTCGGGATGGCGCCAATCCGCAGAAAACAACTGATTGATGCCACGATCGAATGTCTTCATGCGGAGGGTTATCACCGCACGACGATCAACCGGGTCGGCCGCCGGGCGCATCTGTCGCCTGGCCTGGTAACCCACTACTTTGAAGACAAACACGGCCTTCTGGTTGCCACGCTGCGTGAACTCAACAAGCGGTTGTCGGGCGCCACGGCAAGACGCCTGGCTTCGGCGACCGATCCCCGGGACCGGCTGCACGCGATCACCGATGCCCAATTCGACGAAGAACAGTTCTCGCCACAACTCGTCAACGCCTGGTTCGCTCTGTGGGGCAACCTGCACGAACTGCCCGGAATTCAACGTTTTCAGACGATCTACGAGAAGCGTCTGCGCAGCAACCTGACATCCGCCGTACGGCCACTTGTGCCCGAGGCGCGCGTGGCCATGGTGGTCGATACTCTGATGGCATTGATTGACGGTTTGTGGCTAAAGGGTACCTTGTCGGCAAGCGGCATCAATGGTGAACGGGCACGCGAAATCATCCGCGATCACGTGAACTCCGTTGTTGGGCCGCTAGACGATGCGTGACGATGCGCACCTGAAAACAGGCGCTTGCCTTGAACGCGACAGGAAGCGAGGGGAATGACAATGCCGGTTCCGGTTGCGAAAGACTGGTATGAGACGATTCCGATGGGCGACGGGATTACCCTGATCCGGGAACTCCACGTGGGCGGCTGGCTGAGATGCAACATCTGGCATGTGCGCGGCCGGGACCGGGACTTCCTGGTCGATGCCGGCATGGGCGTGCGGCCGCTGAAGACTGAAGTCCCACAGATCACCGAACGGCCACTCACCGCGATTGCCTCCCACTGTCACTTCGACCACATCGGCGGATCCCATGAATTCGAGTGCCGGCTGGGTCACGAAGCCGAAGCCCACATCATGGCCAATCCAACGGTGGCGAACACGGCCTCGGCGGGCTGGATCAGGGCCGAGACCTTCACCGCGGCACCCTATGCCGGCTTTACATTCCAGGATTACGAGGTGAAACCCGCACCACTGACGGGTTATCTCGACGAGGGCGATGTCATCGACCTTGGAGACCGTGTTTTCCAGGTGTTCCACCTGCCGGGTCACTCTCCCGGATCGATCGCACTCTACGAGAAAGACACACGGATTCTGTTCAGCGGGGACGTGATCTATGACGGTGCGTTGTTCGACACGGTCTATCACTCCGACCCGGAGATTTACCGGCAGTCCCTCCTGAGATTGAAGGAGCTGCCGGTATCGGTTGTCCATGGCGGCCACAGTGGTTCATTCGGACGCGATCACATGATCACGATTATCGACGAATATCTGGCTGGCGGCAGACGGCTGGGCGACATAGGAGCCTGGCTCGACGGCCAGGTCGGCTGAATTCAGGACTCCGAAAACAACGGCAACATTTCTCCGGTGAAACGCAATGACAGAAAACAACCCAGATCAGAACGCCATCCAAAATGCCTATGTCATTACCGGGTCTTCCAGCGGCATCGGCGCGGCACTGAGTCGGCACCTGGCGGGTCCGGGTACCGGCATCGTCGTGCATGCCAGGCACAACCGGACAGGCGCCGACGCGGTTGCGGAGCAGGTACGCGAAAAAGGCGGTTCAGCTCGTGTGGTCATGGGCGATCTGGCGGACGAGCATATAGCCGCAAGCGTGGTAGAAGCGGCAGTCACCGATTTTGGACGGATCGACGGCCTGGTGGCCAATGCGGGCATCCCGGTTCTCAAAAGCCTCGAAGAGGGAAGCCGTGCGGATCTGGATTATGCTTTTGGTACGAACCTGTTCAGCTTTTTCGAATTGTGCCAGGCCGCCCGCCCCCATCTGACAAAAACACCGGAACCCAGGATCGTTGCGGTTGGCAGTTTCACCGCCTATCTCTTCCGCAACGACATGCCGAGCTTTCCCTTGTCATCGGCGTCCAAGGGCGCACTGGACACCATGGTGCGATCGCTTGCCCTGGAGCTCGCACCGGAAAAGATCACCGTCAATTGCGTGTCGCCGGGTTACGTGGAAAAGGACGAAGGCACCGGTGACAGTGTCGCGGTCGCCCGGCGCGCCGAGATTGCGGCCAAGATCCCCCTGGGCCGTTTCGCAAAGCCCGATGAAGTGGCCTCGACGATCGCTTACCTGCTGTCGCCGCAATCGAGATACATCACCGGACAGACGATCCATGTGAACGGCGGACTCGTGTAACGATTCTGCACGCCGCTGAAATTCAAGCTGTCGGCAATCGCTCCGCCTCGGTTTTCAATTTTTCATAAAACACCTGGTGGTGGGCCAGATAGTCCTTTAGATGGGCCGCCTTCGAGACCGCGTCGTCAAACGTCATGCCGCCCTTTTGCAGTTTCGGCGGGGCGATCCCCTTGCTGCCGGACACACTGTCGTGCCAGCCTGCCACGTCTTTCCAGTCGTCGGGAAGACTGTCTTCCCGCCACTCAAAGGCGTGGGGAGCATCGTCCAGGTCCAGGCGTTTCCAGAAATCAGCAATGACCTTTTGCGGATCACCCTGAACGGTCTCGGCCTCGATGACAAAAGGGTTTGCGCCTCGCTCAGACAACCAGCGATAATGGCGCCATTGTGCTTCCAGTCCGATCTCCTCCAGGCTCACTTCGGGGTCGAGCTTGTAGTAGGACAGGATCGAACGTTCAGGATCGCGGATCAGAAAAACGTTCGTCAGGAGATCGGAAAAATCAGGATCCTCAAACAGGCCTGGCACCACATAATAGCTCATGTCCTTGATGAACACGGTGCTGTCGCGGGCGGCTTCGAGAATGGACTGCTTGATGTCCTCATAGCGTACCGGCTTGGTATTTTCCTCGTCGAAATGCGGCAGGGGCCGGACCGCGCGGTTGACGTAGTAGTCGTAGAGAAAGGGTTCATGAAAGCAGGTGCAGTCCCCGCGAGCGCGCATGATCCGTTCAATCGCCGTCGACATCGAACGGGGATGGCACCATAAGGCTATGATCGCATGCATGGTCCCAACATCCCTTCAGTCTTGCGGCGGCAGGTAGTCGAACGCCCAGTCGTTGTAGCGGCTCTGTCCGCGGAACCAGGCCCGGTCCTGACCACCGGGATCGTGGTCCCAGGCCGCAGGCCGCCCCTGGCTCAGCGCATTGTGAACCATCTGTCGGCGGCGCTGGCTCAGAATGATCTCCCCCGTCAACCGGGGGCTATCCCATTTGCCGGCGGCCTCTTCGGCAAACGCTGTCAGCAAAGCGTCATGACCCGGTTCACCCGCCAGATTCTTGAGTTCATGGGGATCGGCCTCCAGATCGAACAGCTGCGGCTCGAATGCGTCTGATGTCGTGAATTTGTGCCGACCTCTCCTAATCATGAAAATCGGCGCCGGGGTCCCGTCCGCCGTGATCTCCGCATAGAGAGGGCGTTGCGGATCGTCCGACGGCGATGCCAGAGTTCCCAGCAGACTGACGCCATCCAGCGTATCAGCAACGTCGAACGACGCGCCGTCACCCGCCAGGTCGACAAGGGTTGGCAGGAGGTCGACGAGGGAGACCAGCTCACGGACACGGGCGTGCGCAAATCTTGAAGGCGCGTGAAGGATCAGCGGAATTTTCAGGGAGGGTTCAAAAAACACCTTCTTCAACCACATGCCGCGCTCGCCGAGCATTTCGCCGTGATCGGAGGTGAACAGTATGACGGTATTTTCCAGTTGCCCGGAGTCTTCCAGGGCGTCCAGGAGCACGCCCACCTGGTCGTCGATGAAACTGACCGATCCGTAATAGGCGCGCCGTGACCGGGATATCTGCTCCTCTGTCACATAAGCGCCAAGCAGGCCGGACTGGCCCATGACCGTCAGAGAATGCGGATCGCGTTCGGCTTCCGGAATGTCCGGGATGGCGGGTTCGGGAATCTCCTGGTCTTCGTAGAGATCCCAATATTCCTTCGTGCACAGGTAGGGATCGTGGGGATGGGTATAGGACACGTGCAGGAAAAATGGCCGGCGGTCGGGCTCGCGGGCGTAGTCGAAGATGCGGCGGGCGCCATGGAATGTTGCCGCCGTGTCGTAGTCGATCTGAACGCTACGGCCGCAGACCCCCGACTTGGTCAGCATCGAAAGGTCGGTCACGTCGCGCTGTTCGCCGGTGCTCCAGTCCGCACCCCAGGAAAAATCAGCAGGATAGATGTCGGATGTCAGGCGTTCTTCAAAGCCGTGCAACTGGTCAGGGCCGACAAAGTGCATCTTGCCGCTCAGGCAGGTGTGATAGCCGCGCGCGCGCAGGTAATGGGCATAGGTCGGGATCGACGCCGGTAATTCAGCACCATTGTCGAAGGCGCCGATGCGCGAGGCGAGCATCCCTGTGGCCATGGAAAACCGCGACGGCGCGCAAAGGGGAAAGTTGCAATAGGCGTTCTCAAAGACGATACCTTCCCCGGCAAGACGATCGATATTTGGGGTATAGCAGACCGGATCGCCATAGACGCCGAGTACTGATGCGGTCAACTGGTCGGTCTGGATGAGAAGTATGTTGGGTTGGCGGGTCATCATCAACCTCGCGTTACGCATTTACAGACTAGAGGGCCACAGGAACCTTACCGGTCCCTTGTGACAAAGAAACCCTCTCCCATGGAACGGGAGAGGGTCGAAACATCCGGTCCGGCAAACAGCGCCGGACCGGTATTTTGCTTTACGATCAGGCGAACCACCAGCGCTCCATGGCCTTGTGTCCATCGAGATCCCAGTTGGCTGCCATCTGCTCGTTGTGAGCGATCTTGTTCGACCGCGCCCAGACGTAGTTGGCGAACATGGGTACGATCGTGCCGCCATCGTTATGGATCAGAGTCTGCATTTCCGCATACATGACCTTGCGCTTGGCGTCGTCGAGTTCCTTGCGGGCGAGAAGCAGAAGCTCGTTGAAGCGAGCATTCTTCCAGACCGTGTCGTTCCACTCGGCTGTGTCGGAATAGGCCGTGGAAAACATCCAGTCTTCGGTCGGACGACCGCCCCAGTAACACGCACAGAACGGTTTCTTGTTCCAGACGTTGCTCCAGTAACCGTCGTTCGGTTCACGCACGATGTTCAGGTCGATACCGGCCTTGGACGCGTGTTCCTTGTAAAGAACCGCGGCATCGACGGCACCGGCGAAGGCTGCATCGGCCGTGCTGAGGTCGACCTTGAGACTTTCCATTCCCGCCTTCTTGAGGTGGAACTTCGCCTTGTCGGGATCATAGGCGCGTTGTGCCAGATCCGACGCGTGGTAGCGGTTTGCTGTGCTGATCGGGTGATCGTTACCCAACGCACCATGTCCAAGCAGAACCTTTTTCAGGATCTCTTCCCGGTTCATGGCATATTTCAGGGCGAGTCTGACATCGACATTGTCAAACGGCGCGATGTTGGTGCGCATCGGGAACGTGTAATGCAACGTGCCCGCCTTTTCCTCGACCGTGATGTTGGGCACGCGCTTCAACAGATGAAGGGTTTTCAGATCCGCGCGGTCGGCGAGTTCGACTTCACCGGAACGCAGGGCATTGATTCGAGCCGCCACATCGACAATCGACACAAGTTCGACCGTATCGAAGTTCGCGTGATCGGCTTTCCAGTAGTTTGGATTGCGTTCGAAGCGGGCCTTAACGCCGGCATTGAATTCCTTCAATGTATAACCGCCGGCACCGACGCCACTCTTCCAGTCCGCCTTGCCGTCGACAGCCGGCATGATGGTCAGGTGATAATCGCTGACGATGAACGGGAAGTCGGCGTTGCCGTCCGACAGTTCGAACACAACCGTGTTCTTGCCGTCCGCCTTCATTTCCTTGATCGGCGCAACGATCGGCTTGGCCGCGGACTTGGAGTCCTTGCCACGGTGATGATTGAAGGAGGCGATGACGTCCTCTGCCGTTACATCCTTGCCGTTGTGGAAGGTGACCCCTTTGCGCAGGTTAAAAGTCCATTGCTTGGCATCGTCTGAGGCATTCCAGCTTTCCGCAAGTTCGGCGCGGATGTTGCCATCGTTGCCGACTTCGGTCAGGCAGTTGTGCAGGGCAAAGTTGACCTGAGTCATCATGCCGTTTTCGGTCGTCGCCGGGTCAAGCGAATCCGTGGTCGAACCGTGTCCTGTGCCTATACGGAAAGCGCCACCCTTCTTCGGGGTCATTGCGCCAACTTCCGTTACAAAGGTATTTGCGGCAGCAACGGTAACACCGGTTGCAAGCGCACCCTGCATGAACTGACGGCGGTCGATCTTGCCGCTCGATAGCAGGCGTTTGAGATTACGATAGGTCTGCATTCATTTCCCTCCCTGGAAATTCTTCGTGAGTAAAGGCATTCATAAAATGCCCACTGGACAGCCGGTCAGACCTTTTCAGTCCTGTCAAATACGGCATACCTGCTGACACGCTAGCAAATCGGGACGCCCACCGTCGACAAAAATTGGGCTGGCCCACTATGTTTTGAACCAGACTATTAGTGGAGCTGATGTTCTGCACACTCGTCCTATCGCAGCAAATCCCGCAATGAAACGTCCGGATCGGCAAGTTGGGCCGGATCTACGTCCATGGCGTTGGACATCAGCCGGCGGCTGACGGCGACATCCTTGGCGGCACTGACGGCGATGACGCCGGCGAGTTTGGTGCCATCCATATAAAACACGCTGAACGAACCGCCAGCCGGATCACCCCTGACAATGGCGCCGTCCCAGTCGTCAGGGAGGCCCAGGAACTGGAGGTTCACACCAAACTGGTTCGACCAGCCCCAGGGGTTTTCCGAGTAAGGCGTTTCATCGCCGAGCATGACGCGGGCAACGGCGGCTCCCTGGTCTTGCGCATTCTTCCAGGTTTCCATCCGTAGCGTCCGGTTGAGCCAGGGACTGAAGTGATTGGTGACGTCGCCGGCGGCGAAGACGCGAGGGTCGGACGTACGCCCGTACTCGTCGACCTTTATACCGTTGTTCACATCCAGACCTGCCAATTCTGCAAGTTCGGAATTGGGGATGGCGCCGATACCCACGACGATGATGTCTGCGGCATGTGTAGACCCATCCTCGCAAATGACATTTGATCCGTTTTCGCCGGTCTCAAACCGGTCGAGCCGGACGCCGGTGCGAATTTCGACACCGTGGCTTTCATGCAGGTTGGCAAAGTGCTGGCTGATTTCCGGACCGACGACCCGGGCCATCAAACGGTCAGCATACTCGAGAACAGTGACTTCGCATCCCAGCTCACGGGACGTTGCGGCGATTTCGAGACCGATCAAGCCGCCGCCGATGACCACTAGACGGCGGCCTGCCGTCAGTTCCCGCTGTAGCGCCTGACATTCATCTATGTCTCTGAGATAAAAGATCGGCGCCGAGTCACTGCCCGGCAAATCCAGCGTTCGGACACGGGTGCCGGTTGCAATCATCAACCGGTCGTAGCCAATCGTGTCCCCGGACTCCAGCGCAACGACGCGATTGTCGCGGTCAATCGATGAGGCCGTCTGATTTTTCAGCAGTTCAATGCCCACCTCTGCCAGTTTTTCCTCGGTGGCAAAATAGGTGCTTTCGATGGTTTCCGCACCGCTCAGAACCGCCTTCGACAAGGGCGGGCGCTCGTAGGGCGGATAGGCTTCCGTGCCAATCAATACAACCCGGCCTTCAAAGCCCTTGTCGCGCAGCGTGCGCGTGGCCCAATAACCGGCCTGGCCGGCTCCAATCACGACAATTGACCCGATCTCATCCATCGGATTCTCACTCCCAAAACTGATTGCTCTTGCGGCATTCGATGCGCCGCAACCTCGCCACTAACCCTCTCATGTGTCAATACATTGTTTTGGATTGTTATGAAAATTGGACGCGGTAAACGTTGCAGATTGTGGCGTTGCACAATATGGTCACGCCGGAAACACAGGTCGGGGCGGCGCACCTGAACGAAACAACGGTCGGGCAAGAACAAAACATTCATGGAACGGGTCGACTGCATTGTTGTGGGAGCGGGCGTTGTCGGGCTCGCCATCGCTCGCGCTTTTGCCCTGAAAGGGCGCGAGGTCATTGTCCTTGAGCGGCATCAGCAGTTTGGATCGGTAACGAGTTCTCGCAACTCCGAGGTCATCCACGCCGGAATCTATTATGACCCGGCCAGCCTCAAGGCGCGGTTTTGTGTGGAGGGCAGGAAGCTGCTCTATGACTATTGCGCCGAACGCGGAATAGCCCACCGCCAACTGGGCAAGCTGATCGTGGCAATATCGCCCCTGGAAATACCGAAACTGGCAAAGATCCAGGAAAATGCCCAGAAATCCGGCGTTACCGATTTGACATTCCTCAGCCGGCCTGCGGTGAGCGAACTGGAACCTGCCGTGAATTGCGTCGCCGGACTGCTGTCTCCGTCAACCGGCATTATCGACAGTCACGATTTCATGCTCAACCTGGCAGGCGATGCGGAGAATGCCGGCGCCACTTTCGTCTACGGCGCAAAAGTCGAATCCGGCGAGGCCAGCAAGAACGGCATTACACTCGAGGTCGGCGGCGAGGAGCCTTGCTCGCTGGCCGCGGCCACCGTGATCAACGCCGCCGGGCTGGAGGCCCAAAATCTGGCACGCTCCATAACCGGATACAGATCCGAAACCGTGCCGCAGCTTCACATGGCGCGGGGCAATTATTTCTCCTTGACCGGCAAATCTCCCTTCAGCCACCTGGTCTACCCGGTGCCGGCCGACGGCGGACTGGGCGTCCATGTAACCCTCGACCTTACAGGCCGTGCCCGTTTCGGACCTGATGTGGAATGGACCGAGGAGGAGATCTACGACGTTGCACCTGAACGGGCAGAGGTTTTCTACAAGGGTATCCGGCGGTACTGGCCGGATTTGCCTGACGACGCCTTGCAGCCGGATTATTCAGGCATTCGTCCCAAGCTCTCCGGCCCAGGCGACCCGGCAGCCGATTTCATCATCCGGGACGAAGCCGAAAACGGCGCGCGCGGCCTGATCAACCTGTTCGGGATCGAGTCGCCGGGCCTCACCGCTTCGCTCGCCCTTGCCAATCATGTGGTCGCCGTTGGCGGCGCATCGTAACGGCCCTGTTTCCACACACGCGTAAAAGAGATAGACAGGTCGCGCGCCAAGGCGCTCCAGCAAAAAAGTCGAATGGACCGGCCTTGGTACGAGATGGAAATGTCGACACCCGAAAAAGGCGAACACAGTGCCCCCCAGCCCCTCGATTACAAGCGAGCCTGGGCATGGGCGCTGCTGGTTTTCGCGGGCAGCGTTTGGGGTTTGACGTTTTCCCTTGCCAAGATTGCAGCGGAAGGCGGCGCCCATCCGCTGGGATTGACATTTTGGCAAGCAGCCATCGGTGCAGGCCTCCTGATCGTCTACAACCTTTTCAGACGGCAACGCCTGCCGCTGGACCGCTTTCACCTGTGTTTTTATATGGCTTGCGGACTGGTGGGCACGGTCGTCCCCAGCACCCTCTATTTTTACGCCGCCCCGAACCTGCCGGCAGGCGTCCTGTCGATTACGATCGCCTGTGTGCCGCTTCTCACCTTTGCCGCAGCCTATCTGTTCGGTCTGGAAAAACTCGCCTTCATGCGCATTATTGGTGTCGGCCTCGGCATTCTGGCCGTGATCATGCTGGTGGCGCCCGACACCAGCCTGCCGGATCCAGGCGCTGCTCCCTGGGTCCTCGTGGCTGTTGCCTCGGCCCTGTGTTACGTGGCGGAAAACATGATCATCGCGCTCCGGTTGCCCGCGGCAACTACCGCCGGCTCAGCGCTGACCGGCATGCTCACGGCCGCAGCACTGGTCCTGGCGCCGGTGATGGCTCTCACGGATACTTTTATACCGATTACGCTTTCGGTCGACCCGGTCAACCTGTCGATCATCGGCATGGCGATCATCAATGTGGTTGCCTACGGATTGTTTGTCTTTCTCGTGGCCTACGCCGGGCCGGTGTTTGCCAGCCAGATGGGTTATGTGGTCACGGTATCCGGCATCGCCTGGGGCATGGTGATCTTCGGAGAACAGCATTCGCTGTGGATCTGGGGATCCGTCGCGGTCATGTTCCTTGGTCTGGCGCTGGTCCAGCCGCGACGTCGTGATGGCGGGGTGAAACACACGACTTCGGGGGCCACTGCACATGATGCTTGAACGACCATCACATTCCACGTCAGCGCCACGCCGATTCTTCGACGATGTCAACGGCACACATCTTGCCAATGCAATTGTCGCCTTCGTGTTTGCAGCCTCCGGTCCGGTCGCCATCATCCTGGCCGCGGGCACAAAGGGCGGTCTTTCCCAGAGCGATCTGTCGTCATGGATTTTCGGTGCATTCTTCATAAACGGCCTTGTCACGATCGCTTACAGTCTCATCTACAAACAGCCTCTGGCCTTTTTCTGGACGATACCCGGGACGGTTCTGGTGGGACCGGCGCTGGAACATCTCAGTTTCGAACAGGTCATCGGCGCGTTCTATGCCACCGGCTTCCTGATGATGGCGCTGGGCTTCAGCGGTCTGGTGCGCCGGGCCATGCAGGCGATACCTATGCCGATCGTCATGGGCATGGTCGCTGGTGTTTTTCTGCAGTTCGGTCTCGACTGGGTCCACGCCTTCCATGGCGGCTTTTTGATTGCGGTCGCCATGACCGCAGCGTTCGTTCTGGCAACGCTCATCCCAGGGCTTGGCCGCTTCCTGCCGCCTCTCATTGCCGCCCTTGTGGCGGGCATTGCGGTTCTGATCCTGACGGACGGTTTTGCAGCAGACGCCCAGTACACGCTTGCCATGGCATCGCCCAACATCTATCAGCCGTCCTTTTCTTGGCAGGCCATGTTCGAACTGGTGGTGCCACTGGCGATAACCGTTCTCGTCGTTCAAAATGGCCAGGGGTTTGCCATTCTCCGCAGCGCTGACCATGAACCGCCAATAAACGCCGTCACCGTGGCGTGCGGCGGGGCATCGATCATCGGCGCTATGTTCGGAACGGTGTCGACCTGCCTCACGGGTCCGACAAATGCCATTCTCGCAAGCTCCGGAGACAGGACGGGCCATTACACCGGTGGTGTTGTCGTTGGACTGCTGGCCCTTGTATTCGGCTTGTTTTCGCCCATATTCACCTCATTCATGCTGGCGACACCGGCGGCCTTCATCGCAACTCTTGCCGGCCTGGCCATGTTGAAGGTGCTGCAAGGCGCCTTTACTGCGGCATTCCGGGACCGGTTCGCGTTGAGCGCGCTGATAACGTTTCTCGTAACGGTGTCTGATCTCAGCCTGTTCAACATCGGCGCTCCGTTCTGGGGCCTCGTATTCGGATTCGCGGCATCGTGGCTGCTCGAGCGCCGTGACTATCAAACCGGGGAGAAACCCTGACCGATGGCACGTAACACTCTGGTCTTGTTCTCGATTCTGAGCTGCTTCGGTACGGTGTGGTCTACTCCTGGTGCTGCAGAACGCTGGCAGGTAACGAAAATCAAGACAGACGAACCGGTACAGGAAATCAGACAGACCGGTCCGGACGCCGCCGCCGTGCGAATGGGTGACAACTGGTACCGCGTCAAACGCTGTGGCGCGACCTTCTGCCTCTCTGCAACCGTCAAACCACCCAGGACAAGGGCGCCAAAGGATGCACTGCCGGACGGCCTGGTTGCCGAGGCGGCGGGACTCGACATCCGCCGGGCCTGGTATGCTCAACCGACCACGCGATACGACCACGGCATTCTGGGAGACCGGATCGAGGCCGGTTCTTTGGAAGTGGCCGACAGCGGCAGGCGCCGGTCACGGATCGTGTTGCCCCGGTCTTCGGTCTTCGAGGACCTCAAGCCGAGGGTCGCGGATCTGAACGGTGATGGGCGCGCCGAGGTCGTCACGATCAAGTCATATCTCGATCGAGGCGGCTCGCTTGCCGTATACGGTTTGAAGGGAAGTGCACTTCGACGCCTGGCCCAAACACCCCCGATTGGACGCGCAAACCGCTGGCTGAACGTGGCCGGCATCGCCGATTTTGACGGCAATGGTGGCCGCGAGATTGCCATCGTGGTCACGCCCCATATTGGCGGCACTCTGGAGTTCTGGTCATACACCGGTGCCCGTTTGCGCCGGATTGCGGCGGCAGCCGGGTTCTCCAACCATGCGATCGGCTCGCGAAATCTCGGCCTGTCGGCGGTGGCTGACATTGACGGCGATGGCCGTGCCGATCTTGCCGTGCCGGACGACAGCCGACGGCGACTGAAGCTGGTGGGCTTGAGGAATGGACGAGTGTCGATACTAGCGACCATCGACCTCCCCGACCGTGTCAGTCACGATATCGCGGTCATTGCGGATACCTCGGGCGCGGTTTTCCTGGCAGGGCTGGACAATGGCCAGGTGGTCGCGGTGCATCGCCGATAGTTTCTCCCGCTTTCAGGCAGGCTTCACGGCCGACATGAAAAGCACCAGCGGCATGGGTTGCCTCCAACAGTCACACCGCCTGATCAAGTTCCCTGTGACCGCTCACCTGCCAGAGTTCATCCGTCAGGAAACCGGCAATCTTCTGCATGCCGCCGAACTCGATTCCGGCGCGCTCCTCGGCGCCGGCGTTGTAATTCGTATTGGTGTTGACGTCGTAAACAACGGCTGTGCCATCGGGCTGTCTGATGAACTCCACACCGGCAATTTCGATATCGTTCTGAGAAAGGAACTGTTCAAGCCGGCCGATCAGAGGATCATCGAATCCCTGGTCGATTTCAAACCTGGGGCCGGCGTCGGCTGGCGTCTCCGCTGCATCGGCCGGGCAGAACTCCTCAAAGTCGACATTGCAGGCATCGGCCGGGCACAGTTCAAAGCTTCCGCCGCTGTAGACGCGTACGGCGTAGTGGAATTTTCCACCCACGAATTCGACCCGGGTGATGAAATCGTCGTTGGTATCGATCTTTTCCTGAACCAGCCAGACGTCGTCTATCGCATCCGACACACCGCCGGCTTCGAGGGCGTTTTCAAGCTCTTCGACAGAATCGAACAACTGAACGCCCAGGCCCTTGCCGCCCTGATTGGGTTTGACGAAGAACGGTGTTATGTCCAGGGACACAGCGGCTTCAAGTATCTCGTTTCGGCCGACCGCGACAACGGTCTCAGGCGTCGCGATACCGGCTGACCCGAGCAGTATCTGCTGGGCCGCCTTGTTGATCTCCAACTGCAACACACTGCTGCCGTTGACGACCCGCCGGCCGTGGGCTTCAAGCCAACGCAGGACGATGTCCGTGCTCTTATTGGAATGAAGGTGACCGCGGGTGTAGTTCGACGCGCTCATGCGGGAGAAAAAGACGCCTTCCGGCGGTGTCGCGCGCAAATCAAGCTGGTGCTGATCGAGCAGCCATTCTTCATAAGGCGTTCCGGAATTTTCCAGTGCCTGCCGGAGCGGCGGCAGCCAGGCGCTGTTCTCGTGAATGACGTGAACTTTCGGAATTGAAGGCATTCTCTCGTCTCCCGGCCAGGATCCGGCCTGATTGTGCGAAACACGCTGGTTGTGCAAAATACATCGTTCTTTATATAGAACAATATGTATCATACACAAAATCCGTTCGTCCAATCAAACATTCCTGATGGCCGACGTCCCTCAGAGCAGATGCGGCGCTCTGCCGCACATGGAGGCAGCAAAGCGAACCTCATAACTGTTCGCCCGGGACGCCAGCATAGACGCAGGGTTAACCGGCTGCGATGATAACCTTGGGTCCAGGCGTCTCGTCATGAAGCGCCTCCACCAGATCTGCCCGGCGGGTCAGGACGGCGCGTTGGTTGATGTAGCCTTTGTCCGTGATCTCGTTGGCATCGATGCCGGGCGGCTCGGTCAGAAGCAGAATCCTTGCAACCCGGCCACTGGTGCCGGCCGCCTGGGCGTTCAGCCGGGTAAGCCCTTCAAGCAAGGCCTGCGTGAGGGACGGGTCTTCGACCAGATCTTCAATCCGGGTCGCCGGGTCCTTGCCAGCCGCCTGTGCGCAGGCTGCTTGAGCAGGGAAGACCAGCGCACCGACCTCGTCCTTGTCGTGCCCCGTGATCACCGCGTCCTGTATCAGCGGCGCACAGGCTGCGAGCAGGGCGATGCGAAGCGCCCCGGTGTTGACCCAGGTGCCGGTGAGAAGTTTGAAGTCCTCGGCGATACGGCCGTCAAAGATGATGCCGCGCGACGGGTCGGCCTCGTCTTCCAGGCGCCCGGCATCGCCGATGTGATAAAACCCGTCGTCGTCGAAGGCTTCAGCCGTCAGGTCGGGCCGGCGCCAGTATCCCGGCGTCACGTTGGGGCCGCGGACCATGAGTTCGTGTTTGCCGCCGTTGGGGATCATCTTGATTTCGACGCCAGGCGCCGGCACGCCGATCACGCCGGCCCGTTCCAACGGGTAATGGGCGCTGGTGGCCAGGGGTGCGGTTTCGGTCGATCCCCAGGCCGACGTCATGGGGACCCGTCGTCCAACCGCCTTTTCGGACAACGCCTCCAGTCTGCCCCAGGTGCTTTGCGGCAGGGCCGCAGCAGCATAGAAGATCAGATCGAGATTGGAGAAAAAGTGGTCCCTGAACTGCTCATCGCGCTCGAGATCGGGCAGTATCATGTCGAAGCCGCGGGGCACGTTGAAATACATTGTCGGCGCGACATCGCGCAGGTTTTCCAGGGTGCGTTCTACCAGACCCGGGACCGGTTTGCCGGCATCGATGTAGAGCGTACCTCCATTGGCCAGGATCATGTTGAAGTCGTGATTGCCGCCAAAGGTGTGGTTCCAGGGCAGCCAGTCGACGATCACCGGCGGGCGGCGTTCGAGGAACGGCCACATCTGAACGATGGCCTGCTGGTTTGAACACAACATCCGGTGGGTATTGATCACACCCTTGGGCATGCCGGTCGACCCGGACGTGTAGAGTATCTTGGCAATGCTGTCCGGTCCCGTGGCGTCGGTGGCGGACGCCAGGTCTTCACCGGGGGGCACGTCAACCAGATCAGCGATGTGTGTCGACCGGTTGCCGGGAAGAGGCGATCTGGAATGGACGTGTCTGTCGTCGCCGACACCCAGCGCCGACAAGGCTGCGGCATATCTTTCGCTGTCGTCGGCAAACACCAGCGACGGTGTCAGTTCGGCGCAGATGTGCCTGAGTTTTGCAAAGTCCGACGACATCAGCGAATACGCCGGCGACACCGGGCAGAAAGGAACGCCCGCATAGAGCGCGCCCAGTTGCATGATGGCATTGGCAACCGAATTGTCGGACAGGATCATCAGCGGAGCCTCAACCGTTACACCTCGGTCAAGCAGAGCCTGGCCGACCGACCTCGCCTGTGCTCTGATCCGGGCATAAGTGTGCCGGCTCCAGCCGCCGTCGCTGCCGCGTTCAGCCAGAAACGTCCGATCGGGGGTTTCACCGGCCCATCGGTCCAGGTACGCAGTCAATCTGTCCGGGTAGCCCTGCAAGGGCGATTTCGACGACAGAACAAATCCACCGCCCCGGCAATCGCGGCGCGCCACCTGTGGCGGCAAAAACAGTTCGATATCCGTTGTCCCTGTCATCGGCACTCTTTGTCTGTGCTCACCCTTTAGCGATTAACGCACCCTTGGGCGCTGGCCATCGGTCGCCCCCCGATGGGTTCGGTCGCGCTGCCTGTCCCGGCAGGTCTCCATCTTGGCACGGTTTGCATGTGAACCTATCTCCAAAGGTAAACTCTGGCCGCAGACACCAGGACAACGACGGCAATACCGAACCACATCAATCCAACGGCCGGCGCCGACATATTGCGAAGAGCGTCGGTTCTGGCCAAGCCCGAGTTTCTTTGCCGGTCAATCTGTTTTATCCGATTTGCAGCAGACTCCACAATCATCCTGCGGGCCTGAAAGCCGATGACGACGCCAACCACCAATTGAAAAACTGCGAGCATGTGCCCCAACGAACCAACGGTTTTGACGTAATTCTGAAAGGGCACAACGCGCAGTATCTGCACTATTGCAACGAACGACGCGAGCCGGAACAGCCGGTGATACAACGCCCACGGCAACGGGAAGAGAAACGCCAGAACATCGAAATAAGTGGTGAACTTCCCCTTGTCGAAACTTTTCTGGTGGAACTGAATCAGTTTCTCGTTTTGACGGAATGCAATGACCGCGTCCTCGGGGCTGATGGACGGTACCGGTGCATCGGTTTCCGGCGGCTCGGCCGCGCCTGACGGGCGGTACGCGTCGGGCATCGCGTCTGTCAACGACGCCACGAGACGGCGGCCTTTGTCCATACCGACGGTGTTGTAGATAATGGTGTCCTCATAGAGCAGTCCGAAACGGTTCTCGAAATCACGGAGTTGCCCGTAGAGTTGAGGGACAGTGCCGTCATGCCAGCGCCGCTCAATTTCGTCGGAAATCACCCACAGAACATCGCCGAGGAAATCCTGCTGAAAATCGAGACGCAATTTCTCGTAGGCGTCAAACAATTCAGACCAGCGCTGATACTGCGCGCCCCACGGTCCGGACGGCGACGATTCATCCAGAAGTTCCATGAACCGTTCCCGGCCGTCGTCCGGTCCCGGGCCTTCCGGACCGGTGTTGTCGCTCACCGATACTTCTTGTGTTGACGCCTCCGACGCCGGCGGTGACGAGGCGATTGTTTCCGTGACCGGCCGATAAGCCTTAGGATGGGCCGTTCCCGGATCCAGAGACTGGAATGCGGTTATCGATGGCGCGTTTTCAAGGCCGTGCGCATCGTGTTCAATAAACCCGGATTCGGTGTCGTCCCGGCCATCAGGCGATGTGTCGCTGCATGTCGCATACTCCAACGCTTCATCCCGGGCTTCACGCAACGCCTGAAAACCCTCGGGATCATCGTCAGGGCGCACCGATCTGAGCCGGCGCGCGTAGGCTTTCCGGATCTGCGCGACATCGGCATCCTCTTCTAGATCGAGTACGGACCACGGCCATCGGTCAGACATGATAGACCGCCCTAGCCATCGAATGTGAACCGTTCAAATTCGTCCAGAAATCTGCTGAAGTTTTCTCGCTCACTTTCTAATCCTACGGCGTGTTGATCTTCGATAATGCTTGAAAACCGACTTATGGCATCAGCGAGGAGTTGACGGTCAGGGCCCAGGAGTTCGGTGTAAATCCGCTCCGCACGCATGATCAGAACCCTGTTCTCCTCCTGTTCCCGGGGGGCCAGCTTGATCTTCTCAAGCTGTTTGAAGCGCTTGTCGAATTCGGCTTCGGACAAACCGCTGTTGTTGCTGAATACAGCACGCTCGGTCTTACCGGTCGTCTCTGATCTGACGATGACTTCGAGAGCACCATTGATGTCGTAGGTAAACCGGACATCGACGGATTCCTCGCCGGCAGGTTTTCTGGGCACCTCAACCGTCAGGTCGCCAATGAAGACATTGTCGGATGGCCGCAGGTTCTCCCCCTGAAACACATCCACCTTTATTCGCGTCTGATAATCGTCGACCGTCATGAACGTGTCGTTGCGGCTGATGGGGATAACTGCATTGCGTTCAATGAGCGGTGACATGATTTGCTCGCGCCGCCGGTCCTGACGTTCCCTGGATATGCTGATGCCAAGGGTAAACGGGCAAACGTCGGTCATCACAACATCTTCGATCGACTGGTCCCGGGCTTTCAAAGCCGCCTGGATGGCCGCACCTTTGCAAACAACTTCATCCGGATTGATGTTCACAAACGGAAGCTTGCCGAACAGGCGCGCAACCAGCGACCGCACCATGGGCATTCGCGTGGCGCCGCCGACCAGGACAATCGCGTCCAGATCATCGATCGACAGCGATGTGTCCCGGATCGTTCGTTCCAGTGGCGCGCGCAGCCGGCGCAGCAGTCCGGCGCACTCGGTTTCAAATTCTTCACGTTCCAGAACACCTTCGACGATGCGGCCTTGCGCGGTAAATGCGTAGTTCACGGACTGTTGGGTTGTCAGGGCGGTTTTCATGTCATCGGCGCTACGCCAGATTCGCCGGCGCTCGCCGTCTTCCAGGCCACCGGCATCGAGACCGTTTCTGGTCAGAAGGAGATTGGTGAGTATCGATGTGAAATCATCACCACCCAGATGGCTGTCGCCAGCGGTTGCCCGTACCTCAAAAAGCCCGTCATATTTGTCGAGTATGGATACGTCGAACGTTCCACCGCCCAGATCGAACACCAGGAACTTGCCCTCGGTGCGCATTTCCAGACCATAGGCCAACACGGCGGCGGTTGGTTCGTTGACAAGCCGCTCCACCGTAAGGCCGGCAAGTTTCGCTGCATTGATCGTGGCTTTCCGCTGAGGGTCGTTGAAATAGGCCGGACACGAAATCACGATTTCATCGATCGGTTCGTTAAACTTGTCCTTGAAGTCGCCTATAAGCGACCGCAACACAAAAGCGGAGAGTTCTTCGGCACGAAAGGAATTCCGGCCGAGTGCCGTGGTCTTGTCGGAACCCATCCAGCGTTTGAATGACGACACCGCCAGGTCGGGGCGCGCTGACACCATCTCCTTTGCGGTCTGCCCGACGATAATATCGCCGTCGTCGCTGAGGGCCACGACCGACGGTGTCAATACAGAACCCAGAGAATTCCGGACCAGTTCGATCGATGAATCCCGGTAGACGCCCACCAGGGAGTTTGTTGTTCCAAGATCAATGCCAATTATCGCCATTTGCACAACCTAACGGGTAACCCGTATCTAAAGTATCACCGCCACACGGTGAATCAACACGATCGAATTTTCGTGTCTGCCGGCAAGATACGCCGACAGCCTTCAGCTGTGTTTCATCGGACATGACACGGTTCAATGCGGTGGCAGTTTCGGTTCCGCGCGGCCCGCGGCGACCATTTCACGGTGCGAGATGTAGGTTGCAGCACCAATGATCACGCCGCCACCAAGGATGACGACCGGATCGACCGCTTCACCGAACATGACGACGCCCAGAATGGTCGCCCAGACCAGTTGCAGAAACGATATCGGCTGGGTGACCGTGATCGGCGCGGCCTCTATGGCGCGGGTCAGCGTGTAATGCCCGGTGGTGGCGAACATGGCGGTGAGCAGGAGCCAGAAAAGCTCGGTTCCGGTCGGCGTCCGCCATTGCCAGACGGCCCCCGGCAGCAGGACAATCGTGCAGAAGACCGAGAGCATCGCGACGATGAAGGCCGGGTCCTGGTTGCGGGTCAGTCGTTTGGCCAGAAGAAACGACACGGCAAAAAGCGGCGCTGCGGTCAACTGGGCAAGGGCGCCCAGCTTGATCACTTCAAGACCCGGTCTGAGGATGATGAGGGCGCCGAGAAACCCCGCCAGTATCGCCAGAATCCGGCGTACGTGCAGTTTCTCGCCCAGAAACAAAGCCGCTCCGATTGTCGTGAACAAAGGTGCCGTGTAACCGATGGCCGTGACCTCGGCGATCGGAATCCGTGCCATGGCATAAAACCACAACATGACGGCACAGCCGTGGATCAGACCGCGCACCCCGAACAGCGACATTGTCCGGTGGCCGGGGTAGCGAAACCGCAACTTGATTAAAACAGGCAGGATCAGGATCAGGCCGAAGGCATAGCGGATGAAGGCCGCCTCGACAGCCGGCAGGTCCGACCCGAGGTGCCGGACGATGCCGGTCACCGCCACGAACAGCAATCCGGTCAGCACCATCCAGCCGATACCCACCAGGGCGCCGCTGCTTCGGGGTGTTTCAAGCGTGGTCATGACCGTCTCACTCTTACTGCAGTATCGCTGGTGAGACGAACTCCAATTTCAACACCGATCCGGTTAACCGGAAATCCGCGCCTCATCCGGCGCTGCCGATCAGAATGTCATGGTGCGGGGAGGCTTTCAAACGAATACGCCGGCTGTCAGATGGCAACAGCCGGCGTCGTCTTGTCGTCCTGTCACAGGGACAAACCACTGGGCCGCGGCTACTCAGCGGCTTCGGCGTAGTCCTCCATGGGCGGACAGGTGCACACCAGGTTTCTGTCGCCATAGGCATTGTCGACCCGGTTGACCGGCACCCAGTATTTGTCGACCCCGAATGACCCGGCCGGGTAACACGCCTGCTTGCGGGTATAGGGACGGTCCCAGTCTCCGACCAGGTCCGCGACCGTATGCGGCGCATTTTTCAGCGGATTGTTTTCGGCATCGATCTTGCCCTCTTCTATGTCCTGGGCTTCCCGGCGAATCGACAGCATGGCATCGATGAAACGATCGATCTCGGCCTTGGGTTCCGATTCCGTCGGTTCCACCATCAGCGTTCCGGCGACCGGCCAGCTCATGGTTGGCGCATGGAAACCGCTGTCCATAAGACGTTTCGCAACATCGTCGACGGAAACGCCGGCACTGTCGTCGAGAGGACGGGTATCAAGGATGCACTCGTGGGCCACCCGACCGTTTTCCGAGGTGTACAATATGCCGTAGGCGCCCTTCAGGCGTTCAGCGATGTAGTTGGCGTTGAGGATCGCAATCTTGGTTGCCTGGGTCAGGCCTTCGCCCCCCATCAGCAGCACATAGGCCCAACTGACCGGCAGGATGGACGGCGACCCGAATGGTGCAGCCGACACCGGGCCCACCGCCGAGTTGTGTTCCGGGTGACCGGGCAGATAGTCGATCAGGTGTGACTTGACGCCGATCGGGCCCATGCCGGGACCGCCGCCACCGTGGGGAATGCAGAAGGTCTTGTGCAGGTTCAAGTGACTGACATCGCCTCCAATCTGGCCCGGTTGGGCCAGCCCGACCATGGCGTTCATGTTCGCGCCGTCGATGTAAACCTGACCGCCGTGTTCGTGGGTGATGTCGCAGACCTCTGTTACGGTTTCCTCGAACACGCCATGGGTTGATGGATAGGTGATCATGCAGGCCGCGAGCGTGTCGCTGTACTTCTCGGCTTTCTCGCGAAAATCATCCAGGTCGATATTGCCTTTCTCGTCCGCCTTGACCGGGACCACCTTCCAGCCGACCATCTGGGCCGAGGCCGGGTTGGTGCCGTGTGCGGACGTGGGAATAAGGCAGATGTTGCGGCCGGACTGGCCGTTTGCGGCGTGGTAACCGTGGATGGTCAGCAACCCGGCATATTCTCCCTGCGCGCCGGAATTCGGTTGCTGGGAAATCGCGTCATAGCCTGTGATCTGGCACAGCTTGTCGTTCAGATCCTCGATCATTTCGGTGTAACCCTCGGCCTGGTCTGCCGGCGCGAATGGATGCAGGTTGCCGAACTCGGGCCAGGTGACCGGGATCATCTCAACCGTCGCATTCAGTTTCATGGTGCACGATCCCAGTGGAATCATCGCGCGATCAAGCGCCAGGTCGCGGTCTGCAAGGCGGCGCATATAACGGGTGATTTCCGCCTCGGACCGGTTGAGGTGGAAAATCGGATGAGTCAGAATTTCGCTGTCACGCAGCATGGCGTCCGGCAGGCGGTACTCGCGGTTTGCCTGGCTGTCGTCTTCCTTGTCAATGCCGAACGCTTGCCAGACGGCCTCGATGGTCTCGGGACGTGTCTGTTCGTCAAGACTGATGCCGACCCGGTTTTCGCCGACCCGGCGCAGATTGATGCCGTTGGCCACGGCCGCCTTCATGACGGTGTTCTGCAGGGACCCGACCTCGACCGTGATCGTGTCGAAGAACACCGCGGGGGAGACGTCAAAGCCGCCTTCCTCGAGACCTTTGGCCAGTCGTGACGTCTTGCGATGAACCGACTCGGCAATCGCGGTTATGCCCTCGGCCCCGTGATAGACCGCATACATCGATGCGATGACCGCCAGCAGGGCCTGGGCCGTGCAGACGTTGGAGTTCGCTTTTTCCCGTCGGATATGCTGCTCGCGGGTCTGCAGTGCCAGGCGATAGGCCTTGTTGCCGCGGCTGTCGATCGACACGCCGATGATGCGGCCGGGCATGCCGCGTTTGTATTCATCCCTGGTTGCCATGTAAGCCGCGTGCGGGCCACCGTAGCCCATGGGCACGCCAAACCGCTGGGTGGAGCCGACCGCGATATCCGCGCCCATTTCTCCCGGCGGTTTCAACAGGGCGAGCGCCAGGGGGTCGGCGGCAATGACGGCGAGGGCCTTGTGTTCGTGGAGTTTCGAAATCGTGTCCGTGAAGTCGCGGACAAAGCCATTGGTGCCCGGATACTGGAAAATCGCACCAAACACCTTGTCGGGTTCCACGTCGTCGGGCTGACCGACTATAATCTCGATGCCCAACGGTGCAGCCCGGGTCTGGATGACGGCGATGTTCTGGGGATGGCAGAACTGATCGACGAAGAAGGCATTGGCTTTCGACTTTGATGCCCGTTTCGCCATTGTCATGGCTTCGGCCGCCGCGGTCGACTCGTCGAGCAGGGAAGCGTTGGCAATATCCAGCCCGGTCAGGTCGCTGACCATGGTCTGGAAGTTGAGCAGGGCTTCGAGGCGGCCCTGGGAAATCTCCGGCTGGTAGGGTGTATAGGCGGTGTACCACGCGGGGTTTTCCAGGATGTTGCGCAAGATCGGGGCGGGTGTCGTGGTGCCGTGATAGCCCTGGCCGATCAGGGACGTCAGGACCTTGTTCTTGCGGGCGATCTCTTTCATATGAAAAAGCGCGTCGCGCTCGGTCATTGCCGGTCCCCAGTCCAGGGGCTCCTTTTGCCGGATTGCCGCGGGAACGGTCGCGTCGATCAAATCGTCGAGAGTCTCATAGCCGACCACCGTCAGCATTTCCTCGATCTCGGACGGTGAAGGACCGATGTGGCGCCGATTGGCGAAATCATAGGCGAAATAGTCCGTGGGTTTGAATGGCATGATAACTCCCCTCAGGCAATGAGTGCTTTATAGCCGTCCAGATCCATCAAATCCGCCAGTTGATCGGCGTTGGAAACCTTGAGCTTGTAGATCCAGGCGTCGGCTTCCGGGCTTTCGTTCAATTGGCCTGGCGCATCGGCCAGAGCGGCGTTCACCTCAAGGATCTCCCCGTCCACCGGAGCATAGATTTCGGAGGCCGCCTTAACGGACTCGACCACACCAATCTCGTCGCCCTTTTCAAACGTGTCGCCGGCATCCTTTTGTTCGACGAACACAACGTCGCCCATTTGCTCAGCGGCGTGTGCGGTGATGCCGAATGTGGCGACATCGCCGTCTACGGTGATCCATTCGTGGTCGTCGGAATAATACGTGGTCATGTTGGTTTCCCCTTTTCTAGCGTTTGTAGTTCTGTTTAACGAATGGCAGTTCAACAATTTCTGCCAGATGCGGTTTACCGCGGATGATCAAGTTCACTTTTTCCCCGGGATCGCCATGGCTCCGGGAGACGTATCCCATCGCCACCGGTCCGCCGACCGTCGGGCCGAACCCGCCTGACGTAATCGACCCGATGGCGTTGCCTTCGAGGCATTGCACCTCGACGCCCTGGCGGGCGGGGGCACGGCCCTCTGGCCTGATGCCCACCAGTTTCCGGTCGGCACCGTTTGCAATCTCGCCGAGGATGCGGTCGGCGCCGGGGAAGCCGCCTTCCTCGCGCCGGCGCTTCTGGATGGCCCATAACAGCGACGCCTCAACCGGCGAGGTGGTGTTGTCGATGTCGTTGCCGTAAAGACAGAGGCCGGCTTCCAGCCGCAATGAATCCCGGGCGCCGAGTCCCGCAGGCTCGCAGCTTTCATGGGCAAGAAACGCGCGCGAGATTTCCACTGCACGGTCTTCGGGAATCGAAATCTCATAGCCGTCCTCGCCGGTGTACCCGAGCCTTGAAACACGGCATTCGGCACCCATGATGCCGACGACGATGGTTTCCATAAATGTCATATCGCGCACAGCTGGACACAGTTCGCCGACAACGTCTTCGGCCCTCGGCCCCTGCACCGCGACCAGAGCCCGATCCGTCAGTTCAATGACCTCGATGCCGTCAAGATTGTCGCGCATGTGCGGAATATCCTGGCCGCGCATGGAGGCGTTGACCACGACAAACAGATGATCGCCGGCATTCGATACGATCAGGTCGTCCATGATGCCGCCCTGCGGGTTTGTGAAAAACGTGTAGCGCGCCTTGCCCTCCTTCAGCGCCGTCATGCTTGAGGGCACCAGTTTTTCCAGTTTCTCCGCGGCCCCCTCGCCGCGCAGTTCGACCTGGCCCATATGAGAGACGTCGAACAGGGCGGCGCGCTCGCGGCACTGGGTGTGCTCTGCCATGACACCCATCGGGTACTGGACCGGCATATCCCAGCCGGCAAAATCGACAATCTTGCCACCAAGCTCCACATGAAGGTCATAAAGCGGCGTGCGTTGGTTCGAGGATTCGGTCATCAGGCAACTCGCTTTCAATGGTTGGGAACAACATGGTGGCGGGACAGCACTGTCGGCGTGCTGATTGACGGTTGGCTCGGGAACGCAGCACCAGGGCGGATCAACGCCAGGGCCGGCACAGCCCGAGTGCTACGGTTCGGCCGGATTTCAATGCATTTGCCCAAATCCATGTTTCCTCCCTCACGACTGGACCCGGCTTGCTGATAGGCGCAGGTCGATTGAAGATCGCAGGAGGAGGCTTGGGGGGATATCGTGCTGCTGGAATTTTCCGCGACAGAGACCCCGCAGGCAATCCTGCGACCCCATCTGTCGGTGGACCTGAGAGATGCAGACCGTTCGCGGCCCTTACTCCTTCGGTGACGAACTGTTTTCACAATCCGATCTTTCCAGATTGTCCCGCATCAAGCCCAGTCCCTGTACCTGAGAGTTTTCGGGGCGATTGCTCCTTCGGTGCCGTTCGCTGACGAACGGGCTCTCCCGGTGCTTGATCTCCGGATCTCAATTCCGAAGAGGACAAGAAACCTCATATCCGGTTTTCGAGGCGGTGGCAAGAATTGCCGTAGGGTCAGTGGCACAATAGCCATTTGAACACGTAACAATACCGTGTGCCGGCGTTTGCGCCGTCCCCACATTCTCCCTAAACTGAGCGCAAAATGGAAGAGGGACTCAAACATGCGCTGCCTGATTCAAAGGGTTTCCGAAGCTTCCGTTGCGGTGGACGGACAGGTTATCGGCCGGATCGGCCACGGCATGCTGGTGCTGGTCTGTGCCATGGCGGGCGACGACGACGCCTGCGCCGAACGGCTGGCGAAAAAGGTCGTTAGCCTGAGGATCTTCCGCGACGAGCAGGACCGGATGAACCGGTCTCTGACCGATGTCGGCGGCGAGGCCTTGATCGTCAGCCAGTTCACCCTTGCCGCGGATACTTCCCGCGGCAACAGACCGGGTTTTTCATCGGCGGCGCCTCCAGACGAGGGTAACGCGCTATATGAGCGTTTCTGCGAATTGGTCACGGACCACGGCGTCGCGGTGGCCAAGGGTGCGTTCGGAGCGGACATGGCTGTGTCGCTCACCAATGACGGGCCGGTGACGATCTGGCTGGATGTCTGATCGCCCAAACGCAACAATCGAAACACCCGGTCACTCCCGATAGGACGCATCCGTCCGGTCGAGCATTTCCTTCAAGTGTTCGAAATGGGCGACGCCGATGCCCGGATAGCTTTGCCAGCCGACCGCCGTCTTCTCCGCCAGTTCGTGATCCATGATGTTGAGCGGCTGGCCGGTCGAATAGGCGAGCACCATGGTCTTGGCGGCGCGCTCGAGATAATAGAGTGACTCGAACGCGTCGGCGACGGTCTCACCGGTGACGGCAACGCCGTGATTGCCCATCATCATGATCGAATGGTTGCCGAAGGCGCGTGCCAGCCGGTCGCCTTCCTGCTTGTCGTCGGCAATCCCGCCGAAATTCAGGTCGATCGCCATGCGGTTGTAGAACCGTGCGGTGTTCTGGTCGATCGGCTTCATGGTGGGATCCTTCAGGCCGCAAAGCGTCGTGGCATAAGGCGGGTGACAATGCAGCAGGACCCGGGCGTGGGGAACCGCCGCGTGGATGGCGCCATGAATGCACCAGGCTGACGGATCGGGCGCGTTCTCGCGGGTCATCACATCGGGGTCGTCAGCGTTCAGCAGCAGAAGATCGCTTGCTCTGACCGTTGAAAAGTGCCGCCATTTCGGATTGAGCAGGAACGGCTTGCCGTCGGCGCTGACGGCGGCGCTGAAATGATTAGCGACCGACTCGTGCCAGTCGAAATGAACCGCCAGGCGAATCGCTGCGGCGAGATCGACGCGCAGCCGCCACTCGTCGGCGTCATAGTCCTGGCCGGTCAACCGGCTGGTCACTGTAGGCATTTCGGATCCTCCTTGTCTGAATCCCGCCGGCCGGAGACTTTTCCTCTATCGGCCGGTTCCATGCATGCGTCGGCGGCGCTCGCGCACCTTTTCAGTGGCCTCCGGCGATCCGTTGTGGAACGAGCCGAACCATTTGTCCCAGGGGAAATCGGCGTTGCCGTAGTTGCATTCGAAATAGCGGTGATGCAGCTGGTGGAAAAACGCTCCCAACTGGAAACGGTTCCGGTCCTTGATCAGGAGGCCCTCGTAACCGGTATGCGTGGTCGCTGCCCCAAGAGTGTTCCAGTAGAAATGGAAGAACACGTGTATCGGATGCGAGGCCACTACCCAATGGATCAGCACCGAACTCAGGTAAAGCACATGCTCTATCGGGTGCATGGAAAGCCCCGACCACGGGCCGACATTGACGTTACGGTGGTGCAGGGAGTGAGCGAGCCGGTAGAGCGGCGGCCAGTGAAGCAAACGGTGAACCCAGTAGAAATGAAATGACGCCCAGATCGGAAGGACCACGAACCACAACAGGAACCAGACCGGATTTTCGCCAAAATTTACATAGGGCACCAGTTCGTTGGCATAGCCCCACATGAGCAGCACTTCATAGGCGGTCCACACGGTGACGCCGCTGGCAAGGCTCCAGAACATGTTGTCGACGACCTGGTTGTTCCAACTGAAGCTGCGGGCGTTCCTGGCCTGGTCCCGGCGGTCGTATTTCAGTTTCTTGTCCTGTTTTGCGAAGGTGCAGAAATAGAGATGCAAGGCGCCGGCGCCGATGATCATGATGGCCAGGTTGCGGACATACATCTGGGCGATCCAGCCGAACTCGAAATCCCGGCATCTTTCCAGAGCCGGTTGCAGATAGAGCCAGACGGCAACCGCCAGCAGGGCGAACAGGGAACGTTCCGACACTTTCAGCCAGGTCGTCGCATACCAGTTGAAGATCTTCGTCGGATTGGGTGGCCACGAAAACAACGGTGAATTCCGGACCGGCAGTTCAGGATGCCAGTTCCATTCCCTGGACATGGCCTCAGAGGCATTGTCCTGAACGTCGGTTGCCTGGCCTGTGCGTTCGCTCACGGACATTGCGATGTCCTCCGGGTGGCAGGATTGAAGTTTGAAAATTCAAGCTGTTTTCACCGCGTTTCCGCGTCCGGGAAAACGCGCGCACCCCTCAACCTTCAGTCCACGATCAACGTGGCAGAACGCATCCAATCACCGAGCCCGGCATGATGCAAATGAAGATTTTTCATGGCCCTTCGGACCCTCGACCCGCTCTGTTGCCGATCAATCGGGAGTCATCATTTTCCCACGGCATATGACGCAAATGCGTCATGCGTCAAAAATTTCGAACGTCTATTCTCATTGCCGCAGGCCCTGCCCGGCGGGAGTCGTACCTGCCGGCGGGTAGGCGTTGCACAGAAGAAAGGTCGATTCTTCGATGGTCAGGATGTTGTCTTCCAGTTTCAGAGCCTTGCCCTTCGGGATTGCGGCACTTGCCGCCATCTGGGTCACTTTTTTGGGAACCGCCCCGCAGGCAAAGGCCGCACCGGATCTGCGCATTACCAAAACCGCCGTGGATCCGGTTTGCGAATTCGGGAATTTGTGCCGGGTCAACGTGGTGATCCGCAATCACGGCAGAAGCTTTTATCGTGGCCCCATCGCCTTTACCGACGCCACAACGCCCGGCCTTGGACCTTTGACCGCCTATCGTCCGGCACCGCCGTGGACCTGCAGTCGGGCCGGCGCAAAGTACCGCTGCGTCAACGCCAATGTATCTCTGCCGCCGCGTGGCCGGGTCACCGTCACCCTCGAGTACCGGGTTCGCAACAAGAAGGCCCGGCAGGCCAGGAGTTGCTCGGCCATTGTCGCCGATTACTCCCAGGGGACCGATTACTCAGTAGCCGCCGGACAGCGGGCTCTTACGGCCCAGGGGTTCCGCCCGGGCACTGCCGACGGACAGGCGGGCCCGAGCACGCGGCGGGCCGTGCGGGCCTTTCAGCGCCAGCACGGGCTGACCGTCACGGGACGTTTCGACGATGCGACGTTTGCCGCACTGCTTGGCTCCAGACAGCCGGTCGGTGGCAAGATCGTGCGCGGCAGGGGATGCGTCACGATCCAGGTTGAAAACCCGGAAGACGGTTTCAACTTTCCCACGCCCGGCAAGTGTTCCATTCCGGGGCTGTACTACAATGAAAGCACGGACGCGTGCGAGCGTATCGAATGCGCCGGCGGAACGGTTCGCAACGGCGCCTGCGTGTGCCCTGATGGCGAACAGAACCTGGGCGGTGTCTGCGGCAATTTACCCGGTTCGCTCAGCGACGACTGCACCGGCGGGCGCGAAAGGCAATTTGGCCTGTGCCGATGTCCGGCGGGAACGCTCTGGAACCGGACCACCGCGGTTTGCGACAATGTCCGGCATGACTGTCCGCAGGGCCAGACCTGGGATGTGGATCAACTGCGCTGCATTTCAATCTGTCCGCGCGGGCTGCCATGGAACGGGGAGACCTGTGTCTGTCCCGGAGACAAGTTCTGGGACCGAAAGACCGGACGGTGTCTCGACGAGGAACCGGTGGCCGAGGTTCCTGCCTGCCCGTTGCCCGGTCAGACCCGCAATCGCGCCTCCGGGCGTTGTGAATTCAAGGATCCGGTAAGATGCCGGGGCGGGACGGTGCGCGACGGTCGGTGCGTTTGTCCTGAAGGCAAACAGAATTGGGGTGGCGTATGTGGTCCCCGCCTGTCACCAGGATCCTGCACCGGCGGACGCGAACGCAAGAACTTCAGTTGCCAATGTCCGGACGGCACAGCGTGGAACCCGGTTGCCGAGCAATGCCAGAACGTGCCACGCGCCTGCCCGTTCGGCCAGACCTACGATGCCGATCGGCGACGGTGCGCCCGGATATGTGCCCGGGGCAAGCACTGGAACGGGCGTCGGTGCGTGGTTTGCAAACCGGGACAGCGATGGAATCAGCGCACCCGGCGCTGTGCCAAGCCAAAAGAAGCGACACCCAGCCAATGCCGGGACATCCAGCGCCGACGGACGGACGGCGGTTGCTGTGCCCAAGGCACCGTCGCGCGCGGCAACCGCTGCGTGAAAACCAGGCCGACAGGGCTCACGTGCCCGGCCGGGGCAAAAAAGTCCGGCAACCGTTGCATCTGCCGCCGCCCGGCCCGGTGGTCGGCTGCGCGCAACATCTGCCAATGTCCCAGGGGGTCGAGCTTCTATCGGGGACGGTGCGTGACAAACTGACGTGACGGATACCGCCTAATCAATCTCGAGTGCGACCATGCCTTCCCCGACCACGTCGCCTTCCGATATGTTGAGCGCAAGTATCCGGCCGGACACGGGCGCATCGTAGGGGACTTCCATCTTCATCACTTCCATGATGAACAGCTCCTGGCCCTCCGACACCTGATCGCCTTGTGCGACCAGGACCCGCCAAACTGAGCCGCCGGTTTCCAGTTTTATCTGCGTTGCCAATGTCTCATTCCCTTTTTGTATCTCTTAAGGCCTGACGGAAAATCCGCTCGGCCCCAGCAAAGCCGGCAGGAGGGGCTGAATCCGCTCTATCCAGCGGCACAGTTTGGGGCGGGTTTCGCGCGGGTCGATCAGTTCGTGAACGGAGAAGGCCTCCGCCCGGGGAAACGGCGACTGCTTGGCGGCCATCAGCTCTTCGAGCTCCCGCCGCCTGGCATCGGGGTCCTCGGCCTGAGCAATCTCGCGATGAAAGGCAACCGCAACACCGCCTTCGACCGGCAGCGCGCCGCGCTCAGCCGACGGCCAGGCCAGAACATAGGCGTCCGGCCCGTAATGCGCGGTCTGGGCGACGCCGAAGGACCGCCTGACCATGATCGACGCCCAAGGCACCGAACACATGGCCACCGTCATGGCAGCGTTCGTGCCATGGCGAATGGTCGCCTCGCGCTCGGCCTGGGAGCCGATCATGAAGCCCGGCTCATCGACAAAACTCAGGACCGGCAAGTGAAAGGTCTGGCACAGCTCGACGAAGCGGCGCACCTTGTGGGCGCCGTCCGCGGTCATGGCGCCGGCCAGATGGCGGCCGTCATTGCCCCAGACGCCGACGGCCTGGCCGTTCAGGCGCGCCAGGCCGGTAATCTGGCTTCTGCCGTAACCTTTTCCGATCTCGAAAAAGGTCTCCCGATCCAGCACCTTGCCCAGAAGGCGGCGCATGTCGAAGGCCCGGCGCCGGTCGCGGGGAACAATCTCAAGCAAGGCTTCGTCACGGCGGTCCACCGGGTCATCGCACGCACTCACCGGCGGAAGCTCCCAGACATTCTGGGGCAGGTAGTGAAGAAAGCGCCGGATCTGGGCGAGCGCATCGGGCTCGTCCTCGCCGGCATTGTCGACCGTACCATTGCGCGTGTGCACATCCGCGCCACCGAGTTCCTCCTTGGTGACCTTTTCCCCCATGGCACGCTGGACCACGGCAGGGCCGGCGATCAGGACCTGCGCCGACCGCGACATGACGGAAAAGTGGGCTGCCACCAACCGCGCCGCCGGCATACCGGCGACCGCCCCCAGTGCGGCTGTGGCCACCGGCACGCTGGCCATGGCCCGGGCCACGGAACGGAATCGCGGAACGTCGTAGACCGGTGCGCTGACGCTGTCCTTTTTCGGGCCGCTGACGCTGCCGCCGGCACCCTCGTGCAACCGAATCAGCGGGAGTTTGTACTTCACCGCCAGCTCTTCGGTGTAGACGCTCTTGCGGACGCCGGCTTCGGAGGGAGAGCCGCCCTTGAGGGTGAAGTCCTCGCCACCGACCACACAGGCACGGCCGTCGATCTTGCCGAATCCGAGCACATAGTTGGCCGGCGTGAAGGACTCCGGCGCGCCGGTTTCATCGTGTTCCGCCTCACCGGCGCCGATGCCGATTTCATCAAAGGAACCGTCATCCAGCAGCGCGTCGATGCGCTCTCGAATGGTCAGCCGGCCCTTGTTGTGATGTCGGGCAACCGCGTCCGCGCCGCCCTGTTCCAGGGCGCGGTCGCGGCGCTGATAGATCTTGTCGGTCTCGTCTTTCCAGGTCATCGCCCCTCTCAGCAGCCGTCTTGGCACCCAAGGGCGTCGGCCACACCGGTCATGCTGTCTGCAACAACGTCCCAGTCGCCGTCCGCCTCGAGATCGATGGTCTGGCCTGGCCCGTGTTCGCCTGGCCGGGCGATGAAGGCCGTGCGCATGCCAAGCGCCGATGCCGCACTCAGGTCATTGTTGTGAGCGGCCACCATCATGCATTGATCCGGCTCGAGACCGAGCAGCGCCATGTTGCGCAGGTAAGCCTCGGGCTGTGGTTTGTAGGCCCTGGCAGATTCAGCGCCCAGCACCACGTCCCAAGGCAAACCGGCACGCTTGGCCATGTTGACCAGCAGGGCGGTATTGCCGTTGGACAATGTGGACAGGATGAAGCGGCGCTTAAGCCGGATTAACCCCTCGACGCTGTCCGGCCAGGGATCCAGCCGGTGCCACGACCGGTTCAGCTGCAAGATCTCTGTATCGCTCAAACCGTCGATGCCGAACCGGCCCAGCAGCCCGACAAGACTCTCGCGATGAAGCGCGTCGAGGACGGTCCACGGCCGTGCACCGCTGCGGACCTGTTCCATCGCCGGCTGGTAGCAGTCACGCCATGCATCCGCGAAGGCCGGCCAGTCTGCTTCCAGACGCTTATCGTCGCCGAAGCGCGACAATTGGCGAATAATGCCGTTGCGCCAGTCGACGACGGTTCCGAAGACGTCGAAAAATAGTGCCGCTACGGTGGTCATGCATGGAATTCATACAGAGTGTGCCGCTTTTTGGTAGTCAAAACTCTGCCCGAGGCAAAGAAGAACCCCCGGCGCGGAAGGCGCCGGGGGTCGTCGTCGCGTTACTGGCTATTCAGCCGGCTGTGTCGCCGGTTGAGCTGTACCGCCCTTTTCCCGCTGGCTATCGCGGAACAGTGCGCTGGCAAGCGCAATGCACATCAGTGCCATGATCATGGTGAAGGGCAGGGCCCCGATGATCATGGCGTTCTTGAGGGCATCCAGACCGCCGCCGCCGGCCAGCAGCAGCGTGCCGATGACCAGGGTCAGCAGGATGCCCCAGATGATGCGGTGCTTGATGCCGGTTTCCGTGGCACCACCCGACATGATCGTGTTCATCACCAGAATGCCGGAGTCCGCCGACGTGACGAGGAACGTCATGATCAGCACGACGCACATGATGGTTATGCCGGACAGGAAGCCGCCACTCAGCATCTGACCGAGCGTGACGAACAATTTGGCCGTCGTCGATGCGGCGACAATCGAGCCATTAGCCACCCCGGACAGTTCCAGATCGATGGCTGTCGCTCCGAGGATGGTCATCCAGGCAAAGCAGACCAGGGCTGGTGCGATGACGGCGCCGAGAACGAATTCGCGGACGCTGCGGCCCTTGGAGATGCGTGCCAGGAAGAGGCCGACAAACGGGGAAAATGCAATCCACCAGGCCCAGTAGAAGGTTGTCCAGGCCGACTGCCAGCCGAACAGGCGACCTTGTTCGGTGGATTTCCAGAGTGCTGCCGCCGTCGCATCGAAACCTTCCTGCTGCTTGAGAACCTCGGGAAGCCCGTCCTTGAACGCCTGAAGCGTCCCCCATGGACCGGTTGCGTAGATCTTCTGGGAAAGCGCCTCAAGCTCGGCTGCCGGTAGTGTCTTGATGGCAGCGGGCAAAGACTGTTGGAACACTTCGTAGGCCGGCGTCGAATAGCTCACGAACGACAGCGAGACGAAGTTGACGATGTAGTCAACAAATGCGGTTGCGTATGTCGTCATCGCGAACACGAATGACCCGAAGAAGACAAACGTCAAAAGCAGGATCAACGACAGCACAAGATTCAGGTTCGACAGGTACTTGACGCCCCGGCCAACACCGGACACGGCCGACAGGATCGACATGCCCATGATCACGACAAGAGCGACAATCAGCCCAACCGTGCTGGGAACCGGTTTCGTGTCCAGGTCTTTCATCAGCCATTCCATGCCGGAGATGGCATAAAGGCCGTCCACAAGCTGACTGACTCCAAAACCAATGGTCACCGAGACGCCCAGGATGGTCGCCACGACGCCCAGAACATCGACCAGATGACCAAGCGCGCCGTTCAATGCCTTGCCGAAGATCGGCGTCAGTGCGGAACGTATGGTCAAGGGCATATCGCGGGTATAGGCATAGTAGGCGAGCGAAAGACCGGTCACCACATAGATTGCCCAGGCATGGAACCCATAGTGCGCAAATGTGTATCGGTACGCCGATTCAACGGCGGCCGCGGTGTTGGCTTCCGCATCACCGGTCAGGATGACCGGGTTGGACCCCCACAGACCCAGAGGTTCCGCGGTCGCATAGACCATGAGCCCGACCCCAAGGCCTGCTCCGAACATCATTGAAAACCAGGAAAAATTGGAAAATTCCGGCTTCTCGCCTTCCCGCCCGAGAACGCGCTTGCCGGACGCAGGGATGACCGCCACGATGAAACAGAAAAACGCGAAGAGTCCTACGACAATGATGTAGAACGAATTGAAGCCGACCAGAAGCGCGCCGTTGACTTGGGATAGAACACCGTTGGCACCGAGCGGCCAGATGAGGGCCCATAGGACCAGAAGCGTCATGCTAATCTTGCTGATCAACGCGATTGGAAGGCTGTAGCCTTCGTAGAAACCGGATGGAGCTTTCGGAATCTCCACTTCGGTGAATGGTGGTTTTATCGCCATTTTGTTTCCTCAGATATATTGTTGGAATTTGTTCAGATGTCGTGAGTGTTCTGCCGCACTCCTGAAGCCGGTGATTCAACCCTCTTCCCAAGGCCTGCCCCGCTGCAGGCATGCTCCACCAAGCTCGCAGATACTATGGCCCGGCAAACAACTTTCAGTCAAAATGAAACTTCTTTAATTAATTTAAGAATAATTGAAGTAATCTGAGAAATATCCGATGATACTTTGAGTGTCGGCAGCGACGGAGTTCAATTTCAAGGCGGCAAGGTGCACCAACTATGAACAATCCCATCGATCAACTTGTCGACGTCCTGCCCAAGGCGGAACTGCACCTGCACATCGAAGGCACACTCGAGCCGGAAATGATGCTGGCGTTGGCCAGGCGCAACAAGGTCGAACTGCCCTACGCATCCGCCGAGGAGATCAGAAAGGCCTATGAGTTCGACTGCCTTCAGGACTTTCTCGATGTCTACTACCTGGGAATGTCGGTGCTCATCAACGAGCAGGATTTTCACGATCTGACGTTTGCCTATCTGGAAAAGGTGTCGGCCCAGGGGGTCACCCATGTGGAAATCTTCTTCGACCCGCAGGCCCATACCGAACGCGGCATCGCCTTCGATACGGTTGTTGACGGAATCTGCAGCGGATTGGAGGCCGGCCACCGGGAGTTCGGCATCACATCCAAACTGATCATGTGCTTCCTGCGGCACCTGCCCGAGGAGCAGGCCTTCGAGGCTCTGTCGTGTGCCTGCAAGCACAAGGACCGGATTTTCGCGGTGGGTCTTGACTCGTCGGAAAACGGACATCCACCGTCCAAATTCTCCCGCGTCTTTGCCCAGGCCCGACGGGAGGGGTTTGTGCCCGTGGCCCACGCCGGCGAAGAGGGGCCGGCGGCCTATGTGGCAGAAGCCCTCGACGACCTTCGCGTCGAACGCGTCGATCACGGCAACCGGGCGCTCGACGATCCCGACCTGGTCGCCCGTCTCGTGCGCCAGCAGACGCCGCTGACCATGTGTCCGCTGTCGAACCTGCGGCTCAAGGGGATACCGTCGCTGGAAGCCAGTCCGGTCAAGACTGCCCTTGATGCAGGCCTGCTGGTGACGGTCAATTCCGACGACCCGTCCTATTTCGGCGGCTACATCAACGATAATTACAAGGCCGTCCGCAAGGCGCTCGGACTCGATGAAAACGACGTTGTTACTCTGGCCAGAAACTCCTTTGCCGGGTCGTTTCTGAGTGACAGGGAGAAGCAGTCAAAGCTGGATGAAATCGACGAATGCACCGATCGGTTCAGGCAATAGCTGAGGATTTGAGCGTTTCCGCCACCTCACCGCACCTTGAAAACGAGCTTGCCACGAAGATGGCGCGCCTCGCTTACTCGATGGGCCGCGGCCGCATCTGAAAGGGCATACTCCGTGATCTCGGGAACCCGCACTGCGCCACATTCGACCAGATCGACGATCCGTTCGAGATGCGCCCGGTCGCGGCCAACAGCAGGCCGCAACGACCGCACATCGTCGCGAGGTGATACAGGTGCCTTGGGTCCTGAACCAATGAAGGCTGCCCTGCCGCCCGGCCTGAGTACTGCAAAGGAACGCTGGGCGACGTCCCCGCCAACGGTCTCCAGTACGGCATCGCATGCCGCCACAACCTTGGTAAAATCCTGTGCCTGATAATCGATGATCTCGTCAGCGCCCAGACCACGCAGATAGTCGTGATTTGCGGCGCTTGCTGTCGTAATGACATGAGCGCCGATATGTTTGGCAAGCTGAATGGCAAATCCCGCCACACCGCCTGCGCCGCCTTGGATCAGGATTGTTTCGTCTGGCTGAAGCCGCAGCGTGTCCTCGACCGAGACCAAAGCCGTCAGGCCGGTTAGCGCCAGGGCCGCCGCTTCCATGTGGCTCAGTCTGTCTGGTTTTTTGGCGAGGATCGCCGATTTCATGGCAATCTTTTGCGCATACGCGCCTTCCCGGTCTCGATCGCAAACCCCGAAGACCGAATCCCCGACCTTGAGGTCTGCGACGTCATGGCCGACTGAGCCAACAAGGCCCGAGCAGTCCCGGCCCAAAATGTAGGGGAATTTGCCGACCGTACCGTTCGCGCCCGACCGAACCTTCCAGTCAGCAGCATTGACGCTTGCTGCGTGCACCTCGACCAGGGCCTCGTCGGCCCCGGCAACCGGGTCCGGCAGCTCGCCGTACCGGAACACTTCCGGCCCGCCGTGTCGCTCGATATATGCGGCTTTCATGTTGTTTCTCCAAATGTGTGCAACGCTCAAATCAATCGCCTGACGGCACTTCGGGCAACCGTCCTGCCTTGCGTGACGTGTGTTTCATGGCGCTTTGCTACAGATGATCTCAACTGGAACGAGACGCGATTCCTTGATACCCTCGGCCACGTTCGCAGAAACTTCTGCCGCCAGGCCTCCATGGATGAGATTCACGGCGCGGTGTGGCGGTTTCTCGCCCTGCTCTACCAGGGACCGCGTGCGTGACCCGAATTCCAGGGCATCGCGGGTTGCATCCCGAAAGTGGGATATTTCAAAGCCGTTCGCGAGAAGTCGCTCGCGCGTGTTTTCTGGGGTGGCCAAAAAGCTCGAGTCGGCCGTGAGCGCCCAAGGTGTCGGATAGGCAACCTGGGTGCCGGGTCCCTGCGCGATCTCCGATAAGGCAAGCCATGCCCCGGGACGCAGGACGCGGTAGATCTCGCGATAAAAGGCGTCCTTGTCAGCGATGTTCATCGAGACGTTCATCGAATAGGCACCGTTGAAGGTTTCATCGTCAAACGGCATGTTCAAAGCATCGCCTTGCTCAAACCGGACCCTGTCTTCCAAATTGAGCGCACGCGTCAGGTGACGGGCGACACTACAGAATTCATCCGTGAGGTCGATACCGGTCGCATGGCAACCGAAACGATCCGCGAAGTAACGGGCCGGACCGCCGATGCCGCAACCAATGTCCAGCACATGATCGGAAGGGGATACAGCAAGGGATTCCGCCAGCTCCTGGGTTGCTTCAAGACCGCGCCCGTGAAAGTGATCGTAGGGTGCAAGAGACTGTAGAGTCGGGCAATCTGGGTCGATACCGTCACCGAGCAGCGATTGTTGCAATCGTTTCAGCAGATCGCCACTCGTGTAATGTCCAGCGACATCCGTATCCGTTGTCATTTTGATGATCCATCCTGTTTGGCCGAAACTTCGGCAACAGCGCCTCATGGTAGTCTGTGATGAGGCCAGAATGGAACCAAACATATGCTTTGACAGCAATCAGTATGATGGTCGACGCAATCGATCAGTGAACCCGGGTTGGACCCCCGGGAATTGTTGGCGGAGAGAGAGGGATTCGAACCCTCGAGACGGTTCCCCGCCTACACACTTTCCAGGCGTGCGCCTTCAACCACTCGGCCACCTCTCCTTCGCGACGCGCACTATACTCATGCACACCGCCCACGCAAGCACAGAAAC
>JAJFHD010000036.1 GCA_021775805.1 Alphaproteobacteria bacterium | reverse complement strand
TGGTGGACAACTCCGGCTCGATGCACCACGTCGTCTGGCATCCGAACTACGATCCGGCCGTCGTCTCCACGTGCAACTATTTCACCAACGGTACGCAGTACTTCGTGGGCCCGTTTACAACCGACAATTTTCCGAACGGTGGCGGCGACACGACCTTCCAGGCGGGCACTTACCCGATCGTCAGCCCCGGGTGCACCGCCGTGGCACGCGAGATCTTCGACGATCCTGATGTGACCGCTTCCGTCAACTGGACGCGCTGGACTGGCGACTACCTCAACTGGCTCTACAGTGCGGCCGCCGATGCTTCCGTTGCCGAGATCATCGCGAAGAACAACGGCACGCTATCGAGCTGTGTCGGTGGCGGTACGTACGATCTCTACCGCCGCGCCCGGATCAACGCTGCGAAGCAGATCCTCGGCGAGGTGATTTGCCAGGTGAACGCCGCTGGTACCGTGCGTTTCGGGATGGCCCAGTTCCGCCGCGGCGGCGATCCGAACGGCGGCTATGTGGTCGTTCCCGCCGAGGACTACAACAACGCTGGCGGCGCTCCCAATGTCTACAACCTGGATGGCACGACTCAGGCGCATGGTGACCATCTGGACGATGCCATCGCGAATCTCACGGGCGAAGCGTGGACGCCCCTCGCGGAGACCCTGTTCCAGGTCTATACCTACTTCCAGAGTCGCACGGCCGCCGATCGCGTCCCGGGTGCGGTCTCAGGAACCTTCCCCGAGTACGAGTACGAACCCGACCATCCCAACAACGGCCCCTTCAGTACGGCCGGCTCGCCAACCGTCCCGGATAGTCCCATCCAGTTCGAGTGCCAGAAGAACTTCGTCGTGATCATCACGGACGGTGAGCCCACGCGTGATGATTTCACTCCGCAGGGCGGCAACACCGACCGAGGGTTCGCGAACTTCAACACCCTCGTCGGCGACTACATTCCTGGTGACGAAGCCGAAACGCCTGGTTGGTGCTGCAACGGGAGCATGCTCCTGGACGATCTCGCCAAGTTCATGCACGACAAGGACGCTCGTCCGGACTTGCCTGCCCACGCTGGCCAAGAGCAGACGATGGATATCTACACCGTCGGCTTCACGACGTCACCCTTCGCGGATGACATCCTGCGGCGGGCGGCAAACGTGGGAGGCGGCCAGTTCTACAGGAGCAACGATCCCCAGTCCCTGGCCAACGACATCGTTCTGGCCATTACGGACATCCTCCTGAAATCCCAGGCCTTCACGTCGGCAACCGTCCCGGCGGGCCGGGCGAGTGCCGACGAGCGGCTCTACACCAGTGACTTCATCCCGAGCGCGGCCGACGGGTTCTGGCAGGGCCATCTCCGCGCCTGGAAGATCAATGCTGCGGCCCAGATCCTCGACAAGAATGACAACTGCGCACTCAACGATACGGAGTGCCGTTCGGGTGACTTCCTGAGCACGGCAGTTCCCTTCTGGGATACCGCGCAGGTGGCCGTCACCAACGGCGAGGCCGGCCGAAATCTCTATATGTCCCATCTCGGCGGGAGCGGCAACCCGGCAGTTGCGCCCTTCGACTTCGGTTCCGTCACAGATGTTGATCTGGCCGTGACGCTGGCAGATATCGGAACGTACGATTTCGGTGTCAACCCGCTTCCCGTGACCACCCAAGACCTGGCCGACATGATCGTCGAATCCATTCGCGGCTGCGAATTGGGAACGATCGACGGGGGATGCCTCGAGCGCACGTGGCTGCTGGGCGACATCTTCCACTCGAACCCGACCGTCGTGAAATTTCCGTCCGACTTCAACACGAAGCTTTCCTACAAGTCCTTCGCCGCCAACTACGCGACGCGCAAGAAGGTGATCGTCGCCGGAAGCAACGGCGGTTTCTTCCACATCTTCGACGCGGGCACCTGGGACCCGACGCTGAATTCCGGGAAGGGCGGCTATGACGACGGCACGGGCGACGAGATCGCCGGGTTCATGCCCTATCAAGCCCGTCAGAATGCCAAGGAACTGCCGCGTGATGACAACGGGCGGGACTACTACTTCGTCGATGGTGCAGTCGCCGTGGCGGATACCTACCTCCCGAGCGACCCGCGAACTGCGGACTTGAACGATGCGACGACCTGGACAGATTGGCGAACCACCGCGGTGGCCGGCCTGCGTCAAGGTGGACGGCACTACTACGCTCTCGACCTCACGGATCCGAGCGGTGCACAGGTCTGCGCGGAAACGACCTCGCCGAACTACCCCTGTTACATGTGGGAGTTCCCGAACGAGGCCGATACCGGCACCCACGTGGCGTACATGGGCCAGACCTGGTCCGAGCCCGTCATTGCCAAGGTCAAGGTCGACGATGGGACCGTGGCCGGGGGTTACGGCCGCTACGTGGCGATCGTTGGCTCTGGCTACGACCCGACGAGCGATCCGAATGCCCACACGAGCTACGACCCGACGGCTACGGCCGGGCGAGCGATCATGATGATCGATCTGGCCACGGGCAAGTTGTTGGCCATGAAGAAGTTCGACCCGACCGGCGTCGTCGCCACGACCGATCCTTCGGCCGTTGCGTACGACCCCGCCAATCCGGAGAAGAGCATGTTCTTCTCGGTTGCCTCCACCCCCGGCGTCTTCGACGTCGATTTCGACGGCTATGTGGATGTGATCTTGATTGGTGACCTGGGTGGCAACATGTGGAAGTGGGTGGTCGAGGATGTGGGAGAAGATCCCATCCTGAACACCGCCCTCACCACTACGCAGCCGAACTGGCCGTTCGCTCGCTACTTCCAGGCGCCCAGCCACCTGGATGCGGGCAGTGGCAACCGGTTCTGGAAGAGCATCTTCTTCCGCGCCGGCCTCACCCGGATCAGCGGGAAGTACTGGATGGCCTTCGGGACGGGTCAGCGCGCGAACCTGCAGTGGTCGGGCCTCCAGCCGACCACCCTGGAAGATGCGCGCCTGTATTCCATCAAGGATCTCGACCTGCTGATGGATCTGAATCCAACGCCCGCGACTCTCTTGGAATCGGATCTGGATGGTGGCGTGCCTGGTGCTTCGGACTACACCACGACTCTTGGAGCTTGTGTACCACCTACCGGCCAGGGCTTCTACATTCGCGGAACCGGAGACGGTGAGAAGTTCGTCACGCAAACCGTGGTGTTCTCGAAGTTCATCATCTCCGCTTCCTTCACTCCAGCTCCAGTGGTGGCCTGCGGAGCCGCGGGAGACGCGACTCTCTATACCTACTCGATTACGTGTGGTGAAGGGATGGACGTGACGAATTCGGCAACCGGAGTGACCACGACGATCGTCAAGTCGGATATGGGCGACGGTATGCCGTCGAATCCGCAGGTGACGATGGACAACAAGTCCGGCGATACGACCGTGATCGTGCGGATGCAGGATGGTGCGCTCTGGCAGCCGCCGGGCGATTTCAACAGCGGGGGCGACGGCTACGGCCAGCACTTCTGGCGAGAACAGTAGCACTGCGTCCAAGGTCGAAGACCTCCAAGATCGAACGAAAATCGGAGATCGAGAGATGACGAAGAAGATCCGAAATGGCCTCGTGGCCCTCCTCCTGGCAATGAGCTGGCTTGCGCCGAGTGGCGCCTGGGCCTGGGCCGACGAAACCACGGTCCAGAGCGTGACCGCCGGTAGCCGGACGCTGGTTCTCGAAGACAACATCACGGTGAAAGCAAGCGACCGGACCGAGATTCGCGACAACGATGGTGTCCGGATCGACTTCTCAGAGATCCCGCTGCCGGTCGATGTTGCTCCGGGCGTGGTCATGGTGAAGGTCGAGGGCGTCCGTTCGGGCAACGTGGTGAACGCAACCAAGATCACCTTGCGGCCAGTTCTCGCCCACTAGAACCTTCCCGCCAGGCAGAGTGCGATGGCCGGGCCCCTTCGGGGTTCGGCCATCTCTGGTTCTGGCCCGCGCTGGATCCTCGTGATCTCGCGGAAACGGGGCGCTCGGGGCCCCTGAGCCGAAGGACAGCCGCCTAGCCCTCGCGCTCCCGGAGGCCGTACTCTTTGATCTTGTAGAGCAGGGCACGGTGGCTGATCTCGAGGAGGCGCGCGGCATGTGTGCGGTTGCCGCCTGTCGCTTCGAGTGCGCGAAGGATGTGGTCGGCCTCGAACTTACTTCGGGCGCGTTTCAAGCACAGGTTTCCGGATTCCAGCGAATCCGCAGGGGCGGTCGCGTCGTCGGCGACGGTTCTCGGTAGTTCCCGCAGGGTGATCCGCTCACTGTCGGCGAGGATGACGGCACGTTCGATGACGTTCTCGAGCTCCCGGACATTCCCGGGCCAAGCGTAGTTCGTGAGCCGCGCCAACGCGTCGTCCGCGACGCCTCGGATCGGTTTTCCGAGACTGCGGCTCGACGAGTCCACGAAATGATCCACGAGCAGCGGGATGTCCTCCCGACGGTCTCGAAGGGCCGGAACCTCGATGTGCAGGACATTCAGACGGTAGAAGAGGTCCTCGCGAAATCTGCCCTCCGCGACTTCCTGGTGGAGGTTGCGGGCCGTGGCCGCCAGGACGCGAACATCGACCTTGCGGGGTTTCGATTCGCCAACCGGTCGAACCTCTTCCTCCTGCAGAACACGCAGCAGCTTGACCTGGAGCGCAAGAGGCATTTCGCCGACCTCGTCGAGGAAGAGCGTTCCACCACTCGCCTCGACGAACAGGCCGCGTCTTGCACGGTCTGCTCCGGTGAAGGCTCCCTTGGCGTGACCAAAAAGCTCGCTCTCGAGGAGTGCTTCCGGGATGGCCCCACAATTGAGAGCCACGAAGGAGTCGTCGCGGCGGCCGGATTGGGCGTGAAGCGCCCGCGCCAGAACCTCCTTGCCCGTACCGCTCTCGCCGGTCAACAAGATCGTTGCCTTGTATTCCGCAGCTCGTTCGACGAGCTCGAGGACTCGGATCATGGCTTCGGATGCAGCGACGATGGGGCGGGTACCGATGACCCGATCGACATCGCGTTGCAGCAGGGCGTTGGCGCGGCGCAGTCGTTCGCGCTCGCGGGCCTTGCGGATGGCCAGAAGCACCTCGGATGGCTGGAAGGGCTTCGCCAGGTAGTCGTAGGCACCCCGCTGCATGGCTTCGATGGCGAGATCCGCGGAGCCGTAGGCGGACATCATGAGGACCGTGACCCCGGGCAAACGCCTGTGGATCTGGGGAAGAAGCTCCAGGCCGTCGGTGCCTGGCATCCGGAGATCGCAGAGCACGAGATCGACCGGGGCGGCTTCCAGCAGCTCGAGAGCCTTGACCGCTCCGTCCGCCAGGACGACGTCGAACCCTTCGGCAGCCAGGAACATGCCGAGGCTATCCCTCAGGGCTTCATCGTCGTCCACGATCAGAATGCGCTCGGACATCCGTTCTACGGCCTCCCAGCACGCCCTATCGGCGGTTGGGGGGAAGGGCGTGAGGCCCGCCCGGTTCCAACCTCTACGGAGCCTAGAGATGCCACCTGGAAAAGGTGACGTGCGACACCACGAACCTTCAACTCTGCGGCTCAAGTCCCTGAAAGCACGGGACGATAGGGGACTCGTTCGGGCGGGGGCGCCCAGACAGGCATCTAGTCGACCTTGGGGGGAAGACCGTGCCCAGCAACAACGTACAGCGCATTCGCGAGGCTCAGATGATGAGTAAGGCGGAACTCGCTCGAAAGGCGGGTCTGTCCACGCTCACTATCGATCGCATCGAAGCGGGTCGGCCCTGCCGCCTGGACACGAAGCGAAAGATCCTGGTCGCGCTCGGACTCAAAGTCGTCGACAAAGACAAGGTCTTCGGCCCGGCACCCAGCAATTTCCCCGCTTCTCCGGTGCACGAAGTGCCGGAGCGGTACTAGCGGCGATTAGGAGGAGAGACGTTGGCTTTCTCGTTCGGCAAGTCCAAATCGATCGTCGGTCTCGACATCGGCTCTTCTTCAGTGAAGGTCGTCGAGCTCGTCAAACGCAGCAAGGGCATCGAGTTGCAGCACGTCGGCATTGCGCCACTGCCGCCCGAGGCCATCGTTCAGGGCGCGTTCCTGAACTCTGGAGCGATCGTCGATGCGATTGCCCAGGCGGTCGACGAAGCCGGGATCAAGACCAAGAACGTGGCTACCGCGGTCTCCGGGCACTCCGTGATCGTCAAGAAGATCAGCCTCCCGATGATGACTCGCGACGAGCTCGAAGAGTCCATCCGCTGGGAGGCCGAGCAATACATCCCGTTCGATATCAACGAGGTCAATCTCGATTTCCAGATCCTCGAGTCGGGCGAAGCCGAAGGTCAGATGGACGTTCTGCTGGTCGCCGCCAAGAAGGATCTCATCGACGACTACGTCCAGGTGATCAGTGAGGCCGGTCTCACGGCTTCAGTGATCGATGTCGCGGCCTTCGCGGTCGAGAACGCTTTCGAGGCGAACTGCGAACCGAACCCCGACGAAGTCGTGGCTCTGGTCAACATCGGGGCGCAGGTCGTCAGCATCAACATCGTTGATCACGGGGTTCCTGCTTTCACCCGGGACGTCTCGACGGGCGGCAACGTCTACACGGAGGAGATCCAGAAGGCACTCTCCGTGGGTTGGGATGAGGCCGAGCGCCTGAAGATCGGCGGCGGCCCGGATGAGGAGAGCCAGGAAGTGGTTCCCCAGGAAGTCGAGAAGGCGATGCGCTCGGTAACCGAGACCGTTCTCGGGGAGATCAGCCGCTCACTCGACTTCTTCTCCGCGACGGCGGCCGAAGCTCGAATCGGCAAGGTCGTGCTCTCAGGCGGTGGCTCCCGGGTTTCCGGTCTGGATGCAGCCTTCCAGGGCAAGACCAATTTGCCTGTCGAGATGTTGAACCCGCTGGCCCGGGTGATTCCCTCCAGCAAATTCGACCAGCAGTACCTGGACCAGGTGGCGCCCTTGCTTGGTGTGAGCGTTGGCCTGGGCCTGCGAAGGATGGACGACTAATGATCAAGATCAACCTCCTTCCGGTACGCGAAGAGCGCCGCAAGGCGGGAGCCCAGAAGCTCGCAGTCGGTCTGGCTGCGACGCTCGTCGGGGCCCTGGCGATTGCCGGTTTCTTCCACTGGAGCCTTCTGAACGAGCTGGCTGAGGTGAAGACGGCGGCCGCGGATACCCAGCGGCAGATCGACAAGTTCGGGCCCCAGCTCGCGCAGGTCGAGGAATATCGTCGAACCAAGGCAGAGATCGAGCAGAAGCTCGAGGTCATCGAGCGCCTTTTCGCGAGCCGTGCGGGCCCGGTCCACATGTTGGATGAGCTCGCGACCCACGCGCCGGATCGCCTCTGGATCACCCACGTGGAAACCTCGCGTGAACAGATCAGCATCAAGGGGATGAGCCTCGACAACGAGCTCGTCGCAGTCTTTCTGACGGCACTGAACCAGTCGCCGTTCTTCTCCAACGTCGAGTTGCTGAGCACCGAGGCGAAGGAGAAGGAAGGGCTCAAGCTGAACGCCTTCGAAATCAGCGCCAGGGCTGCAGCACCGAAGGCCCGCAAGGCCGTAATGAAAACCGCGGCCGTGGATCTCGGGCAGTAGGAGAGTTCGTTGGAATTGAATCTCGACCAGTTTCAGGGGCAGCTCGACAAGCTGAACAAGCTGCCTCGCGCCTATCGAATGGCGATCGTTCCGGCGATCCTCATCTTGATCTCGGCGCTGTATGTCTACTTCCTCTACCTGCCAGCGAAGCAGCAGCTGACGTCCGTTAGCGATCAGCATCTGCAGCTCCAGCGCAAGCTGGCGGAAGTGCGGGCGGTCGCCAGCAACGAGGAAGCCGTGAAAGCGGAGATCGCGGCCCTCGAGCGCAAGCTCAGCGTGGCATTGAGGCAGCTGCCGGACAGTAAGGAACTGCCGGTGCTGCTGACCGATATCACCAGTCTGGGCAAGAACGCCGGCCTCGATTTCAAGGGCTTCCGGCCCCAGGGCGAGGTGAACAAGGGCTTCTACGCCGAGGTCCCGATCAACATCGAGTTCACCGGTCAGTTCCATGACGCGGCCATGTTCTTCGACGAGGTCTCGCGGCTTCCGCGGATCGTGAACATGGGTGAACTCAAGATCGCCATCAATCGCGAGGACACGATTCGGACGGTTCTCAAGGTGAGTGGCGAGGCGATGACCTACCGCTTCGTCGAGGCCCCGCCGGAAGGCGCGGTGCCCGAGGAGGCCGCAGGCAAGGGCAAAGCCAAGGGCAAGCGTGCTCGGAAGCGAGGGGGCAAGTGATGAACCATCGAAGGTCCGCCATCGTGTGGTGCGCAGCGCTTCTGCTGCTCGCTCTGGGCTGTCAGGAGACGGCCACGGGCAACGCCGCAGCGCCGGCCTCCGCACGAAAGGCGAAGGCGGCTGCGCCCACCACGGAGGCGACGCCCGAGGGCGCGCTGGCCGTGAGCGTTGCGGATGCACGCGCCTACGTCTACGACCCGATCGGAAAACGGGATCCCTTTCGATCCTTCGTGCTCGATCGTGTCAAGGAAGTCGACAAGGCTGCAAAGGGCCCGCTGGAACAGTTCGATCTGAGCCAGCTGTCGGTCACCGGAGTGGTCTGGGAGGGTGGCAGCAAACGCGCCCTCGTCATCGATCCTTCCGGAAGAGCCTACATCGTTCAAGAAGGCGATCGCGTCGGCAAGAACGAGGGTCTCATCATCACGATCGGGGATAGCGAGATGATGGTCCGTGAGAAGTATGAAGACTTCCACGGAGAGCAGACGGAAAAAGAGATCGTGATGCGCATTCGGTTGTCTGAGGGAGGGTGAGCTTGATGTTCGCTAGCACCAGGTACGGAAATTTCGGAAGGGTGGGGCTCGCGGTGAGCGCCATCTGCATGGTCTCCCTGCTCGCCTGCGCATCGACGCCGGTGCCGGCGCCGGTTGCGGAAGCACCTGCGGCGCTCTCGTCGGTGACGGTCGAGGCGGACAGTGACGCAACGGTCGTGAGCCTGAACGGGCTGACGGAGCCGGTCTACAACGCGTTCAAGCAGGACGATCCCTCGCGGATCGTCATCGATCTTGCTGGGGTGTCCCCCGGTGATGTCGCCGAGGCGATCGCCATCTACGATGGGACGATCGACGAGGTCACGGTCGAAAGCTTCTCCCACGAGGGCGCTTCGTCCACGCGGGTCGAGGTTTCGCTCGCGGCCGCAGGTGACTACACGGTGGTGGACCTCGAGGATCGTCTCGAGATTCGCGTGAACGCAGCGGCCCCTGAAATGGCTGCTGCTTCCGCGGACGCCATGGCGGCAACGGAAGCCACTCCTGAAGCGGACCCGTGGGCCACGACGGAAAGCGCTGAGGTCGCGTCGGACGATGCGGCCGCGGAACTGGACGCGCCGATGACGCCCGCTACCACGCTGACCGGTGTCATCGCGAATGCGGATGGCAGCACAGTGACGGTCCAGTTCGAGGCGGACGGAAGCATCGAGGGAGCCACCTGGTTTGGCCTCGAGGATCCGGAGCGGCTCGTTGTGGATCTCCCGGGCCTCGTCAGCGAGGTGGAAGATTCTCGACTCGATGTCACCGGTGACCGGATCGCGCGAATCCGTCTGGGGCAGCACGAAGACAAGGTCCGCGTGGTGCTCGATGGTGCCGACGCAGCCCAGGGCTTCGATGACGTGCAGATCGTGACTGTCGCGGCGGGCCTCTGGCTTGGCCTCGGCGACGCAAGTGCACCGGCTGTCCAGATGGCATCTGCCTCGGTGGAAACCGAGACGGAGATCATGGAGGAGGCGACCGCCGAGCCTGTGATGGCAGAATCCGATGTGGCAGAGGATGCCGCCGCGGAGCCCGAGGCTATCGAGGAAGTTTCGACCGAGATCGTCGAATCCGAGCCGGCCGAATCCGAGGCCATCGAAAGCGACGAGGTCGAACTCGAGACCGCAGAGGCGCCTGTCGCTGAAGAGGCGACGGAGCCGCTCGTAGCCGAAGAGCCGACCGAGACGGCCGAGGTCTGGACCGACGAGCAGAGCTTCGACGCAGCCGAAGAAGCTGCGCCGGCAACGCTCACCATGTATGGCGTGCAGATCGAGAACGACGAGGCCCGCGAGCGGGTCGTCATCGTGACCGAAGGGCCGGCCGAGTTCGTGACGACGCACCCGTCCGCCGACACGACGGTCATCAGCCTGAAGGGGACGACGATCGATCCGGACGCCGCCGTTCGCATCGCGCCTACGACACCTGCTTCGGTCTCGCTCGTGACGGCGTTCCAGCAGCCGGAGGCCGCCGAGCCCGAGGTTCGGGTCGTCATTCGAGCACAGGAAGGGGCCAAGCCGGCCGTGAGCCAGGAGGGCGCGCTGCTCTTCGTGGATTTCGAGACCGGAACCCAGCAGGCCTCCGAGATTCCGATGCTCTCCGATGTCGCCTCTGCCGAAGTGCCGGCTGATTCCGTGCCGGCCTCGATGGATCCGAGTGGCGACGCGGTCGAGATCCTTGCCGAAGGTGGGCTGGTCGACGGCAAGGCCTACACGGGCCGCCGCATCTCGCTCGACTTCAAGGATGTCGAGATCGACGATGTTCTTCGCCTGATTGCTGAGGTCTCGGACCTCAACATCATCGCGGGGGACGAGGTCAACGGAAAGGTCACGATCCGCCTGGTGGATGTGCCCTGGGACCAGGCCCTGGACGTCGTGCTCCTGACGCGAGGCCTGGGCTTCGTGCGGGTGGGCAACGTGCTTCGCATCGCGGCCGCGGATCTCCTGAAGACCGAAGAGGAATCCCGACTCCAAGAGCGTCGTGCGCGGGAGAAGCTGGAAGACCTGGTGGTCAAGCTCCAGCCGGTGAACTACGCCGATGTGGGTGAAATCGAGAAGATGGTGAAGAGGCTCCTCACCGCCCGCGGCAGCGTGGACGTGGACGAGCGCACCAACACCGTCATCTTGAAGGACATCGCATCGGTGATCGACGAGGCCACGGCCCTTATCAAGGCGATCGACACTCAGACGCCGCAGGTGATGATCGAGGCGAAGATCGTCGAAGCGAATCTGGACTTCACGAAGGAACTGGGTGCGACCTGGGCCTTCGGTGTCCAGGCTCTCAGCGACGGATTCGACGACACGAGTCCCGTCAAGACGAACGAAAGACTCGGCCTCGGAAACGATATCCTCTTCCACGATAGTCCGAGCTTCCTGGGCGGCCTGGAAGATCTCAACAAGGTCGTCGTTTCCAACCCGATCACCTCGGTCCCGAACGGTCTCCTCGACCTGGGCGCCTTCATCCTGGATGAGCGCCTGAACGTGGAAGCCCGGATCGAGGCGGCGGAGAGCTACGGCGAGGGCAAGGTGATTTCGAGCCCGCGCATCGTCACTCTCGACAACCGGAAGGCGAGCATCGAGCAAGGTGTCTCGATTCCCTTCCAGACCTTCGAGAACGGCGATGCCAAGCTCGAGTTCATCGACGCGGTCCTGCGCCTGGACGTGACGCCGCACATCACCGCAGATCAGAGCATCATCATGCAGATCGCGGTGCAGCGGAACGCGCCCGACACCAGCGTGGAGACGCCCACGGGCTCCCCGGCCATCGCCAAGAACGAGGCGGAGACCGAGACCCTGGTGAAGGACGGTCAGACGCTCGTGATCGGCGGCATCTACGTCGTCGACAAGAGCGAGACCGAGAGCCGCGTGCCGTACTTCCACAAGATCCCGTTGCTGGGGAACGCGTTCAAGAACAACGAGGTCCGGGATATCCGCAAGGAGCTCCTGGTCTTCGTGACCCCGCGCATCGTGGTCAACCCGGAGCTCGGCAGCTAGCTCTTCTTCGGGTCCAATTGAAGAGGGCGGGGAGCTT
>JAJFHD010000035.1 GCA_021775805.1 Alphaproteobacteria bacterium | reverse complement strand
CCTGCATACGGAGTATCTGTTCCAGGAAAGCTATTCCTGCCTTTGCCGTTCCGGGCATCCGGTCATGAAGACGCAAAAGAAGGGTGTCATTCCGCTTGAGAGCTTTCTCGCCTGGCCGCATGCGCTGGTGACCGTATTCGGCGGCCGGTTCGGACTGATCGACGATATTCTCAGGGAGAAAGGGCATAACCGCCATATCGCCCTGCGCCTGCCCTACTTCTCGACGGCACCGCTGATCGTTGCCCAGACGGACATGTTGCTGACCCTGCCCACGCGCACGGCTGAACATTTCGCCAGCATCGCCAATCTGGAATGCTTGAAGGCACCTGTCGAAATTCCGCTATTCGGCTATGTCCAGGTATGGCACCAGCGCACGGATTTTGATCCGGCCATGATGTGGCTCAGGTCATTGATCAAAGAGCGTTCACAGCAGGATGGTCCGCCAAAGTAGGCCTGCAAAATTCAGAATACCTGTCAGCTGCCGGAGTTGAGCTTGCCGCCGACATTGTCGAGCATCGGCCTTGACGGATAGTCGATGACCATCATGCCACCGTCTACGATAAGCGTCTGGCCGGTGACGAACGAGGCTTCGTCCGACGCAAGAAAGACGACCGCGGATGCGATTTCGGCCGGCGTTCCCATGCGGTTGAGCAATGACGGTGGCATATCCCAGGTGCCATCATCTGACCCCGATGCTGTCGCTTCCATCGCAGGATCGCTGGCAATCCAACCGGGGCTGACCCCGTTGACGCGAATTCCGAATGGAGCGGCTTCCGCAGCAAAGGCCCGGGTCATGCCTTCGACGCCTGCCTTGGCAATGCAATAGAGCCCCCAGTTGCCGTGCCATGTGGCCGTCGACGAAACATTGACGATTGCCTGGCCACCCGACTTCTTCAGGAGTGGCAGGGCATGGGCACTGACAAAATAACCGGAATCAAGGTTGCCGCCGCGCATGATGTCCCAGCGCTTGCCAGGCTTGTCACCATCGCTGATGCCGCTGCGGCGGCCGCCGAAGCCTGCATTGTTGACCACCACATGAAGCGCGCCGAAGCGTTGTTCGACGGCATTTATGAGTTCTTCAACCGCTGGCTCGGATGAAAGATCGACCGGGAAAAACGCCCCTTCCCCACCGGCCTCCTCGACTTCGGAGAGAACCGCATCGCCTTTTTGCGGATCACGGCCGACGAAGACGACCTTTGCGCCCTCTGCGACGAAGCGGTGAACGATGCCGCGCCCGATGCCGGAATTTCCACCCGTCACCAGCACGATCTTGTCGGTCATGTTCATGAGCTCAACTTCCCCCGTCGGTTTCGGACATGATCTGCGCAAACTCATCGCGATCGGCGTTGGCTCCAGTGAGGATGGCGGCTGCTTTTGTGCCACGAATATGGTCTTTTTCCTGAAGCAAAGCCGCCAGTGGTGCCGCTCCCGCCCCTTCGGCAACATTGTGGGTATCGGAGAAATAGGCGCGCATGGCAGCTTTGATCTCGTCGTCCGTCACCACCACGATGCGGGCTGCCCCGGCGCAGATGGTTTCAACCGCTTCCTTGACCGGCACCCGACAGGCAACGCCCGCCGCAAAGGTATCGCAACGGTTCGACGATACGCACTCGCCGGCATCGAAGCTCAGCTTGTAGGTCGGGGCGCCTTCGGCAATGACACCAATGACGTCGGCCTTCGATCCTGTGGCATCGCGCGCGGATATGACACCGCAGATGCCGGACCCCAGTCCAATGGGCACGTAGACCGCATCAAGGTCCGGCACTGCCCGAAACAGCTCCAGACCATAGGTGCCGACGCCCCTGACCAACGCCTGATCGAAACTGGGCATCAAGAAGAGGTCCTCGTCGGCGGCACGGTCGCGGGCGTACTCGTAGGCTGCCTGAAAATCCCAGCCATGAACCACCAGTTCAGCCCCTTGCGCTTTCATGAGGGCATTCTTTTCTGGGCTGTTGCCTTCGGGCACGACGATCACCGGCTTGATGCCGTAGCGGGTGGCGGCGACCGCAATGCTCTGGCCATGGTTGCCGGTGGAAGCCGCGATGACGCCTCCGGTCTTGCCGGCGGCCGCCCGTTCGGCCATGTAGACCAGACCACCGCGGATCTTGAAGGCGCCCGTGGGGGTATGGTTTTCGTGCTTGACCCAGGCCTCGCACCCCGACCGCGCGCTCAACAGAGGCCAGTGATATTGAGGTGTGGGCCCGAAGGTCGCGTGGACGACCTCTGCGGCGTCCTCCAGTTCCTGCAATGTTGCCGTGCTCACGTCCGACCTCCTGAATTGAACAAGAGGCCAGCATCCACATCAGCCGCTGCCATGCAAGTGGGAATTCAACCCGGTCATGGTTCATAAGCCAGGAGGGCCCCGGTTCCCCTGACTTGATCAGGGGCCTACTCGCCGTTGCCAAGAATACAGGGGTGTGGATTGGGTCCCGGCGCAAGGCCGGGAAACGGCACCTCACAAACGACCAATTCCTTTCAGCGGGTCTCTCGTTCGTTGAAACTCACCGTTACACACACGGTGCACCATCCGACGGCAGATCACGCCAGCGCCGGTTTGGCCGTCATGGAATTCTGACCCCGATCCGGATTGGGTTCGATGTTCAGCCCGAGCGCCCGGCCCAGTTCGTCGGCGCCACCGACATACTTGCCGTCGAGCCAGATCTGGGGCACCGTGATCGGTGTTTTTGGACCGACAATCGGTTTGACCCGACCCAGCATTTCATAAAGAGCACGGGGATTCTTCACGACGTCATGATAGGTGAAGTCGACGTTGGCTGTTTCGAGATATCCCTTGGCGCGAACGCAATGGGGACAGGTCGCCTTGCCGTAGAGATGGTTGCCTGAAACACCGCTGCGGGCGACGTGAGCGGCGATGACGGCTTCGGTGAGCACGCCCCGGTTGAGCGCATGTCCCTGGCTGACCACCTTGCCCTCGACCATCACAATCGGCGCATGCCAGCCGCCGGCTTTTAGTGGACGCCACCATTCGTCGAGCCAGTCGCGGATTTCGAGATCGACCGGTATGCCGTCCAACTCGGTATCGAGCGTGTCCTTGATGACGTCAACCGTCAGCGAACACTCGCCGCAGGGAATCTTGACCGAAAACGGTCCCCAGGCGCCAGCCCATCTGTAGAGTGTCAGTTTTACCGGTTGTGTCATGGCTCTTCCCTCGAATTTCTCACCACATGGCGGGTCTGATCTGCCTGCCCTTCGTGATGTGGGGAAGTCTTCGTGAAATGCCAAAAACAGTTTCGTGAGCGTTCCGTGATCGGCCCGCTTACCGGTACTGCTGGACCACCCGAAACCGAACGAGGTCGCCTTCGCCCATCCAGTGGATCGTATCGGGACCGGCCGCACGCAGGCTGAACCAGTAGAAATCTTCGGAACTGCCCATATGACGGGAGTAGTTCAGGTCGCGCACGTGAGCCTCGTCGCTGTCCTAAGGCTTCTTCGATTTACCGCGGCATTTTTTGCAATCGCGTCTGTCATTAGCCTGGTCTATCTTTTCAAGCAGGATCTTGTGCATCTTCAAACGGGTTTCGTATCTCTGTGCCAATGCGTTCAAGTATGCCAGAGTCTCTGCCCTTTCGAGCAAACGCGGCAGCAGCACCCTTCTTGTCCCGACATCTGCCGCATTTCTGGCAGCTTTCCGGAAATCGTTGATCGCGCCAAAGAACCCGGGGATCGGCCCGCGGCTTACTGCCTTTTCGATAAGTTCTCTTAGACCTAGCCTGTCGTCATTGGATCCGATGAACTCTTTTTCATCCCTGTTGAAAAGGGCATCAACCTTCTTGCTCAATATTACTATTCGTTCCGATTTCTTTTCTGTTTGATCGCTTTGTTTCTTCAGCAAGCGGCGCAACGCCTGAAAATCCCCACGGCATGATTTCAGATATGCAAAGGCAAACAACACATCGTTTTTGTGTCTTTCCCAATTGAAATCCTTCAAAAATTTGTCTTCGAGGGCGCCGTTTTTAAGTATTTCCGCGACTAATTTAACCGCTTCAGACTCCGCGTCGTCGGCATGAGCAATTCGAGCCTTTTCTTTACGATTACTATTTGCGGGAAACCGCTTTCCGATAGTCTTCCATTCTTGTTGGGCTTTAAGAAATATCGCGATCGCCTCTTTCTCGAGCGCATCGATCGCTTCTAATTGTCCTGCACAAGAATCGTCGGAATTTCCTAATGCGTAGCGGAGATTGTCAACTTCGATACCGCCAACGGTGTTCGAAATTCGAATTCGCGATATGCCGACCTTTGCTATGACTTCAAAATATCGATCCTCGCTTTTTCCACCCAAGGAATCCCCGTCCGGAAACCCCGAGAAAGGACCGGTCTTCCCCAAGTACCCGCACGCCCCCCAAGCTTCGAATGTCACACTTCCGGCGCCGTCTGTCCAAACCAGTCCGGCACGTGTTGGCAATGCCCCGAGGACTTTGGATGAAAAACTGAATTCCAGCGATCCGCTGCCCCACCAAGCATCGCCGCTGACTGAATCGACTTTTTCTTGTCCGAATGAACTGCTCGGCGTTCCAGCGCCCGAGAGGCCCCGCGCATTGGCTTTTTGGTCATTGAAGTCCTCAAGATAGGCCCACTTAAAACCCCGGCCCTGGAGTCGTCCGGCCGACGCAAGCGTCAGAGGACCAGCAAAGGTGCCTTTACATTCCTTTTGCAGGTTTCCCCGCTGGTTCACATTTTTCTTATCAAGATCCGGATTCTCAGACGCGCTGACAAAACCCGATCCAAGCGCGGAGAACGCCAGGAGTAAACCCGTCAATGCCCGGTAGAAGCTGGCGGTTTGCGGACCCTCTACGTTCACACTGTCTCCCCTTACTGCCGATCTGTGCTGAGCAGACAAACCAATGCCCGTCGCGGATTTCCAGATTAACCAGTTTGTGGTGACGAGGGGAAGTCTGCCCGAAATGCAAAATACAGTTTCGTGGATACTCTGTGATCGGCCCGATTACCGATACTGCTGGACCACACGAAACCGGACCAGGTCGCCCTCGCCCATCCAATGGATAGTGTCGGGGCCGGCCGCGCGCAGGCTGAACCAGTAGAAATCTTCGAGAATGCCCATCTGGCGGTAGTAATTCAGGTAGCGCAAATGAGCCTCGTCGTTGACCTGGAGCTGGGATCCAATGCCTTCATCGGTCTTCCAGGAATGAACGCCGATCTGTGCGCCGCGTTCGGCAATGCGGGTGATACCGGCAATGAAAAAATCCGTGCCGCCGCCGGAAATCCGCCCAAGCGCCGGCACATACGTCGTCAAGCCTCGCTCGCGAACGGTTGCTGCAGCCGTGAGCAACGCCTCATCGTCGGTGGAACCGGGCACGTTCTGGAGAACAATGGTGTTGACTTCCGGATTTTCGTCTAGCACTTCGTCCAGTTCATCAGGTGTGTCGTCATCGATGACGCCCCTCATGATGGCCCGGTTTCCGGACACTTCGAACGACGCAGAAGCGTTCTCTGCCTCGTCATCGTCGTCGCCACCGAACACGGTCACGCCGCAGCCTGAAAGCAGGCCGGCCACAAGCACTATGGCGAAGACAGAACGTACCGAGCGCAACACACGATTCTCCAAGACTCGACGACCGCCCCCCAACCGCTGGTCCACATGATCAGCAGTTCACAAGGCGATGATACATAATTAGCCACTAACAAAGCCAACCTATTCATGTCGACTTTATGGCGATTCCCGCATTTTCCTGAAGTGGCTAATAGATCACAGATACACGCAAATCCACCAAATTCGGTGAATTTTCAGGTGAATTGGTAAAGCGCCAGGTACAGGCAACGGCTCTGATTGGCCGGAAATGGTCAATGCGCCGGGTTATCCAGCACCCCTCAATTCTGTCAACGGGCGTCGCTGTCGCCCCTGTGAATCGAAGTTTTCCGGCGAAAACCAGGCCTCGAATCCGGATTTCAACGCCGGCCACTCCTTGTCGGTGATGGAGTACCAGGCAGAGTCGCGATTGCGTCCCTTGTAGAGTGTCACTTGCCGGAAGGTGCCTTCATAGGTGAACCCCAGGCGTTCCGCCGCCTTGCGTGAACGGGCGTTTAGCGAATCGCATTTCCACTCGTAGCGCCGGTAGCCCAACTCGTCAAAAACGCGTTTCATCATCAGATACATGGCCTCGGTCGCGGCCGGCGACCTCTGCAACAAAGGAGAGTAGTTGATATGTCCTGTCTCGATAACGCCAACAGCGGGTTCGATACGCAGATAGCTGGCAACACCGACCGCCTTGCCCGTGTTCCGAGCGACTATGGCGTGAAACAGCGGGTCGCTGCCAAGGCAGGTCTGTTCGATCCATGCACGGTAATCACTCAAGCTCTCAAACGGCCCATAGGCGAGATAGGTCCAGATCCGATGCTCCGCGTCCGTCAGGTTCGCCTCATGCAGATCAGCAGAATGCGCCGCCAGATCAATCGGCTCCACAGTACAGTAGCGGCCTTCCATGACCGTCCTGGGCGGCGGATCGCAAGGCGACCAGTTGTCAACGGGGAAACCGATCGGCAGACCGAGTGCGTCGAAATACTCTGTCATGGGGTCCTCAACAGGCAATTGCATTTGAGCGGTCCCAACAGTCTACAGCGCGGCAGCCCTCCACCAAGGACCATTTTTCTTGCTTGAGGGCGGGCCAATTGACAGTGTCGACATTGCTGCACCTTGCGATTTGTGATCACCGGGCGTTATGGTGCCGCAATCGCAGTTTCGAGGTAACTGAAAGTGGTTGCAGATCTCCAAATCAAGGGCCGGACAAAGATCGGTGTGCTTGAAACCGGCCGCAACCGGCCCGAACTGGAGCAGCGGTTCGGCACGTTTACCGACTCGTTTCGAGTATTCCTCGACCCCCACGAGGAACAGGTGGAGTTCCAGGCCTTCATGGCTTGCGACGGCGAATTGCCCGACACCGCGGCTTCATGCGACAGCTATATCATTACCGGCAGTGCTGCCAGCGTCTACGAGGATCTGCCCTGGATCGCCCCGCTGGAACGATTTGTTCGTGACGCCGCCCAAACCGTGCCGGTCGTTGGTATCTGCTTCGGCCATCAGCTCATCGCCCAGGCTTACGGCGGCAAAGTTCAAAAGGCTGAAGCCGGATGGGGCGTTGGCGCCCACTATTACGATGTGACTGACCAGCCTGGCTGGATGTCCCCCGCCGCCGACCGGTTCGGCCTGATCGTGTCCCATCAGGATCAGGTGGTGGTACCGCCGACCGACGCGAAGATTCTCGCGAGCAGTACATTTTGTCCATTCGCCATGATGCAAATCGGTCCAAATGTCATGTCCATGCAGCCGCATCCCGAGGCCCCGCGCAACTATGCCGAGGCGATCTATCGCCGGCGCGAAGACATTCTGGGGTCCGATACGGTTGCGGACGCGGTGGAGAGTATGAAACAGGAAACCCACGAACCTGAAGCCCGGGCATGGATAATGCGTTTTTTATGCCGGGAGCAATAAAGTTCGGCACGATTTAAGCAACGTCCAGCCTTGAAACCGTCTCTGGAGACGCCTCATGACCATGCCCGCGGAATCGCACAATCGTTCCCCTCTCATCGACGAGACACTGCGTGATGCGCGGGAAAAATTTGCTGCAAGCCATCCGAAGGCCGCCGTGGCTTTTCAAAGAGCCTGCGCGGTAATGCCTGGTGGCAACACGAGAACGGTTCTGTTTCACGGCCCCTTTCCGATCAGGGTCGTTCGGGGCGAAGGCGCCTATTTGTTCGATGCCGACGACAACCGTTATCTCGACCTGCTCGGCGAGTACACCGCAGGGATATTCGGGCACTCCAACCCGGTCATCCGGTCCGCCATCGACAAGGCCCTCGATGAGGGCTGGAATTTCGGTGCCCACAACGCCTACGAGATCGAACTCGCCGAACTGGTTTGCGCCCGCTTCCCTTCCATCGACCGGGTCCGGTTCACCAACTCCGGCACCGAGGCAAACCTGATGGCATTGGGAGCAGCGCGGTGTTTTACGGGTCGCGACAAGGTTATGGTTTTCAATGGCGGGTATCATGGCGGCGTACTTTATTTCGGACATGGCGGGTCGCCGGTCAATGCGCCCTACCCGACGGTGCTTGCGCCCTATAACGACGTGGACGGCATCACCTCCCTGTTTGAGAAACATGGACGCGAACTGGCTTGTGTACTGGTGGAACCGATGATGGGATCGGGTGGCTGCATTGTCGGCAGCGATGAATTCCTGCAGACATTGAGAGAGCTGTGCAGCGACGCCGGCACCGTCCTGATCTTCGACGAAGTCATGACGTCGAGATCGGCAGGCGGCGGTTACCAGTCGGCCTGCGGTATTCTCCCCGACATGACAACGCTGGGGAAATACATCGGCGGCGGCATGTCGTTCGGCGCATTCGGCGGGCGCGAGGATATCATGGCGCAGTTCGATCCCGCCTCCCCCGATGCGTTGCCCCATGCGGGTACGTTCAACAACAACGTGGTGACCATGGCCGCCGGGATCGCCGCCATGCGGGACATCTACACGCCGGAACGCGCGGATGCCCTGTTCGCACTCGGTGAAAGTCTGCGGAACCGGCTGAATGACGTCTTCCGGGCCCAGGATGCGCAGTTTCAGGCAACCGGTCTGGGGTCGATCATCGGTCTCCACCCGACACGCGTTGTCAAGGGATCGCCCGATCACGATGAGGGTGACGACAGACTGATGGAACTGCTGTTCTTGAACCTGCTCGAGCGCGGCTTCTACATCGCGAGACGCGGTTTCATCGCCCTCAATCTGGAGATCACCGAAGTGGAGCTCGATGGGTTCGTGACCACCGTCGAAGAGATACTTAAGGCTTATCCCGTCGAGTTCGCAGCGCAGTGACCTGACACGGGCGGCGCGCGCGATCTCTCCAACTCACTTTGTTCCGCACAAATTCACGGCAACGGCGAGTGGACGCCGGTTCAAGACCGGCGCACGAAGTCAGTGTGGGGCTTTGATGTGCCCGTTTCCCGGACGAGCGTAGCTCGCGCCGGGATCCACTCGCACATCGGTGTTCTTTCAACCGTCGTGATTGCCGAACGCCTCCGCCAGAGCGCGGGCCACATAAAGGTCGAGGTGTCCACCGCCGGAGTTCTTGAAAAACGTTATCTCATCGTGCGACGTGCGGCCCGGATGCGTGCCGCGGCTCAATTCGTAAAGATCCGCCACCATATCAGCTTCCGTGATTGCACCCGACGCCAGGGGGCCGTCGATATCGCCGGTCTCGCCAATCGTTTTCCAGCGTGTGTCGACAAAGATGGTCGAGCGGGCAGCGGCCTCGTCGTCGGCCTCGCGCATGTCCGTGGTGAAACTGCCGACGAGGTCGAGATGGGTACCGGGCGTCAGCCATGCGCCATGAATCAGGGGATCGAATGTGGCAGTTGCACAAGAGACGATGTCCGCCTCACTGGCAGCCTTTTCGATATCCGTTACAGCGGTCGCCTCGACGCCGGACGACATCAGCTGTTCGGCAAGGGCATGGCTTCGGCGATCCGTCCGGTTCCAGATCAGGATCCGGTCGATCGACGGACGCACGGCACAATGGGCCTCGATCAGGTGAGGCCCGAGACCGCCGGCGCCAACCATCAGCAGGGTACGGGCATCCTCGCGGGCCAGAAACGATGCCGCCAGTGCAGAGTCCGCCGCTGTCTTGACGTAGGTCAGGGCCGTGCCGTCGATCGCGACTGTGGGCCGGCCGTTGGCGCCATCGAACAACTGGTAGGCCGCCTGAATGTTGGGAAGTCCGTGCCGGTCTTCATTGCCGGGCAGGACGTTGACCATCTTGACGCCCATGATCTCGCCCGGCAACCATGCCGGCAGCGCCAGAAAGGACTGCCGCTCCTCGCCTTCACCATGTTGAAGAAGGGCGGTTTCGGTGATCGGCACGTCTCCGCAATGGGCCTGTTTCAGGGCCTCGACGACGGCTGGATATCCGATGCCGTAGACCTGTTCCGCAGATATGTATTTCATGAAAGAAAGTGTGCCCAAGACCGGCAAAAAGGCAATTGAAAATGTTAGCCCGCCGACGGATCAGCCATCGCGCTGCGCATCCAGAAGTTCCCGTATGCGCGTCAATTCCGGCAGCAGGGCGTCTATATCAACATCGCGGACGAGTGCCTGAATTTCGTTCATCAACGGCGCGGCGGCAGCCACGGCGTCTTCTCGCGCCTTGCGCCCCGCCTCGGTGATGTCCACCAGTTTGGCACGACCGTCCACAGGATCGGGCTCCACGGTCACAAATCCCTTGGCCTCAAGTTTTTGAAGAGTGTTGGTCATGGCGCCTTTGGACACCTGAAAGGATCGCGCCAGATCGAGCGGACTTCGGGGGCCTCCCAGGCGGACAAAGTGATTGAGCACGGAAAACTGGGAGATCTTCAGGCCATGCGGCATGATCCGCTCGAAGGCGTTGCGGGAAAGCTGTTCGATGATCCCGATTTCTGTGAAGAACCGGAACAGGAGCGGGTCCTGATGTGGCTCCTGTTGCGGTTGCTCTTGCGATTCCTGGGATGCCGTCTGAGTCATGCAGGCTTGATTTTTTCCTGATAGGGCCACCGCGGGCTCGGTGCGATTTCGGGACCATATCCCAACCGTGCAAACATCTGCAAACGTGCCGGAGTCTCGATGCCGAGCAGAGCGTACAGAGCCTTGTAGTGGGCAGCCATCTCTTCGTACTCCTGCAGCGCCTGGCTCAGGGGATGCATGCTGATGCCAAGTCTCGTGGCCTCCAGATTGGCACGCACATAGGCCCGGCCAGCGTCCAATTGCTGTGCCCTCGCGTTGCCGTCAGATACAATCCAGAAATACCCCATCGCCGTACCGGTTATGTCCCGGTACATGTCGATGCCCTGCTGGAAGGCATCGCTTGTCGGATCCGCCAGGGATTTGCGATTGAGAACGCCGGCAAGCTTCAAGGCTTCAAGAAACGGTCCGCCCAGGTCGATGCCGTCGGGTTGGCTTTCGATTTCTGCCTTGCCGATGCGCATCAATCGCACGCTTTCCAGATAGGTGCGCGGCGTCCGGATTTCGGTCTCAAACGCGTCCCAGGTCAGCTTCCTCATCTGACCGACCTGCCCTGCATCCACAGTGCCGGCACTGCCTCGCCCCGGTGCAGCAGCGGCCGTCGTCAGACTGGCGACGATGCCTTGATCGACCGTGCGCGTAGTATCGAACGGTTCCTTGTTGGACCGGCGGGCCAGAACGTTCGCAAAGAGTGGATCCTTCCGCACACCGGCGTCTCTGACGAAACGGATGCGGGCGATCGGCCTGTTGTCGAGCCGGGGCTCCGGTTCGCCCTGTGGAAAGGTTGTGATCTCCGCACGGTAACCGTCCTCGGCTGCCGCCTGTCGCAGAACTTCGAGAAAGCAACCCAGGCCGATCGTGACCTGCCGGTCGAAGGGATCGGTTTCGGGTAACCGCCGTTCGGGATCGCAATAGAGGATTGCCTCGCCGTCGGTGGCGAGATCCACGACCCAGGGCTGACGATTATGCGGATTTGGTGCAAGGATGGCCCAGGACAACGCGCGGTGGCGGATGTCCGTGTTGGTTGCCCCTGCTGTTTTCCACGGCACCAAAGCAGCGCTCGGTTCACGGGTCGCAATAAATGCGCCGGTGCCGGCCGCCAGGATGACGGCTGTGGAGCCGGCAATTTTAAGGAATCCCCGTCGTGTGATCGGCATCTGAAATTCTCCGGTTAGTTTAATATCAAACTATATAGTTTAATGTTGAACTAGATCAAGAACTAATTTCAGACGCCGGCCAGCAAACTGTCAGATCGGGGCGCCTGCCAGTTGAAAGGCGTAGCCTGACAGGGTCGCCCCGATGACGCCGAGGACAACATAGAAGGCAAAGACCGGTTTGCGCACCAGGGCGAACACGGCAATCGCTGCGGGGATCGACGAGACAGCACCTGCGGTCATGAAAGCCATGGCAGCACCCGGTGCCATGCCCAACTCGAGCAGACCGGAGACCAGGGGGATCGCGGCATAACCGTTGAGATATGACGGGATGCCGACCAGGACCGCGAGCGGAACGGCGATGACATTGCTCTCGCCCAAAGCACCGGCAACCCAGTCGTTGGGAACATAGGCAACCATCAGGCTTTCCAGGAAAAACGCGAATGTCAGCCATTTGCCGAGGAACCAGCCGGTGGTGGCAAGCTCGCCGGTGAACATCTCAAGGCGGGCCGGGTCGCGCCAGAAGGCCCAATGGACCTGCGGGTTGGCTGTGACGTCGAACGACGGGCCGCAGCCGCCGCAGGTCGACAGTTCGGCTTTGAGCGGCGCGCGCAGGAAGCCGCGATTGACGACGGCAAGAGTCGTAAAGCCCGCGAACAGCCCCATACCGAATGTGGCGACGGTTTTGGCAATGGCAAAATCCGTACCGATGCCTGCACTGGTCAGCACGAACATTTCAGGGTCCATGATCGGCGAGGCAATCCAGAAAGCCATGATCGGCGCCAGCGGCACGCCCGACGCCATCATGGCGGCAATCAGCGGGATGACCCCGCACGAACAGAAAGGAGAAATCGCGCCAACCAGCGAGGCTGCGAGAATTGCCCGGGTGGGATTGCCGGAGAATGCCCTGGCGATCAGGGCATCGCAGCCGCTCGCCTTGGCGAACCCTGCAAACCCCAGAGCCATGGCAAAAAACGGCGCCATGTAAACCAGCGCGTCGCCCACAAAGACGAGGCTCTTGAAGGCCTGGGTCCAGTCAATAACCAGGAGCACCAGCAGTCCGGCCAGGACCGCAAGGATGACGCGGTCGCGCAAGACGTTCCAGAGGGCTTCGCCGTACCGGCTCCGCTTCAATATGCTGACCAGGTGTGACACTGACTGTCCTTTCATTCGTTATTTCCAGAACTATGGAAATATCATTGCAAAAAAAACGCAGCCCGGATCCGTTACGGATCAGACCACGGTTTCGAGTTCCTGTTCTGTAACCGGCACGCCGGCACAGCAGTTTTCGGTAAGCACGGCGACCAGCTGATCCATCTTTTCGAACTGAACCCCGCAGACAAGTTTCCGGCCGACACGGCACTGATTGATGATCCCGCCAGACACAAGGTGGGAAATATGGTGCGACAGGGTCGAGCCGGGAACTTCGAGATGCTTTTGCAACTCCCCGACCGGCAGACCGTCCGGCCCTGCCTGCACCAGCAGCCGGACGATACCGAGCCGGGTCGGGTGCCCGAGTTTTTCCAGAATGTGTGCTGCCTGTTCCAATTCCATCAGACCAGTATGCACACTTCCGGGCACCCATCAATCGATATTTCCAGAATCATCGAATTAATTCCGGCGACCGGCGTCCGATGCCCCTGCCCGGCGCGACCACCTGACCTTTTTTTGCTCAAATTCAGACTGCCGGCGACGGCTGGAGCGTTCCTGCAGGGCAAGCGCTGCGTTGACACTGACCGGAAGACTGGACGCCCAGGCGACCTCTTCACGGGTCACCCCGATGTCGTCCAGGATACGATCGTCGAAATACCTGAAATTGCGCACTTTTCTCCGACCGTTCCAATTGCGCAGCAAGCGCGCGACGTTTTGCCAACGGCCTGATGCGATACCGTGGGTTCCAGCATGTGTGACTTCGAAATTGCTCATGACAAACTTCTCCTGTTCGCAAGGTGACCTTTGCGTTGAACCGCCAGGGCGGTGGTATCACCGGTTGTGATGAGACTGATGTGGGGTGTTGAATTAGAACAATCCAACGAATATGTCTTATGTTATCAATCAACTTTCTTGATGTATTGCGAGTATCGCCATGATCGCCAATCTCGACGTCGACCTGCTGAAAACATTCATCGCCATCGCAGAGACCGGCAACTTCACCCGGGCCGCAGCAGACGTGAACAAGACGCAGAGTGCCGTCAGCATGCAGATGAAGCGGCTGGAGGATCTGGTTGGCCGGACATTGTTTGTCCGCGAGGGCCGGCAGAACCGGCTGACCGCCGATGGCGAGCGGATGCTCGACTATGCCCGGCGCATTGTCCGGCTCAACGACGAGGCCGTGATCTCGTTTACCGAACCGGATGAACGCAGGGTAATCCGCTTCGGCACGCCCGATGACTATGCCGACAGGTTCCTGCCCGAGGTGCTGGCCCGCTTCGCCCGGACCCATCCGGCCTGCCTGCTGGAAGTCGAGTGCCTGTCCAGCAGCAAGCTTGAAGACGACGTCAGGCACGGCAAGCTCGACCTGGCGATCGTGACCTGTGACGACCTTACGACGGCACCGGAGATCATCCACGAGGAACCCTTGTGCTGGGTAACCTCGGCGCGCCATTGTGTTCATGAAAACGCCGTGGTGCCGGTGGCGCTTTCTCAGACCGGCTGCGCCTGGCGGCAGATGGCGCTCGACGCCCTCGACCACGCCGAACGGGCCCACCGCATCGCCTATGTCAGCACCAATTCGCTGGCGGTGAGCGCTGCCGTTCTGGCCGGTCTGGCGGTTGCAGCGATCCCGGAAATCGTCATGCGCCCGGGCATGCGTTTCCTGACGGAGGCCGAAGGGTTTCCCGACCTGGGCACGTTCAGAATCGGTCTCGTGCGCGGCACCAGCCCGTCAGCGGAAGTCAATGCCCTGGCGCAACACATCGCCGACAGCATTGGTTCTTTCGGCGACGGTATGATGGCGGCGGAGTAGCTTCAGGCATAGTCATCCTCGAGCGGATAATCCGAAATCAGCAGCGGACCGTCGTCGGTGATCCAGACGGGCTGCTCGAGCTTGACGCCTTCTGCGCCACCGGTGCGCCCGACATAGCTTTCGACGCAGACGATCATGTCGGTCTCGAAAACGCCGTCATAAGCGCCCCACTCGGCGTCTTGCGGATACCAGACGAAGGGATACTCGACGCCCAGGCCGCAGCCGTGAACCATGTCGGCGTAACGGTTCTCGATGAACTCGCCGGGCAGTTCAAACGCCTTCTCGCCAAACTCCAGCAGGCCGGTTCCCGGGCGCAGGAGATCGATGTTGTGGCTGATCTGGTGCCGCGACATGTCGTAGAGCCGACGCTGCTCGTCGGTGGGTTTGGTGTCCTCCACCGTCCATGACCGTGAAATGTCGTTGTAAAAGCCCATCGGGCCGATCAGGTCTGTGTCGAAGGCCAGAAGATCGCCTGCCGACATGACCCGGTCGGAGGTCTCCTGGAACCACGGGTTGGTTCTGGGACCCGACGCCAGCAGCCTGGTTTCGGGGTACTCCCCTCCCCTGGCGACGCTCTCCTTGAGCAGGAACGACAACGCGTCGGACTCCCTCATGCCGTGGCGCAGTTGCGCGCGCATGGCCGCGACACTGTCCTCGCAGGTTCTGAGCGAGGCCACCAGGGCGCGGATCTCTTCGTGGGATTTTATCGACCGGGCCCGCTCGATGAGGGGTTTGCCGTCAATCGGTTCGAGGCCCTGTTGGTCAAGAGCACGGACCAGGACAAGATCCGCACGGTCAATCAGAATGCGCTTGGATCCCCGACCGTGGGCGCACGCCAGATCCGCCAACTCGGCGGCGAACCGTCCGGCCATTTCCTGCCCACGAGGGCCGACCACGACAAAATCGAATGACAGGGCCGGCCTGATTTCGTCGATGGTTTCCAAATCACGTGCCAGATGCGCCCCGCCTGCCAGTTCGAAGTGCACGACCCGGCCGTCAGCCCCGACAAACAGGTAGCGGCAGAAGTTGTGCATGGTCCAGACCTGCATGTTCCGGGCACCACAGGCATAGCGAATATTGACGGGATCAAACAGGATCAGACCGGCGACATCCTCAGACGCCAGCAACCTGCGGATACGGCCAAGGCGGAAGGCGCGGACGGCCACTTCGTCAATCGGGGCCGTTTCAGCCAGTACAGTCTTGGCTTGCGCCAGGGTCGTCATGATCGGTCCGCCTTCGAGATTGCTCGTCTCCCGTTACGAACTCGACCCTAGTCCCCGGCGAAGCACAAGCGAAAAATTGTTGGCCGGCATCGCGATGATGTCGTCGATCGAAAACCCATGGTCGGCGGCGGCCTCCGTCATGTCATCGATGTCGCGGATTCCCCAACGGGGGTCACGGGCCCGCAGGC
>JAJFHD010000034.1 GCA_021775805.1 Alphaproteobacteria bacterium | reverse complement strand
ACCGTGCGCCACGATCATTCTGTCGATGACGCCGTTCCGCAAGATCGTGCGCGACTATTTCATGATCTGCGAAAGTTACTTCGACGCCATCAAGACCGCCGCCCCCAGCCGGATCGAGGCCATCGACATGGGCCGGCGCGGGCTGCACAACGAAGGCAGCCAGGTTCTGAAGGACCGGCTGGACGGCAAGGTGGAACTGGACTTCGATACCGCGCGGCGCCTGTTTACGCTGATCTGCGTCCTGCACTGGAAAGGCTAGAGGTGGGCGGGCCTGACGGCACAGATATCCCGGGCGCCGTGCTGTTCGCCTGCTATCACAATGCTGTGCGCTCGCCGATGGCTGAGGGAATTCTGAAACATCTCATGGGCCACTGCATATTTGTCGACTCGATCGGCGTGCGTGCCGGCGAACTGGATCCGTTCGTGATCTCGGTCATGGAAGAGATCGGCATCGACATCTCGCGGCATGTGCCCAAGGAATTTGACGATCTCGTGGACACGTCGTTTGACCTTGTGGTGTCCCTGTCGCCTGAGGCCCATCACCGTGCCATCGAACTGACCCGCACCATGGCGCTCGACGCGATCTATTGGCCAACCTTCGATCCCTCCATCACCGTCGGCAGCAGGGAACAGATTCTCCAATCCTACCGCGATGTTCGGGACGGTTTGATGAAGCGAATCAAACAGGAATTTGTTCCAATGGCCGCCCCAAGCGTATGACCGGACACATACGTTCCGGCGGCCTACGGAAACCACGCCCTATGATCCGCGCAAATGTCGTGTTACCTACCGCTGCGATTGAGGGCTCAGGAATGGGCACTGTTGAACAGAGCGGGATGAGGAAAAGTGTGTGCGGTTTTCCGCCCGCATCCCGCTCCAAAATTTTGAAAGCGACCAGGTTTTATGAAATATGGTTGATTCAACCATATTTAATCCTGATCTGGGAGAAAGGCGCTCAATGAACGAAGGCCGTGCAAAACTTGCCCTTGCGAGCGGGTCGCCCCGGCGGCTGGCACTGCTTGAACAGGCCGGGATCAAGCCCGATCTGCTGTGCCCGACGAATATCGACGAGACACCGAAGAAATCCGAGATGCCGCGCAGCCTCGTGGCGCGCCTGGCCCGCGCCAAGGCCAATGCGGCGCTCACCAAGCGCAAGGTTGTCGATCTGGGGCCGAGCACATTCATCCTCGGGGCCGACACGGTGGTTGCCCTCGGTCGCCGGGTCATCGGCAAGCCCGATACGATTGACGAAGCCTCGTACGGGTTGAAACTTCTATCGGGACGGTCCCACCGGGTATACACATCCGTCTACCTGATCACGCCCAAGGGAACCGCCCGCCAGCGCATCGTTGAAACCAAGGTGCGGTTCAAACGGCTTAGCCGTGAAGATGTGGAAAGTTATCTGGTTTCCGGAGAATGGCGCGGCAAGGCCGGCGGCTATGCCATACAGGGGCGCGCCGAAGCGTTCGTCCAGAAACTGCAGGGGTCTTACTCCAACGTCGTCGGGCTGCCGCTTTACGAAACCGTGTCATTGCTGCAGGGCACGGGATATCCTGTATATTTCAACTGGTTCAATGCCGGTTGATCGGTCGGGCATTCACATGGCGGATCGTTCATTGGACAGGCAAAAGAAACATCCCCCCAGGCCATGCCCGCTCTGCGCCAAGATGTCGATCGCGAAATTCCGGCCGTTCTGCTCTGCCCGGTGCGCCAACATCGATCTGCATCACTGGCTCGGTGGAAAGTATGCCATTCCGACGGAAGAAACGCCGGATGCATTGAACTCCGGTGCCGAAAATCAACGGCTGCAAGACGGTGACTCCGACGAGTCGGTGTAACGTCAATAAAGACAAGATTTGAACTAAACCGCCGGTGCGGGACCAAGGGATCCGCGCGGTACGAAGACGGTTTCAAGATGCCGGTCGGGCGGCGGCGTCAGGCCCGATCGCAGCCGAATAAGTGTCTCGGCGGCCATTTCGCCCATTTGATAATGCGGCACCCGCATGGTTGCCAGTTGGGGCGATGTCATGGACGCCAGGTCTATGTCGTCGAAACCGACAACGGATATGTCGTCGGGGACAAGCAAGCCTGCCTGCCGGACGGCATACATGGCGCCTGTAGCCAGGACATCGTTGCTGCATATGACGGCGGTTGGCCTTGGCTCGCGGGAAAGCAGAGTTTGCATGGCTGTTGTGCCCGCAGTGAACTCAAACTGAGTTTCCACTATCATCCGATCATCGAGGCGGAGGCCGCGGGCCTGCAAGGCGTCCCGGACACCGGCGATGCGCTGGACCGCGCGGTCATTGTGGCGGGTTATGCCGGAAATCATGGCGATGTGCGTATGGTTCTGTTCAAGAACCTTGGCCGCCACGTCTCTGGCGGAAACCCGATTGTCGAAGCCGACGCACAAATGAGGCGACTCCAGCCGCCAGACCCAGGTCAGCACCAGTGGCAGGCGCCGCGCTTCGAGGAATTCATAGAGTGAGGCATCCCGGGCCTCGCCGATCAGCATGAGGCCGTCGACACCACGCGCCACAAGCGCATGGATCTGCCGGCGCTCCTGTTCGGGGTCGTAGTTGGTGCTGGCAATCAGCAAGGTGATGTTGTCGCGGCTCAACCGCTCCTGCATCGCCTGCAGACCGCGAGAAAATATCGCGTTGTCGATCGTCGGCACCACCGCACCCATGGTGTCGGTCCGGTGCATGGCCAAGGCCCGGCCGGCGAAATTGGGAGCATAGCCCAAATGTTCAACCGCCTGATGGACACGCTGCCGGGTATCTTCCCGAAGCCGGTCAGGATCGTTGAGGCAGCGCGACACCGTAGCCGTCGAAACGCCGGCATGGCGCGCCACATCCTCCAATGTCGGTTGACCGGACCGTCTGCGTTCCATCAACGCCGATTCCAATAGGATGTCTGAACTTGCCCCATACCCCCAACCATTACGCCTGCGGGCAAGGAAACTCTAGCCTTATTATCGCGATATCGGCAGGCGGCGACGCTGCGCTTGACATTCGGTGTGACGGTGTAAAGAATGTAAGCGCTTACATTTTGACCTTGCAATTGGCCTCGCGAATGATTAGCACTTCGACCAAGCAACACTTCCAATGGAGAGTCCGCCCCATGGCCACGACCTATCTCAAGAAAGCACAGAAGACATCGGCATCGGGCGAGGAAGATGTTCGGGCAACGGTCCAGACCATTCTCGATGAAATCGAAAGCGGTGGCGATGCGGCCGCGCGCGACTACGCGGCGCGTTTCGACAAATGGGACGGCGACATCCGGGTGACTGCAGACGACATTGCCGCCGCCTCGCAACGGGTAAACCAGAAACTCAAGGATGACATCCGTTTTGCCCATGACAACGTGCGCAGGTTCGCTCAGGCTCAGCGGGCGACGATCCAGGATTGCGAAGTCGAGATCATGCCGGGCTTATTGGCTGGTCAGAAACAAATTCCGGTCTCCGCCGCCGGGTGCTACGTGCCGGGCGGGCGCTACAGCCATATCGCTTCTGCGGTCATGACTGTCACCACGGCAAGTGTCGCCGGTGTCGATCATATCACGGCAGTCTCACCGCCCAGACCGGGCGAGGGCATAAACCCGGCAATCCTCTACACACTCGACCTTTGCGGCGCCCATACGGTGTTGAACCTGGGCGGTGTCCAGGGCATTGCCGCCATGGCCTTCGGCCTGTTCGACACGCCTGAGGTCAACATCCTGGTCGGCCCTGGCAATCAGTTCGTCGCCGAGGCCAAGCGCATTCTGTACGGCCGGGTCGGCATCGACATGTTTGCCGGACCGACCGAGAGCATGGTCATTGCCGACGCCGACGCCGACGCCAACATCGTTGCCTGGGACCTCGTGGGCCAGGCCGAGCATGGCTACAACTCGCCGGTATGGCTGATCACCCTCGACCGGGCGCTCGGCGAGGAGGTGCTGCGTCTGGTTCCCGGCATGATCGAAAGCCTGCCCGAACTCAATCGCGACAACGCAAGAGCCGCCTGGCGCGATTATGGCGAAGTCATCCTGGTCGACAGCCGCGAAGAAGCGGTCACGGTGTCTGACCGGTACGCGTCCGAACATCTGCAGATCCAGTGTCAGGATCTCGACTGGTGGCTCGCCAATCTGACCAACTACGGGTCGCTGTTCCTGGGGGAAGAAACCACGGTTGCCTTTGGCGACAAGGTTTCGGGGCCAAACCACGTGCTGCCGACCAAGGGTGCCGGCAAGTATTCCGGCGGCCTTTGGGTCGGAAAATACATGAAGACCGTGACCTGGCAACGCATGACCCGGGAAGCCAACCGGCAGATCGGTCAGGCCTGCGCCCGCATATCTAGGCTGGAGGGCATGGAAGGCCATGCCCGGACGGCCGATGTCCGCCTCGAGAAATACTTCCCCGGCACGAACTTCGACCTGTCCGCAGAATAATGATGCCCCGCCGCGCGCGACAGGAAACGGCATGACCGGGACCGGCAATGGAGAAAACATGACCGACGGCCTGTTTGACGTTACCGGACGAACGGCCTGTGTGACCGGCGCCAGTTCCGGCATCGGTCGCGCGCTGGCCGGCGCCTTGGCGGCCGCCGGTGCGCAGGTTATCGGGGTTGCCAGGCGGCTGGACCAGCTTGAAGCCTGGCGCAAGGAGACCGCAGCCCAAACCGCGGCCGTCTCGGCAGACCTGTCGGACCTGGACAACCTGCCGGCGGTTGCAGCGCAGATCGCTGAACCCTTCGGTCCTCCCGACATCCTGATCAACGCTTCCGGTCTGAACCCGCGCCAGTCCGCCGATGACGTGACCGTCGATGCCTGGCGCGCAACTCTCGACCTCAATCTGTCGGCGCCGTTTTTCCTGGCCCAGGCCCTGGTGCCGGCGATGAAGCAGAAGGGCTGGGGGCGGATCGTCAACATCGCGTCGTTGCAGACCGTGCGCGCGTTTCCCGCCGGCATTGCCTATGGCGCATCCAAGGCCGGTGTCGGACAACTGACCCGGGCCATGGCCGAGGCCTGGTCGCCCGACGGCATCACGGCCAACGCCCTGGCGCCGGGGTTCTTCCCGACCGAACTCACAGAGGCCGTGTTCACCGATGCCGAACGCGCCGCCGGCAATGCCGCCCAGACCTGCATCGGCCGCAATGGCCGGCTTGAAGACCTTGTCGGGCCGGCCCTGTTTTTCTGTTCGCCTGCGTCTGGCTATGTCACCGGCCAGGTCCTGTTCGTCGACGGAGGATTCACCGCCAAATGAAAGCACTTGTCTATACCGCACCGGAGCAACTCGAGTTGCGCGACGTCGCCGATCCCGAACCCAACCTGGACGACGAGCAAAGTGTCGTCGTCAGAGTCGAGGCGGTCGGGATTTGCGGCTCGGATATGCATGCCTTCCTCGGCCATGACGAGCGCCGTCCGGCACCGCTCATTCTGGGTCACGAGGCGGCGGGCACCATCGTCACCGGCCCGTCGGCGGGCATGCGCGTCACGGTCAACCCGCTCGTCGCCTGCGGCATATGCAGCGACTGCAGTGCGGGACGCAACAATCTGTGCAGCCGGCGCCAGATCATTTCCCTGCCGCCGCGCGAGGGTGCCTTTGGCGAAGCGGTTGCGATCCCAATGCGCAATGTGGTGGAGATCCCTGATGACTTTCCTGCCGAAAAAGCTTCGCTCAGCGAACCGCTGGCCTGCGGCTGGCATGCGGTCAACTGTGCCCAGCGTGTGCTGCACTGGCCGCTCGAGGATATCTCCTGCGTGGTTCTGGGCGGTGGCGCGATCGGACTGGGGGCAGCGCTGGTGCTTCAGGCGCGCGGCGCGCGCGAAATCTGGATCGCGGAAACCAACCCGGCCCGTCACCCCGTCCTCAAGGCCGCCGGTCCGTTCCGGATCTACAACCCGGCGGAAACCCCGGGACCGGCCGCCGGCGCGCATCCCGAGGCCGGCCGCACCCATCTGGTGGTCGATGCGTTCGGCGGCGCCGTCACGCGCCGGGCCGCATCCGCCCTGGCCCGGCCTGGCGGTGTCATCGTCCACGTTGGTCTGGCCGACAACAGCGGTGGCCTCGATACCCGCCGCATGACCCTGCAGGAGATCACGTTCATCGGCACCTACACCTATACCGCGGCCGATTTCCGTGACACGGCCACGGCCATTCTCGACGGCCGGCTCGGTGCCCTCGACTGGACCGAACAGCGTCCCCTCAGCGCCGGCCCGGGCGCTTTCGCCGACATCCGGACAGGCCGTGCCGCCGCACCGAAAATCGTGCTCACGCCCTGAATTTGGCCGGACCTCCACGGGTTGCGGCCCGGCGCCGTTTCGGTGACCTCAAAAAAGCGCGCGATGAGGCTTTTGGCAACTGGACAGGGCCGGTGCGATTGCCTATAAACGCGGGCGTTCGCGCGACAGCAAGGCCCGCGCGACCC
>JAJFHD010000033.1 GCA_021775805.1 Alphaproteobacteria bacterium | reverse complement strand
TCATGCGTGGCTGTAATCTTGTCTTTCACGGTCATGGGGAGTGCTCCGTTGAATTGCCGTTCGGGGAAAAGTGTCGTCCGCGCCCGAATACCATATGGCGGCAGGGCATGTGTCTGTTCCAATAGTTTTGCGGGAATCTTGTTCAGGCCATTTGAAGTGGTTTTGTTGGGTCGTTTTGCCAATCCTGGAACAAAAGCTATTCGACTGACATGTTCCAGTAAAACTGAACAGGGGACTTAACAAGCCCCCTCACATTTTTTCGGTAGGCAACAGGCACAAAAAACTGACCCAGCGTGCCGGAGGCTCCGATCGCCCAGAGTCGCTCCTGAACATCCTTGGCAGTTCTTAACTTTTCCTCGACGGTGTTTGCATAGGCGAATGCTGACCGGGCATTTTCCAGAGCGGCGTCGGTTGGCCAACCGAACCAACCCTTACTGGGATTGCCGGAAAAGGCGATCGACATGGGATCGATCACGTCGGCACCGATCCACCATGTGTGGAACATGTTCCAGCCGCCGTCCGCAACCGCTTCACGTTTTACGCGCCTGGAAGTCAAAGCGGCCCAGTCCATGGCCTGGAGTTCGACCTTCATGCCAATCTTGCGCAGCTTTTCAGCCGTCACCAATGAGAATGCCGACAGGACCGGAACGTCGGTCGGCTGCATGATGACCACGGGCGTACCGTCGTAGCCGGCTTCCTTGAGGGCGGCGGTTGCCTTGCCGATTTCGGCGGTTTTGATGACATCGCTGCCGACCTCATTGGCCAGCGGTGTGTCGCAGGGGAAGACCGAATAGCACGTTTTCCAGAATTGCCGGTCGCCAATCGCGGCATACAGATAGTCTTCCTGCTTCATGGCCATAATTGCGGCTCGACGTACGCCTACCTTGTCAAATGGAGGTAACAGGTGGTTGAAGCGGACGAAGCCGATGTTGCCGAGTGGATCGTTAACTTTTACGGTAATGTCTGAATTGGTTGAAAGTGTGGGTATGAGCGCACTTGCCGGTGATTCGAAATAATCCAGTTTGCCATCGATGAGGGCGTCCATCGCTGTATTCTGGTCAGGAAAATGAGTCCATTCCACACGATCAACCTTGGCGACTTTGCCGCCGGCTGCTGCCGATGGCGGTTCGGGACGAGGCACGTAGTTCGGGTTCCTGACATAGACCACCTTTGAACCTGGAACCCATTCGTCCTTCTTGAAAATGAACGGACCGGAGCCGATGTGCTCTTCGATTTGTTTGAATGCATCGGTCTCGGCCATCCGTTTTGGCATCATGAAGGGCACGTTCGAGGAAATCTTGCCGATTGATTCGAGGACCAAGCCGTAGGGCGTTTCTAATTTCATGACGATGGTTTTGGCATCGGCTGCAGTCAGGCTCTCTATAATGGAGAATAATGCTTGACCCGCGCCGTCGCGTTTGCCCCACCGCTTAAGAGACGCGACGCAATCTTCGGCGGTGACATTGGCACCATCATGCCATTTCAGGCCTGCTCGCAATCTGAATTTCCAGACTTTGCCATCAACTGATGTCTCCCAAGTGTCGATCATTTGAGGTTGAGGTACGAAATTCTCATCCATCGCAAACAACGTGTCATAAATGAGGTATCCATGGTTGCGCGTGATGTAGGCGGTGGTCCAGATTGGATCGAGGTTCTTGAGGACCGCATGCGGAACAACGCGCAGAACGGTTTTGACAGGCGTTGTGTCTGAATTTGGAAAGACTCCTACTGCAAGTTTGTTCTTCAACTCCTCACGTCTAATTTTGGCCAGTTCGGAAAATGTGCCGCCCGGAAATTGTCGAAGGAATGCGTCAAGGGCTGCAATGTTCTTGCTGTCTCTGATGGATGACCAAAACAGTGCCTCTTCGCTCGTCTGAAACGATTGCGACGAACTCGTCTGGTCAGTCTGACCATTCGGCAGAAAATAGAAGTCTCCCGTGAGAGACGACTCTTCCCAGGGGGTCTGTTCGCCTCCAGTGACGTGTTCGACACTGACACGGGTGCGTTTGAATACTTGTTCCACTGCGAGGCCCGGCTCAAGAATAGCTTTGACCAGAGCTGTTGTGTACGGGGAGTTTTGCCCCACGCCATCCCGTGCAACCTGGCCTGGTGCTGCTGCAAATGCGATCAAGGAGCCAGATGCGGCCTGAATTCTCGCAAGACCCCGTCCGCCGGAACGTACTGTGCCCCTAAATGGATTGTTTCTGCAGGCATCGAGAATAACAAGATTCAGGCGGTTTCCTGCTCCCTCCATTTGGGAGAGAATCTGAGAGGTGGTCATGGCTGCAATATCAAGATCGGCCGCCGACTGTATGTCTGCCTGGAGTGGGAGGAGATAGTTTGTCCCGTTCGCCTGAATGCCGTGACCTGCGTAATAGAAGAGACCAACAGCGTCCTTGCCCGCGCGCCGCAACGACCGACCAAACGTCTGCACTGCTTTGCGCATTCCCAGGTAGTCTACATCAATTGCAGTAACAACGAGAAAGCCAATGCCTTCGAGCGTCGAGGCCATCAGTTTGGCATCATTCCTCGGATTCTCGAGACGCGAAATCAGCTTGTAGTCGGAATTGCCGATCACGAGCGCAACGCGCTTTTCGGCACGAGCAGCAGACATCGTTACTATCAGCAGGACGATGAGGGAGAGAACTCTCAGCATTTTCTGTCTTGTAAGAGAATAAATCTGGCTTCCCGCGAAACAATGTGATCCGGTACCGGAAACTATGCCACAAACTGTCGGTTAAGGAAATCGCACTGAGATTCGATTTTGCCCAATTCAGAGACTGAACGCCCTTTCGCATGCTGCGCTATTTTGTTGCAAACTGCGCCACCAGCCTATCCGCTCGATGCAACTGAGGCGACCAAACCATGAGTCTGTGCGCCACCTCTCCAGTCAATCTCCATTCCTGAAAAGAACACCGTCATGACCAAGCCCCGCATCGCGATCGCCGGTTTCCAGCACGAAACCAATACGTTTGCGCCAATTCTGACACCGTATGAGGCCTTTACGCTTGCCGGTGCATGGCCTGCCCTGACCCTGGGAGACGATGTGGTGGATGTCTTCACCGGCCTCAATATTCCGATTTCAGGTTTCATGGCCGCTGCCGCGGACTGGGATCTAGTGCCCATCCTGTGGACATCGGCGGAACCGGCCAGCTATGTGTCGCAGGACGCGTTTGACAGGATTGCCGGCATGATCTGCGATGGCATTGCTGCGGCGGGCGAGATCGACGGGGTCTATCTCGATCTCCATGGCGCCATGGTGACGGAAGATTTCGAAGACGGCGAAGGCGAACTTCTCAGGCGCGTGCGTGAAACCGTGGGGCCGGGCCTGCCGGTTGTCACGAGTCTCGACCTGCACGGCAACCTGACGCCCGAATTTGCAGAACGCACGTCGTCGATGACAATCTATCGCACCTATCCGCATGTGGACATGGCGGCCACCGGTGCGCGCGCCAAGGTGCTGCTCGAGGCCGAGCTCGCCCGCGGTCACCGCTTCGCCCATGCGTTCCGCCAGATCAACTACCTGATCCCGCTTCAGGCGCAGTCGACCTTCCGCGAGCCGGGGCGGCGGCTGTATCAGCTGGTCGAGGATATTGCGCGCGACGAGGCTGTGTCCGCCGACATCGCCCTGGGCTTTCCGCCGGCCGACATCCATCACTGCGGTGCTTCTCTGATTGTCTATGGCGAAACCCAGGACCAGGCTGACCGGGCCGCCGACCGGCTGCAGGCTGCGCTCGACGCGGCAGAGCCTGAATTTCACAACCCTCTGGTGCCACCGGCCGAAGTCGTGGCCAAGGCGATCTCAATTGCAGCACCGGCAAGCCGGCCGGTCATCATTGCCGACCCCCAGGACAATCCCGGAGCCGGGGCTACCGGCGATACGACAGGACTGCTTGCCGCCCTGGTGGAGGGTGGCGCGCGCGGCGCAGCGATCGGGGTCGTGTGGGATGCCGAAACCGCTGAGGCGGCCCATGCGGCAGGCGAAGGCGCGGAGATAGACGTCCGGATCGGCGGCCGGTTTCCCGAGTTGGGAACCGGTCCGTACGCCGCCAAGGTCAGGGTCGAGGGCCTGAGCGACGGCAGGTTTCTGTGTACCGGACCGATGTACGGCGGATCTCATGCAGACATCGGCCCCGTGGCCTCGCTTCTGGTGCTCGATGGCGGCAGCGAAGTGCGCGTGGTGGTGGGCTCCGTGCGGACCCAGAATGCCGATCAGGCGTTTTTTACCCATGTCGGCATTGACCCGGCACTGCAGAAGATCGTCGCCGTGAAAAGCGCAGTGCACTTTCTGGCCGCCTACGAACCGATCGCCGAGGACGTTCTGTTTGCCGATGCGCCGGGTGCAAACCCGTGCAAGCTCGATGCCATCGAATTTACAAAACTCCGGCCGGGCCTGCGGTTGGGGCCGAACGGGCCTGCATTTGGCGGATCGTAAAGGCGGCCATGACCCTAGTCTGCCAACAGAATCGTATCCGTACCTGACCAAGAGACCCATACCTCGTCGCCGATGTCGATGCTGTTGACCTTGTCTCGGGTGTCATTCTGAATGATGACCGACAGTCTCAATCTGTCTTCACCGGTCTCCACATACATGTGGCTGGTGTCGCCATAATAGGACCAGTCGACGACACGGCCCTGGGCGGCGATTACAGGTCTGGACGGATCAGCCGCGGGCTCCTGTTTGCCGATGACCAGTTTCTCGGGCCGGATAGCAACCGAAACATCGCCTTCGGCGGTGCCGCTGTGAGGTACGGCCACACGGCCGAAGCCTTTGATCTCGGTGGACACATGGCCACCGGATATGCCGGTCACCCTGGCGTCGAGCAGATTGACCTTGCCGATGAAGTCGGCGACGAACCGCGACGAGGGGTTTTCATACAGCTCATCGGGTTCGGCGATCTGTTTGATCGAGCCGGCATCCATGACCGCAATCCGGTCGGCCATCGACAGGGCCTCGTCCTGGTCGTGGGTGACGATGATGAACGTGATGCCAACCTTCTCCTGGAGATGGGCGAGTTCCAGCTGCATGGTTTCGCGCTGCTTGGCATCAAGCGCCGACATCGGCTCGTCAAGGAGCAGGACCTTCGGGCGTTTGACAAGGGCGCGGGCGAGGGCCACGCGCTGGCGCTGACCGCCCGACAGCTGATCCGGCTTGCGCGCCGCCAAGCCCGGCAGCTGCACCATCTCCAGCGCTTCCTGGACGCGCGGACCGATTTCGGCCTGAGGCGTGCCGCTGACCTTGAGGCCGTAGGCGACGTTATCCTCGACCGTCATGTGGGGGAAAACCGCGTAGGACTGGAAGACCATGTTGACGGGACGCCGGTTGGGAGGGGTGGAGGCCATTTCCTGGCCATCGATCGTGATGTTGCCGGAGGTGGGAACCTCAAGGCCTGCCAGCATCCTGAGCAACGTCGTCTTGCCGCAGCCGGACGGGCCCAGGAGGGCGAAAAACTCATTCGGGCGGATGTCAAACGATACATTGTCGACGGCGGTAAAGGCGCCAAACTGTTTGGTCACATTTCGGATCGATACCATCGAGTCGGACATGGAAGTTATCTTTCCAAAAATTCGGTCGGTGTCACTGCGGCCTTTGCAGACGCATGGCCAGACCGGTTGCAATTACGGTGATGACAACCAGAACGGTTGACGCGGCGTTGACTTCAGGTGTTACGGAAAACCGGACCATCGAATAGACCTTCACGGGGAAGGTTATGGTGTCGGGGCCCGAGGTGAAAAACGTGATGACAAAATCATCGAGTGAAAGCGTGAAGGCGAGCAGGCCGCCGGCAATCAGCCCCGGTTTCATGAACGGCAGGATGATGTTTCGGAAGGTCTGCCACTCGGAAGCGCCAAGGTCTCTGGATGCTTCCTCCAGTTCGCGGTTGAAGCCGGCCATGCGGGCGCGTACGACGACGGCCACAAACGGAAACGAGAAGGCGATGTGGGCGATCGTGATCGCCGACAGATTCAAGGGGTAGGGCAGACCGGTGGGCCAGCCGATACGGGCAAAGAACACCAGCATGGCGACGCCCATGCAGATTTCAGGGATTACGATCGGCAGAGCCATGAATCCTTCATAGGCCGATTTCATGGGGAAGCGGAATCGCCACAACGTCAAACCGACGGTTGCGCCGATGATGGTGGCAAAAACCGTGCAGATGACGGCAATCGTCAGCGAATTGACAAAAGCCTCGAACAGGCTCTCGTTGTTCCAGGCCTTTTCGTAGTATTTCAACGTGAAGCCGCGCCAGACGATATTTCGCTTTGAATCGTTGAAGGAAAACACGATCAGCGTAACGATCGGCGCGTAAAGCAGGGCGAAGGTCACCGCCAGGAAGACCCTCATCCACAGCCGCTTGCCGTAGGCCAGGGGCTCTGCCTGGCGCGGGGTCATGAAACCCGTGAACAATCCGGTTCCGGCCTTGCCCGCAGGCGGTTGCGATGGGCTGCCGATCGTCTGCGCCATCTAAAGCTCCATGCCCTGTTTGCGTCCTGCCACGAGCGCCCGCAGCGCCAGCGCCCCGAAAGTGGCGTACATGAGCAGGAACGATAGGGCCGCGCCGAACGGCCAGTCGTTGGCCGACTTGAACTGGCGTTCGATAACGTTGCCGATCATTTGCGCGTTGGTGCCGCCCAGCAGGTCCGGGGTCAGGAAAGAGCCCAGGCAGGGAATGAACACGAGGATAATGCCGGAAACAATGCCCGGCATGGTGAGCGGTACGGTGACCGACAGAAAGGTCCGCCATTGGGATGCGCCCAGATCGAGGCTTGCCTCGAGGTAGGACTTGTCGAGCCGTTCGATGGTGGCATAGAGCGGCAGGACCATGAACGGCATGAAAACGTAAACCAGGCCGGCGATGACGGCGAAATTGTTGTAGAGTAGGGGCAGGGGTTCGAACGGGCCGACCAGCCGGTCGAGCCACAGGGTGTCCCAGACCCATTCAAGGCCGAAATTGGCGAAGCCGCGGGTCCGGAACACCGCAATCAGGGCATAGGTGCGGATCAGCAGGTTGATCCAGAACGGCAGAATAACGGCAACAAGCAGCGCGGCCTTCCAGCGCGGGCTGGCGAAGGAAATGGCAAAGGCCACGGGGTAGGCGATTGCCAGGCAGAATCCGGTGGCAAGGCCGGAGATCCACAAGGACTTCCAGATCACGAGCAGGTAAACGGTTTCAGTCGCCCGGATGTAGTTGGCAAGCGTTCCGTTAATCTCGATATCGACGATCGATGTCTTGGTGCCGAACGACATGACCCAGATAATGCCGAGGGGCAGCACAAAAAACAGCAGCAGCCAGACGCTGCCGGGCGCCGACATCACCAAGAAGACCAGTCTGTTCTTCTTCCAGCTTTCCATACGGGAACCGATTTTTGGTGTGATGAACCCGGATGCCAGGCCGGGCCGGGAAACGATGGACGGCAGGCCGACACACGATCGTGCCGGCCTGCTGTCAAAGTGTCATGCGGCCTCGATGCGTGTCCAGGCTTCGTCGATCATCCTGGTGCGGGCCTCACCAAGGTAGAGCTGGGCCTCGCCTTTCGCAACGGCGTCGTCGGAGGGGAAGATCGCCGGGTTTTCGTTGTACTCCTTGCTGAGCAGTTTGCGGGCTGCCGCATTCGGCGTAGCGTACTGGATGGTTTCGGCGATGGCAGCACCGGCCTCGGCATCAAGGATGAAGTTGATCAGGGCATGGGCATTGCCGGGATGGGCGCCGCCTTTGGGCACGCACAGACAATCCTGCCAGATCAGGCCGCCTTCCTTGGGTACGGCATAACCGATGTCGTCGTCCTCACCCATAACCTGGAGAATGTCGCCGTTCCACTCCTGGGCGAGATCGACTTCGCCGGAGGCAAGCAGGTCCTGGCCGTTGTCGGGCGCAAACACCTTGATCTGCTGCTTTTGCGCGATGATCAGGTCCTCGGCCTTCTTGATCTCTGCGGGATCGGTGGAATTGAGGGAATAGCCCAGATATTTCAGCGCCATGCCGATCACGGTCTGGCCGTCGCCGAGCAGGGAAATCTTGCCCGGATGGGTATCGGAGTCGTAAACCGCCTTCCAGCTGTCGACGGCGCCCTTGACCTTGCTCTTGCGGTAGCCGATGCCGATCGTGCCCCACATGTAGGGCATCGAGTACTTGCGGCCGGGATCGAACTGGGCGTCCTGGAAGGGCGTGTCGATGTTGGACATGTTGGGGATCTTGCCGTGGTCGAGGGGCGACAGCATGTCGGCGGCGATCATGCGTTCCACATAGTCGTTGGTGGGCACGATCAGATCGTAACCGGGATTGCCTTCCTTGAATTTCGCGAACAGTTCATCATTGTCGGCATAGAGATCCATCTTGACCTTGATGCCGGACTCTTTTTCGAAGTCGGCAAGTGTGGTTTCGCCGATATAGGTGTCCCAGTTGTAGAAATTCAGTGTTTTGTCTTCCGCCGCGAAGAGGTCGCGGGGCATGAGCGAGAGGCCCAGGGCGACGGCGCCGGTGCCGGCCAAAAACCCACGACGGCTGGGGCGTGGATGTCTGTCAGGTGTGTGCATTTGATTTTACTCCCAAGAATGATACCGCCTTGCGGTGCGGCTGAACTTTGTTGTGCGGCCTTGATACCGGACGTTGATACATCACTTCGGCGGTGTTAGCATCAATTTTGTGATCACAAAATATCCGACCACAAAGGGTCACGCTACACAAGAGGAAATCGAGCGATTTTGGCTGAGGATGACAATTTGCCCGGGCTGGCGCGCTGGCCCGGAGGCTGGAAAGCGTACTGATGGCACTGCCCGGCACGGCTCTCGAGTTGCGGCGCGACACCGTCAACTGGCAGGATCTGCCGGCGCATGAACAGATTTACCGTCTGCTGCGCGAAAGGATCCTCTTCGGCGGGTTCGATCCGGGCCGGCCGGTAACCTTGCGCGGGCTTGCCGGCGAACTTGACGTCAGCCCGATGCCGGTGCGCGAAGCCGTGCGGCGCCTGATGGCGGAGCGTGCCATCGAAATGCACGGCAACCGGCGGGTCTCGGTACCGGCGATGAGCCGGGACAAGTTCGAACAGATTGTGTTTGCCCGCTCCAGAATCGAGCCTGAGCTTGCCGCCCGTGCCCTGTTCCGGCTCAACGGCAGGGATCTGGCGGAACTGGTGGCGATTGATGAGGCGCTCGACATATGTCTTCGCTCCGGTGACGTCGAAGGCTACATGCAGGGCAACTACAACTTTCACTTCACGCTATATGAACGTTCCGAAGCAGCGACCCTGATTGCCCTGACCGAAAGCCTGTGGCTGCAGTTCGGTCCTTTCATGCGAAGCGTCTATGGCCGGGTCCAGCCGGCGGTTGCCGACGATCAGCACAAGCGGATCATTGCGGCGATCGAACAGGTCGACGAACACGCGATCAGGACGGCGGTCTACCAGGACATCATGCAAGGCATGCGGGTGATCGGCGAAGAAGCGCTGACGGGGTGATACGAGGGCTGGATACCGGGAAGGCGCGCGAACTTCGTCTCGAATTGTGATCACATAGTGATGATTTCAAGGCGACACACGCAAACAGCCGGTATGCCCATGATAGGGGCACTGGCCACGCATGAGCGACCCGAGAGATAGGTGACGTTTTGTACCGGACACATAGGTAACACTTTTCGCTTTGCGGGAGGTGTTGATGCCGTGGAAAGGGAGTTCGGTAATGGAGTAACGTTTACGATTTGTAGCCCGTCGCCTTGACGGCGAAGGCATGAGTGATTTGTGTCGTGAGTTCGGGATTTCGCGCAAGACCGGCTACAAGATCTTCAATGGCTACAAGGATCACGGGCTTGA
>JAJFHD010000032.1 GCA_021775805.1 Alphaproteobacteria bacterium | reverse complement strand
AACAGTTGAACCGCCCTCGGTCCGTCAGCTCCACGTGTTGTCGGATTTAATGCGATGCTCAGTCCGGGAATTCCGTCCAGATCATGCCTTCCTGCGTCCGGCGCCAGGGGATTTCCGCAGCGCCGATGCCGCAGCTGGCGCCGGAGATCATGACGACGCGGCCATGGGTTGGCATCATTGAACAATTCCTTGGACAGGATTTGTCGATCGGGACTCTATTCCGCCGCAGCCCTGTTTTGCTCCTCCTCGATACGCCGGTCGAGCATTCGGCGGAAGCGCATGGCACCGGCGTCGAGACCGAGATTGAGGTTCGGTGAGGTCTTGGTTGCCATACCCTGGTGCACCGCGGTCAGGATCTGGCGGTCTTCCTCGAACGCCATCCGCGCACCGTCGGCCACCATCTTCGATATGGCCGCATCATCGGGATCGGTGTTGCGGTGCTGGAACCAGTGATAACGGGTCCGGTCCTCGTCGATCGGCGTCATGAAATTGTAGGAAATCATGATGTAAGTGTCATCCGGCAGGTCGGCGTCCGGACCGCCTTGCCCGGCCGGGGTATAGATCGACTTGTTTATCGCAATCGAGGGAAAACGCACTTCGTAGTGTTGCTTGCGGTCGGCATTGCCGTCGAACTTGACCAGTTTTGCGTAGTAAGGCGGCGGCGGCCGGTCGAGCATCCAGCGCCACACGATGATACCGTCAGAAAGGATGTCGGTCTCGAGTGGCACATCTTCGGTGCCGGCCCCGCCGAACGACGACACATGAACCCAGGCCACATGGGAGGGATCAAGCAGATTGTCGGTCACCCAGAGATAATTGCAGTCGATGGTGATGGCGTCGCCGCCGGTCTTGCCCCAGGTCGGGTTGTCGAAATTTGGAACCTCGAATATTTCGTCTTCGTCGGCGAGCGCGGCGTCACCCATCCAGATCCACAACAGGCCCCACTTGTCGGCCACCGGATAACTGCGGACCCGCGCGGAACCGGGGATCTGTCCTTGTGTCGGCGCCAGGACGCAAGCCCCCGAGCAATCGAAGGTCAGTCCGTGATACCCGCACTCGATCGTGTCGCCGCGCAGGTTGCCCATCGACAAGGGCAGTTTGCGATGAGGACAGGCGTCTTCCAGCGCAGCCGGCTCGCCATCTTCGGTGCGATAAAAGACGATGTTCTCTCCGAGCAGCGTAAGCGGGGTCAGGGCACGGCCGATTTCCGCGCTCCAGGCTGCCACATACCACGTGTTGCGAAGAAACATTCACCCCCTCCTAAACTTGCCATAGAGGCAACTGAATCGTGGATTGAAACCGGTCTAAACATAAATCAATAGCCCCGGTCTGCCCATTCAGTTTGGCACACAACATTAAGGTCTCGCTCTGCGGCATTGGCACTCAGGCAAAGAGCGTGTTAATGCAGCATCAATCTGAAACGCGAAACCGAGGAAAGAACGACAACATGATCATGTATTCGCGGGAACTGACTGTTAAATGGGGAGAGTCCGACCCCTTCGGCCTCGTCTACTTTCCGCTCATGCTCACATGGTTCAACGACACCGAACATGAGTTGCTGCGTGCTATCGGTTATCCCACCAACAAGATGATCGCTGAAAACCGAACGGCATTCGTCATGGGCGATATCCGTTTCCGGTTCATCGGCCCGGCCGCCTACGGCGATCACGTGCGCACCATCATTCAGCTTGCGAAGATCAGCACGTCCTCGCTGCATTGGGACTGCAAGGCGGTGCTCGCCCAGACCGGCAAACCGATCACGGAAGGCCGCGCCGTCCGGGTCCATGCCCAGATCCAGGACGATGGCGAGATCAAGTCCATGCCGATCCCCGACAACCTGCGCAAGGCGCTGTCTGAAGGCGGTTCGCTGATTGGCGCCGACGTCGGTGCCGGCGCGATCAGTTAGCGCAAGCAATTGGCAATCCGGCATTGAATCGTTAGGCCAATGGATTCTCGCCTCCGCTTACTCTCCGGCAAGAATGACGAAATGTTGTCATCCTTAACCGAACGAAAGTGAGGTTGAGGAGCCATTGGCAGATGACACAAGCTTCTACATCTGTTTCAGGCACAGATCACATCGTACAGGTCCCGCCACCCTGGATTGTTCTGTTCAATCAACCTGATCTTGGAAGCTCTCGGCCAGTGCTTCAACACCTTCTCTCGGCGAATGGCTAACTTTGGGGTGCTATGCTGTTCGAAGTTTACCAATCTGTGCACGCGATATCGCTTCGTAAAACCGGGGATGACATCATTGCGGTGTTCGTAAACACGCCGCACAAGATCGCTCGTCACGCCGACGAAAAGTGTCCCGCGCATCCGGCTTGCAAGGATGTACGTCCACATTGTCTTTCGATAAGGCATCTGATTGGAACGCAGTCGGTTCCCATCAACCGTCGCAAACGCATAAAAACCTGCGAAAAATCAGACCCTGTCCACCACCACAAGCAGCCGCCTAAAACCCGCGGCCAAACTTGTTGTTGCGGGGAAAGCCCTTGGGCGGCAGGCGGCCGGCCTGGGCGCGCTGGCCTTGCCAGTCGGCCAGAGCGGTCACGGTCCAGGTGCGGCCCGAACTGTCGAGCCAGGACAACCCCTCGGTTGAACTGAAGATCCTGGCATCCGACAAGTTGCCGTCCTTGTACTTTTGCAAACGGACACCACGGCCACGTCCCATTTCGGGCAGGTCAGCCACAGAGAAGACCAACAGCTTCCGGTTCTCGCCGACCACGGCCACCATGTCGCCGACTGCCGGATTGCACACCTGCGCTTCGTGGGGTGCCGACACATTCAGCACCTGCTTGCCCTTGCGCGTGTTGGCAACCACATCTGCCTCGCCGACGACAAACCCACGGCCGTCGCTGGAGGCGACCAGCAACTTCCGTTCCGGATTGTGCACAAACAGCTCGACGATCTCTTCGGACTGATCCAGATCGACCATGAGACGAACCGGTTCGCCGTGCCCTCGGCCACCCGGCAGCCGTTCCGCGCTGAGCGTGAAGAACCGGCCGTTGCTGGCAAACAGGACCAGTTTGTCGGTGGTCTCGGCCTGGAGCACAAAACGCTCCTTGTCGCCGTCCTTGTAGGACAGGCCCGAACCATCGGCCAGATGGCCCTTCATGGTCCTGATCCACCCTTTTTGGGAACAGACGACGGTAATCGGTTCCTTCTCGATCATCGCCTGCTGGATGTCGAAATCGCCTTGCGGCGCTTCGGCAAAGTGCGAGCGGCGGCGGCCCAGTTCGGTCTTTTGGCCAAATTTCTCACGGGTCGCACGGATCTCTTCGGAAATCCGTTTCCATTGAAGATCCGACGACCCCAGCAATTCCTGGAGTTCCTTCTGTTCGACCAGCAGGCCGTCGTGCTCTGTCCGGATTTCGATCTCCTCGAGCTTGCGCAACGACCGCAACCGCATGTTGAGGATTGCCTCGGCCTGCACGTCGCTCAGGCTGAAGGTTCTCATCAGTTCCTTCTTGGGCTCGTCTTCCTCGCGGATGATCCGGATGACTTCGTCGAGGTTGAGGTAAGCAATCAGATAACCGCCCAGGACCTCAAGCCGGTGGGCGATCTTGCCCAGCCGGTGGTTGGTGCGGCGGACAAGGACCTCGTTGCGATGCTCAAGCCACTGCGCAAGAACCTCTCGCAGCGACAACACACCCGGCACCTGGCCGCGGCTCAACACGTTCATGTTGAGGGAGATCCGCGATTCCAGGTCAGACAACTTGAACATCGACTCCATCAGCAGAACCGGATCGACGGTGCGGCTGCGCGGTTCCAGAACCAGTCTGATGTCTTCTGCGGACTCGTCGCGGATGTCCGCCAGCAGCGGCAATTTGCGGGCCTGCATCAGCTCCGCGATCTTTTCGATCAGACGGGACTTCTGGACCTGGTAGGGAATTTCGGTGATGACGATAACATAACCGCCACGGCCGGTGTCCTCGCGCTCCCACTTGGCCCTGACCCGAAAGCCGCCACGGCCGGTCTTGTAGGCTTCGACGATGGTCTCTCGTGGCTCAACGATAATCCCGCCGGTGGGGAAATCAGGGCCCTGAACAAAATCGACCAGCTTCTCAATCGACGCATTCGGGTGTTTGATCAGATGTAATGCCGCATCACACAACTCGCCGGCATTGTGCGGTGGAACGTTGGTCGCCATGCCCACGGCAATACCCGACGACCCATTGGCCAGCAGGTTGGGAAAATTGCCCGGCAGAACCACAGGCTCACGGTCCTCGCCGTCATAGGTCTCACGGAAGTCGACAGTGTCCTCGTCGATGCCTTCAAGCAGCGCCTGCGCCACTTCCGTCAATCGCGATTCGGTGTACCGCATGGCCGCTGCGTTGTCGCCGTCGACATTGCCGAAATTGCCCTGTCCCTCGACCAGCGGATAGCGCACCGCAAAATCCTGCGCCAAACGCACCAGCGCGTCATAGACAGACTGGTCACCGTGAGGGTGATAGCGGCCGATCACGTCACCGACCACACGGGCACATTTCTTGAAGCCCGACCCCGGATCGAGCTTCAATTGCCGCATGGCAAAGAGAACCCGCCGATGGACCGGTTTGAGGCCGTCGCGCACATCCGGCAGCGCACGATGCATGATCGTCGACAATGCATAGGCCAGATAGCGTTCTTCAAGCGCGTCGCGCAGGTTTATCGGCTCGATGCCGTCCGAATCAGGGGGGAGATCAATCGTGCTCATGAACCGCTCTTATACCATCCGAGAGTGCCTGCAGACACGACATCTTGTGTCAAAAGCCAGGTTTTACACCTCGACTTCTAATCTGAATCGGCCTGCGACCGCAACAGGGCAACAAGACGTTCGCGCGCCGGTGGCGGCTCGAGGCCGCGGGCGTCGAAAACATGCCGGTTTAGAAAATGACCGGTCAGCGAATACCCGTCGAGAACATCGCGGCTGTCGGGCTCTTCCGCCTGTCCGCCTCTCAAGAATGCCGGCAGTTTGAACAGCTTTCCGGCATAAGGCCGTCCTGCGTCTTCGCTGACCGCCTGGCCAGACTTAGGCGATACATAGATCAGTCGCTCGGTCGAGCCTGTGCCGGCACAGGCCGTGAGATCAAGACCAAATCCGAGTTCTTCGAGCAGACCCATTTCCCAGCGCACAAGCAGCGCCGGCCAATGAGACGATTGTTCCAGGGAATCGAGAACGATCATGAAAGCATCGAAAAGGCGCATATAGGCCTGCCGTTCTGGAACCAGTTGCGCCATGGTCGTCAATGATGACAGTCCGGCGAGCCTGAGCGGATCGTCCATCAGCACCGCGGCACGCATCTTCACTGGCTCAACCGTGAGTGTGCCCAGGTGTTCCTCAAGCCGCGCCCGCCACCGCGCGCTGACCGAGTTTCCCGGTTGAAGCGTGCTTCTGAGCCGTTGTGAACGCCCGCCGCGGACCAGCCCGAGCTGCCGTCCCCGCGCGCGGGTAAACAGTTCCAGAATGACACTGGATTCGCCATGACGCCGGCACGTCAAAACCACCCCTTCTTCTGACCATTCCATCGTCGTTCAGCCGTTCTCAATCCACCGGCCGTGTGCTTGCCTGATCTGGCACGTGGCGCGGGCGATACTAGCGCGGACCCTAGTATCCTTGTCACTTTTTCGGGAGATCGAGGCCCATCTGGCGGTAGCGTTCGGGGTCTTCGCTCCACTGCTTGCGCACCTTGACGAAGATAAACAGGTGCACGCGCCTGTCGAGGAACTCTTCCATGTCCTTGCGGGCATCCTGGCCGATCGCCTTGATTGTTTGTCCGCCGGCACCCAGAGCAATTTTCTTCTGGCTCTGCCTTTCCACATAGAGCACCTGTTCGATCCTCACGCTTCCGTCCTTGCGCTCCTGCCAGGCTTCGGTTTCGACGGTAGAGGCGTAGGGCAGTTCATTGTGCAGTCGCAGATAGACTTTTTCCCGGGTGATCTCTGCCGCCAGCAGGCGCAGCGGAACATCGGCAATCTGGTCCTCAGGGTAAAGCCAGGGTCCGGCCTTCATCCGACCGGCCAAGTCAGCCCGCAGGTCTTCGATCCCGTGCCCCCGCAACGCCGAAATCATGAAAGTCGCAGAAAAATCAAACCGTTCGTTCAAATTCTTCGACAAAGCCAGCAAACTCTCGTGTGCCACCGTGTCAATTTTGTTGAGCACCAGAATGATCGGCACACTGGCCCCTTTCAGGCCTTCCAGAATGCGTTCCAGGTCCTCGTCGGCTTCTCGGGCGACGTCAGTGATGAGAACCACCACATCGGCATCCCCGGCCCCCTGCCAGGCGGCTTCCACCATTGCCCGGTCGAGTTTCCGTTTGGGAGCAAATATACCCGGGGTATCCACGTAAATGATCTGGCTTGGGCCTTCGATAGCGATCGCACGGATACGCGCCCGCGTCGTCTGCACCTTGTGCGTGACAATCGAGACCTTGCCGCCCACCAGTTGATTGAGCAGGGTCGACTTGCCCGCATTCGGCGCGCCGATCAGCGCCACGAAACCGCATTTTGTAGTCTCTTCAGCCTCGTCGTTCAAAGCAGCCCTTCCTGTCGCAGATATTCTTCAGCGGCGTTTTGCTCAGCCGCCCGCTTCGACCCCGCGGTTCCGTGTGAACGATCTTCACCATTGACCACCAGGGCAATTGTGAACACCGGCGCATGGTCAGGACCGCAACGCTCTCTCAGTGTATATTCCGGCGGGGCAATACCACGGCTCTGCAGTGCTTCCTGAAGCATGGTTTTCGGATCCCTGGGCGGCACTTCGACTGCATCCAGTCGAGGTGTCCAGTATCGTTTGATGAACGCCTCGGCGGCGGACAAGCCGCCATCGCTATAGATCGCCGCAATCAACGCTTCGCAGGCATCGCCCAGGATGGCGTCCTTGTCACGGCCTCCGGCCTGAGATTCGCCACGGCTCATGATGAGTGCTTTTCCCAGATCGATTTGCCGGGCGACTTCGGCGCAGGTTTCTTTTCTGACCAGCGCGTTGAAACGCGGCGCCAGCTCCCCTTCCGTGCTTTGTGGGAACCGGCCAATCAGAATTTCCGCAATGACCAGCCCGAGCACACGGTCTCCGAGAAACTCAAGCCGTTCATTGTCGCCTTTTGCCTGTCCGCTGCTGCTGCTTGAATGCGTTAGCGCTCTGCGCAAGAATGAAGGATCTCTAAAAGTGTAACCAATCCGGTCGGCAAGCAAGCCGGCAAGTTCATCGGTGCCGGGGTGCGACACTCACTTCACCGTTGAAAAGATACGCAACCATCGGATGCCGGTGGGCCAGTTCCAGACCTCCCAGAAACGCGTCGACTCCTTCATCGAGAAAAACAGAATTTCCGCCCTGCCGACAAAATTCTCAAACGGAACATATCCAACGTGGGAAAGCACACGGCTGTCGGTGGAGTTGTCCCGGTTGTCGCCCATCATAAAATAGTGTCCGGCGGGGACCACATATTCGCGCGTCGTATCGCCGGGCCCACTCTGGTACAGATCAAGTGAAGTGTAGGTAACACCGTTGGGCAGGGTTTCCCGGTAACGGTTCACGCGCCGCACATTGCCGCGATCGTCCTCTTCGATGAAGTCGTCAACACGCTCTTTCTTTACCGGTGCGTCATTGATGTGAAGCACACCATTTTTCATCTGAATTCGGTCGCCGGGCAAACCGATGACGCGTTTGATGTAGTCGATGTCGGGGTCGGTCGGCAATTTGAACACGGCGACGTCGCCACGCTCCGGTTTTGACTCCCAGATGCGGCCGGAGAAAACAGACGGCCCGAACGGCAGCGAGTACCGGCTGTAACCGTAACTGAACTTGGAAACGAACAGGTAATCCCCAATCAACAATGTCGATTTCATTGAACCAGAGGGAATGTTGAACGGCTGATAAAGAAATGTCCGGACGACAAGCGCGAGGATCAGAGCATGCACAATGACGCGAATGATCTCCCCGGCCCCGCCTTCCGAGCTCTTTCTCGCTTCTTCAGTCATGTTTTGTTCCAATTCGTGCCGCTTCTGGAATAGGCCGCGTTTGATGAATCCAGGCTGTGGCGCTGCTATAGCGCCTGCAAGCCGTCATGGCAACGGTTGCACGCTTTATTCCGACGTGATGTCACCGCCCTTTTTGGCAGATATTATGACGACGGCCTGAGCATAGGGAAATTCGTCGGTGATGGTCAGATGGATATCCGGCTCGCACCCCGGATCCATCAATGAAAGGAGATGTTCCCTGGCACCGCCGGTCAAATGCATGGTGGGTTTACCGGAAGCGGCATTCACCACCCCCAGATCACACCAGAAAACTCCCTTTCGAAAACCCGTGCCCAATGCTTTCGAACAGGCCTCTTTTGCGGCAAACCGTTTCGCATAGGAGGCTGCCCGCAGGCGCCGTTTGTCGGACTTGGTCCGTTCGATTTCCGTAAAGACCCGCCTGGTGAAGCGCTCACCGAACCGTTCCAGCGTTTTCTCGATCCGCCGGATATCGACGATATCGTTGCCGATGCCGACGATCATTGGCCGCGCGCGGCATCCATCAGACCGCGCATCCGGGTGATGCTGTCGTGCAGGCCGACAAATATAGCTTCGCCAACAAGAAAATGTCCGATGTTGAGTTCCACGATTTCCGGGATTGCCGCCACCGGAGAAACCGTATCGAACGTCAGTCCGTGCCCGGCATGAACCTCGATACCGAGCTTTTCCGCCATCGCTGCCGCGGACGTCAATCGGGCGAGTTCTGCCGCTGTCCTTTCTTCGTCTCCGTCAAGAAAGGCCTCGCAATAGGCACCGGCGTGAAGCTCGACAATATCCGCTTCCAGCATTCCCGCCGCTTCCAGCTGTCTTTCGTTGGCATCGACGAACAGGGAGACCCGGATATCGGACGCCTTGAGTTTGTCTGTATAGCGCCGCAGGTGATTATGGCCGCCTGCGACATCCAATCCGCCTTCAGTTGTCAGTTCTTCGCGTTTTTCGGGAACCAGACAGCATGCGTTCGGTTTGTGCCGCAGGGCAATCTCCAGCATCTCCTCGGTCGCGGCCATTTCCAGATTCAGCGGCAAACTGATTTCGCCGCGTAACTGGGCGATGTCATCGTCACTGATATGCCGCCGGTCTTCCCTCAAATGCGCCGTGATGCCATCCGCCCCGGCAGCGGCTGCCAAATGTGCCGCGCGCACCGGTTCGGGATGTTCACCGCCCCGGGCGTTGCGGATGGTCGCGACGTGGTCGATATTGACGCCGAGCCTGAGATAGCCGGGTGCGTGACTGCCATTGACTTTGTTCATGATCGGTCCTTTCGGCGCCCAGTCCCTAGACGCCCGCCTCACGGCTGCTTGACGCACCACCTGATGTGCCAACATTGTTCCGGCGCATCAGTTTAGCCTGCCGCTTTTTCTGGTAGGTGTTAACAGCCAATTTGACTGGAAAATAGCATACCGATCCGGCGACGAAACCGAGTGGCGCACCGCCCACCGCCATCGGCTTGATGACCGGCCAGACACTTGTCCAGAACTCTGTCCAGAGCTGTCCCGGGCTGGAAATTGCGGCCCAGATGCTGATCGTCGGCATCGCCACCTGTGCACCATCGCCGGCGTCCACGCCAAGGAGGTAGCTGCCAAAATTAAACGTCAGAAGCCAGATAAACGGAAACGTGATCGGGTTGCCCACGAACGTGCCCAGTGCCGACGCCAGGATGTTGCCGCCGATGGCAAACGCCAACAAGCCGCCAATGATGAAATGAAGCCCCAGAAAAGGCGTAAATGAAGCGAAGGCTCCGGCGGCAAATCCCAGGGCGATCGTATGGGAAGAACCGGACAGCCGGGTAACACGGTGCCAGACGTAATTTACGGCCCGTCTCCATCCTCGTTTGGGCCATAGCCACGTCCGGGTGAGCTCGACATAGCTCTGTCTATCGCGACGCTTGAACAACATTACTAATCAAATGCTTCTCAACAAGGCGTTCATATCGAATCGTTCACAATGTACGGCTGCCCGGCTTGACTGCGGGAACGTGCGCCAGAGACTCAGGCAGATCGTCAGGTTGATATGTCGGAATCTCCAATTCGGCAAGTGCAATCAGAGGCACACCGATGTCTGCGGTTCCGTTCGAACGGTCAATCAGGCAGGTCGCCGCGACCGTGTCGCCGCCCTCACGCGCAATGGCTGCAATACACTCGCGGGACGACAGACCCGTCGTGACGATGTCTTCGACCATCAGGCATTTGGCCCCTTTTGGTATGGCAAACCCGCGGCGCAGCTCCATCTGGCCGTCGACACGTTCAAAAAACATGGCAGGCACGCCAAGCTGGCGGCCCATTTCATAGCCCACGACAACCCCGCCCATCGCAGGCGAGACTACCAACTCGATTTGCGAGCCAAAGGCATGGCGCACACGGTCCGCCAGTTCACTGCAAAGCCTGGCCGCCCTCGCGGGATCCATGAGAACGCGGGCACACTGCAGATAGGCATTGCTGTGCAGTCCCGACGTCAGGACAAAGTGTCCTTCCAGAAGCGCTTCGGCCTGTCGGAATTCATCGAGAACATCGTCGCGGGAAAGGCCCATCAATTGTTGTCCTGGCATGATTGAAACGTCTCCTCTTCAGATAGTCGACCCTGACCTGCCGCGCAACATATGAGCGTCGATCGGCCTCATTCAATCAGTCTCGAAACGGCACTGATAATCGAGCGCCCGCGCAGCCCGGCAATGATCCTGTTGAGATGCTTGAGATCCCAGACTTCCACTTCGATATGCATTTCGTAGAAGTCGGGCGCACGCCTGGCCATTTGCAGGTTAGAAATGTTGCCATCATGATCGCCGATGACCTTGGCGACCTCTGCCAGTGTTCCAACCTCGTTGAGGGCAGTAACCGTAATTCGGGCGGGGAATCTGTCGGTCTCGGGTTCCTTGATATCCCACGCCAGGTCGATCCAGCGATCCGGTTCCTCTTCAAACTGTTTCAGTGATTTTGCATGGATCGGGTAGATCGTGAGCCCTTCGCCTGGAGAAAGAATTCCGACGATTCGGTCGCCGGGCAACGCCCCCTCCTCAGACATTCTGATCGGCAGTTCGCCCTTGAGCCCTCTGATCGGGATGGCTGATCCACCCGACTTGCGTGACGCACCGGGCCCCGACCCCGGCAGCACGCTGCTCAGGCGAATAGCCTTGCTCAAGCCACGCAGCCTGTCGCCGACCCGGTTGCTGCGGGACACGGGCTTTGGTGTACCCTCATTGCGATTCAGTACCCGCAGGACGTCAGCACTCGGCAGTTCGCCGCGCCCGATCGCCGCCAGCATGTCGTCCACATGCACCATGCCAAGACGGCCGACGGCGTCCTGCAGGGCATCCTCGTCAAATTTTTCCACCCCGTTTTTCAGGGCCCGGTCCAGGATCTCCCGGCCAAGGCCGGCATACTGTTTGCGCACCGCGATCCGGGTTGCCCTGCGGATCGCCGCCCGCGCCTTGCCGGTGACGGCGAAGCCCTCCCAGGCCGCCGGCGGGGTTTGCGCCTCGGAACGAATAATATCGACCTCGTCGCCGTTCTCCAGTTCACTGATCAGCGGCGCGTGGCGTCCGTTGATCCGGCACCCGACGCAGGTGTCGCCGATATCGGTATGGACCGCATAGGCGAAATCGATCGGGGTGGCGCCTCGGGGCAGTGCGATCAGGAGGCCTTTTGGCGTAAAGCAGAAAACCTGGTCATGGAACAGCTCAAGTTTGGTGTGCTCCAGAAATTCCTTGGCGTTTTCACCCTCGGCAAGCATGTCGACCAGCCGACGCAGCCACCGATAGGCATTGGAGTCCTTGGACAACGGCACCGCCCCGCCGGCGCCGTTGACGGGTGTGCCGGCACCGCCATTGACCTTGGCGCCTTCCACATCCTTGTAGAGTGCGTGAGCCGCCACGCCGCGTTCGGCAACCTCATGCATCTGGGCCGTACGGATCTGGAGTTCGACACGCTTGTGGTGCGGACCGATCACCGTGGTGTGGATCGAACGGTAATCGTTCTGCTTGGGCGTTGAAATGTAGTCCTTGAACCGTCCGGGCACCATGCGCCAGGTGCGGTGCACAAGCCCGAGCGCCCGATAACATTCGTCTTCGTCGGCGACAACCACGCGAAAGCCGAATATGTCGGACAACTGACCCAGAGAAATCGATTTGCGTTCCATTTTTCGCCAGATCGAATAGGGACGTTTTTCCCGTCCCGTGACGGTCGCGGCAATGCCGAATTCGGAGAACTTGGCCTCCAGTTCGTCTTCGATTTCCGCGATAATGTTGCCGCTTTCCTCGTGCAACGACACCAGCCGTCCGACAATCGTTGACCGTGCCTCCGGATTGAGAACGGCAAACGACAGGTCTTCGAGCTCGTCGCGTATCCCCTGCATGCCCATGCGTCCGGCCAGAGGCGCATAGATGTCCATTGTTTCCTCGGCGATCCTCTGGCGTTTGTCGTCACGGATGAATTCCAGGGTGCGCATGTTGTGCAGGCGGTCGGCGAGCTTGACCAGCAGGACCCGGATGTCGTCGGAAATCGCCAGCAGCAGCTTGCGCAGGTTCTCCGCCTGTGCGGCTTCCTTGGAGACCAGGTCAAGCCGTCTGATCTTTGTCAGACCATCCACAAGCGCGCCTATTTCCTTGCCGAACAGTGTATCGATTTCGGTCCGGGTGGCTTCGGTGTCCTCAATTACATCGTGCAGGAGGGCGGCCGCAATCGTCGCATCGTCAAGCTTGAGATCCGTCAGGATGGCGGCAACTTCCAGCGGATGGGAGAAGTAAGGGTCGCCCGATGCCCTGGTCTGGGATCCATGCGCCTTCATGGCATAGACATAGGCACGGTTGAGCAGGTTCTCATCGGCCGACGGGTTATAGCTCGTGACCTTTTCAACCAACTCGTACTGACGCATCATGTTTCGTACCTGCACGCGCAAAAATCCGCAGAGCAACCTTCATTCATTCGAGCGTTGCCTGCTCCGACACCTTGAGACCGACCGCTTGTGTGCATCGGGATGGCTCCAGCCCGGTGCAATCTGATCCAGCACCGATATTATTACGCCAACCAAAACAATGCGTAAATGAAAACGGGCGCTGCCCCTGATATCAAAGAGGCGCGCCCGCTAAAACCAAACTCATGGCTCGACCGGCAGGTGCCGGTCTCGCATCCTTCCAAATCCGTCAGACACCGCCGCTGCTGCTGGAGGCTTCCATCGGCGGCAGGCCTTCCAGGCCTCTGAGAAGGTCCTCCTCGGTCATGCGGTCCATGGGCACATCGGCGTCGCTGTCTTCCTGGACGCTGGTCGGCGTACCGTCGGATGTCAGCATGGGTACGGCATCGGCTTCCGGTTCGTCCACTTCCACATGTTTTTGCATGGAATGAACCAGATCTTCCCGAACATCGTCCTTGTCAATCGTCTCGTCGGCAATTTCGCGCAGCGCCACGACCGGATTCTTGTCGTTGTCGCGATCCACAGTCAGCGGCGCGCCCTGCGAAATGGTGCGGGCGCGGTGGCTGGCGAGCAGCACGAGCTCGAAGCGGTTGGGAACCTTGTCGATGCAGTCTTCGACTGTTACACGAGCCATAGGTCGGTCTCCGTCGTAAAAATGGGTTGATTTGCCGCCCTGTTTATGCGTTCGCGACGCCGAAAGCAAGGACAATGCACATAATCTTGGGCGAAATTGGGCAGGATCGCGGCAACGGTATTGTTGACGGAACTTTTGGACAGCAATCATGCAAGATCGTTCGAGAGGCCGCGCACGCGACCGTAACAGTCCTGTTCACGGCCCGGAACGTGACAATGCGGGTTCAGCAGTCCAGCACCAGGTCGGTCTTGGGCGTGGCAATGCAGGGCAGAAAGGACCCGCTGGGATCACGGTCTTTTGGTTTGGTTTCGGGGTACTCCACCTCACCCGACAGGATCGTTGTCTCGCAAAACCGATCGATACCGGACATGCAGCCCTTCGCAATGGTGATACCGTTTTCTTTGGCAAACTGCCAAAGAAAACCATCGCCTTCCGTCCACGTCAGCGTCTTCTTGGATTTCTTGAATTCGATCTGGAACGAAATTGTGTCCCCGTCGACGCTTTTCTTCTTTTTGGGCGGCGGCGGCGGCAGAAAGGCCTCAAACGAGATGTGCCCGTCTTCGACCCCCAGGGCCTTCAGATCCGCTGCGATCTTTTTCGTCATCGCCGGCAGGCCGCACATATAGAACTCATATTTGATTGGGTCGATATAGGAGCGGATGAGGTCGGTGGTGATACGGCCCTCCGCGTCGTAGTCCGTGCCCTTCGTGCAGTTTTCGCTCGGCCGCGAATAGGCAACGACCAGGTGAATGTTGGAGTGCTCGTCCGCCAGTTTGCGCAACATTTCGTACATGGCGTGTTCGCCGCGGTTGCGCACGCCGTAAAAGAACCAGACCTCGCGATGGGACTCCGTGTCGACCAGCCAGGTTATCATGCTGACCAGCGGTGTCAGCCCAACCCCTCCGGCAATCAGAACGACCGGGCGTTCAGATTCGTCATCGATGAAGAACGGGCCGGACGGCGCATAAACGTCGATCGTGTCGCCTTCTTTCAGGCTGTCATGGAAATAGTTCGAGCACCGGCCGGGCGGTGTTCCCTCCGGCGCATCGGCCGGCGGTCCCATCTTCTTGACCGAAACCCGGTAATGCGCGTCCTTCGTGGGACTATCTGACAGCGAATAGATGCCGGAAATCGGCAGCGTCTCGCCGGGCACAGTGGCTTCGAACCTCAGGAACTGGCCGGGACGAAACGACGGCAGGAACCCCTGATCGTGGGGAACCAGATAGAACGAACAGATGTCGAAATTGGGATTCTCGTAGACCCGCTGACGGATCCGGAACTTTCTCTTGCCTGTCCACGACAGAACGTTGCGTTCACGATCGGTCTGTTCCCGCTCCCGCACGGCTGCGGCAAGCGCGTCGAAGCGCTCGATGCGGCTTTTGTCGAACAAAACCTCGCGTTTGTTACGGGCGAACGCGGTCCCAATGCCCACAGCGGCCTGGGCAAGAGCCGCGGTCACGGTCAGCAGGCCACTTACGGCAAGCATGGTGTCAATCTGTAACATCATCTATTCATTCTGCAGCGGCAAGATTACAAACAACTCCAGACGGAATCTGCATGCGATCATTCATGGACATAGCATACATCTTCCAAGTATTCATGTCGGACAACACGCGAAACTTTCCGGCCCCGACTAATGCAGGGTCAACATAACAGATCACCGGCAGGGGCGCCAAGTGAACCAGTTTGAAGCAAAGCCGCCGGACTTCTTCGTCAGCAGAGCCGGCGCCCACCCGGCCGACGTCGCCATGGCCGCCCGCATCGGGAAAATCCTCGTGGATGCCGGGCACGAGGTGGTGCTGCAGCAGTGGGACTTTGCCAACCGCAACTTCATGGAGCGCATGAACACAGCCCTCGCCTCGGGCGCCCGCGTCATCGCGATCCTGACACCACAATATCTGGACTCCGACTATTGCGAGGCGGAATGGCAGCATGCGCTGCATGACGACCCGCTCAACAGGCAAGGCCGGCTGATCGTCCTGCGCTGTGCGCCGTGCGAACCGGCCGGTCTGCTCAGAAACATCGCATTCTGGGATCTTCTGGAGATTGAGGGCGACGACCGCATGCTCGTCGAGATCGTCAACGACGCCGTCAAACCCGATGCGGAACGCCGCGGCTCCGGGTCAGCGGCAGCAGCTTGGCGCGAGCCCCGGCCGATTGTCCACCACAGCATAAGGCATACGTCAAGTTTTACCGGGCGCGAAGACGAACTCGCCGCGATCGACCAAGCCCTGCAGTCTCCTGACACAGACGCTGCGGTGATAACCCAACCGGCGGCAGTCACCGGTCTGGGCGGTATCGGCAAGTCGACTCTGGCACGGGAGTATGCCTGGCAAAACAGGGACAATTATACCGGCGTCTGGTGGTTGAGCGCCGAGCGGGCAACGGATGGCGCAGGCTGGCCCGGCGTCGTCGACGGTCTGGTGGCGCTCGGCGACAACTACATCAACGGCCTGGCGCAGGCACGCGACCGCCCCCGGGCCGCCGCCCATGCCTTCGCGTTCCTGGCGCGCGGCGGCTTCGATAAACCCTGGCTCCTGGTTTTCGACAACGTCGACGACGCCCGTATCCTTCAGCACTGGCAGCCTGACGGCCAGGTGAAAATGCTGTTCACCAGCAGGCTCACAGGCTGGGGACCGGCCGTCGCGCCGGTCGAGGTCAGGCAATGGCCAATGCCGGAAGCCATAGACTATCTCCTGAGCGAGGCCGGACCGGCCGAACTCACCGAAGCCGATGCAAAAGCCGTTGCAGAAGACCTCGGCTGCCTGCCCCTGGCCCTGTCGCATGCCGCCGCCTATCTCCGCGACAACAGGACCGCGACCGTCCAGAGCTATCGCGATGCCATCGCCGTCCATTTGAGCGAGGTGCCGCCCGGCGTCGACTACGGCCGGGCCGTCTACGCCACCTTCATGGAACAGGCGGCACAGGCCGAGGCGCGGGCACCCGGCGCAAAAGCGCTGCTCACGCTTGCGGCCTTCTACGCGCCCGACGAGATCCCCGAGGAACTCTTCACACAAGGCCCGCAGCTCTACCCGGCCGGCCTCGCGAACATTGTCGCCGACCGGTTGCAACTGGAAAAGGCGCTGGGCGCGCTCGACAAACTGTCGCTGATCGAGTTCAAGCCCGACACCCGTACCTTTACCGTCCACCGTCTTGTCCAGACTGCCGCCCGCGATGCTCTCGGGTCAGACGAACCTGAATGGGCACTATCTGCCGGTGCCGCAATACACGCAGCATTCCCGGCACCAACCTTCGAAACCTGGTCCCAATGCGAACGCCTGGTTCCTCACGTCCGCAGCATCGTCACCCACATCCCCCTGGAGGAACGTACCAGTCAACTCGGCTGGCTCCTTGGAACGGTCGGAATCTACTTGGCCGACAGAACCTCGCTCAATGATGTTCTACCCTTTTATCAGGCCGCACACGATATATTCAAACGCCTCGTCGAGGCAGATCCGGGAAATGCCGGCTGGCAGCGCGACCTCTCCGTCTCACAAATCAAGATCGGCGAAGTGCTCAGCGCTCAGGGCAACCTCACAGACGCCCTGGACGCCTACAAGGCGCCCATGGAGACTGCCAAACGCCTCGCCGAGGCTGATCCGGGAAATGCCGGCTGGCAGCGCGACCTCTCCGTCTCACAGGAAAAGATCGGCGACGTGCTCAGCGCTCAGGGCAATCTCACAGACGCTCTGGACGCCTACAAGGCGTCCCTGGAGATTAGAAAACGCCTCGCCGAGGCTGATCCGGGAAATGCCGGCTGGCAGCGTGACCTCTCCGTCTCACAGGAAAAAATCGGCAACGTGCTCAGCGCTCAGGGCAACCTCACAGACGCCCTGGACGCCTACAAGGCGTCCCTGGAGATTGCCGAACGCCTCGCCGAGGCTGATCCGGGAAATGCCGGCTGGCAGCGCGACCTC
>JAJFHD010000031.1 GCA_021775805.1 Alphaproteobacteria bacterium | reverse complement strand
CCTCTCGGCCGATGCCGCTGTCCTTCACGCCGCCGTAGGGCATGTGATCGACCCGCCAGGAGGGCACGTCACCCACCACGACGCCGCCCACCTCGAGCGTGTCCCAGGCTTTTTCGATCTTGTAGACATCGCGGGTGAAGATGCCGGCCTGCAGGCCGAAGACCGAATCGTTGACCCGGGCCAATGCTTCGTCGAACTCTCGAAAGCTGGAGAGCACGGCCACCGGGCCGAAAGCTTCCTGGCGTTCGATGTCCTCGTCCTTCCCCACGTTCTCGAGCAGGGTGGCTTCGAGCATGGCGCCCTCGCGGGTGCCGCCGCAAAGCAACGTGGCGCCGCTCGCTACGGCGGCTTCGACCCAGCCATGCAGGCGTCGGGCTTCCTTCTCGGAAATCATCGGGCCGATGAACGTGCTCTCTTGTTTCGGATCACCGGAAGGCAGGGCTTTGGTTCGCGCGACCAGTCGGGTCTTGAACTCGTCGTAGACATCCTCGTGCACCATGATGCGCTGCACGCCGATGCAGCTCTGCCCGCTCTGGTAGAACGCACCGAATGCAACGCGCTCCACAGCGTCTTCGAGGTCGGTATCCGCGTCGATGATCACAGCGGCATTGCCGCCCAGCTCGAGCACCACCTGTTTCTTTCCGGCGCGAGCCTTCAGATCCCAGCCGACGCCTGGCGAGCCCGTGAAAGAGAGCAGCTTGAGCCGCGGATCGGTCGTGAAGAGTTCGGCTCCATCGCGCCGGCACGGAAGGATGGAGAACGCGCCCGGCGGCAGATCCGTCTCGGCCAGCACCTCACCGATCACGATCGCGCCGATCGGCGTCATGCTCGCAGGCTTCAGGACGAAGGGGCAGCCGACCGCGAGTGCTGGCGCAACCTTGTGGGCGGCAAGGTTGAGAGGGAAATTGAACGGCGAGATGAAGGAGCATGCGCCGATCGGTACGCGCTTCCACTGGCCTCGGTAACCTTCGGCCCGGGGGCTGATATCGAGCGGCATGACTTCGCCGCCGATACGCACGCTCTCCTCGGCAGCAATGCGAAACGTATCGATCAGGCGCGAGACCTCGCCGCGGCTGTCCTTGATCGGCTTGCCCGCTTCCACGCAGAGTGCGAGAGCCAACTCTTCCGCCCGCTCCTCGAACCGCGTGACACAATGCTGGAGAACGGCCTGACGCGCGTAGGCCGGCATCCGTGCCATTGCATGTTCGGCGGCTGAGGCAGCCGCAATCGCCTGGTCGATCTCGGCTTCACCGACGAGGGGAACCCGCGTCGCGACTTCACCCGTGAACTTGTCCACCACCTCCAGATCGAGGTTAGGTGTGACGGCCTCGCCGGCCAGATAGCACGGGTAGCTCTCTTTCAGCATGGGACGCTCCCTGGGCAAGAGGCGGACAATCGGAGCTGAGATCGACAGTTCTCCGGGGCGACTGAAGCTACAGCTCCCGTTGAGATGCCGCTCTCGGCGGTTCGTTCCGAGGGAACGGACGGGTGTTTCACGGGGCTCGGCGCAGGAGAGCGTGACGAGGAGAGGAGCACCTCTCGACAAGTCCTCGAATCACCTCAGCCCTGGTTGAAGACGGGCCGTCGTTTCTCGAGGAAAGCTTGGATGCCCTCCTGCTGGTCGGGCGTTCCCATCGTCGCCATGACGGCGCGGCGCTCCTCTGCCAGCGCCTCATCGAGCGAGGCGTCTCCCGCGCCGACGACGCAGCGCAACACGCCGGCGACACCTAGGGCTGGCTGTGCGGCCAACTCCTCCGCCAGGGCTTCGCCTCGGGTGCGGAGTTCTCCGACGGGCCAGAGTTCGTGAACGAGGCCGATGCGCAACGCCTCCTCACCGGAAATCTTCTTGGCCCGAAGGATCATGTCGAGCGCCTGGTCGCGGCCCACGCAGCGGGTCAAGCGCGCCGTGCCGCCCCAAGCGGGCACCGTGCCTAGATCCATCTCCGGCAGTCCGATCTTCGCTCCTTCAGACGCGGCCAGGCGGAAGTGGCAGGCGAGTGGAAGCTCGAGGCCGCCTCCCAGGCAGTAGCCGTACATCAGGGCGATCACCGGCTTCTCGAGCGCCTCGATGGCGGCCAATACGCGTAGTCGCTGATCGAAGACAGCTTCGATGCTGCCCATCCGCTTCGCGCCTTCGGGGAGTTCCTTGAGATCCATTCCAACGGAAAAATGCTCGTCGCCGGATCCGGTCAAGACGAGCGCTCGAACCGACGCGTCGGCACCCAGCAGCGCGATCTGCTCCTCGAGCTCGTCCATGTAGGCCAGGCTCATCCGATTCCGGGGCGGGTCGTTGTTGATCAGGGTGGCGATGGCGCCTTTGCGCTCGACCAGCAATGCGGGCATTCAGGACTCCTTCGGCCGGGAGTTCTCTACGCAAGAAACGCTGGGCTTTCAGGCGCCTAGCCGAACGCGTAGGGGCCGGCGCGCCCAGCATATCGCGTCCTCGTTGGCGGAGTCAGTTTCCGGCTCAGTGCTCCTCGTCCAAAGGTCGACCGAGACTGATCCGGGCGAGTGCGCGTACTGCCGGGTCTTCGTGGTCGCTGGCGAGTTCTTCGAGGGCCGTGCGGGCTTCCGGGTCGGACATCAACGTGATGGCTACGACCGCCGCCTTCGATGCCTGAGGGGATCCCCGGTCGATGGCGCGCCGAAGATCCGGAAGCGCTTCGGCTCCGAAGGATGCCAGGGCGCGCGCGGCCGCGTACTGAACGCTCGGCTCGCGATCTTCGAGGCCTTGAAGGAGATCAGAGGCCGCGGTGAGCCCCTCGATGTGGGCCAGGCGCAGGAGTGCTGCCTCTCGAACCGCGGGCGAGCGATCCCGGAGCATGGCGTTCCGCAGGCGTCCGCCGGCCTCCGGGCCCTTCGCCCAGCGAGCCGCGGTGGTCCGCTGCTCATCGGAGCCCGATTCCATCAGCTGCTCTTCAAGGTCCCCGGAGAGGCCTCCCTGGAGGGCGGCTCGTGCCGCCAACAGAGCGGCCGGGGCATCGACCCCCGAGTTCCCAATCTTTGCTTCGAGTAGAGGAAGCATCACGGCGGGTCGTTCTTGCTCCACGAGCTGAAGAGCCATCCTTGCGGTGGCGTCGGCATCGGAACGGAGCATCGCCGCGATCAGCGCATTGCCGGCAGAGGGCGTCAGGCTTGCGACCAACTTGGGTTCGTCTTTCAGACGGAGGACGGCGTCGAGGGCGAGCCTCGGTGGTGCGGCCGCTGCCAGTTGGCTCAAGTAGGTGGCACCTGCCTCACCGCGTCGAGCGGCTTGTGTGAGCGCCAGATAGTGTTCCAGCGCACCCAACGCCCCGGCGGAGACACCCTGCAGATAGCCCTGCCCGTTGGCTGCAAGGGAACGCAGAGCGGCCCGCCGCGTAGGATCAGGGATGCGCTGCTTCCAGATCGACGCCGTCGGGCCCGCCTCCAGGGCGACCACGACCCGCTGCCCCGCACTCAGGCGGGGCGGGATCCTCGCGGACGCTTCTTCCCACACGAACTCGACCGATTGGCCCTTCATCCGCGAGGCATCGCCTTTCCCGAGCAAGCGGCGCTCCACCGAGAGGTGTGCCGCATAGCCAACGTGCAGTAGCGGTGTGACTTCCTCGATCTCGCCGACAACGAGCAAGGAGGCCGTTTCGAGGGCGCGCAGCAGCCCGCTCTCCGCCGATCGCTGCGCCCCGGATGCCGGCACCGCAACGATCGAGCAGAGGATGGCAGCAAGGGCTACCTGGCGAAGAAGGCTACGGCGCGTCGTAGTAGAGTGCGTTCGTTGCACCGAGCGCCAACACTCCAGATTCACCGACGTTCCCGTCCATGAGATCCGCCGGGGTCAGGTTTGAAGCCGAACTCAGGCCATTGGCGAAGACCGGGAACAATGCGGGGCAGACCCCATCGGTTCCTTTGACCACGACGACGAACCAGGTGTCCGCCGTCAGCCCACTGAAGGGCACGGTCACGTTGGCCTCCAGCCGATCCGCGCCAGGAACCGCCGCGACGTTGACGACGGAAACGTCGAAGGCGCCATCGCCGGTTGTGGCCGAAGAGCAGTCGCCTTCCGTGAGCGTCATCGTCGGCACCGCCGAGTAGAGATACGGCGCTAGCGGATCCACGACGGTCGTCGCTGCGTTCGCGTAGATCTCGATCGTGTCGAACTCGGACCAGGTGGGAGCCTGGACTCGGATGTCGAGTTCCACGTTTCCGCCCGCGTCCATGACAGAGGTCGAGCCGAACCGTTCCAGGGAGGCGAATGCACCGCTTCCATCGGTCGCGCGAAGCTTCGTTGTCACGAAGATGCCTTGCCCGCCGGTCGCCTTGCCGGCGGTCACCATCTGGCCGACTTCGCCGCTATCCACGGTTCCGGCGGTGTCGCTTCCGGGCGCTGCGGCTGTCCAGCTGCGGGCGCCGGCGTAGCCGAGGTTGGTGAAGCGATGGGAATCCGTGTCGGCGATGAAGGTGGTATTCAGTCCCTGGTTCAGGAGGTTGAACCAGACGCCAATGCGCTCGTCCAGGAACTGATTCTGGTGGCCGCGGCCGTCACCGTTCCAGAGCTCCAACGCGGGGAAGAGCTGGAACAGGTTCGTGCTGATCGGCTCATCGAATCGTCGTTCCAGACGTTCCGCAGCATCCAGGCCGTCCGCCGGTGGAACCAGGCTGGTATCGAGCTGCAGGGTCTCGAAATGCGAATCGATGTGATTGACCTGTATCGTCGTATCGGGCGTGGACGTCGCGCCGGTCGTCGCGAGGGTCAGGAGTTCCAATGGTGTCAGGTTGAATGCGCCGGCCGACGGAAAGTCCATTCCCGGAGGCGCCGCGCCAGCCCAATCCGTCGAACCCATGCTGATACGGCTGGCGTCCTGGGTCATCGGGTAGGCATTGAAATGCCCAAAATCGAATGTGGTGATCTCCTCGCCGATGGTCGAGCTGATCCACGCCGCGAGTCCTTCGCTGGCGATCGTGGCTCCGAGATCCGTATGCGCGTGGTGATCCGTCATCACCACGTTGTCGATGCCCTCCGCGGCATAGCCGTTGACCCGCTCGCCATGGCTGACGCGAGAATCCGCCGAGTTGACACCGTGCACGTGGAAATCGGAGGAGACGAAGCCGTCCGTATCGAGCACCTGGGCGATCTGAGCAGCAACCGCGGTCTGGGCACCCGCCGTGATCGTGACGGCCTGGTCGGAGTACGAGTACTCCATCCCCCGGCTCACGACGACGCGATAGTCGCCCGGCTCGAGATCGAACTCGACGACTCCGTCCGCGCCGGTCTGCTCGGCGGCAACGACACCGAATGGAAGGGTGTCATCGGGGTCGAAGAGCAGGGAGAGGCTGGCACTCCCAATCCCGGGAAGAGCGGGACCCGCGAAGAACGTCTGGGGGCTCGGGTCGAAGCCCACCACGGTCACTCGCGCCGGCAACAGCGTCGAGTTCTCATCCGTGGCCGTGACCTTCAGGGAACCCGTGGCGGGGAGATCGATGTCCACCGTCGCGGTGTCGCCCGGGTTGAGGCTGATCGGATGCAACGCCGGCGAGGCCGCGCCTCCTTCATACGGGGTGCCGTGTCGGCCCGCGATCACGCTGTAGCCCGTCGGTGATGTCGGTGTGGGGACGTCTCCGCCGTAACAGCCGGCCGCGTCGGTCCGGAAGTGGGTTGCGACCTCTCCGGCTCCGGCGGGGCCTGCGAACGTCGCCACGGTGACGCGGGAATCCGGCGCCGGTGCGCCCGCGACGGTGATGCAGCCCTCGACCCTGGCCTTCGCCAGCCCGCGCACTTCGATGTCCAGATCGATGGCGTTTCCGCCGCTGCCATCGCCTACGCCGAAGTACCGCGTCCAGGTATGGCTGCCGGATGCCGGGATCGTCACACCGGGTTGAACGCCGAACAAGACGAGAACGACGTTGTTCTGGTCGAGGACGATGGTGACACCGCTGATGATGACGAAGGAGCCGGCTTCGGGGAATGGAAGCGGGATGCTCACGAGGGAATAGTCGACGCCCGCGGCACCGCCCTTTCCGAAGAAGCCAAGCGCGCCGAGCGCGTTGCTCGTGGCCGGGGGCCCTACGCCTGCGCCCGGAACATGGAACGTATCCAGCTCACCTGCAGGGTTCAGCCAATCTCCTGCAACGGAATTGAGTGTGACGGGTCCGAAGTTGGTGAGCGTCGTCGTCATCGCGACATGTGAATCGCGCGCGGCCAGCGAGTAATCCGTGCAGCCGTCGATGGTCTGGTCGTTGTCGTTCAGATTGGGGGGGACGCTGAGCCCGGCGTCACCGACGACAGAGGAGGCATTGGCGAAATCCAACAGATCATCGGGGCCGCAGGCGCGGACTACGGCGGGATTGCCGTCGGTCCCGTCGTTCCACACGATGACACTCGTTGCGTTGATGACGGTCTCGACGTTCACCATCGGCTGGATTTCGAGGAAGCTCTCGATGCCCGGTGAGCCGATGCGCTCCGCGTCGATCAGGTTGCCGCCGTACTGGCCGACGCTGTAGAGATCGCGCTGGCCGCCGTCCTGCACGATGAATCGCGCGACGCAGCTCTCGAGCATG
>JAJFHD010000004.1 GCA_021775805.1 Alphaproteobacteria bacterium | reverse complement strand
TCCGGCGCCGAAATGCCGATCGAGCACGGTCGCGAAGGCTGCGCCGATCGGCGACTGGGTCTTCCAAACGCTGAGGGCGAGCCGGCCGCCGGGCTTCAGCACGCGCGCCATCTCGGCCATCGCGCCGGGCTTGTCGGGCATAAACTGCAGCCCCTGCTGGCAGAGCGCGACATCGAAAGCGGCGTCGGGCAGGGGCATCGCGGCGGCGTCGCATTCGAGCCAAGCGATCTCCGCAAGACCGGCCTCGGCGGCGAAGCGCGCTGCGGCTTCCAGCATGCCAGCATTGACGTCGATTCCGGTCAGGTTCGCGGCGACGCCGGAGCGGGTGGCGGCAACGCGCGCCACGACGCCGGTGCCACACCCGATATCGAGCACCCGGTCGCCGTGGGCGACGCCAGCAGCTTCGACCAGTTCCTCGGCGGACTGGGCCAGCTGGGCGCGGACCCAGCAGAGCTCATAGACCTCCGGGCCGCCCTGTTTCAGCTGAAAGCCGGATTTGTCTGTCATGGTCGTTCTCCCGATCGGGTGAGCGGCTGATCGCCGACATGATGAAATGGGCGAGTTTTTTAGCGCCTGCGCTGACTGTGCCGCCAGTCAGGGCGCAGATACCTGCATATCACAGCGTCCGGATTTCTGTAAACGCATGCAAAAGCCCTCTATGGCCCACCCCATTAGTGAGCGACTGCATTGGGCTCGAAGCTGCCCTTAACCACGTCCCAGTGGCCACTGGTTGCCCCCAGCGCCTGGAAGCCTTGACTGCGGCCGGCGATGATGACGTCCGGTTCGGCACGCCAGACGACGGGCTTTGCCTCGACCACGATATGCCCGGCAATGAAGCGGATGATTGCCGCCCGGAGTGCTGCTTCGCAGAACCGGGAAACGAGTACCCTGATCGACGTTCACCGCCTTCGTTCCCCGGCCGCCCGTCGGGGCGAGCCGCGGTCGTTCCGAAACGGAAGTGCCGGGCGAACCTGCCGGGATGACGGCAAATGAACGCAAAACGCTGTAGGGCAAAACGGCCGGATCCGCGGCTAATTCCTCCGTCTACGGAGGGAATGAACCTGGCGGCAGATACTCATCGACAAACGCCAGACAAGGGTGTCCGACAGAACGGCATTAGTCCGGCTTTCCAGTTCACAGTGCGCGGTCTTCTGGATGGCCTGCTTGATGAGCGTATTATTCCAGATACTTAACTGAAGCCGCATGGAGTCCTGCCGCATGAAATGGACCGGTGGTCGGGCCGACTTCATTGCGCTTTCAAGGTTTCCGGATTCATTCGCCGTCGCCAGAATACTCTGTATCCGGAATAAATGACGCGACAACGCGATCAGCAATCCGCTTGAGGAAACGCCCGACGCCAAGGCGTTTCGATAGAGCATGTCGAGGTCTTCGACGTTTCCCCGTGCGATGGCATCGACCATGTCGTCCAGGGTCGTGGAAGCGGCATCCGTGCATATGGCGTCGACATGCTCGACCTCGATGCATTCCATGCCATGGCAATACAGGGCGAGCTTCTCGAGCTCGGACAGCGACAGCCGCCGGTCGGAACCAAGCGCCTCGGCCAGAGAGGCCCGCGCGGGAGTGGAAATATCCAGTCCGTGCGAACTCAAAACACTCGAAATCAAATCGTCGATCGACCGGGCATTGTCGGCATAACACGGGAGGGCCGCCGCCCGTTTTGATGCCTCGAATATCTTGCGCAGCTTGGCTGAAGGTTTGAGATCCCCGGCCTCGGCGACGACGAGAGCGTCACAGTTTTCGTCGTCAAGCAGGGCTTCAATGGCTTTTGCAAATCCGGCACCGGCGGAACGCACCCTCACCACCCGGCGTCCGCCCATGAGCGACCGGGACTGCATTTCATCGGCGAGGCGCGCCGGGTCCTGGGAAATATCGGCTTCGTCCAGACGGGCGACGTTGAAGGGGTCGTCGAGATTGTCCACAACGTGCCGGCAAATCACCGCGCCGCGTTCCGACACCAGACCGGCATCGGGTCCATAAACCAGGACGGCCCGCACATCCGGATCCGGTCGTTTCAGAAAGCTTTCGATACGGGCGCCTTTAAGAGCAACCAATAGCCTGTCCCCGCAAGCGCGCTATCACAGTGTCGTAAGCTTTGAGGCGATATCCTTCCGAATGTCGTCGGCTACGGTTACAGCAGCCTTTTCGCGCGCATCCTTGTACGCCCGAACATTGGCAAATTCAGAGTCGACACGGTCGTAGGATACAATCGAAAACGTGCCACCGGTATGGACAATCCGGCGGCCGCCGACATCGTACAGGCTGTACTTGACCGACAACTTGTAACTGAGCCGGTCGACTTCGGTGTTGGAACGGACGAACACGCTCGATGTCTTTTCCACGGGGTCCAGCTCCAGCCGGTACCTGGGCACACCCACTTTGCCGGGCGGCGACATGGTCGAGATCAGACGATTTCGAATCAACTGGACAAGGCGGCCACCGCTTCGCGAGATATCCACCGTGCTCAGATCCGCGGCAATTGAACGTTCAGCAGGTGCCGTGCCATAAAGCGGACGAAACTGGCAAGCGGACGCCAACAGGCCTGCCGACAGAACCACGGCCAGACCGATCCGGCACGACCACCCCGCAAAACGCGACTCAGGCAACAACATTGACGATCCTTTCCGGCACGATGATCACTTTCCTTATGGTGCGGCCATCTATTGCACGTGCGACATTATCCAACCGAAGCGCTGCCTCTTCAACCTCCTCTTTCGATGCATTGCGAGAAATTGTCAATTCATCTCTGCGTTTTCCGTTCACCTGAACCGCAATGGTGACGGAATCCTCCACCAGAAGCTGTGAGTCGACCACCGGCCAGGGCTGGTCGGCGAGCAACGTGTCGTGCCCCAGTTGTTGCCAGCATTCCTCTGCCAGATGAGGCATCATCGGCCCGATCATCTGCACGAGATACTCGCTGGCCTCGCGCAAAACCCACTTGTCGGACGGATCGTCGCTGTCAATCAGGGCCGATCGACAGGTCGAATAGGCATTTGTGAACTCGTAGACCTGGGCAACCGCCCGATTGAACCGCAGATTTCCGACGTCGTCATTGAACGTGTCGAGCGCCTTGTGGGCCGCTTTCCGCACCATCAATGCCTGTTTACCGAAGGCTTCGGGCATTTCCATGGCGGCCGGTGCACAATGTCCGGTTGTCTCCCCGATCAGACGCCAAAGACGCTGAACGAACCGGTGGGCACCTTCAACGCCGGCTTCGGTCCAGATGACATCACGTTCGGGAGGCGAATCCGAGAGCATGAACCACCGGGCGGTATCGGCACCATAATGATCGAGAATGTCGCTGGGATCGATGGTGTTGCGTCTCGATTTCGACATCTTCTCAACCGATCCGATCGACACCTGCTCGTGTGTCCGGGCATGCCGGGCCACACGGTTGCCGCCGTCGCCTTCGACCTCAACCTCCGCCGGGCTGAGCCAGGAACCGTCGCCGGCACGATAGGTCTCGTGATTGACCATGCCCTGGGTAAACAACCCGTCAAACGGCTCATCGAGATCAACATGGCCACAGGCCCGCATGGCGCGGGTGAAAAACCGCGAATACAGCAGATGCAGGATGGCGTGTTCGACACCGCCGATATACTGATCCACCGCCAGCCAGTAATCGACCGCATCGCGGTCGGTAGGCGACGATGCCCTGGGACTGCAGAAGCGCGCGAAATACCAAGACGAATCGACAAACGTGTCAAACGTATCGGTTTCCCGTTCCGCCGCCGCGCCGCACGTGTGGCAGGTCACGTGCTTCCAGGTCTCATGGCGGTTGAGCGGATTGCCGGGAATATCGAACGTGACGTCATCGGGCAGGGTGACCGGCAGGTCTTGCTTGCGCACGGGTATGGTTCCGCAAGCCGGACAGTGAATCACCGGGATCGGACAGCCCCAGTAGCGCTGGCGCGACACGCCCCAGTCGCGCAGACGGAAATTGACGGTCCCGCGTCCCTGCGGTCGGCCGTCCAGGGTCAGGGACTCAAGCTTGTCGATCGCGGTCCGAATGGCGGTATCGACATCGAGCCCGTCAAGGAATCCCGAATTGAAGATCGTGCCATCGCCGGTATAGGCCTCGTCAGCAATCTCAAAGGACTCAGGAGACGCATCGCGCGGCAGAACCACCGGACGCACCAGCAGGTCGTATTTGCGGGCAAAGTCCAGATCCCTCTGGTCGTGAGCCGCACAGCCGAATATGGCGCCGGTGCCGTAGTCCATGAGCACGAAGTTTGCAACATAGACCGGAAGAAGCCGGTCCTCAAACGGGTGCCTGGCCTTGATGCCGGTATCGAAGCCGAGTTTCTCCGCTTTTTCAATGGCTTCTTCACTGGTGCCGATCTGCTGACAGGTCTTGATGAATGCCTGAAGTTCCGGATTCCCGGCCGCCACGGACTGGGAGAGCGGATGATCGGGGGCCAGTGCGCAAAACCCGGCACCGTAAAGCGTATCGGGACGGGTGGTGTAGACCTCCAGGGAACCGGCATCCACATGGGCGGGCGTGCCGACCAGTTCAAAATGCATCTGCGCGCCTTCGGAGCGTCCGATCCAGTTGCTCTGCATGAGCCGGACTTTGTCCGGCCACCGGTCAAGCGTGTCGATTGCCGACAGGAGTTCGTCGGCATAACGGGTGATCCGGAAGAACCACTGGGTGAGTTCGCGCTTTTCAACCAGTGCGCCTGAGCGCCAGCCGCGGCCGTCGATCACCTGCTCGTTGGCCAGGACGGTCTGGTCGACCGGATCCCAGTTGACCTTGCTCTTGCGGCGATAGGCGAGGTCCTTGTCGAGGAAGTCGATGAACATGGACTGCTGGTGGTGGTAATATTCCGGGTCGCAGGTGGCGAACTCCCGGTCCCAGTCGAGCGACAGGCCCATCGATTTGAGCTGGGTGCGCATGGTGTCGATGTTTTCGTAGGTCCATTTCGCCGGATGGATATTGTTCGCCATCGCGGCATTTTCCGCGGGCATGCCAAACGCATCCCATCCCATCGGGTGGAGCACGTTGAAGCCGTTGGCGCGCCGATATCTGGCAACCACATCGCCCATGGCATAGTTGCGCACATGTCCCATGTGAATTCGGCCCGACGGATAGGGAAACATCTCAAGCACGTAGTATTTCGGCTTGGAGGTATCCTCCACAACGCAAAAGGTCTTTCTTTCCTCCCAGACAGATTGCCAGCGGGATTCGCACTCCCGGGGATTGTATCGTTCCATCACAGTTTTCTCTGCCAGGTTTTGAAGCGTCGGTCCAGAAATACAACAGACCGCAGCACTTACACGGTGTTCAGGTCTGCTGCAACAACGGCATGGGAGTTTTTGCGACCGGGACACTGGCGCAATGGTCAAAAAACGGTAACAGTGTCGCCAGTCCAGTGTGGCAATTTCTAGGCACACGAGGTTCATTACACGAGCTTATGACCATGAAGACCACACAAGAGCTGCAACATCACCGGGCCCTGGACGATGTCATCGCCAAAATCGGGAACGCCGAGACGCTGGCGGGCAGGACCGCGGGCAGCGTCGATCTGGTGGCTGTCAGCAAGACGTTCTTCGCCGACCGGATCCGGCCCGTGCTGCTTGCGGGCCATCGCATATTCGGCGAAAACCGGGTCCAGGAATCATTGCAGAAATGGCCTGACCTGAAAGCCGAATTCCCTGACGTGGACCTGCATCTCATCGGTCCGCTGCAGACAAACAAGGTAAAGGACGCCGTCGGTCTTTTCGACTGTATACAGACCGTTGACCGGCCCAAGCTTGCCCGTGCCCTTGCCGGCGAGATCGAACGGACGGGACGGTCGGTTCGTCTCTTCATCCAGGTCAACACAGGCGAAGAACCGCAAAAGGCCGGTGTCATGCCCGAAGACGTCGACAGTTTTGTCGGGCAATGCCGGTCTGAATTCGGCCTGACGATTTCCGGACTGATGTGCATCCCGCCATCGAGCGAGGCGCCCGCGCCGCATTTTGCGCTGCTTTCGGACATGGCCGGCCGCAACGGACTGGAACAGCTCAGTATGGGGATGAGTGCCGATTTTGAAACGGCGATCGAATTCGGCGCAACCTGCGTGCGTGTGGGCAGCGCCATTTTCGGTGAAAGGACAAAGCCGCAAACCTAGAGGCACGGCGCACGCAATATGATTCATGCCGGAACGCCTTAAACACGCCGACCGTTGAGACTGGTGCGGTCCCGGTTCTGCGAAGCAGCACTGGCGTGGAGCATCGCGCCCGGGAAACGAGCGGCCCGATCCATGTTCACGATCTTGGTTCGCCGGACGCCCGTCAGGGTGATGCCCTAGCAGATACGCAGGACGGTAGACGTGCTGCAGACTGCAAGGATGCGGATCATGTCCGCAAGGCGCACCGCGACACAGCCTTCGGTCGGCGCAAAGTCCGGTCTGGCGATGTGAAAGAATATGGCGCTGCCGCGCCCGGCAACCGGCGGATCGTCATTGTGTCCGAGGACAGCAACAACATCATATAGCCCGTCGTCGCGCCACATGGTTTCGCAGCGGCCCGGGTAAGGCAAGGTCACGGCGCTGTTATAGGCGCGGTCATCGGGATCGTCGCACCAACCCATGTCCGGAGACAGGGGATAAACCGGCAGGCCGGATGCCGGCCGGGCCACGCGGTCGCGGCGGTACAGAATATGACGCATCGGCCAGGCGCCAATCGGCGTTGCTCCGTCTCCTTCACGTTTGCGTAATCTGACCCCGGTTATGCCCAATGCACACTTGTATAACCGATTCGACACCACCACGTTGCCGTGATGGGCTGACGGGTTCGTACAAGTGACGCAAATGTGTGAAGCCGCCCGTTTGATCATGTCGCCAGACTCTCAGGTTTGAAAACACGGCGAATATGGTAGGGGCGGGGTCATGAAATTGGAACAAAATTCCTTTATGCGATACACTTCGACCGGATTACCGTTGCAGAGTAAAAACACAAGACAACCGGAGTCCCGTCGACACAAACCTTAAAGATGTTGCGGGAACCCAATGGGAACGGCCAAAATGAGCACTGCAAAGAAGATCCTCCTGATCGACGACGACGAGACGTTGCGGGAATCCCTGGTGGAGCAATTTGCTCTGCATGAAGAATTTATCCCGTCGGCAGTCGGCACCGCCGCGGATGCCATCAAGTCGGTAAAGGAAGAGCACACCGACCTGGTCATTCTGGACGTTGGCCTGCCGGACATGGACGGGCGCGAAGCCTGCAAGCTGATGCGCAAGAACGGGTTGAAAAGCCCGGTCATCATGTTGACGGGCCATGATTCGGACTCCGATACGATTTTGGGGCTCGAGTCAGGCGCGAACGACTACGTAACCAAGCCGTTTCGCTTCGGCGTGCTGCTGGCCCGGGTCAGAGCCCATCTGCGCCAGCACGAGCAAAGCGAGGATGCGGTTTTCACGATTGGGCCCTATACTTTCCGTCCCAGTGCAAAGATAATGATCGATGCCGCTGAATCGAAGGTACGATTGACGGAAAAAGAAACAGCAATCCTGAAGTTTCTTTATCGGGCCGGAGAACAAGTTGTGGGGCGCGACGTGCTTTTGCACGAAGTTTGGGGTTATAACACTGGTGTGACGACACACACCCTGGAAACCCACATTTACCGCTTGAGACAAAAAATCGAGCGGGATCCGTCGAATGCGGAAATACTGGTTACGGAGACGGGCGGATACAAATTAGTTCCATAACGTTCACCATTCCAGTCATTTGCCCTTTTCTGTGGACCGGTGCGGGTTTAATACTGACTCGGTCTATGTGAAGGGGGGTCATGAGTATTCACGACCAAGCGGCGCTGTTGCGCCAGATTCCGTTGTTTGCCAATGTGGATGAGTCGCATCTGAAGGTGCTCGCGTTCGCAACGGAACACGTCGTGCTGCTCAATGGCCAGACCCTGATCAAGAAGGGCGACGATGCCAAGGCCGCGTTTCTGATCATCGGCGGCGAGGCGGAAGCCTTTTCAGACGAAGACGAGGAAGATACCAAGACAACCGTGGTCACGTCCAATTCGTTCGTGGGCGAAATGGCCATGCTTGGCGGCCAGCCTTATGCCGCGACCATCAGGGCGACGTCGCGGCTTGAAGCGCTGAAGATTTCCAAGGAACTTTTTTTCCGGGTGATCGACGAGTTTCCCGAAATGGCCGTCGAAGTGCGGCGGGTGATCAACAACCGGCTGACCGGCACCCTGAGCGATCTGTCGAGGATCAAGTATCTGCTCAACAAACCGGAATGACGTTCAGGTCTCGAAACGGTACAGCACCGGCGCGTGATCGGACGGACGCTCCCATCCCCTGGCATCGCGGATGACCCTGGTTTCGCCTGCGAAGTCACTCAACGCCGGCGATACCCAGACGTGATCAAGCCGGCGCCCCTTGTCGGCAGCAGACCAGTCACGCGCCCGGTAACTCCACCACGTGTATAGCTTTTCGTCGTGGGCCACATGATCGCGCATGAGATCCACCCAGCCGCGGGAAAGCCGCACCTTTTCCAGATGCTCGACCTCGACGGGTGTGTGAGACACGACCTTCAGCAACTGTTTGTGCGACCAGACATCATGCTCGAACGGGGCAATATTGAGGTCGCCGACGAGCACCATGCGGTCGATGTGGCCGGCTTTCTTGTCGAGAAACCAGGATTCCATTTCGTTCAGAAATCCTAGTTTGTGGGCAAATTTGGGATTCTCGGCAGGGTCGGGGACGTCGCCGCCGGCGGGCACGTAAAAATTGTGAACCCTGATCGGCGACTGTGCCGGCGCCGACAGGGCCAGATCGGCCGAAACGTGGCGCGAGTCGCCCATGTCGCAGAACGATTTCTTGTCGATGTTGGTCAGCGGTATCCGGGACAGAATCGCCACGCCGTGATAGCCGCTCTGACCGTTTATCGCCATGTGGTCGTAGCCGAGCTTGCGGATCGCGGAAGACGGAAACTTGCCGTCCGGGCACTTGGTTTCCTGCAGGCAGATCACATCCGGGTCGAGCGCGCCGGCGAGCTGTTCCAGCAGCGGCATCCGAAGCCGGACGGAATTGATGTTCCAGGTGATAAGAGAAATCTTCATGCCGGATCCCGCTTTATGTCATCGCGACACATTTTAGCCGGGGTGCTTGCGATGACCACACGAAAGCACGGGTTATACCCACTAACTTTCCGGTGTTCAAAAAGTCAGACGCCCGGCCTTGGGGAAGCCGGGCGTCGTCACGCATTACATGCGAATGGCGTCGGGAGGGGAAGCCGACACCCGCGGTTGATATGATACCCTGACAAGCGGGGGGCGATTGGGGTATCAAAATCAATTCAACCGCTGTTATCTGTAAATATGCACTGACTGCCGGGTTTTCAATACACCCTACGAAAAATTAATGTGATCCCCGCAGCCCAACGCCATCTCACACGTTCAGGAGCAGGTGTTCTCTTTCCCAGGCACTTACAACATGCTGATATGCTTCATGTTCCTCGTGTTTGACCTCGGCGAAGACGACCGCGAAATCAGGACCCAGGACCTCATGAAGTTCCTTTGCCCGCTCGAACTTCGACAGGGCATCCAGCATGTGGCGCGGCAGCACATGACGTTTTGAGTCGTAGGCGTTGCCTTTCATCTGAGCGGTCGGCTCCAGTTTGTTGACCATTCCCAGATAACCGCAGGCCAGGGAACCGGCGATCGACAGGTACGGATTGGCATCCGCTCCCGGGACCCGGTTTTCCAGGCGCCGGGCACCGATGCCCGATTCCGGAACACGCAGGCCCACCGTCCGGTTTTCCTCGCCCCAATGGGTGTTGATGGGGGCCGACATCTCCTTGATGATACGGCGGTAGGAGTTGATGTTGGGCGCAAACAGCACCATGGCGCCTTGCAGATGCTGTTGCAGGCCGCCGATGTGATTGAGAAAAAGCTCGGTATGGCCGCCGTCGCGGGCCCCGAACAGGTTCTTGCCGGTTTTCACCGACACGATGCTCTGATGAAGATGCATGGCGCTGCCGGGTTCGCCCTGGTACGGCTTGGCCATGAATGTGGCATACAGACCCTTGCGAATGGCGGTCTGACGGACTGTTCTCTTGAACAGGAAGGCCTGGTCGGCGAGTTCCAGCGGGTCGCCATGGTTGAAATTGATCTCGACCTGGGCCGCACCGGCTTCGTGAATCAGGGTATCGATGTCAATATCCTGAGCCTCGCAATAATCGTACATGTCCTCGAACAGAGGATCGAATTCGTTGACGGCGTCGATGCCATAGGACTGGCGCCCGGTTTCGGGCCGACCGTTGGCGCCGATCGGTGGTTCGAGGGGGTAGTCGGGGTCGATGTTCTTGGCCGCCAGATAGAACTCGAGCTCCGGCGCCACCACCGCACGCCAACCCTGCTGGGCATAGAGGTCGACGACCTTCTTCAATACAGCGCGCGGGCTGACGGCCACCGGCGTATCATCGCCATAATAGGCATCGCAGATCACCTGCGCCGTCGGTTCCGAGTACCACGGTATGACACGAATGGTCTTGGGATCAGGCTTGAGGATGACGTCGGGTTCGGTGTAATCCAGAATCTTGCTGTCGATGAAACTGCCTGTGACGGTCTGGGCAAAAATCGATTCGGGCACGCGCAAGGTGCCTTGGTCGATCGTGTCGAGAAACTTCGCTGTCGGCAGTATCTTGCCGCGTGCAATCCCGGACATGTCCGGAAAAATACATTCGACTTCCGTGACGCGTCGTTGCTGCAGCCAGTTTTTGAGCTTGGTCTTCGATCCGGTAGCCATATCGCCTCATATCGAAATTAGTCGTGAGGACAATACTTAGGACATATGAGGGAGACTGGAAAGAGCCCGGCTCAAGGGCTTGCCAGACGCTATTTGCCTTCGCGGTCTTTGATTTCTTTGCGAAGTTTTACCACGAACAAAGACGGGTCGACGTCGATGCCGTTTTGAAGACTCTTCAGTGAGATTGTGGTTCGCAGGCCCTGACCATCTATGATCACCCACTGCTTGAGATGCTTTTTCTTGTTGTCATAGACAACTGTCAGTTGCCCGGGCACCAATTGGTCGCGATCTTCAAGGGTAAGGGAAATCGTTTCCTTGCTCTCGCGGACGTGAAGGATCTTGGCTTCGGTCAGAAGGTTGACCTTTTCGGACAGCACGAGACGCAACGGCGTTTGGGAAAGCGGGTAATAGTCCGCCTTGTTCTTCTTTCGGTTGTTGACCACCAGCCAGGTGCCGTCGGTTACGATGAGAAACGGGTTGGGCGGTGAATACTCGAACCTCAACCGACCGGGCTTGCTCAGGTAGAACGTGCCGCTGGAGATATGGCCGCGGGGCCCTACCTGCACAAACTCACCCTGCAGGCTCTTGAGTGTATTGAAGTATGAGCCGACCTCGCGAACAGCATCTTCCTCTTTCGGCTTGAGGGAGGCCTCCTTTGACGTGGCGGCCTGAGCCTGCACGCCTACATTCGCGATTCCACCATTCAGCATCACAGCCGCCGCGACAATCACTGACGCAACTGTCAGGAATCTCGCAAATTGTCTTTGGATTTTTGGTACCATGAGGAGTGCTCTATCCGCCCAATATGTCGAAACAATGATGTCAGCGAAAGCAACCGACACTAACCATTGGCACGTAATTCATAAACACGCAAATATCAACCTTACATCGACGCATCCTTTAAGCGTTGACGCCGTCTCCCGGCTCGCCGATCAGGATTTCCCGCTTGCCGGCATGGTTCGCCGGTCCGACGACGCCCTCGTTCTCCATGCGTTCGATGATCGTCGCCGCCCGGTTGTAACCGATCGAAAGCCGGCGCTGGATGTAACTGGTGGATGCCTTCTTGTCGCGCCCGACAATGGCGACGGCGCGGTCGTAGAGGTCTTCAGAGTCGCTGTCGTCGCCGGACGCCATTCCGGGAAGTTCGTAACTGCCGTCTTCGGGTTCCTCCGTGACAGCCTCGAGATATTTCGGAATTCCCTGTTTTTTCAGGAACTTGACGACTTTCTCAACCTCCTGGTCGGAGACGAAAGGACCGTGAACACGTGAAATCCTGCCGCCACCGGCCATGTAAAGCATATCGCCCTGGCCCAGGAGCTGCTCGGCGCCCATCTCGCCAAGGATCGTGCGGCTGTCGATTTTCGACGTCACCTGAAAACTGATACGCGTCGGGAAATTGGCCTTGATCGTGCCGGTGATGACATCGACGCTGGGACGCTGGGTGGCGGTGATCATGTGGATGCCGGCGGCCCGTGCCATCTGGGCCAGCCGCTGGATAGTGCCTTCGATATCCTTGCCGGCGACCATCATCAGGTCGGCCATCTCGTCGACAATGACGACGATGTAGGGCATCGGCTCCAGATCCATCTCCTCCTGCTCGTAGATCGGTTGACCGGTTTCCTTGTCGAAGCCGGTCTGCACGGTTCGAACGATGGTCTCGCCTTTGGCGATGGCCTGCTCGACCCGGGCGTTGAAACCGTCAATGTTGCGGACACCGACCTTCGACATCTTGCGATAACGGTCTTCCATTTCCTTGACGGTCCATTTCAAGGCGACAACCGCCTTTTTCGGGTCCGTAACGACCGGTGACAGAAGGTGGGGTATGCCGTCATAGACCGACAGTTCGAGCATCTTGGGGTCGATCATGATGAGCTTGCACTTGTCCGGCGGCAGGCGGAAGAGCAGGGACAGGATCATGGTGTTGATGCCGACGGACTTGCCCGATCCGGTCGTGCCGGCGATCAACAGGTGCGGCATGCGGGCAAGATCGCTGATTATCGGTTCACCGCCGATGTTCTTGCCCAGCGCCAGAGAGAGGTCGTAACCGGTGCTTTCATAGTCCTCGGACGCCAGGAGTTCGCGCAGGTAAACCATCTCGCGTTCCGCATTGGGCAGTTCGATACCGATGACGTTGCGGCCGGGCACAACGGCGACACGGGCGGAAATCGCACTCATCGACCTGGCGATATCGTCGGCAAGGCCAATGACCCGTGAGGACTTGATGCCGGGTGCAGGTTCGAGTTCGTAAAGCGTGACGACCGGACCGGGCCTGACATTGATGATTTCGCCGCGAACCCCAAAGTCTTCCAGAACCGTCTCCAGCATGCGCGCGTTCTGCTCGAGGGCCTCGTCGCTCATGCTGGTGTTTTTGCGCGCGCCACGCGATTTTGGCGCCGAAAGGAGCGTCAACGGCGGCAGTTCGTATTCCTGATCGTCACTGAACGACAGGGGCGGTTGCGCATCCTTGCGTACCCGTTTGCCCTGCTTGATCGGTGCCGCGGCCTGGCTGACGCGGACGGAGGGCACGGGCGCGGGTTCTTCTTCAAAATCGCCCGGGCCAGGTTCATGGTGATCGGCGTGCCTTGGGTGCGGGTCGCCAGGGTCATCGAAATAGGGCTGCCCCGGACTGTCGTTCTGGAAGCCCGGTTCAATGCGCTGCGCCGGGGTTGCATCGTTGTCCGACTTGAACTGACGCGCCAGACCCTGTGCCAGATCGGCGATCGTCCACCGCGACGTTGGCCTGTCGCCGTCTGTCGGTTGATCGGTATCGCGGACGTCGACAGGGGCATCGTCGTCGTCGTCGTCGAACTGAGGTGACGCCCTGCGCTCGACGATCGTACGTGCCCTGTCAGCACTGTGTCTGACCTTCCGTGCCAGCATCGCCTTGAAGCTCAAGCCCAGGTGAATCAATCCGCCGATACCCCTGATCGCCAGTTCAGCGCCTTCTTCGCCGAACAAACGCAACGGCATCGTGATCTGCCGGATGGTCAGGGAGGTGGCATAGACCATCGCCACCGTGGCGAAGGCTCCCAATATCGTGCCGGAAACCAGACGAATGACGACAGGATCGACAAAACGCCCCATGGCTGCGAAAAACGGCGCTGCAACAAAATCACCGCAGACACCGCCCAGTCCGGTTGGCAGCGGCCAACTCGCCGGTACCGAAAAGCTTGCCAGAAAACCTGAGGTCAACAGACCGGCCAGAGACCATACAAAAAGGCGTTTGCGAAACCGCGGTACCGTTGAATGCGACAGCAGCTTGCCGCCCCAGACGCAGATTGGAAACAACAACCCGATGGTACCGAGGCCGAACAACTGCATCATCAGGTCGGCGATCACGGCGCCGGGAAAACCCAGCAGGTTGGTTGGCTGCGCGGCGGTTGCATGATTGAGACTGGGATCCTTGATCGACCAGGTCATCAGCGCCACGGCAATCGCAAAAACAATTCCAAGAACGCCAAGGCCTGCAATTTCCAGAACCTTGTTGCGCATGAACTGACGGGCCCCGGCCGGGAGGACCGAGAAATCCGAGGAACGTGACTTTGACACTGCCATTTCGTTTTCCTAAGCGTAACCTGTATTCACCCATGCAAGGGCAAGATGCTCCGGCCACCAGGGCCTACAACACGGCAACCATCTGCTCGAGAGCCCGTCTTGTCGTTTCGGCGTCCTTGACCAGGGCCACACGGATATAGTCCGACCCCGGATTGCTGCCGTCGGGCATGTCGTTTGCCAGATAACCCCCCGGCAGGACCTTGACGCCGGTCTCCCGCCACAAGGTTCTTGTTGCTGCCTCACCGCCGCCGTGACCGGATACGTCTAGCCAGAGAAACATGCCGGCCCGGGGTGGTTCAAAGTTGAAGCGGTCGTCCAGGATACGGGCGGCCAGCCGGTATTTTTCCTGATAGAGCGCACGGCTTGCATCGACGTGGCTTTCATCGCTCCAAGCCGCCGCCGAGGCGGCCTGTACCGGCAGGGGCAGTTGCGGCGACGCAAGGTTTCTGAACTTGAGGAAACTTGCCATGAATTCGGCGTCGCCGGCGCAGAAGCCGGAGCGCAGACCGGCCAGATTGGACCGTTTCGACAAAGAGTTCAGGAACACGACATTGGAGAGACCGTCCCCGATGCGGTCGGCGGCCTCGACGACACCGGGGGGCGGCGTCGAGGCATAAACTTCCGAGTAACACTCGTCCGCAACCAGCAAAAAACGGTGAGTTCTTGCAAGCCGGATCGCCTCGGCAAAATAATCGAGATCGGCCACCGCGCCCTGCGGGTTGGCGGGCGAGCACAAGTAAAATATGGCCGTGCGGTCAAACAGTTCCTCGCTGATCGCACCGAGGTCGGGCAGATGGCCGGTGTCCCGGGTCGCGGCCAGCATGACCGGTTCGGCGCCGGCGGCAACCGCTGCGGTTGCGTAGGTCTGGTAAAACGGATTGGGCATGAGGGCTGCGGGCCGGTCCGGGCCCCGCGACTCGGCCACGGCCAGAAGCGCGATCGTGAACAGGGCTTCGCGGCTGCCGCAAACCGGCAGAATGTGCTTGTCCGGGTCGACCAGCGACCCGCAGCCGTAACGCCGGGCAATCCAGATGGCGATCGCCTGTCGAAGGGATTCCGTGCCAAGGGCTGGAGGATACCGGGAGAAGTCGGCGTTATGCTGGGCCAGAATATCGCGAACGAACCCGGGAATCGGGTGCGCAGGTTCACCAATTGACATGACGACCGGCGGACCGCCCGGTTCAATGCCCTCCAGCAGGGCGGCCAGCCTTGGAAACGGCGATTCCGGCAGGCTATCAAATCGGGTTTCAAACATGCTGTGTCATGGATACGTGGTCGCGGCCCTGATCGAGACCTGCGGTATCGGGCAAGTCCGAATTCTTGAACTATGTGTGTCCGAAATAGTGGCAGGGTCAGGGTTAAAGCGAGGTTAAGTCCGGCGCTCTTGCCCCAAAAAACCGCAGATATCCAACAAAAAACCCCGGCGCCTTGGCGCCGGGGCAAAAACAGAGTGACGTTTGGCCGGGGATTGGTCAGATGCGCTGGCTGCCCTGGCCAAATTCAGGATAGGCCTCAAGCCCCAATTCAACCTGATCGAGACCTAGAAACTCATCCTCCTCGCTGACGCGGATCCCGACCGTGGCCTTCAGGGCCAACCAGACGATCGCGCTGGCAATGCTCATGAAGGCACCGATGGCAATGATGCCCAAGGCCTGCGTGGCGATATCGGCGGCAGGGTTTGTCAGGGGAACTGCAAGCGTGCCCCAAATGCCGGCGGCCAGGTGTACGGGAATTGCCCCGACCACGTCATCGATTTTCAGTTTGTCGAGAAGCGGTACCACCAGGACGATCAGACCGCCGCCGACGCCGCCGATCAGGGCCGCCATGCCCAGGCTGGGTGTCAGAGGTTCCGCGGTGATTGAAACCAGACCCGCCAGCGCCCCGTTAAGCGCCATGGTGAGATCTGTCTTCTTGTAGACGATCTGTGTGACGATCATGGCAACGACGACCCCGCCGGCGGCCGCGTTGTTGGTGTTGGCGAAGATCCGGGCGACATCGGAGGCGTCGGTGAGCGAGCCCATCGCCAGTTGAGACCCGCCGTTGAAGCCGAACCAGCCGAGCCACAGGATGAACGTACCCAGGGTTGCGAGCGGCATGCTGGACCCTGGAAAAGGCGTAACCCTGCCGTCTTTGGTGTATTTGCCATGTCGTGCGCCCAGAATGATGGCGCCCATCAGGGCTGCCCATCCACCGGCGGAGTGGACCAGTGTCGACCCGGCAAAGTCCTGAAAGCCTGCGACCTGAAGCCAGCCGCCGCCCCATTTCCAGGCCCCCTGGATCGGATAGAGAATGCCCGTCAGGATGGCGACGAACGCCAGGAACGGCCACAGCTTGATGCGTTCGGCAAGCGTGCCCGAGACGATCGAGGCGGCGGTCGCGCAGAACATCATCTGAAAGAACCAGTCGGATGTGGCGGCATACTTTGCGATGTTTTCGGCTTCGTGAGCCGCATGGCTGAACCAGCCGAGGGTGCCGATGTATCCGCCTTCGGACACACCATACATGAGGTTGTAGCCGATCAGCCAGAACATCAGTCCGGATATGGAAAACAGGGCTATGTTCTTCAGGCATATGGTTGCGACGTTCTTGGATCTGACCATACCGGATTCGAGCATGGCGAAGCCCGCGGCCATCCACATGACCAGAAACCCGCCGACCAGAAACAGGATCGTATTGAGGACGAATTTTGTTTCCTGCGGCACGCCCGCGGCACCTTGAGCGAAAGTTGTCTGGGTGCCCGCCAGACACAGCGCGAGAACCGCCGCCCCGCGGCCGATATGTTTGTATGCAGTGTTCATTTCTGGTTCCCTTAAAGTGCGGCTTCGCCGGTTTCGCCGGTTCTGATCCGGACGGCATGGTCAATCGGATAGACAAAAACCTTGCCATCCCCAATCTGTCCGCTGTTGGCGGCCTGGGTTATGGCGTCGACAGCGGCGTCAGCCTGCCGATCGCTCGTTACCATTTCGATTTTTATCTTGGGCAGGAAATTCACGGCATATTCGGCACCGCGATAGATCTCGGTGTGGCCCTTCTGCCGGCCATACCCCTTGACCTCGGAAACCGTCAGTCCCTGTATCCCGATGTCGGTCAAGGCTTGCCGGGTTTCATCCAGTTTGAACGGCTTGATGACCGCCATAACCAGCTTCATGTTGTTGTCCCCTGTTCTGGGTGCTGCGCCGGACCAAGGCGAGGTCCTGACGAGCAGGATTACGCAAACGACGGGAAACCCTCCCGTTCGCGCAATACCTTTCAACAACCGTGCCGGTTTTCTTGAACCTACTTAAGGTACTGATTTTGTGTGATTAAAATTTTTTCGAAGCAACAGGGTCACAAAACAACAATCGCTTTCTGCACATAATTTAAGCAGATAGAGCGTGCTGCTTAACTGTTATGCAGACAGAGATGCCGATTACCGTGTTCGCTGGCGGATCAGGCCTTCCTGGGCGACGGAGGCGACAAGTTTGCCGTCGCGGCTGAATATGCTGCCGCGATTGAAACCCAGGGCACTGGACGCGCTCGGGCTGTCCTGGGAATACAGCAGCCATTCGTCGGCCCTGAAGTCGCGGTGGATCCACAGGGCGTGATCGAGGCTGGCGAGCTGCAGATCCCGGTCAAAAACCGAGTGACCATGGGGGATGAGCGAGGTATCCAGCAAAGTCATGTCAGAGGCGTAGGCGAGGACGCATTGATGGAGTGCACGGTCGTCGGGCAGGCTGCCGGTCGCCCTGATCCAGACCTGCTGCACGGGATCGTCGGCTTCCTCGGCTTCTGACGCCAGATAGTTTCTGAGCTTGACCGGGCGCAGTTCGATCGGCCGTTTGCGCTCCCAGTATTTGCGAATGTTGTCGGGGATAGCGTCACCGAACTGGGCAACCAGCTCTTCTTCACTGGGAAGGTCTTCGGGTGCGGGCACTTGCGGCATCTCGAACTGATGGTCAAAGCCGTCCTCGGTGACGTGAAACGATGCGGCCATGGTGAATATGGGCTGGCCATGCTGGATCGCGACAACCTGGCGGGTGGTGAAGCTGCCGCCGTCGCGGTGACGGTCGACCTGATAGACGATCGGCACCGATGGATCGCCCGGACGCATGAAATAGCCATGCAGGGAATGGACCGAACGGTCCTCGACGGTTCTGGCGGCAGCAACCAGAGCCTGGCCGATCACCTGGCCACCGAACACCCGCTGCCAGCCGACCTGTGGCGACCGCCCGCGGAAGAGGTTTTCCTCCAGCGGTTCCAGGTCAAGGGTCTCCATGAGGGTTTCGATGGGCAGGGCCATGACGTGTCTTCCGAAGTTTGTGTTGCGCTACTTCTTAAGGGAGGATGATCCGCGGGCATAGATGCAATGGGGGTGTCGGGGCAAGAAATTCGGCTGTGTGCGGCTCCATGGAAGGTTGCATCGGCCCGGAATTCATCTTAGCCATGACCCATGAACCCGAACCACAAAAACCCTGCCGATGACATTGACGCAGACATTGTGATCCTGGGCGGCGGGCTGGTCGGCCTCTCAATGGCCCTGGCCTTTGGCGACAGTCGCATAGGCGCCGGCCTGCGCGTTGCCCTGGTGGACAACAACACGCCCGACATCTGGTCCAAATCGGAATTCGACGGCAGGGCGTCGGCCATAACTGCCGCCTCGCGCACCATGCTGGAGGCCCTGGGCGTCTGGCCGGATGTTGCCGACCACGCCCAACCGATGCGCGATATCATCGTCACCGACAGTCGGCCCGGAGATGTGTCGCGGCCTGTGCTGCTGAAATTCGAACCTGCACGCGGACGCGGCGACGTGGCCGCCCACATGGTCGAAAACGTGCGGCTGGGATCGGCACTGGCCGACCGGGTGGCGGCGACAGAAACGGTCGTGGTCATCGCCCCCGAAAGGGCGACCGGGTTCAAGCGCACGCCTTCTGAGGGCTTGCTTGAGCTTGAGTCAGGACGCACGCTAAGGGCCCCGCTCGTGATTGCCGCCGACGGCAGGCGGTCCTGGCTGCGGGGCGTGGCCGGCATCGACACGGTGGGCTGGCGCTACGACCAGTCCGGTATCGTCGCCACGGTGATCCACGACCGGCCGCACGATGGCGTCGCCCAGGAGCACTTCATGCCGGCGGGGCCGTTCGCGGTTCTGCCTTTGACCGGCAACCGCTCCTCGCTCGTGTGGACCGAGGAAACCGGTGACGCGACGCGCATTGTCGGTCTGGACGACACTGGTTTTGCGGAAGAACTCAGGCGGCGCTTCGACGACCGGCTCGGCGCCTTCGAAGCCCGGGGGCCGCGTTGGGCCTATCCGCTGGAAATGATGCTTGCCAGGGACTATGCCTGCGAGCGGGTCGCCCTGGTGGGGGATGCGGCGCACAGCGTTCACCCTTTGGCGGGACTGGGTTTCAACCTGGGCCTGCGTGACGTGGCCGCCTTGAGCGAGGTCTGCGTCGACGGCCTTAGGCTGGGCATGGATCCCGGGAGCTTGAGCGTGCTCGACCGCTACACGACCTGGCGACGGCCGGACAATGTGGCCACCGCCTTTGCCATGGACGGCCTCAACCGGTTGTTTTCCAACGACAACCCGGCGCTCAAGGCGATCAGGGACATGGGTCTGGGACTGGTCGACCGGTTGCCGCAGGCCAAGGGGTTCTTTGTCAACGAGGCGGCAGGCCTGGGCGGCGCGCTGCCCAAGCTGTTGCGCGGTGACGCGCTTTGAAAAAGTCGTTCCCCGGGCACGCGTAGCGTGAGCCGGGGCCGTACCTAATACAAGCGCTTGAGGGTGGCGCGGTCCCGGTTCTGCGAAGCAGCACTGGCGTGCTGCGTCGCGCCCGGGAAACAGTTCAACTCAATCCCGGCTCAGGCCCTGGGCCTCGAGTTTGGCCAGGTAGCCGTGCCAGATATCGCCGTGGGCTGAGCCCAGCTTGTAGAGGTAGTCCCAGGAAAAGAGGCCGGTGTCATGGCCGTCGCTGAAGGTGATTTTCACGGCGTAATTGCCGATCGGTTCGAGCGCCGTCATCGAGACGTGGCGTTTGCCCGGAATGGTTTTCTCCTGGCTGGGTCCGTGGCCCTTGACCTCGGCGCTCGGGCTTTCGACCCTGAGGTATTCGGCGGCAAGATCGAAAGTGTCGCCGGTATCGAAGGTCACGTGAAGCACGGTCTTCTCGGGGTTCAGCCGGATCTCGGTCGGCCAGGCGCGGGGTTCATTCATCGTCCAGTTGTCTCGCTTCTTCGGGCAGCATGATCGGGATGCCGTCGCGGATGGGATAGGCCAGCTTGGCCTGACGGCTGATCAGTTCCTGGGCCTCGCGGTCATAGTCAAGCGGGCCTTTTGTCAGCGGGCACACCAGGATTTCCAGCAACCGGCGGTCGACATCATGGCTGATGGCGGTCTGGGGTTCGGTTTCATCTGCCATGGGGTTCAATTCCTTGAATTCCAGAATCCCGCTGGATTTTCGGCTTATTGCAGCTTGTTGCTGGACGGCGACACGGCGGCCTGCTGGGCCAGCGCCATTTCGGTGAGCGCGATCAGAATTTCGGTCCGGGCATTCAAATCCGGCGCTTCGAGCATGGCCTGCTTCTCTTTCGGTCCGTAGGGCGAAATCATGGCCAGCGCATTGACCAGGGATTCGTTGGACGAGCCGTGCACCGACTCCCAGTCGGCTTCAAGATCATGGGCATCGAGGTAGGAGCGAAAGACGTGGAGCAGACGTTCGCGGTTGATATCCGACTCGCCTGAACCGATGTTGAAATCCTCGATAAAGGGTGCGGCATCGACGTTGAAGCACCGGTAGGCTTCGCGCGACGCCACTTCTTCCAGCGTCTCGAACCGGCTGATGCCGGTCAGGGTAATCAGGATCCGGCCGTCGTCGGTTTCGGCATAGGACGTAATGCGTCCGGCACAGCCGATGCGGCACAGGTCGGGCACAGCGTCGGGGTCGTCCTGCAACTCGAGATCCTTGTCCGTCGACGGCTGGATCATGCCGATGATGCGGTCGCCCGACAGGGCATCGTTGACCATGGCCAGGTAGCGGGGTTCGAAAATGTTCAACGGCAATTGCCCGCGTGGCAGCAGCAAGGCGCCGCCAAGGGGGAAAACCGGGATCGCCCGGGGGAGATCGGACGGCTTGGAATACTGACTGCACAGACTCATGATGTTACTTCCAGCTTCGGGACCCGCGACGGCCGGGCCCCTATACAAAAGTCTCTACGAAAACAAAAGCGACGACAAGCGCCGGCGGCTGGCGATCGTCAGCTCGTCCATGTGGCCCCAGGCCTCGAACAACTGAACCAGTTGCTTGCGCGCGGCCTCGTCATTCCATTGACGGTCGGTCTTGATGACATGGAGCAGATGGTCTGCCGCCTCCTCGCGCTGGCCGGCGGCGTTCAGTGCCACGGCCAGGTCGACACGCGACGCATGATCACCGGGGTCGGCCTCGACGGCAGCCTTCAGCCGGGCCACATCCTCATCGTCGACCGGCGCCTCGGCCAGCTCGATGGCGGCGCGGACGCTGGAGATTTCGGGGTCGTTCTGTTTGCCTGGAGGCGCCAGAGCCAGGGTCGCCTTGGCACCCTCGAGGTCGTCGCCGGCAAGCTGGCAACGGGCCAGCCCGGCGATGGCGCCGATGTGTTCGCGGTCTTCCTGCAGGATCTGGCCAAAGGCCTGGGCCGCGGTCGAGATGTCGCCTTCGTCGAAGGCCGCCTTGGCGGCTTCAAGCATGGCTTCCAGTTCGGCACCGATCGGTTCGCCTACCAGGCGCTCGATGAACTGGTTGATCTGGCTTTCCGGCAGCGCCCCCATGAAGCCGTCGACCGGCTTGCCTTCCTTGAAACCGAAGACCGCGGGAATCGACTGGATCCGCATCTGCTGGGCGATCTCGGGGTTTTCGTCGATGTTGATCTTGACCAGGCGTACCGCGCCCCGACCGGCATTCACGGCCTTCTCCAACACCGGCGTCAGCTGTTTGCACGGGCCGCACCAAGGCGCCCAGAAATCGACGATCACGGGGGTGGTCATCGACGCATCGATCACGTCGGTCATGAAAGACGCGGTATTCGCGTCCTTGATCAGAGCGTTGCCGCCGCCCGCCGCGCTGCCCGCTAAGGGACTGTCCATGATCGTTCTCCTGCCAGCAAATTATTCAAGTGTCGTCTCACGAAAGACCGCCCCGCAAACGGCCCTCTCAACGCCCATTCCTACTAGATGGACCGCGCGGTTGCAAAAGGCAATGTGTCTCTGGGCCTGCGGTCGTTCAGGGTGAACCCGCGGTCCTTCATTGCGGCTGCAGGGCGATAATCTTCGGGGCATGGCCGCAGGCCTCGATGAAGCGGATGAGATCGCCGCTGGCCACCGATAGGGTCATCTCGTTGCTCAAAGGATGATAGTTGAGGATGTCATGGGCCATCATGGCTTCGTCGAGCACGACGTTCACGACCGCGTTGGTGTCGTTGAACAGGGCAAACGGCGACACCGCGCCGGGAATGACGCCCAGGGTTGCCATCAGCAGGTCGGGCTTGCCGAAACTCAGGCGCGCCGATCCGATGACGCCATGAAGCCGCTTGAGATCGAGGTCGGCATCCTCAAGGGTGACCACCAGCCAAAGCGCGCCCTTCTTGTCCTTGAAGAACAGGTTCTTGCAATGGCCGCCTTCAATGTCGCCGCGCAGCTTGCGGGAGTCCTCCACCGTATAGAGCGGCGGATGGCGGTGGATGACGGTCTCGATGCCAAGCGCGTCCAGGTGGCCAAGCAGGTCTTCAGGGGTTGCAGGCATGGAAAAAATGTCCTTGTGGCGGGGAATATCGACGGTTGGCGGCGTTGTACAAGCGGTTTCGATGCGGCCTGGAAGCAGGCTGGCAAATCTCTATTGCATTTGTCGCCGGGGTGCGCAATAACAGCCGTCGAAATTGCCGCCAAGGCGATTGCGCGGGCGTAGCTCAGGGGTAGAGCGCAACCTTGCCAAGGTTGAAGTCGTGAGTTCGAATCTCATCGCCCGCTCCAAAATTTGGCTCTTTTCCTAGAGTCTCATCCTTCTCATGACAATGACGTTCGTACACAAAACAAGGTTCTGTGCACAATTTTGTGTCCATGCATCGTATGGAAATGCGTATGACAAGGTGCTCACAGCATAGCTGTGGCAGGGCGCTCAACCCCTGAGCTACGCCCGCGTGAAGCCTGTTCGGCGAGAAATCCCCGGCTTGTTGTTTTTCAAATACGATTATGGATTTCTGAACAGAATTGCCTGTTTGACACTCTCCTTAGCGAAGTGGTCAGATCAATCTGACTAGGGAAGAATTGATGGTAGGCCAATTCCGCTCAAGGTTGTAGTGCGGACATAATGGCGACTTGGTCTAGGTTCTCCTAAGTGGGGTTGAACGGACGTTCGGGCCTGGAACTTCCGTAGTCGGATCATCACCGGAAGACTATTCGGCAATCTCGGTACGTGGATCTAGTGCCAGTTGCAGTCACTCTTACATTACTCAGCGATCAACAACTTCGAGCCCGTTCTGACAATCCTTCGCGTGGTGGAGAACGTCCGCAATAACGGTGATTTTGCGACCGTGACGAAACTGTTCGACCTTTCGTCAGTGAATTATAGCCACTGATTATCATCAGCAGCGCGGGACTGCTGAGATGTTCGCCTTACCCTGAGTCCGACAATTCTCAGAACTTGCCGCGAAATCTGCATGCTAGGGCTTGAAAATCCAGTTCGCTCGAAAATGCTTCCGGATTGCTCCAAATCATATCTCTTACGCAATCGCGTTCAGCGCGCCTGATTTCTTCCGCGTTGTCCCTGTCCGAATGCTTGGAATCGGGACTTGCCGAGGGAGTGAACAGATTCTTCCCCAAAATTCTCCAGATGTTTGGGAACAAGGTGTAGGTTGCCATTTTCGGTCCTCGCAATTGATTGCTTCTGCGATCCGAAGTTACTTTGACGGCTATTTTTCTGGTATCCGCTCTGACGTTGTGCTGTTCTTCAAAAATGAATAGCTCTTTTCACAATTGGTCGGACGTAAGGGTCTTTCTTGCGGTTCTCAGAACCGGTTCGACACTGGCGGCATCCAAGCAACTTGGAATGGCACAACCGACCGTCGCCCGACGCATTGACGCATTGGAACATGCATTGAGACTGACGCTGTTCGATCGTGATACGCGTGGCTTCCGACCAACAAAAGACGCGCTTAGACTGACAACCACCGCCGAAAAAATCGAGGCGTCGATAGAAGCATTTGAGGGCGAAGCAGAAAATTCAGTTCGGGCCAGTTTGCTGCCCATACGCATAACGATGCCCAGGACTAATTTTTCGACTAATTTCTCTGCAATCATTTCGGATTTCTGCGCCGAGTATCCTGGAGTTCACTTCGAATTCATTTCAACCTACGACGTCCTTGATCTTTCGGGAGGCGAGGCCGACGTGGCAATTCGGATCTCGAAAAAGATAGACGACGAGCGATTGATCTGCAGAAAGCTTACAACTGTTACAGCGTCTCTTTATGCCTCGCAGGGCTACGCGGACCGGAATGGCATTCCGACATCCGAATCTGACTTCAAGGGTCATACATTCGTGGTCTATGACCGCTTTTCCGGTAGTCTGGGCGTCAACCAATGGCTTATGGAACGGATTGAGAAATCCCAGGTTGTCTCGACGTGTTCCGATGCAGAAGCCATGATTGCGGCGATAAAAACTGGAATTGGCATCGGGATAGTGTCCACATCCATGGCTAAAGATGATGGCACCCTTCTGCGCTGCATCGTACCGCCAGAAGGAACTTCAGCCAGTTCGTGGCTCCTGATCAGTCCCGATGCCTATCGCCGCCCTGAAGTCAAAGCATTCTCGGCCTTCTTCGCACCACGTTACAAAGCTATTTTCAAAAAAGTGAATGCTGCTGACTAAGGCGTTCATTCCTTGTGAATTTGTGAACGGCAACAACGCCCACATTGTAGTCCCCAGACCGACCAATCGTGAATGCCTCCCTGGGGTCAAAATGAGAAGTCGGAAGTTGATTCTCCCAATTCCGTTTGTTGAGATTCATCGAGCGTTGACATAGTGCTGGAGTTTCCCAGGTTTGATGGACACATTCTGACTTTCATATGAGAGTGTCCAGATGCCGAGAACAAGGAACCCGTACGCTGCGGAACTCCGGGAACAGATCGTAGGGCTTGGCCGCAATGGGCGCAGCATTGTGAGCTTGCGAAGGTTGAAGTCGTGAGTTCGAATCTCATCGCCCGCTCCAAATTCTGGCTCTTTTCCTAGGGTCTCACCCCCATAATTATGATGACGCCCGTACACAAAACAAGATGTTATGCACAATTTGTGTGCATCGATCGTATTGAAATTTGTATGGGAAGGTGTTCACAGCGTTACTGTGGCCATGCGCTCAACCCCTGAGCTACGCCCGCGTGACGCCTATACGGCGAGTGATGCTTGTTTTCTCGTTGTTCACAACCGCTAATAATTTTCTGACGAATTCCAAGCCTTGGACACTCTGTTTTGTCGGACGCGCTGGCGACAAAAGATAAATTGGAAACATAGATTTACGCGGCTTTGGAAAAAGCTCGACTCCGGTATCATGGCAATCAACTATGACCGAATGTGTTTTGAGTTTGTTACGAGGCCTGTACGCAACATGAAATTGTTGGAATCGATAAATGTTCCTAGCAACGATGGCCCGAAAACCATTGAACTCTATCAGGGCGATCTTACCACAATGCGACCATGGGAGGCAGTAGATATCATGGTGATATCTGCGTTCCCTAATCGATACAACACAGGGCCACGTACGCTGATTGGTGCAATTAATAGTAAGGGTCTTTCCGTCGACGAATTAGCACGAAACCCCCATGAAGACTTGCGTATGGATTTTTCCTGTTGGATATCAAAACCAATAGGCCCTCGCATTCGGCTTCGAGGCGTACAATGCAAAAGAATCCTATGTTTTGAACCTGGATTTCGCACCACACTCGACATTCAGGAATCCGTTGGTGCCCCAGTATATGAAAGAGTTAATCCGCTAGACACCGTCGGCGACATATTCCGCAGCATCAGCCCGTTCTTAGGAGCTAAAGACGGATACACAACTATTGCAATGCCGTTAGTTTCTACACATCGTCGCGGTGTTACTGCGCCCCAGATGCTCGACGCCATTGTTGAAGCTGCCGTTCAGTGGATGGCGTTAGGACTGCCACTCAACAAACTGAAAATCGTTGAACCGAGCGTCAAAAATTCAGTTCATCTGAAGAGCCAGTTTTCGACCCTTAAGCGTAGATTTTCAAATCATGTTCTTCCTACCAGCGAAACGCAGGAGTGGGACCTATTTATCAGTTATTCTCATAAAGATGCGGACAGGGCATTTGAGTTTGTCCGGGAACTTAAACACCAGAAACCCAATCTTCGTGTGTTTGTCGATAGGTTGGAATTGCAGCCAGGCGTTGCATGGCAATATGAAATTTATGAGGCTTTGGACAAGAGCAAAAAAGTGGTGTCTTTTTTATCGCCTTCTTATCTATCCTCAAAGGTATGTATTGAAGAATTTAACATTGCGCTGTTTCGGCAGAGAGAAGTCGGCAAGAACGTCCTTGTACCGATCTATATCGATACCGCTCAACTTCCTACCTACATGAAACTGCTTCAGTTCATTGATTGCAGAGTGGACATTCGTGATTTGTTTGGCGAAGCCAGCAAATCCATACTCAACGATTTGGCGACCGAATAGCTAACCACGATCTTTGGTCAAATTTGGCGTACATTCTTGGAGAGCAACAAAATCGCGTCTTACATTGTACCACATTAGCAAGCTGTGGTGACGTTTGAGTCCCTGTGAATAGCTGTGCCCAACTAGTGGGACGCTAGCCTCTTGATATAGATGGAATGACTTCAACCTTGCCAAGGCTGAAATCGTGAGTTTGAATCTCATCGCCCGCTCCAAATTTTCCCTATCCATGTAGACCAAAGAGCCCTGATACTTCAGGTTTGCGCTCCGGCAGGTCTTTGCGGCAGGGTCCGGTCAGCGCCCAAATACGAGAAGATTTCCACAGAACTCTGCTCCTGCGGCCGGCATCACCACCAGTATTGCCCCGAAATTAATGTTTTGTTAACGTTTTCGACAACATGGAGGGGTTGTGATGCAGGCTGGGGAGCCAAAGTGCCGTCTCGTTGGGGGCGCATGTCGTTTTGGGGGCCGGTTTTCCGGTTGGCTGGACTGGGGCCTGTGGCCGGCTGCTTTCACAATATGTCTTGGCTTGTTCCTGGCGGTGGTTCAGGCTGATCGCGCCCACGCTGTTTCGGCGGGGTGTACGGCGGTCAACGGTGGGGCGCTTTCGCAGAATGCTGGGCTGGGATTCAATGTCCAGAATGTACCGATACTGACGGCGGCGTTCGAAACCGGCGAGACCATCACCTGGACGATCACCGGCAATACGCCAACCGTAACCATAAACATCAACCTGGGTGCTGCACTGGCGGTCACCGACGGTACGGCGACATTCACGATTCCGGCGTCGGGCACCTTCCGGATCGACCAGGTCCTGCAGTCCAGTGGGCTATCCGCATCAGCGATAACGGCGACCTGCGCCGGCGCCAGCACGGACGATGAAGCTGCGGTCGACGCGCTCACGAATACAGGCCTGAGCACCGAACTCACCCAGCTTGAGGACCTCAGACGGGATCTCAATCTGGCGGCCGACGATGCCCGCGATGCCGCCGCACAGAACCGGCTGCAACGTGAAATCGAGATTCAGGAACGGCTCGCCAAGCTGAACGAACAAAGAATCCGAGCCGAGGAGGAACGAATAGCGAAGGCGACCGCGTTCATCGTATCTGCCAGAATAACCTTGAGGACGCTCGCGTTAGCCTACAGGGTAACACCCGGCAAAAAAGCTCGGCTCAAAGTGTTGCGCAAGTACGAAGCGGTGGCCAAACTCGTTGCCCGGTATCAACGGAGTATTGCCATATTGAAGGGCAAGATTGTGGCGGCACAGGCCCAGATTGCTCAGGCTAACGCTGCCGAAACACAAGCCCGAAGCGACCTAGAAACCGTGAGTGCCCGGCGAACAGCGCGCGCGTCTGGGAGCGCACGGCCGTTCCGGGCAGGATTTGGACACCGTGGCCCTGCCGGATCAGACACGTTCGGCTTTAACCCCTTACGGTTCAACCTTGGAGGGAACAGCGCGTCGTTCTTCACCGACCTGAACACGCTGCGGGCCAACGCGCAACGCGAGGCACAGGCAGGACTTGCGGGCGATGGCATTGCAGACATATCCGGCAAATCGGATCGGCTCCATGTGGCGCCGACGCGCCCCAATGCCTGGGTTCGCGGCAGTGTGGTCGGTTTCGATGCCGACCAGAGCGGTGCCAAGCGTGACGGACACGCAGCCGACCTGGCCGCCGGCGCCTACTACAATCCCGGCGACGGCTTTATTCTGGGCGGATTGTTGCGGGTCCGCGCAGCGGAAGCCAGGAGTTCGTCCCAGTCGTCCAAGCTCGATACCACGGGGTTTGGCCTGGGTCTCCATTCGACCTATCTCCTGACCCCCGAAATCTCCGCCAGCGGGTTTGCCTTCTACGAGTTCAGCGACAACGATATCCGTACCACCGGCGGCAAGGGCACCTTCGATGCCGAACAGCTGACGCTGACGGGCAGCCTGGAAGGCCGGTTTATAGAGGGCCCCTGGACCTTCGAACCCACAGCTTCCATCACCTACGCCCATGTGGACCGGGAAAGCTATACCAACAGCGGCGGCACGCGGGTCTCCGGCGGCACGACCGAGCGGGGACAGCTGTCCTTCGGGCCGCGCGTCAGATATCTCAAGAGAATCGACGACGGCACCGTGGAGACGATCTCGCCTTATCTGGCTGTCAACGGTGTCTGGAACTTCATCAAGGCCGACGACACCAGGCTTACGAATGGTGCAGTCATTCAAGGGGATGAGGTGCTTGCGCGTCTCAATGGCGGCCTTGCCGTCAACCTCGTCAATGGCATGCAGCTTTCCCTGTCGGGGGGTTACTCCGGGTTCGGCGCCAGCAAGCTGGACATCTATTCGCTCTCCAGCCAGGTGACGATTCCGTTCGGTGGGCGATAGATCAGGCGGTTCCGGTCAGACAAACCGAGAATCCTCGTGCGTTATGCCCTCAAGACACTCTTGGCCCGTGCCATCAGTTTCGACAGATCCTTGTAGTTGCCCTGGTGGCGTTTCTCGACGCCGCTCACCGACCTGAGCAAGCTCTTGCGGGCCTTTTCAAGGGCTGAAATGGCGACGCTGATGATGCGCGTCGCACCAACCTTGTTTGCCGCCTCGCGTACGATCCGGGATGCCTTGAAATAATTCCGGAAGCGGGCGATCGAGGTGCTGACATCGGAAAACGCGTCCGACACACAGTCATAGCGCTGCTCTTTCGGCAAAGTCGCGCATCTGTTGAGTTCCGCATTGGCGCGGGCAATCGAGCGTTTGGCGGCGCCAGCATCGGCTCTGTCCACCGATGCAAACAAGACAGTAAATGCAAGTGAGAACAAAGCAATTACTCGCAGAGGATTATAACGCAAAACAGATCCGTACATGTTTCACACCCCCGTATATGGACATTACTAACGGACACTGTCACGAAAGTTTGAATGTGACAAGAAAACGCCCCTTCAGAAGCCTGAGCGCTTCAGCGTCTTGCTCGTAGCCGTCAGGCCCTGGTCAGGACGGTTTCGTTGCCGGCCGGGGCCGCGGCATGGCCCTGTTCGTCCCAATCCTTCCAGCCGGGAAAACAAACGGTTTCCGCCATTGCCAGGTTTTCCAACCTTTGTGACCAAGCCAGTTTATGTCCTTCAAGATGATCGCCGAACCGGCTTTCTTCCACCCGGACAAAGTCGGAAAGACCCTGAACGCCATGGGCGATGAAAGGCTGAAGGATCGTAAATCCCATGTAATAGAGCGAATACTGGGTCGGCCACAGCATGGTGTCGATGTTGCCGCCGCGGCCATTTTCGCGGAATGCGGCCTCCGGGGCGCCGGTGGTCAGCGAGCAGATGGCGCGTTTGCCCCGGAAGTAGCCGCGGTCGTAGCGCATGGTGCTGGTGTAAAGCGCGCCGTTGACGAAGACCCGGTCGAACCATCCCTTGAGCATCGCCGGCTGGGAATGCCACCACAGAGGGAACTGGAAGACCACCAGATCGGCACGCTCCAGCCGCTCGATTTCACGGGCAACATCATCGGGCAGCGAGCCGATTGTGCTGGCATGACGCTGCTCGTCCATGCCTGAAAACCAATCCGGGTTCTTGCGTTGGGGGTAGTGACAGCCGCGCTCGACAGGGTCGAATCCCTCGGCATGCAGGTCCGCGACTTCCACGCCGTGGCCCTGTTTCCGGAGGGTCCGAACCGCTACATCCCTCAACACGCCATTGAAGGAGTCGGCTTCAGGGTGACAAAAGACGATCAGAACATGCATGACCGGTGCCTTCTTCGCTGATCTGGTGAATTGCTCCTTGAACAGATATGCTGTGCAAAAACCAACGGCAATTCGCCAAATTTGAGAAAACCGTTTGCAATAATGAACAGCAAGACAAAATGGGACGATCTGCGGCTGATCCTTGCGGTTCATGACGCCGGCACGCTGTCTGGTGCCGGGCGCCGTCTCGGAATAAGCCATGCCACCGTCTACAGGCGTCTCGCCGGGATCGAGGACCGCCTGGGGGTGGTGTTGTTCAACGGTGCGAAGTCGGGCTATGCCCCGACGCCTGCGGGGGAAGAGCTTGCGGCGACCGCCCGGCAGATAGAAATCCACGTAAAAGACGCCGAACGCCGTGTGGTCGGGCAGGACCTGCGGCCGTCCGGGACCGTGCGTGTCGCTACCCTGGACTCCTTTCTGGTCGGGTTCCTTTCGCCGATTTTTGCGGAATTCCAGATAATGCATGGGGAAATCGCTCTGGAAGTTGCGGTGTCCAACCACCTCTACAGCCTGTCAAAAAGAGAGGCGGATGTGGCCATTCGCCCCTCGATGGCGCCGTCGCCCGCGCTTGTCGGGCGCAAGGCCGGCACCATTGCCTATGCGGCATACGGCCGGGGAGAAACTGGCGGAGATCCAGACGAGTTCCCGAAGCTGCAGGAGTCACAATGGGTTGGGCCGGATGAAACGCTGAACTATCCGGAACTCGAGAGCTGGATGACCAGCCAGAATCTGGACAGGCAGTGCCGCTATCGCGTCAACAGCGTTGTCGGCATGCATGCCGGTGTCCGTCAGGGCCATGGCCTTGCCGTGTTGCCGTGTTATCTGGGCGATCCGGATCGGGAACTGGTGCGGTTCAGCGATGCGATTCCCGAACTTGCGACCGATTTGTGGATACTGACACACCGCGACCTGCACAAGGCAGCCCGGGTTCGTGCCCTGATGGAATTTGTCTTCGCCGCACTCAAGCAACGCCGCGGGTTGCTCACCGGGACAAAGCCGGGATGAACCCTAGCCGGGTATGGCACCAGCGCAGGCGGTGTTGTATGCACAATCCTGATGCCGCACAATCCGGGGTCAGATTTGCCTTTACCCTGGCGCATCATCCCATTTTCTGGCAACCCGCAATGAAGGACGCGAGCCGTGGACCGAAGGTACAGTTTCCCCGAGGGGCATTGGAACTGGCCGGTGCAGCTCACGCACAAACACGGGGTTCGCGCCGGATCGCTGATTTTCACCGGTGGCCAGGTTGACCTCGACCCGCAGGGCCGTGTGCGGACGCCGGGAAATCTCGAGGCGCAATGCGACAGTGCCATGGCCTATCTGGAAACCGTGCTGGTGGATCTGGATGTCGACCTCAATGATCTGGTAAAACTGGTGGTCTACTTTGTCGGCGATGACGCGGCTGAACGACGAATTCTGGAGTTGATTGGCACCAGGCTTGGTCCGCAGGTGCAGCCGGTGGTCAACACGGTGGCCAAGCCGCAATTGTGTTACCAGGATATGCTGATCGAGATCGAGGGCGTGGCCATGCGCGGGCCCGGCGGCGAGCGCCTGGCGCGCCGGTGTCTGCATTTGGACGGCATGCCTCTGCTGCCGGACGCGTTCTCTCACGTGATCGCCTGTGGCGACATGATCTTCACCGGCGACATGTCGGCGCTTTCCCCGGACGGTGTGGTGGGCGCACGGGTTGACCTGGCGGGGCAGACCCGGATCATGATGGACCGGCTTTGTGCAGCCCTCGCCGCGGCCGGTGCCGACACCCGGGACGTGGTCAGGCTCAGCGTGTTTTACGTGGGCGACGGCACCGCCGAGGACTGGGAAAAACCGGCGAGGCTCCGGGCCGGCTATTTCGACGAACCGGGGCCGGCGGCGACCGGCATTCCGGTCACTGGATTTGCGCAGCCGGGCCTTCTGACAAAGATTGCCGCGACCGCCATGCGCGGGCCCACAGGCGAACGGCTGGAGAAAACCTACGCGTGGCCGGACGGACACTGGGACTGGACCACGCCGTTGCCCTACAAGCACGGCAACGCCTGCAACGGCGTCCTACATCTGGGCGGCCAGGTGTCGCTCGACAGTACCGCGGCGGTCATCGATCCGGGCGACATGGTGGCCCAGACACGCCGGGCCATGGGCAATGTGGCGGCGGTCCTCGCCGAGTTCGGCGCCACCCTCGACGATGTGGTCAAGGTAACAACGTTCTACCAGGGCACGGCCTCGGCGGAGGCGCTGCATGAAAACCTGTTGATACGATCAAATTCCTACTCGGAACCGGGACCGGCGACCACCGGAATTCCGGTGCCGAATCTGGTTTACGAGGGCATGGTGATCGAGATCGAGGTGATTGCCATGCTCGACCGGGGACATTCTTGATTTTTCGACGTCAAGAATACGATGCACACGGCGAAACCGTATGATTCCAACCACTTGTGAGATCCGCGGGCTTTCTCGCGAGAAAACAGAATGCGGTCCTACTTCGTCCGGCGATGGCCGGGATGCAGACTTTTGCCCAGAATATGCTCACTGTTCCGAATGACATCCGCACTTGAGCCGATGATCAGCGGATCGGGATGGCCGACTACACGGGTGTCCTTGCCCGGATACGGCAGGCTGGACAAAAAGTGCCGCATGCAGTTCAGCCGGGCGCGTTTCTTGTCGTCGGATTTGACGATCGTCCAGGGCGCGTCGGCGGTGTCGGTGTAGAAGAACATCGCTTCCTTGGCTTCGGTGTAGTCGTCCCACTTGTCGAGGGATTGGCGATCGATCGGCGACAGTTTCCACATCTTCAAGGGTTCGCGTTCGCGCGACGAGAAACGCTTGAGTTGTTCCTTGCGGGTTACTGAAAACCAGTACTTGTAAAGCCGTACTCCGCTGCGCGCGATCATGCGTTCGATCTCCGGGGCCTGACGCATGAACTCCAGGTAATCGTGCGGCGAACAGAAACCCATGACGCGTTCGACGCCCGCGCGGTTATACCAGGAGCGGTCGAACAGGACCATTTCACCGCCCGACGGCAGGTGGTTGATGTAGCGCTGGAAGAACCACTGCTTCCTTTCCCGCTCGGTCGGTTTGTCGAGCGCCACGACGCGGGCGCCGCGCGGGTTGAGGTGTTCGGTGAAGCGTTTGATGGTGCCGCCCTTGCCGGCCGCGTCGCGGCCCTCGAACAGCAGGACGATCTTCTGATCGGTCGTCTTCACCCACTCCTGAACCTTGAGCAGTTCGATCTGAAGCTCCGCCTTCTGCTTTTCGTAGGACGCACGATCGATCTTCTTCTTGTAGGGGTATTCGCCGTCTTCGAAGACCCGACGCTTGGCGTCCTGGTCAAATCCCAAATCCGGCATGGCCGCGTTCGCGTGCAGGGGTGTCTTGCGGGCGTCCAGAGGAACACCGGCACCATTGCTCTTTGCGGTGTTGGCCGGATTCTTTTCACGGTCTTCCGGCAGTCCGGGTTTCACCTTGTTGGTGCTGGCTTGCGTACTCATGTCTGTCTCCCGCTGTTCACAATACTCAAACGGGAAGGCTAGCCAAAAACGACGCTTGTGACCTTGATTCAGGTCAATCAGGACGTGCTGCAGAGGACGTTTCCAGAAAAATCAGAAGTTTTCGCACGGGGTATCCGAAGTCTCGATCGCGATGCCGTGGTCGGGTGCGAGGTAACGGCCGCGGCTGACACGCACCAGGTGACCGGCATGGGCCAGGCGCTGAATGGCGTTGTACACAGCCTTTTCCGGGCAGGTGACCCCATCGGCGTTCAGACGGTTGATGACGTCACCGGCACACAAGGGCGTGGCGTTGGCCTGCTGAAATGTCCGCTCGACCCGGCGCAGAAGGTCGCTGACCCTGCCGTTCTCGGGCAGATCGAGCAGTTCGGTGGTGTCGAACTTTTCCGCCAGAACCCGCCGGGTGGGTTCCTTGCACTGGCCATACAGGCTGACAGCCAGCGGCCGCAGGCGGGCTATGCGCTGGTCGATCTCCCTGAGCCGGGCCTTCAGGTCGCCCTGAACCACAATCGTGTCGTTCAACTCACCCAACGCCTTTTCGCAGGCCGAGGCGTAGTCGTCCGCGCCGTCGGTTTCGTTCGGGTTGAATCTGGGCCGTGTGTACATGGGCCAAATTCTAACAGGGCGCGGCGTGCAGGCACGCAAATTCCTGACAAATGGTAAATGCCTGTGTCGCTCCGGGGCAGTGCACCGCAGAAATTGCAGCAGCCCCTCAATCGGACCGTTTCAGCCGGTCGGCCGGCCAGCGGTCGCGAAACCGGTCCATCGCCCAGAGGCTGAGGTCCCAGGGTTCAGAATAGGGCACATTGGTGTCCCGATCAGCCGGGGCATAGGGGTGTGGTCCATATTCCGGGCAAACGGTCATCGTAGCCCGGCCTTCGGCGCGGCGGGCCTCGATGATGCGATCCCACCAGGTCTCGTACAGCGCGGTCCATTCAAGACCCCAGCCGACGCGGGGATCAAGGCATTGCGGCCGATGCAGGTCGCCGACGCGGGCATGGATGTGATGGGTGCGGGCAATCGCGATGTCCATCATGGCGTCCTTCTCGGGGTCGGGGATCAGGGCCATGAGGCCGTTCTCGTCGGCCACGCTCGATGTGCTGGTCTGCATGTTGCTTTCAGAGACGACGGTGAAATGGCTGAAGTCGGCGCAGATGTAGAGATCGGGCACGGCTTCCAGGTAGCGCCGGGTGCCCCAGGGGCTGTAGAGGGCGCAACGGCGGTGGGTTTCGTGAACCACTTCGATGTCGGTCTCGGATCTGGCGATGTCGATGCACTCGCGAAAGAAGGCGACGCCTTCGTCGAAAGCGAAATAGTCGCGGCCGCCGTGGCAGTTGATCAGGTCGGGTTGGTAGGCCAGTACGCGCTGCAGTTCGGTGCGGAAGGCGGCTATGCTGGGGGCCACCATCCCGGCATTGAACGCCAGGCCAAGGTCCTTGCGGGCGGCGTTGAACTCGGCCGGGTTCATGTCGACAAAAAAACACTCGATGCCGTCATACCCGGCGTCTGCCACAGCGCGGAGTTTGGCATTGAGGTCGCCGATATGATCCATGCCCCAGTCGCTTTTCGTGATCACCATGTCCATGGCAGAACTCCCTTGAATGCCTTTTGCCGGATTTGAAGAGTATTTTGCACCGAACGTTGCGATATTGTAGCAATGAGGCGCCCTGCGCGAATCGATAAACTGACCGGGAGATAAGCCGTGAACGGATCACTACGTAGCGTCGCCGTCGTTTGTGCCTTGAGTGTGTGGCTGGCCGGTTGCGGGATCAACAACATTCCGACCTTTGAAGAAAAGGCAAAAGCCGCCTGGAGTCAGGTGCTTAACCAGTTCCAGAGGCGCACCGACCTGATCCCGAATCTGGTGGCGACCGTCAAGGGATATGCCGCCCAGGAGCGCGACACCCTGACCGCCGTGGTCAACGCCCGGGCCAAGGCGACCCAAACGACCCTGCCCAAGGACGTGCTGACAAACCCGCAAGCCTTCAAGGCTTTCCAGGAAAACCAGGGCGCGCTGACCTCGGCACTGTCAAGACTGCTGGTGGTGGTGGAGCGCTATCCGGACCTGAAATCCAATCAGAACTTTCTGGCGCTGCAGTCCCAGCTTGAGGGTACGGAAAACCGGATTTCGGTCGCCCGGCGGGACTATATCGAGGCAGTGCGGGTCTATAATACCGAACTCAAGACAATTCCGGGCCGCTGGTGGGCGTCGTTGCTCTATTCGGAAAACCAGCCGATGCAGACGTTCACCATCGAAGAAGGCGCCAAGGAAGTTCCCAAGGTGAGTTTCGAGTGATGGCGGGCTGAGCCCCCATGGCCGGTCCGCATGCCACCATCGGCAGCAAATGTTCGTTCCTGAAGGTCGCTGCGGTCCTTGCGGTGATCTTGTCCGGCACTGGATTCTGGTCATCGCAAAGCCTGGCGGCGGATCCGGATTTTCCCGCCCTGTCGGGCCGGGTGGTGGACCAGGCCGGGCTGCTCGGCAGCGTTGACGAAATCGAAATCGAAGATGCCTCCAAGGCGCTTGAGGAAAAGACGTCCGCTCAACTCGTTGTCGCGACGCTGAAGTCGCTGCAAGGCTACGACATCCGGGATTTCGGTTACCGGCTGGGACGCCATTGGGGGATCGGCCAGAAGGATAAAAACAACGGCGTGTTGCTGATCATTGCCCCTGCCGAGCGCAAGGTGGCGATCGAAGTCGGGTATGGTCTTGAAGGCACGCTCACGGATGCCCTGAGCAAGATCATCATCGAGCGCACCATCCTGCCCAAGTTCAAGGCCGGCGACATGCCTGCTGGCATCAAGGCAGGCGTCACCGATATCGTCGCCGTCATCTCCGGCGATCCGGAACAGGTGGCGGCGAAGGCGAAGCGGACATCCGATGGCGATGAAATTCCCTTCTGGTTGCTGCTGATCATATTCATCGTGATCTTTGTTCTGATCACCCGCTTTGGCAACAGCGTTGGTGGCTCGAACAGTGGCGGCTCGTTCGGCAGCTCGTCCGGCGGTGGGTTCTCCGGCGGCGGCGGGTTTTCCGGCGGGGGCGGCAGCTTTGGCGGCGGCGGGTCATCGGGCGGATGGTGAAGCAGCGTTTCCATAAACTCGCCATGCGCCTCGTGGTGCTGACCGCCGTCTTGTGTTCAGGAATTGTTGTCGAATCGATGGCCCCCGATTCGGTCGGGAGTACCACATGGGCCGGGCCCGCTACGGAAAAGGACGATCCGGGCTCGCCCTGGGCCTCTCCCGACAACCCGGTGATCCGGGACGGGCGCGTCTATGATGAAGATTTCTACAAGACCCTCGTCCCGGCCCTGGTGTTCATCATGATGGGGGCGGTGGCGTTCATGTTTGCCGTGACGTTCCTGCGTTCGCGCAGGCGGCGCCGAAAACAGGGGCGATTGGATGCCGGCGCGGGCGGGCGCGGCGAGGACGGAGAGTGGTAGGACACATGGCCTTTATCGACGACAATGGACGTGCCCGGATTTCCGAGGCGATCACAAGGGCAGAAAACAAGACCAGCGGTGAAGTCGTGGCTCTGGTCGCCCAAAGCAGCGACGACTACGCCTATGTGCCGTTCCTTTGGGCAGCCCTTGCCGCCTTGGCGGTGCCGTTGCCGGCGCTCTGGATCCCGTCACTGTCGCTGCCGGTCGTTTACCTGATCCAGCTTTGCGTTTTCATTGGTGTGGTGATGGCTCTGCGATTCCAGCCGGTATTGAAACATGTGGTGCCCGCCGGCCTGAAACGGCGGCGGGCGCACCGCCATGCCATGGAGCAGTTCCTGGCTCAAGACATGCACACCACACCGGCGCGGACCGGTGTCATGATCTTCGTCTCTGTGTTCGAGCGTTACTGCGAAGTGATTGCCGACGAGGGGATATATAAAAAGGTCGATGGGGAGGTCTGGCGGGATGCTGTCGACGCGGTTACGAAGGCTGTCCGTGACGGCCGGACGGCGGATGGGTTTGTGACGGCCATCGATCTGTGCGGTGACGTGCTGGCACGACATTTCCCCGAAGACGCATCAGCAGACGACGTTCTGCCCAATCATCTGATTGAAATCTGACGGCAGACCGGAAACCACCGGCCCGACCATCCGGACGCCTGGGAGGGAGTCTTTTGGAGGATGGCCGGGCCGGGATCAGGAAAATTCCTGGCAGATCCAATGTTATGAGCAGCTGCGCGCGGTTGCGCCGGGATGACGGACGCACGCGTCTTCCGCAACACGGTTCAAGAAAATATTCTTGACCTGTGAAACACTGCTTCTGAGAAACCGGTGAAAGGCAAGCGAACGTTCGACGCGGCCCCGGTGCAACATGGCCTGCAGATCGTATTCGGGGAGTTCATGCGAGTTCATGATTATGTCCTTTATTACAATACGTTAAACTCAAAAGTGGAGACTTGTTCGGCGACGGCAGCCAAACAGCACCTCTGCTGTTCATGAAAATAGGGATTGCATTTGCCAGTGACAAACGAGTAATTTCGGCACTTCAGGATAAATTTCTTTAAGTGATACATGTCAGACCGCCTGCCCTCCCTCAATGCCCTGCGCGCCTTCGAGGCCGCTGTCCGCCACATGAGTTTTCAGAAGGCGGCGGAAGAGCTGTTCGTGACACCTGCCGCTCTCAGCTATCAAATCCGCCAGCTGGAAGATCAGCTTGGCCTGAAACTGTTCATCCGGCATAACCGTTCGATTGAACTGACGGAACACGGCCGGCTGATCGCACCGGGTGTCCGGGACGCCTTCGACCGGTTGTCGCAGACCATGCGTCAACTGGAGACCCGGCGTGCCGGAAACGTGCTGGTGGTCTCGGCCGGACCGGCCTTCACCGCAAAATGGCTGGCGCCGAGGCTTTACCGGTTCATTGCCCAATACCCGGACGTCGACGCCCGGATCACGGCCAGCATCAAGATGGCAGACCTCGAACATGACGACATCGACGTGGCGATCCGGTTTGGCCAGGGCGACTACCGGAATTGCGACTCGGTCAAACTGGTCGACGAGTTCGTGACGCCGCTGTGCGCGCCGACACTTCTGGAAGGCGAAGACGCTCTGTCGTCGCCAGAAAATCTGGCCGATGTCGCGTTGATACACGACGACACCCATTTGGGAGTCTTCTATCTGCCCGATTGGCAGCATTGGCTTGACGCCGCCGGTCTGTCCGGCGTTCGTCCGTCGACGAGCGGTCTTCACTTCAACGTTGCCGATCACGCCATCGATGCAGCGATTTCCGGTGCCGGCGTCGTTCTGGGCCGCATGGTGCTGGCCCAGGCCGATATCGACGCCGGCAGGCTGGTGGCACCATTCGACCTCAAACTTAAGGCGGACTATTCGTTCTTTGCGGTCAGCCTCAGGTCGCGCTCCGACGAGCCCAACATCGTGGCCTTCAGATCGTGGTTGATGGAGGAAGTCGAAGGCAGCACCGACAGGGCTCTTCCAGGTCCGGCCGTTTGAGGGTTCTGAAATCCCGGCATTGTCTGTTCAACGGGGCTGCCTAACATCGCGTTGGATGTCGCTTCTGCCTTGTCATGGGACGGGACTTGGCGCACAGTCACGATCATTCACATTGTTCAAATATGTCTTGGCCACAAGGAATAATACGTGGCGATAGGGGTCAAACGATGCAGGCGCACGAGGGGATTCAGAACCTGGTCAAGAAAGTCCAGTCCAAACTTTCTTCCAAGGGCGGCAAGAACACACAGCTCAAGACATTCGCCAATGCTTTTCTGGCGCAAGGGGTGGAAGACGATCTCCATCGGTACTCACCGGCCAGTCTCGCCGCGATAACACAAACCGCCTTTGCCTTTGCCGCAAAGCGGCTGCATGGCCGGCCGAAAGTCGAGATCCACACGCTCAAGGACCATAGTCCGGCGGTGTCGACAATTGAAATACTCAACGATGATATGCCGTTTCTGGTGGACTCGGTTCTTGGTCTGCTGAACGAACGGAACATAGAAATCGACCTGGTGCTGCATCCGATCCTTGCGGTGGAACGGGGCACCGACGGCAAACTGAAGGCGGTCCTGGGTGAGCGGTCAAAATCCCAACAAGGTGTTTCGCGTGAAAGCTTCATTCACATCCATGTGCGGCAATTGGAAAGCGAAGAACTTGCAGAGACCCTGAAGGCCGAACTTCTGGCGGTGCTGACGGATGTCCGCACGGCGGTCCTCGACTGGCGGCCGATGCTCGAGAGCGTGCGGTCGGTGGTTACGGAATTCCAGACAAACCCGCCGCCGGTGCCGGTCGACGAGCTGGCTGAATCGATCCATTTCCTGGAGTGGATGGCCGACGGCAACTTTACGCTGCTCGGCGTGCGCGAGTACCAGTTTGCCGGCGGCGTCAGTAAAGGCGAATTCGAGGCGGTCAAGAAAACCGGCCTGGGAATCCTGCGCGATCCTTCCGTCCACGTACTTCGGCGGGCCGGCAAGCTTGTGTCGATGACACCGGAGCTGCGCGAATTTCTGGCGCAGCCGGCGCCCCTGATCATCACCAAGGCCAATGTGCGCGCGACCGTGCACAGACGGGTCCACATGGACTACATCGGCGTCAAAAGGTTCGGTGAGGATGGCAGTGTAATTGGTGAAATCCGCTTTATCGGCCTGTTCACGTCCGGCGCCTATACGCGCAGCCCGCGCTTTATTCCCCTTCTGCGGCGTAAGCTCGACTACGTGGTCGAGCAGAGCGGCTTCAATCCCGAGGGCCACAGCGGCAAAGCGTTGCTGAGTACGCTGGAGAACTATCCTCGCGACGATCTGTTCCAGATCGATCCCGATACGCTGCTCACCATTTCAATGGGCATCCTGCAGCTTGAGGAGCGTCCGCGCACGCGGGTGTTCGTGCGCCGGGACAAGTTCGACCGGTTTGTGTCATTGCTGGTCTATGTGCCGCGCGACCGTTACAGCACGTCTGTGCGCATGCGCATCGGCGACTACCTGTCGGTGGCCTTCGACGGCCGCCAGTCGGCATTCTATCCGGCGTTTCCGGAAGGCGCTCTGGCGCGCGTCCACTACATCATCGGGCGCAACGAAACCCCGACGCCAACCCCCGACCACGCACAGCTTGAAGCCGACGTCGGCGCCATTGTCCGCACCTGGGACGATCACCTGGCCGATGCCGTCACAGCACAATACGACGCCGAATCGGCCACGGTTGTCTCCAACAGGTATCGTGACGGGTTTTCTGCAGCCTACCAGGACGCTTTCGCACCGGCGCGGGCCATTGGCGATATCCAGCATATGGAAGGGCTGTACGAGGCGGGCGACCTTGCCATCGATTTTTACCGTAAAGACGGCGATCCGGGCCATCAGTTCGGGTTGACGCTCTATCACGTGGGTACCCCGATTGCGCTCAGCGACCGGTTGCCGATCCTTGAAAGCATGGGGCTCAGGGCGATCAACGAGCGATCCTACGAGGTATCGCGTTCGGACAAGGTGTCCAGCAAGGTCTGGATTCACGACATCGTTCTGCAGACTGCAAACCAGAACGACGTGGCGCTGGACGACCTCAAGGTACTCCTGAAGGAATGCTTCCTGGCTGTGTGGAACGGTGCAGCGGAGAACGATGGTTTCAACGCCCTGGTGATCGCCCGGTCGATTGCCTGGCGGGATGTGTCGGTGCTCAGGGCGGTTGCCAAATACCTGCGCCAGGCAGCGATTCCCTTCAGCAACATCTATATCTGGTCGACGCTGGTCAGGCATTCCGGCATTGCCGCCAAGCTTGTCGAGCTGTTCCACTGCCGCTTCGATCCGGCCACGGCCAAGGACCGGGCGGCCCGCGAAAAACGCATCAACAAGGCGATCGAAAAGGCCCTCGACGATGTCGCCAGCCTCAACGAAGACCGCGTCCTGCGGCGGTTTTCCAATGTTATCAACACGGCCCTGCGCACCAATTTCTTCCAACGCAATGCAGACGGCGGCTTCCGGGCGGCCCTGGCGATCAAGATTCGATCCAAAAACATCGACGATCTGCCGAAGCCACGGCCGTTTGCGGAAATCTTCGTCTATGCACCGGACATCGAAGGCATTCACCTGCGCGGCGGCGCGATTGCCCGGGGCGGGCTGCGCTGGTCCGACCGGCCGGAAGATTTCCGCACCGAGGTGCTGGGCCTGGTCAAGGCACAGCAGGTCAAGAACGCAGTGATCGTGCCGGTCGGCTCGAAGGGCGGCTTCGTTCCCAAACTGCTGGACATGAGTGCGGCCCGGGAGGTCATTCAGGAAGAGGCGATCCGGTGTTACAAGGTGTTCATCACAAGCCTGCTCGATGTTACGGACAACCTCAAGGGCGAGGCGGTGGTGCCGCCTCTGGAAGTGGTCCGTCACGACGGCGACGACCCTTACCTGGTGGTCGCTGCCGACAAGGGCACGGCCACATTCTCCGACATCGCAAACGGCATTTCCGAAGACCGCGACTTCTGGCTGGGCGATGCCTTCGCCTCGGGCGGTTCGGCCGGATACGATCACAAGAAGATGGGCATCACCGCGCGTGGCGGCTGGGAAGCCGTGAAGCGGCATTTCCGGGAGATGGAAAGAGACATTCAATCCGAACCGTTCACGGCGGTGGGCTGCGGCGACATGTCGGGCGATGTCTTCGGCAACGGCATGCTGCTGTCGACTCAGACCAAGCTGGTGGCGGCCTTCGACCATCGCGACATCTTCATCGACCCCGACCCCAATCCGGCCAAGAGCCATGCCGAGCGCCAGCGCATGTTCAACCTGGCGCGGTCCACATGGCGGGACTACTCGGCCAAACTGATCAGCAAGGGCGGCGGCATTTTCAGCCGGGCCGACAAGTCGATTGCGCTCAGTCCGGAAATTCAGGCACTGACCGGGATAAAGACCAAGACCACGACCCCGAACGATCTGATCAAAGCGCTGCTCAAGATGCCGTCGGATCTTCTGTGGTTCGGCGGCATCGGCACCTACATCCGCGCCACGACCGAAACCGATGATCAGGTCGGGGACCGTGCGACCGATCCTTTGCGGATCACGGCGCCGGAAGTGGGCGCAAAGGTCATCGGCGAAGGCGCCAATCTGGGACTTACCCAGCGGGCCCGCATCGAGTTTGCCAAGCATGGCGGCCGCGTCAACACCGATGCGATCGACAACTCGGCCGGCGTCAATTCATCGGATGTGGAAGTCAACATCAAGATTGCCCTGGGGGCGGCGGAGGCTGCGGGGAAACTGAACCGCAAGGCCCGCAACAAGCTGCTGGCCGAAATGACCAGCGAAGTCGCCAGCCTGGTGTTGCGGAACAATTATCAGCAGACCCTGAGCCTGACATTGACCGAGACCATCAGCCTCGACGACATGGCCTATCACGCCCGCTTCATGCGTGAGCTCGAGTCGCGGGACCTGCTCGACCGTGCGATAGAATTTCTACCCGACGATCTGGAGCTTGCCGAGCGCGAAGTCGCGAAAGACCCGCTCACCCGGCCGGAACTGTCGGTCATCATGGCCTATGCCAAGATCACCCTGTTTGGAGATCTGCTCAAATGCAGCATCCCTGACGATGCCTATTTTGACAGCGAACTCCTCGGATATTTCCCGACCCGGCTGCAATCCAAATACCCCAAGGAAATTGCCGGACACAGGCTGAGGCGGGAAATCATTGCGACACTGCTTGCCAACAGCATCATCAACCGCGGCGGCCCGACATTCGTCAGCCGTCTTCAAGATGAAACCGGAGCGGACGTGGCTTCCATTGCCAGGGCCTTTGCCATGGCGCGGGACTGCTTCGGATTCCGGGCCCTGAACGAAGAAGTCGACAGCCTGGACAACAAGGTTGCCAGCGGGACACAAACCGCGCTCTATCTCGATCTTCAGGAAACGCTCAGACGACAGACCGTCTGGTTCCTGCGCAACGGATCGATGTCGGCTCCGTTGGACAAGCAGATTGCGCATTACCACGCCGGCATACAGGCGTTGTCCGGCGTTCTGGACAAAGTGCTGCCGGATGCAGCCCAGAAGCGCGTTGCTGCGGCCGAAAAGGACCTTGTCGCCCAAAAGGTTCCCAAAGCGCTGGCCGGCCAGGTTGCCCGGCTCCGCTATCTGTCGCGCGGCACCGACATCGTCCTTGTGGCGACACAAACCAAGAAGTCCGTGCCTGACGTTGCCCGCGCTTTCTATGGGATTGGCGTGCGTCTGGGCATCGATCGCCTGGCCGCACGGGCTGGCGACGTCGAGGTCACGGACTATTTCGACCGGCTGGCGCTTGGCCGGTCTGTCGAGAGCATCCTCGGTACCCAGCGGAGTCTTGTTGCCGATATCCTGCGTTCCTCAAAAGGCAAGGGGGATGCCCTGTCGGCGTGGGCCAAGGCCCGGCCGGAAACACTTGAACGCACCGAGAAGGCAATGATGGAAATGATCGACAGCGGCGATCTGACACTTGCGAAAGTGGCCGTGGCCGGCAGCTATCTGCTCGATCTGCAGGACGGGTAAACGCTGCCCTAGTTCTTTTTCCACACGGCTTGCGTATTGAACAGCGGAACCGTGGAAATCGACATTTTGGCGGAACCGTCCTGTACCTGTTTTGCGTGTGCCAGGTAGATCAGCGTGTTTGTCCCGGCGTCGAAGATCCGGGTGACGTCCAACGCTTTCCAGATCAACGAGGTACGCTGGCTGAAGACTTTTTCGCCATTCTTGTCCTTGTCGATATCGCCGATCGAGATCGGCCCGGTCTGGCGGCAGGAGATCGACGAGTTTGATGGATCCTCAAACCAGTCACCCTTTTGCAGCCGGTCGATCAATCCGCGTTCGAAGAAGGAAACGTGACAGGTTATCCCCTCGATCTTCGGATCGGCAATGGCCTCGACGACGATGTCGTTGCCGAGCCAGTCGACGCCGACCTTGCCGACCTCGCCGGCCTTGGCTGCTGCCGGAAACAGGGCTCCTGGAAACAGCAGAGCCAACAGACTCAAAACGCGAACCACCACCGTCATCGCAGAATACCTTTCAAACACTCGCTTAAAACGAGACCAGACGGCTGCCGGACCACCATGAGTCGCTGCGTCTCGTGATAGATGGTTGGTAAGGGGCCGAATTTTAGACCGTATCCGGTCTAGTGGCGGAAATGCCGCATGCCGGTGAACACCATGGCCAGACCGGCGTCATCGGCGGCGGCAATGACGTCGCCGTCGCGCATCGAGCCGCCCGGCTGGATTACGGCCGTGGCGCCGGCCTCAGCGGCACTCAGCAATCCGTCCGGAAAGGGAAAAAAAGCATCGGAGGCGACCACGGACCCGACCGCCAAGGGCTCGCTCAAACCCTCGGTCCCGGCGGCATCCGCCGACTTGCGGGCAGCGATCCGCGACGAGTCGATCCGGCTCATCTGACCGGCACCAATGCCCACCGTCGCGCCGTCGCGGGCATAGATGATCGCGTTGGACTTGACGTGCTTGCAGACCCGGAAGGCGAATTTCAGATCTGCCAGTTCCCGCTCTGACGGCTGACGCTTTGTGACGACTTTCAGGTCAAGCCCATCCACACTGCCATTGTCGCGGCTCTGGACAAGCAGGCCGCCGGAGACCGACTTGACCGTCAACCCTTCGTCGCGGGGGTCGGGCAGGCCATCGGTCAGCAGCAGGCGCAGGTTCTTCTTTGCCGCCAGAATGGACAGTGCGTTTTCATCGGCGCCGGGCGCGATGATCACTTCGGTGAAGATGTCAACGATCTGTTCGGCGACCTCGCCGTCGAGCGGCCGGTTGAGCGCGATGATCCCGCCGAAGGCACTGACCGGGTCACAGCGCAAGGCCTTGCGATAGGCTTCGGTCAGGGTTTCGCCAACGGCAACGCCACACGGATTGGCGTGTTTTATTATGGCGACGGCGGCGGCTTCGTGAGCGGCGAACTCGGCGACACATTCAAACGCGGCATCGGTATCGTTGAGGTTGTTGTAGCTCAGTTCCTTGCCCTGGACCTGGCGGGCGCTGGCCACACCCGGCCGGGCATCCCCGGTCTTGTAAAACGCCGCAGTTTGATGGGGGTTTTCTCCGTATCGCAGGCTTTGGGCAAGGCGGCCGCCGAATGCCCTGTAGTCGGGCACCGTCTCACCCAGTTGACCGGCGAACCAGGCGCTTATGGCGGCATCATAGGCGGCTGTCCGGGCATAGGCCTTTGCCGCCAGTCGCTGACGCAAATCTGTACCAATCATACCGTTGCCGGCGGCAAGAGCGTCGAGGACTACACTGTAGTCAGCCGGATCGACGACAACGATGACAAACCTGTGGTTTTTGGCGGCCGCCCTGATCATGGCCGGCCCGCCGATGTCTATGTTCTCAATACAGTCGGCAAAGTCCGCGCCGGCCGCAACTGTTTCTTCGAACGGGTAGAGGTTGACCACCAGCAGATCGATGTCGGCAATGTCGTGGCTGGCCTGGGCGTCGCGGTGGGCTTCGTCGTCCCTGATGGCGAGCAATCCGCCATGGACAAGCGGATGAAGGGTCTTGAGCCGCCCGTCCATCATTTCGGGGAAACCGGTCAGGTCGGAGACGTCCCTTACGGACAGGCCGGCCCCGGCAATCGCCTTCGAGGTGCCGCCGGTGGAAACAAGCTCTATGCCCTGCCCGGCAAGGCTGGCAGCGAACTCCGTAAGCCCTGCCTTGTCGGAAACCGATATCAAGGCGCGGCGAACGGGCTGGAGGTCTGTGGACATGGGGGCTCCCGGGATCAGTACGAACGGCAATCGCAGACGCGATAGCATGAAACGGCGTGATCATGAACAGACAGATTGACGCCTGTGGAGCCCTTAAGTAACGGTCGGGATTGTCAACCGTCGGATCCACCTTGAAGTGGAAGCTGGAGGGCCTGATCGGCAGGCTGATTCGGGGGGGACGTGACCTTTGACATTTTCTTGAACGCCCATTTGACCACGGGTGCATCGTTGACGTGACCGTGAATGACGATCTGGCGGCTGCGGCGCGGTGTGTCGCTGTCGGCAAGATAGATGCTGTCTTCCAGAGAAATCCGCGCGCCCGACGCATTGAAGCGCCATCCCACATGATTGGGGAGGCTCAACAGGATGGTGTTGCCGTCCTTGGCCCTTGTGGCCCGAACAGCGGGATGGAGATGAAATCTTATGCAGTACTCATTGTCGGTCCGTGCCGGGGCACCGGACGCCAAGGATTGATTGAACCTGTCTTCACCGCGCAGGTCGCCGCCGTCATGATCGAGGAAAAGCCGCCGTGCGTGGGTCAGGCCGAAGCGGGATTCATAACCGTTGTGCCAGGCTTCGACTATCGCACCGGCAGGCCCGTCTCTGCGTTCACTCTCGCACAGGGTCGGTCCGGCGACCCGCTGGCGGAACAGCCCGAAACCGCGCCATTTTCGAATACGTCCACTGGAGCGGTCGTTGAGTGTGGCTGTGGAATGGGCGGCCGTGGTGCAGGCGACGTGGTGCCATTCGAGGTCATCGTCGGAGGCCGCCCCGCAATTGACGACGATCCGATGATGGCCGTGGCTGAGCTCGAAAGACAGACAGCCGGCGTGGGCGTCCGGACCGTAGGGTCCCCGGGCCGGGCGTCCCATGTCGGCAATTACCGTGGTCTTGTCATGGACCATGCGATGATAACCGCTGTGACGGCCGTGGGTCAGCGGGCGGCCTTGCGTCGAGTCGGTTTCGAGAATGCCGGCGACCCGGTCTTTCATGATTGTGCGAACGCCGTTGAACAGCGCCAGTCCGCCGTCCGAATGACACAACAGCCGCAGCATTGGGATCATCCTCTCGATGGCACATAACAGGGCATGAGGCAGCTCCAATGCACAGGTCTCGAAGGTTCGCCGCAAGGGGATCAGCACGCCAAGCAGTCTGATCAGCACCTCCGGGTTGCGGGACCGGTGACTGCCATCCGCCAGGATCTGGGTTTCGAGCTCGGCAGACAGGCTTTCAACGGCACGGCTTCGATATTTCTGGCATCCATCCAGACAGATCACAGCCTGAACAATCGCCGTGCGGACCATGAGCCGGTCGACGGGTTGGGAAACACTGTCCGCAGACCAGAGCAGATATCTCAACTGGCGGCCCATCGAGTCTACAAGCTTGTCCTGAAACGGTTCCGGTGCCTGGCGATACAACATCTCCGCATTGCAGATCCAGGCTGACAGGCGCCTGGCCACGACTACCGGCTTCCAGGCGATATCGTGCCAGTGGCCCTGAACGTCAATCCATTCGGATACGATGGCCTGAGCCTGGGCATTGGCAACCGGATTGGCGGCAGCGGCGTGATGCCTGAGCCAATCGAAGCCAACCAGCTCCAGGAGCCAGGTCCTGGTAGGGGCAGATGCAAAGAGCGATTGAGTTCCCGTCCTCACGGTGTGCCCGGCGAGGGTGACCTCACCACGGTAGAAGGCATCCGCGATGGCCGGGTCTCCCGCCAGAAGCGGTGACGTGTCTGCAACAATGCGGCTTGGAGACGGGCCGCCGACAAACACACGCTGCGGCAATTTCTTGAAAAACGGTTTGAGGACCGTGTAGCGGCCAAGTGCGGTCAGAAACCCCGGCAGAGTGTTTGAACGTGCGCCGCTGTGTTGAAGTGCTGACAGCTTCACCGGGCCTGCTCCCGGAAGAGGGAGCACGGGAGGTCTTGTTGCTCAGGGCGTTCGCAACCGGGTAATGTTGCTGCCATAGACGGGCGGCCCACCGGCAAAGGTGGCTGTGCCGGCAACCAGAATGTTCGCGCCTGCCGCGATCGCCTTAGGGGCTGTATCGAAGTTGATGCCGCCATCTACTTCCAGATCAATGTCACGTTCCAGTTGATCGATCCATTCGCGCAGACGGCCAATCTTGTTCAACTGGCTGTCAATGAAACCCTGACCGCCAAAGCCGGGGTTGACCGTCATTACCAGCACCAGATCGATGTCACCGATGATCGGTTCGAGCACGTCGATTGGCGTCCCCGGATTGAGAGACACACCGACCTTGCAGCCCTGGGCGCGGATGGCCTGAATGGTGCGGTGGCAGTGTGGTCCCGCTTCCGGGTGGAAGGTAATGATGTTCGCGCCTGCCTCGGCAAATGCCTCCACAAATGGATCAACCGGTGCAATCATCAGATGCACATCGAATATCTTATCGGTATGGGGTCTTAACGATTTGATAACGCTGGGACCGAAACTGATGTTCGGGACAAAATGGCCGTCCATGACATCCAGATGGATGTAGTCGGCGCCGGCCTCGTCGATAGCCCGGACCTCGGCGCCTAAACGGGAGAAATCGGCGGCCAGGATGGATGGAGCGATCTTGATTTCGCGGGATTTGGATACCTGGGACATGGGCCTATTCCTTATCAGCGGATGCCTAAACCGGCAACAGATTGATCAGACGATGTTCACGCGTTGAAGACGCGCAACAAAGAACCCGTCCGCCCCCGGATTGGCGATTGCCGGGCCGTTGCAGTGGAAGGGCAGGGTACGAAGGTCACCGGCCGCGGTGACGGCAGCTTCGAATCCGGGCACTTCGGCAGGTTCGACCGGTACGCGTGACAGCCCGGTGTCTTCTACCAGCAGTGCCTCGATCTGGGCGATCCCTTCCTCGGGTTCCAGCGAACAGGTGCAGTATATGAGCCGGGCTCCGGGGTCGAGCAGCGATCCAGCGTGACGCAGAAGACGGGCCTGGGTCACGGTCAATGTCTCGATCATGGCCTCGGTCTTGTTCCAGCCGACATCGGGGTGGCGCCGGATGGTTCCGGTGGCGCTGCACGGGGCATCGAGCAGGATGGCGTCGGGTCGCACATCAGGGGTAAACGTCGACGCGTCGGCCTTGACCACATCCGTGTCAAGGCCCAGACGTTTCATGTTTTCGTTCAGGCGTTCCAGGCGCGCAGCGGACCGGTCGACGGCGGTCACCCGAGCGCCCCGGGCGGCAAGCTGCGCGGTTTTTCCACCGGGTGCGGCGCACAGGTCGAGCACGTTGCGGCCGGCGATGTCGCCGAGCAGAAGCGCCGGCAGACAGGCGGCAGCGTCCTGCACCCACCATTCTCCTCGTTCATATCCGGCCAGGCTCTCGATCCGCCCCGCTGAGGCCAACCGCACCGTGCCGGTGGGCAGGCGCTGGCCTTGGAGGGCTGCCGCCAACGCTTCAGGATCGGACCTGGCCGTCAGATCCAGGGCAGGTTCCTTCAGATGATGCTCCGCGATTTGCCGGGTGACGGTTTCTCCGTAGGTGGCCATCCAGCGGTTCCACAGCCAGTCGGGTGTGTTGAGCCTGGCGGCATCCTGGGCGGCAATCAGGGCCGGACCCTGATCGGCAACCTTGCGGAGGACGGCGTTGATCAGCCCCTTGAAACCGGCGGTGCTGCGGTCGAGGGCGGCGAGCCGGACGGCATTGTCGATGGCGGCATAGGGCGAGGTTTCCAGAAACAGCAACTGGGCGGCACCGGTGAGCAGGATGTGGCGGGCGGTTCCCGATTTGGCCGGCAACGGCTTCGCCAGAAACGAGGCCAATACGGCGTCGATCTGTCCAAGTCGTCTGATGGTGGTCATGACAATGGCACGGATAAAGGATCGGTCGCGCTGTTCCAGAGCGCGAAAGTCACTGGATTGGGCACAAGTGCCCAACACCTCATCGAGGGGATTTCTGCCGACCAGGATGTCGCGGACGATTTCTGCAGACAGGCGGCGGACGGGTAATCCGGTTTTTGTTGGTGTCACGGAGAGGTCCGGCTTCAGGGTTACTGCCAGGGTGAAGGAAGACGCATCCCCGACTTCAGACGTCTCCCTTAGACCGGTTCAGGTCCAGGGTCCAGACCTGCGTTCGTCTTCGTCATGGTCGAACACCGTGTCAGCACCGGGGGTCTGCCATTCATTGGCCAGTTTCTGGAGCGCTGCAATGCGGTTGCGTGTGTTGGGGTGAGTCGAAAACAGACCGTCCATGCGCTCGCCGGACAAGGGGTTGATGATGAACATGTGGGCTGTCGCCGGGTTGCGTTCGGCCGCCTGGTTTTCGTAGTCGTGAGCCCCTTGTTCCAGTCGTCCCAGTGCCGAACCCAGCCACATGGGCCGACGGCAGATTTCGGCACCGAGACGGTCCGCGGCATATTCCCGGTTCCGGCTGATTGCCATCTGGACGATCATCGCCGCCATCGGCGCCAGGAACATCAGGGCGAGGGATCCGATCAGGCCAAGCGGGTTGTTGCGATCGCCGCGGAAGAACATGGCAAAATTGGCGAGCATGGATATGGCGCCGGCAATCGTCGCGGTAATCGTCATGATCAGGGTGTCGCGATTCTTGATATGGGCCAGCTCGTGGGCCATGACGCCGGCGACCTCTTCAGGCGTCAATCGTTCGAGAAGACCGGTGGTCGCGGCAACGGCTGCATGTTCAGGGTCGCGGCCGGTGGCAAAAGCGTTGGGCTGGGCGTTGTGCATGACATAAGTCTTGGGCATCGGCAGGTCCGCATTGCGGGCGAGGCGGCGGACGATTTCGACATATTCCGGCGCGGTCTGATCGTTGACCTCCTGGGCACCGTGCATGCGCAGGACCATCTTGTCGGAATTCCAGTAGCTGAACGCATTCATCGCCAGGGCCACGGCAAAGGCGATCAGCATGCCGGCCTGTCCGCCGACCAGATAACCGACAGCCAGGAACAATCCGGTCATGGCCGCGAGCAGAAGAGATGTACGCATGTAATTCACGGGCAGGCAGTCCTTCCAAAGTCGAGGGTCAAACCGTCACCCCAGATCGTGCATGTCCTGATGCACTTTACGGTTTCATGATATATGATGGGAAACACAAGCACGAATTGCAAGAACCTGTCCAAAAAGTAAGGTTGCCGTTAACGTCATGAATGCAGAATCGAATGAAACGCCCGCATCATCGAAATCCGACGATGGTAATTCCGAAGGCTTTGAACGTGACGTCAAGGACAGCAATGTGAGCACGCCGGCCGAACGGGCCCTAAAGGAAGCGGAAGCGCGGCGGGCAAAGCGCGATGCAGAAATGGCGCAACGACCGAAGGAAGTTGACGGGCGCGGCGGGCTTGATCCTGTTCGTTACGGTGATTGGGAAATAAACGGAATTTCATCTGATTTCTAACGTTAACGGAAATAAGATCGATTCGTGGACCCTTAATCGTGACCCGTCCAGACTCTAGGGCATGTTGTAAAGGACGCGCACGTTAACTGATCTGAGTCGCATCAACTAATATGAATGTTAACGTCAAGACAAGCGCAAAACTTGTCAGGTGATGATCTGATAGAGGATGCACAATTGCGCCAACCAACCTAACGCGAACGTTAGCGTCCTTCCAAACGGTACGCCGGCCACATACAGAATATAGTGCGCGACACGGGCCCAGAAGTAGGCAATCGCGGCGGCCGCCGTGGCCGCGTTTGCGGCGCTGGCCACATGCGCCACCAACACCAGGACGGCGAACGGGGCGAGGTTTTCAATAGCGTTGTAATGGGCCTTCTTGGCGCGCTCCGCCCAGTCGTCGAGAGGCTCGGCGTCGTTCTTGTAGGTCAGGGCGCCAAGCGGACCGAAGGTCATGAGCCGCTTGAGGATGTAGGGGAGCCACAGGACCAGGGTCAGGCCTGCCGTCCAGGTGAGCATGGTGAGGTCTGTCGACATGGTTGCGCTCCTCGTGGTCCGCAGTGGTTGGCAACAACATACAATGAAAAGTCGCCTGAACAATGTCCAGGCGCCTCTCAAAACCTTCTACACCGCCGAGCAGCGGCCATTGGCAACCGCTCAAGAAACGCGGTTCTGCCGGTTGTCGATCAAATCGTCGACCACGGCGGGATCGGCAAGTGTCGATGTGTCGCCGAGACTGCCGAAATCATCCTCGGCGATCTTGCGCAGGATCCGGCGCATGATCTTGCCCGAGCGGGTCTTGGGCAGGCCGGGCGCGAACTGGATCAGATCGGGCGATGCGATCGGACCAATTTCCTTGCGCACCCATTGTACGAGTTCCTTGCGAAGGTCATCCGAAGACGGTGTCCCTGCCATCAGAGTGACATAGGCATAGATGCCCTGACCCTTGATATTGTGAGGATATCCGACGACGGCGGCCTCCGACACGGAGTCATGGGCGACCAGTGCCGATTCCACTTCAGCGGTGCCCATGCGGTGGCCGGAAACATTGATGACATCGTCGACCCGGCCGGTAATCCAGTAATATCCATCCTCATCGCGCCGGCAGCCGTCGCCGGTGAAATATTTGCCCTTGTAGGTCGAAAAATAGGTCTGGATGAAACGATCGTGGTCGCCATAGACCGTGCGCATCTGGCCCGGCCAGGAATCGGTGATGCAAAGATTGCCTTCAGTGGCGCCGTCGAGCACATTGCCGTCGCCGTCGACGAGACAGGGCTTGACGCCAAAGAACGGCCGGGTCGCGGAGCCGGGCTTGAGCGATGTTGCACCGGGCAGCGGCGTGATCATGATGCCGCCGGTTTCGGTCTGCCACCAGGTATCGACGATCGGGCAGCGGCTGTCGCCGACCACGCGGTAGTACCATTCCCAGGCCTCCGGGTTGATCGGCTCGCCGACCGATCCCAGGAGCCGCAGACTGGACCGCCTGGACTTTTTCACCGGCTCCTCGCCGGCGCCCATGAGCGCGCGGATGGCGGTCGGGGCGGTGTAGAATATGTTTACGTTGTGTTTGTCGCAGACCTGCCAGAAACGGGAGACATCCGGGTAGTTGGGCACGCCTTCGAACATGAGTGTGGTGGCGCCGTTGGCCAGCGGTCCGTAGACAATATAGCTGTGGCCGGTGACCCAACCGACATCGGCGGTGCACCAGTAGATGTCGCCGTCGTGGTAGTCGAAGACATATTTGTGGGTCATGGCGGCATAGACCAGATAACCGCCGGTGGTGTGCAACACCCCCTTGGGCTGGCCGGTTGATCCGGAGGTATAGAGGATGAAGAGCGGATCTTCGGCGTTCATCTCTTCGGGCGGGCAGTCGGCTGAGGCCTTTTCGCGCTCCTCGTGGTACCAGAAGTCCCTGCCGTCGACCATGTCTACCGGCGATCCTGTGCGCCGCACCACGAGGGTTTTCTCGCCGCCGGGACAGAGGTCGAGAGCTTTGTCTGTGTTGGCTTTCAAGGGGATCGGGCGGCCGCCCCGAACGCCCTCGTCGGCGGTGATGACAAACTTGGAGTCGCAATCCTTGATCCGTCCGCCAAGCGCATCCGGCGAAAACCCGCCAAACACGATCGAATGCACAGCGCCGATCCGGGCGCAGGCGAGCATGGCATAGGCGGCTTCGGGGATCATCGGCATGTAGATCGTCACCCGGTCGCCCTTGGCCACGCCCAGGTTCTTCATGATGTTGGAGAACCGGCAGACTTCCGCGTGCAACTCGCGGTAGGTGATGTGCTTGTCCTGATCGGGTTCGTCGCCCTCCCAGATGATCGCCGTCTGGTCGGCCCGGGTCGCCAGGTGACGGTCGATACAGTTGGCCGACACGTTGAGGGTGCCGTCCTCGTACCACTTGATCGAAACGCTGGAGTGCTCGTAGGTCGTGTTCTTGACAGTGGAATACGGCTTGATCCAGTCGATTTCCCTGCCCTGCTCGCCCCAGAATCCGTCCGGGTCTTCGACGCTGGCCTTGTACATTTCAAGGTACTTGTCGTTGTCGACATGGGCTCTCGATGCCCATTCACTGGTAACCGGATGGTTATGGACTTCTTCTGTCATGACGGGCTTCCTTTCCCCTGTTAATCGAATTCGTTGCGGGCCGCATTATGCGCAGGCCTCAAGTCTGCGGCAAGCGATTGGCCGTTCGACTTTCGTCTTTAGACGTTTGGGCCAATACGCCGGCCCTCAGCGGTAGGGACCGCCCGCCAATCCGGTCACCCAACCAATCGCTGCAATAACCAAAAGGGCCCCGAACCCGTCTGTGGCCAGACGCCGGGGGGAGGAACCCGAAGACACCCAGGACAAAACCAGAAACGGCGCTGTAAATCCCACCCAGATCAGACCGGCGACCAGTGCTCCGGACCGTGGATCCTCGGCGCCAAGATAGCCAAGCAGCAGATGATGAAGCATGAATGCCGTGACACAGGATGACACTGCCGATGCCGCAAGCCTGAAAGACAACTGAAACGCCCATGCCGATGCCGGACGATCTTGTAAACGACGCCACCACTGGTCGAGAATGCCGAACCAGAGCACCGCCACGACGAACCCGGCCCCAGACGCTCTGGCCACGACAAAAAAGTCAACGTTGAACAGCATGGTCATGTCTCTCCCGATGACAGTAAAGGCTAGATCGCTGCGTCCCCGGAGGATAACCAGACCGTGCCGTCACGGTTGAAACAGGGCAGAGCGCTCAGATACTTGCCTTTGCAGGGTCCCGCTATACATAACCCGTCCTCGGGCCGAAACCGGGCACCGTGGGTGGAACACAGGAGATGTCGACCGTCGCGGGTCATGAAACGGCCGGGGAAAATCTCGAGCGGTGTGCCCACATGCGGGCAGGCGTTGACGAAGACCCTGACGTCTCCGTCACGACGAAACACAATCAGATTGAGCGGCCGATCGTCGAGATCGAGCAGAAAGCCGTGAGCGCTGCGGTTCGGCACTTGATCCGTGCGGCATATGGGAATCGGCGCGGACACCGGTCACGGGGCTTTCTTGAGACCCGCCATCCGGCATACGATCTTCCATTCCTTGTTGGTCACGGGCTGGACGGAAAGTCGTGAGTTCTTGACCAGGATCATGTCCTCAAGCCCGGGTTCGACCTTGATCTGGGCCAGAGTCACCGGTGTTGGAACCGGGTCAACAGCGGCGACATCGACCATGCCGAACCGTCCGCTGGCATCGGTGTCGTCGGGATAATGTTCGCGCACGATCCTGACAATGCCCACGACCTGTTTTTCATTAACCGAGTGATAGAAGAAACCGAAGTCGCCAACTTTCATTTCCTTCATGAAATTGTTGGCCTGATGGTTGCGGACGCCGTCCCACTCGGCGCCCTTGTCGCCTTCCTTTACCTGGTCGTTCCAACCCCATGTGTTGGGTTCAGACTTGAACAGCCAATAGGCCATGGCCTCAATCTCCCATATTGCTGATGACCCGTTTCCAGGGCCGGATATCCGTCTTGTCAAAAAGGCCTGCCACGGCATACGGGTCTTCGCAGGCAATCAGCCGGGCTTCGGCGATAGAGTCTGCCTCCAGGACCAACAGGCTGCCGTTCATGCCGTCTCCATCCTCTCCCGTAAAGGGACCGGCCAGCTTCAACCGATCGCCCAGTCCTTTCAGGAATTCAACATGATCGGGCCGGTTGGCCAGACGGACGTCCAGACTTCCCGGCTTGTCCGTACAGATAACAGCAAAAAGCATGAGGCAACTCCGATGGTTCAGGTTATCGACAATTGATTGTGCCGGTATCAGATTTCGGACCGTAACGGCCGGTTGAGCAGGGCTTCCACTGTGGCGTCAATGTCGGCGCCGTGATTCAGAATATCGTCCACCGCCTTGCAGATTGGCATTTCCACACCGGCGTCGGCGGCCATTCTGGTGACGATGGCGGCTGAATGAACCCCCTCACTCACCGAATTGCGTTCGCCCAGCACGTCCGTCAGGCTGCGGCCCTCGCCCAGAGCCATCCCAAGGGACATGTTTCTGGATTGCGGACTGGAACAGGTCAACACAAGATCGCCGAGACCCGACAGGCCGCTCAGGGTTGCCGGGTCGGCGCCCCGGGTTACACCGAACCTCACCATCTCCGCAAACCCGCGGGTGACCAATGCCGCCCGTGCGCTCGGCCCCATCCGCTTGCCGTCGACAATGCCGCAGGCAATCGCCAGCACATTCTTGACCGACCCGCCGATCTGGGTGCCAACAACATCGCTGGAGAGGTAAGGCCGAAAAGCCGGTCCGCGAAGGGCCTCTGCCAGAGCCTGGACCACTGTCTGGTCGGGCCCCGCCAATGTCACCGCGGTGGGGAGACCATGGGCCACGTCAGCGGCAAAAGACGGACCTGACAATATCAGTGCGCGGCTGCCGGGAACCGTCTCCTCGAAGGCCTCGCTCATGAGCTTGCCGGAGGATTGCTCGATGCCCTTGGAACACAGGACAACAGGCTGATGCCGGCCGGTAAACGGCTTGAGCGCGAGGCATACCTGGCGCAGCGCCTGGGCCGGCGTTACCACCAGCAGCGCATCGGCCGCGCCCAGGTCGGCGAGATCGGCGGTGGCTGTGATGTTTGCGGGAAGCGGAATGCCCGGAAGGAAAACCGTGTTTTCATGAGACTGATTAATGGCGTCGACAACGTCCCCCTCCCTGGCCCAGACAAGCGCCCTGCCACCGGCGCGGGCGATCACACCCGCCAGCGCGGTCCCCCAGGCACCGCCCCCGACAACACCAATGCGCTCAAATTTCACAGCCGTCCACCCGCGTAAGACAAGACCCAGTCTTTATAGCTATCGCGGACCGGCCGCAATGTCACGGCAGGACGTGAAATGCCGGAACGAGATTCACGCTTTTACCCCGGCCCCAGGTGCCGGTTCGGCGTCCGGATCGAGCGGCCAGCGGGCCCTGGGCGATGCATCGAGCTGATCGATCAGACCAAGGGCGAGGCGTTCCGCTCCGGCCCATGCGATCATGGCGCCGTTATCGGTGCACAGATAAGGGGCCGGCGCCACAAGCCGGAACCCGTTCTTGCCGCACACCTGTCCGAGCCGTTGCCTGAGGGCCTGATTGGCGGCAACACCGCCGGCGACCACGAGAACAGGCTCGGGCGTGCCGGGAAACCTCTGTTGAAATTCGGTCACGGCAGTTTGGGTGCGATCGCGGACGCAGTCGGCGACGGCGTCCTGGAAGGCGGCGCAGATATCACAGACGTCGGTTTGGGTGACCGGGGCAACCTGTTCCGCGGCGCGGCGGACCGCCGTCTTGAGGCCGGAAAACGAAAAATTGCAACCCGGCCTACCGAGCAGGGGGCGGGGAAGGTCGAAGCGGCCGGACATCCCCCGAGCGGCGGCCTGTTCGACGGCCGGCCCGCCAGGGTAACCCAATCCCAGGAGTTTGGCGGTCTTGTCGAATGCTTCGCCCAGGGCGTCATCGATGGTCGTCCCCAGACGGGTGTAATCGCCGACCCCTTCGACCACCAGAAGCTGGGTGTGTCCGCCGGATACGAGCAGCAGCAGATAGGGAAAATCCAGTCCGTCGGTCAGACGCGCGGTCAGGGCGTGACCCTCCAAGTGGTTTACCGCGATCAACGGAATATCCTGCACCAGGGCGATGGCCTTGCCGGCCATCAACCCGACGATAACGCCGCCGATCAGCCCCGGCCCGGCGGTGGCGGCGACCGCATCGAGATCGGCAAACGTGAGGTCGGCGTCGGCAAGGGCTTGCTCAAGCACGGTGTCCAGATGGGCGATATGGGCGCGGGCGGCAATTTCGGGAACCACGCCGCCATAGGGTGCGTGGTCGTCGAGTTGGGAGAAGACGACATTGGAAAGAATCCGTCCCGCGCCATCGCCCTGACGCAGGATCACGGAGGCGGCGGTTTCATCGCAGCTGGTTTCTATCCCCAGGACAATATGCTCGGGCGCGGCAGGGTCCATGAACCTTCCAGAATTTTCTTTGCGTGTGCGCCTGTGGCGATATAGTGCGCGCCTACGCCTGGGCACACCGTCTATCATTCGAGGACACTCCATTGCAAACGCCACAAATTCGAATTGGAACAAGAGGCAGCAAGCTCGCGCTGGTTCAGGCCGAACAGGTGCGCAGTCTTCTTGCCGACACCCATGAAATCGACCTCGATGCCATCGAGATCGTCATCATCAAGACGTCCGGCGACAGAATCCAGGACCGTCCCCTGTCAGAGGTCGGCGGCAAGGGGCTGTTTACAAAAGAAATCGAATCCGCACTGATCGAAGGGGAAATCGACATTGCCGTCCACTCGATGAAGGACATGCCGACAACGCTGCCCGACGGGCTTGTGATCGACTGTCTGCTGCCGCGCGAAGACCCGCTTGACGGCTACCTGAGCCCGGTCGCGTCCCGGCTCAGGGATTTGCCGCACGGGTCCGTGGTCGGATCGTCCTCGCTGCGCCGGCAGGCTCAGATCAAGCGCCTCAGGCCGGACATCGAGGTGGTCATGTACCGCGGCAATGTCGACACCCGCCTGCGCAAGCTGCGCGAAGGGGTCGTCGATGCGACGATTCTTGCCTGCTCCGGACTCCGGCGCCTGGGTCTTGAGCACGAAATTACCGAGCGCGTCGACACCCAGGACATGCTTCCGGCCGTCGCCCAGGGCGCGATCGGCATAGAGGCCCGCGAGGCAGACCACCACATGGCCGAGATTCTGCGGCCTCTCAACCATGAGCTGACATCGATATGTGTCTCGGCGGAGCGCGCACTGCTGGCTGAACTCGACGGCTCATGCCGGACCCCGATCGCGGGCTTGGCAGAGCTTGATGAAACCGACTGCCTGATGTTGCGCGGCATGATCCTGACCCCGGACGGGACGACATGTCACGAAACCCAACGCACCGGCAATGCCGAGGATGCAGTCGTCTTGGGAGCCGACGCGGGCCGGGAACTGAAAGCGCGCGGCGGCCCCGGCTTTTTTGGATGAGCGGCCATGCGTCTCGTTGTGACCCGCCCAAGCGGCGACTCTGAAGAGCTTGCCACCGTGCTGCGGCACGACGGGCACGACGTTATCGTCGAACCCCTGCTGGAGATCGTGCCGAGGGAGACCACGCGTCCGATACTCAGTCGATATCAGGGACTGCTGGTTACCAGTGCCAACGGGATGCGGTATCTCGCGGTTGACGGCGTCGGCCCGGGATGCCTCGGCCTGCCGGTGTATGCGGTTGGCGATGCGTCCCGCGATGCGGCCAGACAGGCCGGCTTCTCAAATGTGGAAAGTGCGGCGGGCGATCTTGCGGCACTGGTGGCTCTTGTCCGCGAACGGGTCGATCCTGAAAGCGGTCCGCTGCTCTATCCGACCGGAAGCAAGGTCGCCGGCGATCTGAGAGCCATGCTGGGCACGCACGGGTACGCGGTCGAGCGGGCGGTGTTGTACGATGCCGTGCCGGTGGACCGGCTGAAGACCGCGACAGCCCAAGCGCTGGAACGAGGCGGCGTGGATGGTGTGCTTCTGTTTTCACCGAGAACCGCCGCGATCTGGACCGACCTGGTGTGCCGGTCCGGCTTGGCCGCGGCCGCGGCCGCACTGAACGCGTTCTGCCTGTCGCGGGCTGTTGCCGAGAAAGTGCACGACGGGTTGTCGGGCCATGACGCGAATGTTCAGACGTCGAGAACGCCCGATCTGGCAGGAATGCTGGCTCTGTTGAGACCGGATTGATGGTCGCGGAACGGCCGGCTTGCGACGCTGCGGCACTGGTATGCATTACCAACTCGTCTTATAGCTGGCTTTTGGTATAAGATCACGGGCGTGGCGCCGGCCGCCCTTTTCCAGCCGGCAAATGGAGTATCGGTATCGTGGCTGAGTCGGACAAACCTGGTCAGAAGAAGACAACGACCCGCAGGACGACGGGGCCGGCCTCGCGCAAGAAGGTCACCCGGGCCCCTGTGATCGACCTGGAAGCAACCGAAATTCCGGACAAACCGGCGGCTGATAAGGCTGCGTCCGAAACAGCAGATCCGCCGCCTGCCGAAACCCCCAAGGCTGCAGAAAAAGAAACCGCGGCAGCCGAAAAGATCGCGAAGGCCGGCACGGCGGCCGCCGCGACCCCGGCCCCTGCCAAAAAGGACGCGGTTCAAGAAAAGCCCGGCGTTAAAAAGGCCGGTCAGCCAGCGGATGAGTCGGTGACGCAAAAACCCGCAGCTGAAAAATCCGAGACCGGCAATAGCAAGCCGGACAAGCCTGAGAAGGATTCAACGCCGAAGCAACCGGCCCGCCCTGCCGGGAATACGGCTGCCCCGTTGAAAGACCCGGCCGGGTCGTCGGGCCCGGCGCGGGCGGCGGCGACTGCCAGGGACGAGAAAACCGGGATGCTTGCGTTCGCGGGCGCCGGTGCTGCGGGGGCCTTTGTCTGCTTCGTGATCATTGCGGGTCTCGACCAGCTCGACCTGATCCCGTGGAACGCCTCGAGTTCCGATCAGGCGGCCGTCACCCAGCGTATCGACGCCCTTGAAAAAAGAATTGCCGAATCAACCAGCGAGACTCAGGCGGTGCCCGACTACGGGGGACGGATTGAGGCTCTGGAAGGCCGTGTCGGCGAGATCACCACGACCAGCACGACACTGGCCGGTGAGGTGTCCGGGCAGCGGGAGGCCGCAGGCAAGCTCGAAGCCCGTCTGGAACAGACAACGGCGTCTGCGGAGGCGGCCCTTGCCGGGGTAAAGAATATGGAGGCATCGGTCAAAGCCATCGGCCAGAGCACAGCGGAAGGCGACGCCGGTCCGTCGGTGAATGCTCTTGCACTGAAGCTGTCGTCCCTGTCGTCGCGGCTGGACAGCATCGCCGAAGACCTTAAGGCAAGCCTGCCCGACGGCCTTGACGGAAAACTCTCGACCCTCGATGAAACAGCCGGCGGGTTGTCAACGGCGGTGACGGAAATCAAGACGGCGCTGGCCAAACTTGAAACCGATATCGATGCCCTTCCGGTTGCCGCCAATTCTCAGGGCATCGCAGACCTGAAGGGAGATGTGTCCGGCCGGCTGGATGCCATCGAGACCCGTCTGGGCGGCCCCGGCGAGACCCGCGGCGCGGCAGCGGCGATTGCGCTTGCCGGACTGAGGCGCGCGGTCGGAACGGGCAGGGGATTTGCCAACGAGTTCGCAGCGTTCAAGTCGCTTGTGCCGAGCGATCCCCTGGTGGCGGTGGTCGAGCCTCATGTGCAAACCGGCATTGCGACCCGCGATGACCTGACAACCGGTTTCACGACGGTGCTGGCGGAGATCAATTCTTCCGGCGAGGCCGCGTCACAGACCGATGACCTGGTCAGCGGATTGATTTCCCGTCTCGAATCGGTGGTGAAAGTCCGCAAGACCGGCGCCGGCGATGCCCTGGATGAGGCGTCCGTTGCCGCCCGCATGGCAGTCGATCTGAAATCCGGCGACCTGGCAGCCGCGGTAAAGGGCGCAAAGTCGATCGCGGGTCCCGTGTCGACGGGCATGACATCATGGCTTGCCCTTGCCGAGGCACGGCTTACTGCCGAGGCTGCTTTGGACGAAGCCGATCAGCGGATGCTCGCTGCCCTGGCGCGTACGGGAGACTGAAGTCATGTGGCGTGCCATTTTCATATTCGTCGTCATCGCAATCCTGGCGTTTGTCATGGCGTGGTTTGCCGACCGGCCCGGGGCTGTGACCCTGACCTGGCTTGGTTATGAGATACAAACCAGTGTCATGTTCGCCGCCGCCGTCGTGGCTGCGTTCATCGTGCTGGTGCTGAGCCTGTGGTCGGTGGTACGCCGGATCTTAGGCGCGCCGGGATCGATCAGCGGCTTCTTCAGATCGAGGCGCCGCCAAAAGGGCTACAACGCGTTGAGCCAGGGCATGATTGCGGTTGGCGCGGGCGATGGCCGGACCGCGAACAAGCTGTCAGAACAGGCAGCGAACCTGCTGCGCGACGAGCCCCTGACCTTGATGCTGAAGGCGCAAGCGGCTCAGCTGAATGGCGACCAGGCGTCCGCCACCCGGGTCTTCAAGGCCATGCTGCAAGCGCCGGAGACCGAATCGCTGGGGCTGCATGGACTGTTCGTCCAGGCCCGGCGCGACAACGATACAGAAGCCGCGCGGGGCTATGCCGAGCGAGCCATGCGCGAGAAGCCGGAACTCGCCTGGGCGACCCTGGCCGTGCTTGCCATGCAGTCGGCCGATAACGATTGGCAAGGGGCGACACGGACGCTTGAAGCCGCGCGCCTGAACAAGCTTGTGGAGAAACCGGATGCGGCCCGCCAGAAGGCGGTTCTGATGGTGGCCCAGGCCATGGACATCGAAGACGCCGAAACGGACAGGGCGCTGGTGCTGGCGCTCGATGCCCATAAACTGGCACCGGCCCTGGTGCAGGCGGCGGTAATTGCGGGCCGCATTCTGGCGTCGCAGGGCAATACGAAAAAGGCGGCGCGCGTCCTCGAGAGAACCTGGAAACTGGCGCCTCATCCCGATCTCGCGGAAGTCTATGCGCATGCACGACCGGGAGATTCGCCGCGCGACAGGCTCAAGCGCGTCAAGACCCTCGCGCAAAAGCTGCCCGACACGATCGAAGGGCCGGTGGCGGTGGCGCGGGCGGCGATCGAGGCCAGAGAATGGAAGGAAGCCCGCAACGTTCTGTCTCCGCTTCTCGATGAAAAGCTGCAGTCGCGCGTTTGCCTGCTGATGGCTGAAATCGAAGACGGTGAAAATGCCGCCCGCGGCAAGGTGCGCGAATGGCTCGCGCGGGCCGTGCGGGCACCGCGTGATCCCGCCTGGACGGCAGATGGCTACGTCGCGGAAGCATGGTCGCCGGTTTCACCGGTTTCGGGCAAACTCGATGCTCTCGAGTGGCGGGTTCCGGTGGAGGGCCTGGCCTATCATGGCGCTGCGGAGTTGCTGGACGCTCTGGAATTCAGCGCAGACCATGATCTGGACGCGACGGCGGCAGCGGAGGGTCCACCCGACCCGGCGGATGCCGCATTGGTCATCAATCCGGTTGAGGACGCAGAAGTCCAGGAAAGCCAACCCGACGCCGAACAAGAAACTTCCATGTCTGCCGGTCCGGACGAAAGCCCGGTTGCGGAAGACACGGTCGAGAACAAGGTCGAGGATCAGGCGGGCAGTGGCGACGGCGAGAACAAAGCCGACTCTGCGGACGACACTGACTCTGAAAAGGAAACGAGCGCCGCAAGTGCTGTTCAGGACAACGCAATGGCGCCCGAAACGGCCGACACCGCCACAACCGATGACGATGAGCCGGTCACAGAAAAACCACCTGTTCTGGAAACATCGGCTGCCGCCGCGGAAGCGCTGCCTGATGTGGTTGACGACACGGGAGAGAAAGACGAGGCCATCGTCATTCCACGGGCGCCCGACGATCCGGGCCCTGAACCCAAAAAGAACGGATCGCGAAACTGGTTCGATTAACCTTACAGGCGATACGATTGTTGCGTGTTGCAAACAGGATCGGGAAAGGGTATCAGAAGCCCATTCCCTTTGGGCCGCATTAGCTCAGTTGGTAGAGCATCGCATTCGTAATGCGGGGGTCGGGTGTTCGAGTCACCCATGCGGCACCATTTTCTCAAAATTTGATGAGAATTTGGCGACGCTCTCAGATGATGAGCGGCAAGGCATACCAGCTGCGCAAGGGGAGCCTTTCAGCCCTTATTCCTATAAAAACGACAACGGCAACCGCTATTGCCGCTGCAAAAAACACGATGCCGGGAGTAAACTCGAGTTTCATGCCCGAACTGAATACGGTTTCAACCGCCAAACCCACGCCAAGCATGGCAAGTGATAGGAGCACCAGATTTCTCAGGATCATCATATGACGGCTTCTCGTTGATTTTTGTCTGGGGAGACTTTAGCCGGCGGGTTAGCGTGGTCGCAACGTGCAACCGGACTAACCTTGGCGTCTGTCCTGCCCACAGGCTGCGGCGTTGCCATGAGCAAAAACCCCGGAAATTTCGGCGTCGCGTGATCCCAAGATGGGTAGAGCCTCAATTCAGGAAAAGACTAACCACAAATTGTTGGGTTTTCAGGGAAGCACGTCACGCTGACGGCTAATTCGGAGAGACTACCAACCCTCCAATTATTGCGCAGTCTGCGATAAAACTTAGACCTTGGTTCTCGTCGAAATTCTGGAACGATGTGCCCGTGCACTCATCACCCTGACTGTAATGATTGTCTATCATGTAAAGCACTCTTGGAGAGAAACTGGACTGGCAATGCATGTAGTCGTTCGTCTCAGACACGATACATTTAGCCATATTGCCGTCAATGGCTTTCACAGCGTTTGAACCATTTGTATTTCCAGCAGTATCTGTCACTCCATGCCATCCCCTAATCTCAGAGACCTTTCCGTCTGAACCAACGTAAACTGATATCAATATATCGTGGTCCTGGGAAATGCGGTACTGACCATCCACCTCAGATCCAGGGACTTCAACTCTGAAATTTACGCCAGTTTTGTCTCCCAATGAGGAAAATGTGTGACGCAACGTAGAATGCGTATAGCTGCGGCCCATTTCAATCAGGAGATCTCCAGAAACACTATGGAGCCCATCTTCATGGAAGACGAAATGGATATCCTCGGCCATCGAGTTCGAAGTGTTTTCATTTGCTGACATAGCCTGTTCTAGCGGGAAAATTGTCGCAATCGATATCAGCAACAGGAGCAAAAATCTGTTCCCACCTTCGCGGGCGATCCGATTGGAACTTTCCAATTCGTTGCTTGAAGTTTGCACCCTAATATATGGCACTGCCGTCATTGGCGCTGCTGAGGTGTGTGTTGATGAGATCTTTGACGGTGCCTGTCTTCGGCCAGTCAGGCTCAACATAGGATGCTGCAAGCGCATCCATTTCAGCGTCCAGTGGCACGCCACTGTCATCAATGCGATCAATCGTTCTGGTCTCAGGCGCGAATCGCACCCGGTTGCCATTCTTGAGCTGACGTAGCCGATTGCGGGGCAGATGATAAGCGGCTTTTGCGCGTGCACCGGCGAAACCGGACGTTCTTTGATCCGTAAGCAGCGCAATGTCCAATTCCGGATCATTATTCATTGCGGCCATGATCGCGAAGTTGGCCGACAGAAGTTCTATCGTCGAATGGTCGCCCGTAATGACGTAGCAGGTCCTGTTGGTCAGATTTGTCGCGTTCTGCGTGTCATCGAAGAATTCACGCTGTGTGGCGCAAACCTGGACTTGATAGTCACTGCTGTGCCGCATTGAACTTGACTCTTTCACCCATGAACCATCCGGGCACAGATTCCCTCGATACAACACGATCTGTGGTTGCGATGCCATCGGCCTTTCAACGGGATAGAATATTTTTTGCGTGTCGAATTCAATGTCCGGCACCGACTTGTACAATTCAGACAATTTCGGCCCAAAGATGGATGTAACGTCGTTCAGGACATTTTCGGCGACGAGATATTTGATAACGCTCGGGAGCATGGATCCAATGTGATTGACCGGATATTTTCCCACCGGCTGCAAATCACTGATCCACGGCATTTGCTCCATTCCCCGCCAGATGCTGGTCGGTGTGTGCTTGATGCCCCAGGAATGAGTCATCCAGGGTAGGTGCAGCGGCAGGTTCGTCGACAGTCCAAACAGGGCAATGGCGCGCATGAAGTTCTGGAAATTGTCCGGACCGATAGTGTCCGCCGGCACGATCCCTTTTTCCAGCGCCGTTCGATAGAGCGCGATGGTTTGGCGGGTAAGTGCCATGCGTCCCTGGGTATTGGCAGCATGGAGATCTTCGCCCGCCAGGATGAAACCGCCACAGCACAGGGCCACGTAATTGGACATGGCCGACGCCAGATTTTCGCAGACACCGACATCGGTCACCGCGTGCCGGCGGACGAGATCGAGCTCCGCGTCGTCCGCATGACCATTGAGATGCCGAATCCGGGTCATGGCAAGATCACCGATCGTGACTTCCCGGCCGTCGGGCAGTCTGCCTACCGACCTATGGCCTGCGTGCAGCAATGCCCATGGAAGATAGCGATAGGGCTCAAGGCCCATCGTATGGATGATCATCGGAAACGTCTTGTCACAACCACCGCCGGCCACGATGCCAAACGGCGTCATCAGGCCGATGGTTCCCTGAACCGTCCAGGCGGTCGTGAACTTGTAGGCGTTGGAAAAACCCTGGCCCGATGCCTCCATCCCGCGGTGATCGGTAAAGCCTGAGAACGGCACCTGGTACATTGCCGGACCATCGTTCTCGGCGAGTAACTCGGCAGCCAGGTCGAACATGCCCACCAGGCTATGATCACAGGGCGAACCCATGGGATATATGCCCAGCAGCGGGGTTTCCGGGTTGCCTCTGGGCTTGAAGACAGCGCGATAATGCTGGTCTCCGGTCCAGGCAATGGCAGATTCGTTGATGTCGCCTGTCAGTAAGTCCGGATGACCGTTGGCGCGTGGGTCTCTCGAAAGCTTCATTCAGAAACCTCTATGGTGCAAATACGCACAAGAATTTGCGCTGTCAGCCAGCTTGCGGTCTTTCTGACAACGTCGGATCGTCATTATGTCATTAGCCGCGATAATGTATAGCAATTGGCATGCCGCGGCCAAGGGCCGTCCACGCGGTGAGATCATAGGTTGGAGATGGAGAATCCCGTCCCAGGACCGTTGTCGGATAATGTGACAATGCCCATACGGCTCAAGCGGTGACATCGGGCGTTCGGACGATGCGCTAAAAAAAGGAGGAATGAATGGTTCCCAGTATTTTCGATCTTACCGGCAAGACGGCGCTGGTGACCGGTTCTTCACGCGGCCTGGGCCGCGCCATGGCGCACGGCCTTGCTGGTGCGGGTGCGCGCATCGTCCTCAACGGGACGAACGAGGAAAGCCTGGTAAAAGCCGAGCGGGAGTTTGTTGGCGCCGGACATGATGCCCTGGCGGCCTGCTTTGATGTTACCGATGAGCCAGCGATCGTGTCTGCGTTTGAGAGATTTGACCGTGATAATGTCGCAATCGATATCCTCATCAACAATGCAGGGGTGAACCACCGCGAGTCGTTGGTGGACCTGGAAACGGTCGACTGGCAGCGTGTTCTGGACACAAACCTTACCTCGGCGTTCGTGATTGGCCGAGAGGCGGCCAAACGAATGATCCCGCGAGGTGTGGGGAAAATCATAAATATCGCGTCCATAACATCTGAACACGTTCGATCAACGATCGGCCCCTATGCTGCGGCCAAGGGCGGATTGAAAATGCTGACCAAGGTTATGGCCAGCGAATGGGCGGCACATGGCATCCAGACCAATGGCATCGGGCCGGGCTTCATGCTCACCGACATGAATGAACAACTGGCCGCCGATCCGGCGTTTGACGGCTGGGTCAAGTCGCGCACGCCGGCGCGCCGCTGGGGCAAGCCCGAAGAACTTGCCGGAACGGCGATCTATCTGGCCTCCAGCGCGTCAGATTTCGTGAATGGGCAGATTGTGTATGTGGATGGCGGCATGATTTCAGTGCTTTGACCAACGGTCAGTGCAAACCATGGTGCACCCGAAACGAGAGGTCCTCTGTCTATCGTCGGTCGTGCTGTCTTTGGCCCCATGACGTTCGAAAATACGATTGCCCCTTGAAACAGGAGTTTGTTTCGTCTTAACTGGTATGATGAGTATACCAGATGCCCCTATTAAGCGACGCAAACTGTCCGACGACGTTCAGGCGCACTTGCTGGACCTCATCCGCGGGTCGGGCTACGCACCGGGAGATCAGTTGCCGTCTGAACGCGAACTGATGCGCACTTACGAGGTTGGTCGTCCGGCCATTCGCGAGGCAATGCAAAACCTCCAGCGCATGGAGCTCATTGAAATCAACCATGGCGAGCGACCCCGTGTGGCTGAACCGTCATTCACCCGCACGGTCGGGCAGATGGGCGAAACCATGCGCCATCTGCTCAAACATTCACCGGCAAATCTGGAACATCTGAAGGAAGCGCGGGTGGTGTTTGAAATGGAAATGGCGCGCATGGCTGCGCGTGAATCCACCGAAGAGGACGTTTCTCGCCTGACAAGAATCGTCGACCGCCAGGAAGCTTCGAACCCGGACTCAAAGGACTTCCTGATCTACGACGGGCATTTTCACAAGGAGATCGCAGCAATCTCCGGCAATCCGATTTTTGCGTCGCTGAGTGAGGCCATCTTCAGCTGGCTGACCCATTTTCATGTTGACCTTGTTCGCAAACCTGGCCTCGAAAAACTGACGATCGAAGAGCACCGCGGCATTCTGGCAGCGATCGCAAAGGGGGATCCCAAAGCCGCGGCCAAGAAAATGTCGGATCATCTGTACCGCGCCAATGCGCTTTACCATCGAGATGAAGACCGGCCGGAGAAGGAGAAACTGGAGGATAACTGACTCTCCGCGGTCCGATCCGCGCTGAGCTCCATACAACGATCTGGAGAAGAACCTGAACGGGGTTGACGCCAGGTCAAACTAAAACGTCCGTCTGAGGGAGGCGTAATGGCGAATATTGACCGACTGGTCGCAGAGTTCGGGAGTCCGGAAACCACATCGCCTGTTCGCCTGGCTGAAACAGGCGGATTCACGTTTGTGCTCGACGGCGAGAGCGTGCGGTCCATCAAGTGGCGCGGTGTGGAAGTGGTTCGGGCTATTGCATGGCCGATCAGAGATCCCAACTGGATCACGCTGGCACAGGTTGTCCACGATGAACATCTGGAACAAGGCGATGACGACGTACGCTACACCCTACGATTCTCGGTCGACGAAGGAGCGCTCGACTGTCGTTTGGAGGTTTGTGCCACTTCTGCGGGAACCTTAAGCGCCGAACTTGAAATGACGCCCAAGGTCGAGTTTGCAACCAACCGGGCAGGCTTCACAGTCCTGCATCCCATCGACGGTGTTGCCGGCACGCCGCTTGAGCTGCGCCACAGCGACGCGACGGCCGAGGCGACACGCTTTCCCCAACTGATTTCTCCGGACCAGCCGGCAATGGACATTGTTGGGATGAAACACAACGTGGCCGGCGTCGATGTTGACCTGACATTCACCGGCGAGATTTTCGAAATGGAGGATCAACGCAATTGGACCGATGCTTCCTACAAGACCTATTGCGTACCGCTGGTCTACCCGTTCACTTACACCCTGGCGGCCGGCGAAACGGTGCGTCAGAAAATCGACCTGACGGTCGCTGGTGACCCGAAACGGGATTCAGCAGATAAATCTCCTGGTCTTGCAATTTCACCGCTGCAGGAAACCATTCCTCGAATAGCCCTCGCCGTGGAAGACGGCTGGATGTGCGCGCCGGAACAAACGGACCTCGTGCGTCAGACCGGTGTCACTTCACTGCAGGTTAGAACCGGGCCGCAACATCGGCTCGACTTCCTGTCGGCGTCCGGTGCCCTGGGCCGGGAGATGGATGCGCAGGTCGATGTTGAGATTGTGGTCCCCGGCGAAGAAGATCCTGCCGCCGAAATCGCCACGGCAAGTCTGATGCTTGAGGCAGGACGGCTTGCCCCGCAGCAAGTGTTGGCATTACCGCAAGCATACCTTGGAAGTTACCAGCCCTCCGGGCCCTGGCCGGACGGCCCGACGCCAGCCGATGCCCTGGCCGCAGCACGACCCCTGTTTCCGAAGGCACGGATCGGCGGCGGGGTGTTGACCAACTTCACCGAGTTCAATCGTTGCCGGCCGGACTCCGGCGCCTGCGATTTTATCAGCCACGGGACAACGGCGATTGTCCACGCCTCTGACGACATGTCCGTGTTGGAGACGCTCGAGGCCCTTCCACAGGTGTTCGCGAGCGCCCAGGCGCTGGGCCAGGGGAAACCCTACTGTTTGGGGCTTGTATCGATCGCCATGCGGTCGAACCCCTATGGCGCGGCGGTTGCCGACAACCCCGGCCAGGTGCGACAGACCATGGCCATGTTCGATCCCAGGCAACGAGGCCTGTTCGGTGCGGCGTTCGCGGTTGGTGCAATGGCGGCAAGCGAAGGCCATCAGGTGGACTGTATGGCACTTGCCGCACCCTCGGGACCATTCGGGATTGTCAGCGAAACCCAACCCGTTTCAAGGCCGTATTTCGACCAGAAACCGGAAGCCGTTGTCTATCCAATTTATCATGTGGTTCGCGAAGCGGCGGCTCTGCAGGGGAAGACCAGATGTGCAATTGAAAACCTGCCGGGAGGACTGCACGGGGTTGCCGCCCGGGAGGCGAGCACGGTGCGTCTCATGGTTGCCAACTTGGGCAGCGAGACAGCCCAATTGTCCCTGACTGGTCTTTCCAATCCGTCCCGTGTGCGGGTTCTCGATGCGTCGACGTTTGAAGCGGCGGTCTGTGACGCCGATTGGCTAGACAAGCCGGGTTCGCAAACGGATGCGACCGTAAAACTCGATCCATTTGCGATCCTCTTCGCAACTCTTCCGAGATCCGATTGATGTCGCAGCGCCTTCAAACACCCGATCGCATAGAGGCGGATTATACCGTTGAGACAAGCGTCGATCCGCGCCAGGCGGTCGACGTAATGGCCGGTGAGCAGTCTTCCGGGACGTTCGTGGCCATTCCCGGCGAAACGCCGGAATTGAAGGCACGTTCGGCCGCGCGGGTAGAGGCGTTTGAAGCTATTGGAACTGCAGCCTCGCCATCCCTTCCCGGTGCCATGGAGACCGGCGATCCGATCACTATTGCCAGAGTCACGCTTTCCTGGCCGTTGGCCAATATCGGTGCATCACTCCCCAACCTTGTGGCAACGGTTGCCGGAAACCTTTTTGAACTGAAACAGTTTTCCGGACTTCGAATCGAGGATATCCGTTTGCCGGCCGCGTTCGGCGATGCCTATCCGGGCCCGCGGTTCGGTGTTGCCAAAACCAGAGAACTGGTCGGTGTGCACGGGCGTCCTATCATTGGCACGATTATCAAACCGAGCGTTGGCTTTGGCGCTGAGGAAACCGCGCAACTTACCCGCACACTGATTGAGGCGGATCTCGATTTCATCAAGGACGATGAACTGCAATCAGACGGCCCTTCCTGTCCGTTTGAGGACCGGGCGCAAGCGGTAATGCGCGTAATCAACAACCATGCCGAGCGTTCAGGGCGCAAACCCATGTTCGCTTTCAATATCACCGGCGATCTCGATCAGATGCGTCGCCGCCACGACCTTGTACTGGAGCTGGGCGGAACCTGCGTCATGGCGAGTCTCAATTCGGTGGGGCTTGTCGGCATGATCGAGGTAGGCCGTCATTCACAGCTTCCCATTCATGCCCACCGCAATGGTTGGGGCTACCTGTCGCGCCATCCCATGTTGGGATGGTCCTACGTGGCCTGGCAGAAGATCTGGCGGCTGGCTGGCGCCGACCATATGCATGTCAACGGTCTCAGCAACAAGTTCTGTGAGAGCGATGACAGCGTCATTGCGTCGGCAGCAGCCTGCCTGACACCGCTGTTCGCTGACAAGCCATGCCTGGCCATGCCGGTCTTCTCCTCAGGTCAAACGGTCACCCAGCCACCGGAAACATTTGCGCGGCTCGGCTCGGCTGACCTGATCTATGCAGCGGGCGGCGGTATTATGGCCCACCCCGATGGTCCGGCGGCGGGCGCCGCCAGTCTCAGGCAATCCTGGCAGGCGGCAATCGAGGGGGTTCCGCTGGCCACGGCTGCCGCAAGCAACAATGAGTTGTCCCGAGCGCTGGAGGCCAGTGCGTCATGACCGGCGATCTTCACCAGAAACTGCCCGAAGGACCGCTGGTTGCCTGGTACGGGGACGACTACACAGGCGCCTCGGCGGTCATGGAAGTGCTGACATTTGCCGGTCTGCCGTCGGTGTTGTTTTTCGATATTCCTACTCCTGAACAACGGGGCATGTTTGCCGGCTACCGCGGAATCGGCATTGCCGGTGTGGCCCGCACCAAATCACCGCAATGGATGGATGAAAACCTGCCACCGATATTCGCGGCCCTGGCAGATATCGGTGCGCCGATTACCCACTATAAGGTGTGTTCCACTCTGGATTCCTCCCCGGAAGTCGGGTCAATCGGCAGGGCGGCCGAGCTGTCGCAAGCCATATTCGATAACCAGTGGATGCCTCTGGTGATCGCCGCACCCGAAATCGCCCGCTATCAGATCTTTGGCAACCTGTTTGCGACCGTGGGCGACGAAACCTTCCGGCTGGACCGCCATCCAACCATGAGCCGGCATCCGGTCACCCCAATGGAAGAGGCCGATGTTCTCGCTCATCTGCGCCGGCAAACGGAAATGGCATCCGCACTCATCGATGTGTTGTCGCTCAAGGCCGGGAAGGGGCATGGCATTCTCAGTGAAGCGCGTGACGCAGGCGCCCGGCTTGTGGCAATAGACATTCTCGACCAGGAAACACTCGCCGAAGCCGGTCGGCTTGTTTGGGACAACCGGGGCGAAGGACTTTTCTCCATCGGCTCCCAGGGGCTCGAGTATGCACTTTGCGCGCACTGGCGCGCCACCGGTGATCTGCCCGATTGTGTCAGCTCGTCAGACGCTGGTGAGGTTGACCGGATTATGGTTGTTTCCGGCTCGTGCTCGCCTGTGACCGCTGATCAGATTGCACACGCAACCGCGCGCGGTTTTGACCCTATCCGCATCAATCCCGCCCGTGCCGTTGACGAAATGAGTTGGCGAGCGGAAATCGAACGGGCAACCGACCGTGCGCTTGCAAGTTTGAACCAGGGTAATGATCCTATTGTTTACTCTTCCTCCGGCCCCGACGATCCCGTCACCAATGAGTTCAATGCCGCCGTGCGGCAGTCGGGGAGATTGGGCGAAGAGGTGAACGCTGAAATTGGCCGTGGCCTCGGCCAGGTATTGGGGTCGGTGGTGCGTGAGGCAGGGCTGACACGGGGTGTGATCGCCGGTGGCGACACGTCAAGCTACGGGGCATCCACGCTCGGTGTTTTTGCACTGACGGCACTTGCGCCGATAGCCCCCGGCGTGGCGCTTTGTCAGGCCCATTCGCATGACACCAATCTTGCCGGATTCCAAATCGCGCTGAAGGGCGGGCAGATGGGCAATCAGAATATTTTTGAACAGATAAAGCAGGGGTGTGAGAATACCTGCATAGGAGGGAAAGCATGACAAAAATCGCATTACTTGGTGCAGGTGGAAAGATGGGCGTCCGGCTTGCGACCAACCTGCAATCCGCTCGGTTCGACGTGGACCACGTTGAAATTTCACCGGAAGGCCGCGATCGCCTGACGGATGCGATCGGTGCCGATTGCGTTGAACCGGGTCAGGCTATTTCCGGTGCCGATGCCGTGATTCTTGCCGTGCCTGACAGAGCGATCGGCACGGTGGCGCACTCGATCATTGATAACGTTCAATCGGGAACCGCCATGATCGTGCTCGATGCCGCGGCACCCCACGCCGGCGAGATGCCGGAACGCAGCGACGTCACCTATTTTGTCACCCATCCCTGCCACCCATCGGTCTTCGAGTATCAGGATACTGTTGAAGCCCAGAACGACTATTTCGGTGGCGTGCTGGCCAGGCAGAACATTGTCTGTGCACTGATGCAGGGTCCCGAAGAACACTACGGGAAATGCGAGGACGTCGCCCGCGCGATTTATGCGCCTGTGAACCGTTCGCATCGCTGCACGGTCGAGCAACTGGCTATTCTGGAACCGGCTCTGTCAGAAACAGTCGGCGCGACGCTGTGCCTGGCTATGCGTGATGCGGTCGATGAAGCGGTCAGTCGTGGTGTCCCGGAACAGGCTGCGATGGATTTCATGCTCGGTCATATTAACATCGAGCTTTCAATTGCCTTCGGGGCGTTTCCTGGCGGCAAATTTTCCGATGGCGCGCTTCTTGCCATCGACGACGCCAAACCTTTGATTTTCAACGAGGGTTGGCTTGATCGTGTGTTCGACCCTGAGGCCGTGTTGGCTTCAGTGAAAAAGATATGCGATCCGCAACAGGCCGGTTAAAGGCCCAACACCAAGGAGGAAACGATGACTATCTCGAAACTCGTGCGAAGGGTGCTGACGGCAATATCCGTTTCTGCGTTTGCCCTTTCGATAACCACAATGACGGCAAGCGCGCAAAGCGCCGCCGACAGGGCAGCCGAGGCTGCCAAGAAATACTCCGGCACAACACTGAATGTCTTTTATGAAGCCGGTCTTCAGCCGCTTGATCCGAAAAACTTCACCGGGCCCATGTGGGAAAAACTCACCGGCATCAAGATCAATGTAATCGAGTCGCCCCTGGCGGAGATGTTCACAAAAACCATGCAGGCGCACCGCGCCGGCACGGGGGCTTACGACGTTCTGAACGTCCTGCCGAACCAGATGGCCGATCTGGCAATCGCAGGGGCGCTTACACCGCTCGACGACTATGTCGACAAGTATGGCTTCCGTGAAGAACTGACCAAGATCGCGCCCGTCTACCGGGATAACCAGATGAAGGTTGAAGGCAAGATCTACGGCTTCCCGGACGATGGCGACGTGCTGATCCTTTACTACCGCAAAGATATCTTTGAAGATGCGGAGAATATGAAGGCCTTCAAGGCCAAGCATGGCTACGACCTGGCGCCGCCCAAAACCTGGAAGCAGTTCCAGGAAATCGGGCAGTTCATCACCGACAAATACGCGCCGAAGATGTACGGCGCCGGCATGATCAGCGCACCTGGAAATTCTCACTTCATGTTCCAGGAACGCTTCCGCGTCGAGGGTGGAAAGTTCTTCGATACCGACACCATGAAAGCGACGGTCAATTCCGCCGCTGGCCTCAAAGTCTTCAACGACATGCTTGCGGAAGTGAAGTTCATGCCCAAGGGCGTTGAACAATGGGGCTTCATCGAGCCTTTCAACGGGCTCCTGTCCGGTGAACTCGCCATGACTATCTCCTGGCCGCCCGTAGGCCGCTGGGCCGCCGGTTACGGTAAGGGCACGGAGGCGCTGAACTGGATTCCGCCGACCAAGGTTGCTGACAAGATCGGTTATGCACTTCCGCCAGGCGGCACCCCGGAACTTGCCGCCGGATTCTCGCTGGCCGTTGCCTCCGGTTCCAAGAACCAGGAAGCGGCTTATCTCTTCATTCAATGGATGAACAGCGAAGAGATAAGCCTGAAACGGGTGCAACTGCCGTTCGCGTTGCGTGATCCGTTCCGCACCAGCCATTTCTCGAACCCTGAGTATCGGTCCCGCTGGTCGAATGCCGGTGAGTATCTCGATGTGCTGAAAGCGGGTGCCGAAACCGGCCTGCTCGATCTGTCGCTCCTTCAGACCGACCGTTACGAGGAAGGCATCCGGCAAGCTGTCGGCCGGCTTTGGGCGGGCGATGACCCGAAGACAATTCTGGATGATCTGGCTGCCCAATGGGACAAGCTGACGCAACGGATTGGCGCCGACAAACAGCGCCGGGTCTATACGGACTGGGCGAGTAAGCCAAACGCCTATCCGAAGTAACCGACGCTCACGTTCGGGCCGGTTAATGCCGGCCCGAACGCCTCAATGAAGGAATTATCGATGAACGCGGATCTGACATTGGCCAAGCGGCTGGAGCAGGAGGGGATCTTCAAATATCTGCTGATCGCCCCCGCGGTCCTGGTCATCCTGCTGATCGGTTTATACCCGTTCATCAAGTTGATACTGACCAGCTTTCAGAACATCAACATGTTCGACCAGGACACGAGCTTTCAGGGATTTGTCCACTATGCCCGACTCTTCGAGGATGGCAGGCTTTGGGAATCGATCCTGCATACTGTCGCTTTCACGGTTGTCGCGCTACCGCTGGAGCTTGTCTTCGGATATCTTCTGGCGCTTCTGTTTCTGGAAAAACTGCCCTTCAAGAACACCCTTGTTGCGATCATTCTGCTGCCGACCGTGATATCGCCGGTGGTCGCGGGCGCGACATGGCGGCTGATGTTTGATCAGCGATTCGGTCCGATCAACCAGGTAATCGGCTGGATCGCCGGAGCGGACATCAAGCTTCTGTGGACCATCGATCCGGTGCTCGTATGGCCTGCAATCCTGGTTGCCGAAGTCTGGCAATGGACGCCGTTCATGTTCCTGATTCTGCTTGCCGCGCTTTCGAATGTGGACAAGGAGCAACTCGAAGCGGCACAGATCGACGGGGCCTCCCGCTGGATCACGTTCCGCAAGATCGTCCTGCCGGCAATTCTCCCGGTGATGTTCATAGCCGTTCTGATACGGGCGCTCGATCTCTTCCGGGTGTTCGACGTGATCTGGACAATGACCCAGGGTGGGCCCGGGACACGTACCGAAACAATTTCGATCTACGCCTACAAAATTGCGTTCAGAGAATTTGATACCAGTTATTCATCGGCGATCGCATTTCTCCTGATCCTAATTCTGACAGTTATTGTTGTAGCGGCCTTGCGCCGGGTGGAGGTGGCCCGATGATCCGCTGGGACAAAGGCTGGCGGCTTGCCATTCGCGTAATTTGTGCACTGCTGGTGGCGCTGCTGTTTCTGTTTCCGATCTATTGGCTTGCTGCTATTTCGGTAAAGACTCCTGAAGAGATTTTCGCATTTCCACCGGTCTGGATTCCTTCCAATGTCCAGTTTTCCAGTTACGTAACCCTGTTCACCGATGGCGACGCATGGTCGGTCTGGAACAGTCTGGTCACCGCCGGTGTCTCGACGGTCTTCGCGATGTTGTTTGGCACAATCGCAGCCTATTCGATCGTCCGTTACAAGACCGGTGGTGACAATCTGGCGATCTGGATCATCTCCCAGCGCATGATCCCACCGATCTGCGTCGCCTTTCCGGTGTTTCTGCTGTTTGTCGGGTTCAAGCTTGTCGATACTTATACCGGCCTGATCATTCTCTATACGGCGTTCAACTTGCCATACGTGATCTGGATGATGCGTGGATATATCCAGGAAGTCCCGCTGGAACTGGAACAGAGCGCACTGGTCGACGGACTTTCGCGATGGGCAGTATTGTGGAAAGTCCTGCTGCCGATGGCGAAGGGGGGCCTGTTTGCCACCGCCGTCTTCACCTTCATCTTCGCCTGGAACGATTTTCTCTTCGCGCTGATCCTGAGCCGGTCCGACGTCGTCACATATCCGGTGAAGGTCACGGGCTATTTCGGGTCACAATCGACATTCTGGTCCAAGATCGGCGCCTTGAGCATGCTCGGCGTGTTGCCGCTGATCGTGGTGGTCGGAACAATGCAACGCTTCATCGTACGTGGCATCTCCATGGGTGCGGTCAAAGGATAGGACATGCCAGATCTCAGCTTGACTAACATCAACAAGTATTACGGCGATGTTCATGCCGTGAAAGGCGTGTCCATAGACGTGACGGCAGGTGAATTCGTCGTCCTGGTCGGCGCATCCGGCTGCGGCAAGAGCACACTGTTGCGGTCCATCGCCGGGCTTGAGGAAATCTCAGGTGGCGACATTGTGCTGGGCGGACGCTCCATCGCGGGGCTGGCTCCACGCGAGCGCAACATCGCCATGGTGTTCCAGTCCTACGCGCTCTACCCCTTTCTCAATGTCTACGAGAATATTGCCTTTGGCCTGCGTGCCCGCAAGATGCCGCAGGCCGAGATTGACCATCAGGTTTCCTGGGCGGCCGGGTTGCTCGATATCGGTGACTATCTGAAGCGTTTTCCACGTGAACTGTCGGGCGGTCAGCGCCAACGTGTCGCTATCGGCAGGGCGATTGTGAGGGACGCGGATTTGTATCTTTTCGACGAACCCCTGTCGAACCTGGATGCGAAACTGCGCGACGGGATGCGTGAAGAGATCAAGCGATTGCACGCCAAGCTGGGTAAGACCTTCATCTACGTCACACATGACCAGATCGAGGCCATGACGCTTGCTGAACGGATCATTCTATTGCGAGACGGCGAAATCGAACAGGCCGGCGGCCCGCTGGAGCTCTTCGAACGGCCCGACAACTCGTATGTGGCCGGCTTTCTGGGCTCACCCCCGATGAATTTCGTCGACGTAACCGTTGCGGGCGGGGTCATGACCCTGCCCGATGGACAAAACCTCGTCGTCAACAACGGCTCGCGGGGCGAGGCCCCATTGAAGGATGGCAAGTTCATCTGGGGAGTGCGGCCTGAGCACTTCTCCCACACCGAAGGCGGCGATTGCACCTTGCGCGCCAGCCTTGAGGTTATCCAGCCGACCGGATCACGCTCCTACGGCACGTTCCATCTGGCTGGCCATCATCTCATAGCGGAACTGGAAGCCCATGTGGGCGAGCAGGACACACGCGACGTGACCTTGTCGGTAGCTTTGGAACGTACGACATTCTTTGACCCCAAGAGTGGCGATGCGATTCGCTGACAGGAAAACAGTCCTTTGATTGAACTACGGAGAGTTTTTGATGGCTTCCTTTCGCGACATGACAACCAACAAGACACTCAAGGTCGGAACCTACATAGGAGAATTCGCGACACCAGGCATCGGCCAAATCCTCAAATCAGCCGGATGCGAGTTTGTCTTTCTGGATATGGAACACAGCGGCTTCTCCTTTGAAACCGCCAAGGCAGTATTGCGCACACTTCATGACGCGGGACTTGCAACCCTGCTGCGGCCGCCATCCAAGGAAAACCATCATATTGCGCGCGCCTGCGATATCGGGGCGCAAGGAATCATTCCGCCGATGCTGGGAACGCCGGACGAGGCGCGCACCTGCATCGATGCGATCAACTATCCACCAGTTGGCACGCGCGGTGCCGCATTCGCCATAGCCCATGACGAATATCAGCCGCGGTCGGTCACCGATGCCATTGCATACGCAAACAGCAAGACAAGTTTCATTGCTCTTCTGGAGACAGCGGAAGGTGTTGAAAACTGTGAGGCCATCGCCGCGATGGACGGTGTGGACTGTCTGTGGATCGGTCACTTCGATTTGAGCAATTCACTGGGCATACCCGGCGAGTTCGACAACCCACTGTTTGTCGATGCTGTAGCCCGGATCATGACGGCAGCCAGGATAGCCGGCAAGAGCGTCGGACGCCTGGTCGGATCGCCGGAGGAAGCCGCGATGCTGAATGGCGAGGGCTGCGACTTCATCTGTTACGCCGGCGATATCTGGTTGTTCCACCGTGTCGTGAGCGAGGGCGTGTCCCAGATCCGGTCGCTGGTCAACACGGCCTGACTGAGTAACAAAGTCGTCAAGGATTGTCGAGAATGGAGTCAACATGAAACGTATCCGAGTTGCACTGAGCGCTGATTTTGAGAAACCTGACGGATCGCCGGCGTTTCCATCCTTCGATCTGTCGCCGCTTGATGAAAACCCCGCGATCGACTGGGCCTTCATACCGGTCACCGACGGCCGGATTGCTGCGGAAGATGTGAAAGGCTTTGATGCTCTTATTCTGCTGGCGGCTGTTTTCGACGCGGACAGTTTCCCCGGCGACGGCCAGTTGTCGCTGATCGCTCGGTTCGGGGTGGGCTACGACACTGTCGATGTGGCGGCGTGTGATGCCAACGACGTGGCCCTGGTGATTACGCCAAGTGGTGTCCGCCGCCCTGTCGCCGTGGCAATTCTGACTTACATCTTTGCCCTTTCGGGCCGACTCCTGATCAAGGACAAACTAACCCGCGGCGGCCCGGACGGATGGGCTGGGCGTGGCGCCCACATGGGACAGGGGCTGGTCGGGTTGACACTTGCTTCCGTTGGGATTGGCAATATTGGCGCGGAGATGTTCACTCTGGCCGCGCCGTTCGACCTCAAGTTCATTGCCCACGACCCATATGCGGACCCTGCCACAGCCCAGTCCCTGGGCGTCGAGTTGGTTGATCTTGATGAGGTGTTCACCAGAGGCGATTTCGTGACGGTCAACTGTCCGCTGACGGATGAAACAGAAGGCCTTGTGAATGCGCATCGGCTTGGTCAAATGAAGTCGACCGCATTCCTGATCAATACGGCGCGTGGACCCATCGTCGATGAACAGGCACTGATCAGCGCGCTTCAACGCGGCCAGATTGCCGGCGCGGGCCTTGACGTTTTTGAAATGGAGCCGTCATCAACCGACAATCCGCTCAACGGCATGGAAAACGTCATCCTGACGCCGCATTCCCTTTGTTGGACCGATCAGTGTTTTGCAAATATCGGGGCGGCGGACATCCGGGCGGTCGAAGATGTTCTGTCCGGCAAAGTTCCCGAAGGTGTCGTCAACCGAGCGATTCTGGATAATCAGAACTGGCGGGAAAAATTGACTGGATTACGATCCTAGGCGTTTGGGTTGCAGTCTGACATCGGGTCACGGACTGTTTGTTGAGCGTTTCATTCAACCGAACAACACCCGCGGTTACCTCGCTGTTACAGTTTCCTGCCTCAACGGGATTTCACTGGATTCGACCTTTTCCGGTACCGGTAATTTGAGTTTCGCTCGCGTAATTTGATATTCCGAAAACCACCACTGCAATTTCAATTGCATGCTTGTGGCTTGTATTTCTCGTGCGCCACCAGAATTGTTGAGAAGAGTGGTTTGGTTTGGAAATTGTTTACATTTTCAATAATTATTGTTTACAATATGAAAGCAAAATTTGACTCGATCCGGGGGAGCCATAACCCCAGAATTGGTGAACAAGGGAGCGTTGGATGGGTTTTGACAGCCGTAAAGATCTTGATTTTCTTCGGATGGCGATCGATGTTTCCCGGCGCTCGAGAGAGAATGGCAATCACCCGTTTGGCAGCATTCTGGTCGATGCAGAGGGTAACGTGGTTCTCGAATCCCAGAATGCGTTTACCACCGAGGGCGGCCCAGGGCATGCAGAGGCGAACCTTGCTCGCAATGCAGCACAGAAATACGACTGGAATTTCCTTACTGGGTGTACACTGTACACATCGGTCGAGCCCTGCTGCATGTGCGCCGGATGCGCTTACTGGGCCGGTATCGGTTCGGTCGTTTTCGGCATGACCGAGGCGCGCCTCGGTGAACTTACCGGCGACCACCCGGAGAACCTGACAATGGATCTGCCCTGTCGTACCGTGTTCGATTCCGGCCGCCGCGCAATCGAAGTGCGTGGCCCGTATCCCGAACTCGAACAGGAGATCCTGGCTGTACATGACGGGTTCTGGGATTGAACTGTCCTGTGCATTTTGCCACGCACAGGCACATGGAAAGTCTTTCCGTTACCTGATCAGGCCGTGACTCTTTCCATTAGACGCCATAGAAATTTTTCACACTGGGCAACCTGTTCAAGGGTCATGAACTCATCCGGCTTGTGGGCTTGATCAATGGAACCAGGCCCGCAAACAACAGTCGGAATGCCGGCTCCCTGAAAGTGACCTGCCTCAGTTCCAAATCCGACCTTCTGCGTCTGGTTCTTGCCGCTCAGAGATTTTGCCAATCGCGTCACCTCCTCGTCTTCGCCCGCGTTCAGCGCCTCACAGCCTGGCACATCTTCCCAGGTGAACCCGGTATCCGTGGCAACGGCCTGCATTTCCGGCAACACGGTTGTTGCGACAAAATCCTTGCATTCGTTAATGTAGTCATGCGGATTTTCGCCTGGCAGGAACCGAACATCGAAGTCGAACGTGCATAGGCCTGCTACCGTGTTCACCGCATTGCCGCCGTTGATCATACAGTTTTGGATGGTCGTATATGTGGGGGCTTCAAAATCGGGGTCATGCGGTCCTTCATCCCGAAGCCGTCGTCCGATACCTTTCAGGAATGCCACCGCTTCGCACGCGGCTTCGACGGCATTGGCGCCAATATGGGCCTGACTTGAATGGGCTTCATGGCCTTTGACGGTCACATGTTGACCAATCTTTCCCTTGTGTGAACGCACCACACCCATCTCGCTGGGCTCACCCACGATGCACGCGACCGGAGAGAGCCCGCGGTTGTCAAGATCTTCCAGCAGCAAAGGGACTCCCAGACATCCCACCTCTTCGTCGTAGGACAGTGCCAGGTGGATTGGTGTCTTGAGATCACGCTTGGCGAACTCGGCGGCAAAGGCCGTGGCAATCGCCACGAAACCCTTCATGTCGCAGACGCCGCGGCCATAAATCTTATCATCCCGTTTCGTCAGTTTGAAAGGATCGCTGGTCCAATCCTGGTCATCCACCGGCACGACATCGGTGTGGCCCGAAAGAACGATACCGGGCCTGTCCTGCGGTCCGATTGTCGCGAACAGATTGGCCTTTTTGCCCTCCGCATCATACGTGAGAACCGGTTCGACCCCCAATTCGCGCAAGTGATCGCGTACGAAATGGATCAACGGCAAATTGCTGTTTCGGCTCGTTGTGTCAAAGCTGATAAAGCGTTCGATCATGTCCAAACTGAACAGTTCCGGCTGTGTCATCGCTGGTCCTCTTGCTCGGGAATGTCCTTCAACTGCCCCGGTAGGTCGTGTATCCCCAGGGTGCAGCCAGGATCGGAATGTGGTGATGTACGCCGGGATCGGACACACGGAAACGGACCCGGGCCACGGAGAAGAACGGGTTGGGGCCAACGCCAAACCCAGCGCCCGCAAAATAGTCTCCCAGATGGAACACCAGTTCGTAATCGCCCGCCTCGAGACCTCCAGCGGGTACCAGCCATTCCGAAGTCCGGCCCTCGGGCGTCGTGTGACAGGTTCGAAGTTGCTGGGTGCTGCCGCCGTCCTCACCGAATCTCACGACATCTACGGCGAGCCCTCCGGCGCCGCCACCGCGCGCGATGTCAATCACATGTGTCGTCATGCCCGGAGGCGCCGATCCTGGTGGTGCGGCCGGGGTTTGGTTCCCGGCATCGTCTGTTTTGCCCAGGTCGCAATTCCAGTGGCCTCCGTCATTCGGCGGGCGGGCCGGCGGCGCCCCGCGATACGTTGAGTACCCCCAAGGCGCCAGGACCAACGGCACGTGATAGTGGCCAGACACATCCGAGATCTGAAATTCGATGGGTACAGTCCCGAAGAACCCGCTTTGATCGCCGTGATACGCACCAACGTCAAACTCCAACCTGTAGGCACCAGCCTCGACCGTGTCCGTGGTCAGCAACGGCGCGTCACAACGGCCGTCCGCATTGGTCACAACCTTTGCCAATACATGGGCGGACTCTGGTTCGACCTTCAATAGGGTGATCGGGATCCCCCGGCCCGGCATTCCGGTCCCCATATCGAGAACGTGTGATGTCAGTACCGCAGAGGGAGCATGCAGATCCGATTTTTCCACCATCGCGCCGTTACCCGAAAAGTCCATTGTTTGAATTGTTGCACAATGGCGATATAGTACACAATCGTGAAAATAATTGTTCACAATAATTGCACCGTACAACGGGTTCGAGCGTCCACCTGCCGTTTTGTTGCTCTTCTTGGGGATTAGATCGTGCGCCTTCTCGTCATCAATCCAAACACCAGCGCTTTCGTCACCGAAACCGTTGTTGCCGAAGCTCGAAGAGTCGCCACTGGAGACACCGAGATCGTCGGGGTTACGGGCACACGGGGCGCGCCGATTATCGGCTGTCGCACCGAAAATGCCATTGGAACCTACGAAGCAATAGAACTCGCCGCAGCCTACAGTGATGACTGCGATGCAGTGTTATTGGCTGTGTCGTTCGATAGCGGCCTTTATCCGTTACGCGAACTTCTTGCTGTACCAGTTGTCGGCATGAGCGAATCGGCAATGTTGACGGCCTGTATGCTTGGCCAGAAGTTTTCCATGGTCACTTTCGGCACTCGTGCGATACCTCTCTATGAAGAACTGGTGGACACCTATGGCCTTGCTGCCCGCTATGCCGGAACCGTTTCACTGCCTCCACTCAGCGAAGACGAACTGCGAAACCCTTCCTTGATCATTCCGGCGTTGGTCGAAGAGATCGAGCGCGCGGTCACGGACCGTGGCGCCGAATCTGTTGTTCTTGCCGGCGCGGTGTTCGCGGGTCTTTCTGGCGAACTCAAGAAAAAGGTACCGGTTCCCGTGGTTGACGGCATTTCGACCGGAGTGCGCATGGCGGAGATGCTCGCAGCCCTGGAATTCGAACAACCAACTGCCGGCAGCCATGCGAGACCAACGCGCAAGAACTTGCAAGGCGTTTCAGACAAATTTGCGGCACTCTATGATAAACTGGCATGAGATTTTTGCCATTGCACCTCAGCTGACGCCACGGCAGCAGTGGACATTGCTGCAAGCACGGATTAGACAGCAACACTAGACATTACGGCAGCGCCAAGCGCAGTTATGGATGAAATCATGGCTCAAAAGCCAAATTCTAAAACCGACGAATCGCAGATCTACGACAACATCCACCAGGCCATCGCCGAGCGCCGGCTGGAACCCGGCGTGAAACTTGCCGAAGAGGCCCTGGCCGATGTGTTCGGGGTCAGCCGAGCACGGATAAGACGGGTTCTGCTCCTGCTCGCCAAGGAAAACGTGGTCAAGCTTGAACCAAATCGCGGGGCATTCGTTCGCCGTCCAACGGTGGAGGAAGCCAAAAACGTCCTCGCCGCCCGCCGCGTCATCGAACTCTACCTGGTCCGTGAAGCGGCAACCAGGGCAACCAAGTCCGACATTGCCGAGTTGCGCAAGATCGTCGATGCGGAAGTCATGGCGTTGAAAAACGAGAATCATGATCAGACCATGCGTCTTTCCGGTGAATTTCACATGGCGGTCGCGGATGCCGCCGGCAATCCGATCATGGCAGAGTTCCTGGGTTCACTGATTTCGCGCTGCTATCTCATTCTCGCAACTTATCAGCGACGCGACTCGCAAAGTTGTCCTCAGTCGGATCATGGCGGAATTGTCGATCTGATCGAGAAGGGTGATCCGGATGCCGCGAGTGCCGCGCAGGAGAAACATTTCGAACATATTCTCGAAGAACTCGACCTGCGCAACACGCCCACACAAAAGACCGACCTACGCAATGTGTTTGGGCGTGGCCAGCCGGCCCTGACCGGCTGAGAGCCCTGACTTCAAGCTGATGCCGTCTGTATTGTGTATACAAAACACCTGCGCTATTGTTCACAATATTTCTTTGGCTTGGTGTGACGGCCCCTGGCTGGCGCACCGGAGGCGCGCATGGACATACTTCTCGAGTGGTTGACGATCCTCGTCCGCTGGGCCCACATTATGGCCGGGATCTCATGGATCGGCACGTCCTTCTATTTTAACTGGTTCGACCTGTCCTCCCGTCCGCCGAAGGAACCGGTGTTAAAGGAAAACGTCCGCAACACGCTGCACGAAGTTCATGGCGGCAGTTTCTACTATCACGAGCAATACTGGCCAGGCAGCGATTACAAGAGAACGCTGGCCCATTCGGGACCTGCGCAACTTACGTTCCTGACCGGTGCTGCCCTCCTAGCGCTTATCTACTGGTACGGTGTCAGCATCTACCTGATCGATCCGCTGGTCTACAATCTGAGCAAGCCTGGTGCAATTTTGCTGAGTGTCGGCAGCATTGCTATCGCTTATCCGCTCTACGACAAACTTTGCCGGGAGGTCGATGACGACCGCAAGGTTTTCGCGGTAGTGGCGATTGCAACGGCAGTCGCAGCATTTGCCCTTTCCCAGTTTTTTGGCGGCCGGGCCGCCTACCTCCATGTCGGCGCCGTCCTCGGCACGATAATGGCTGCCAATGTCCAGTTCGTCATCATTCCAAACCACATCGCCATGCGTCGGCAGATTCAGGCTGGTGAAAAACTGGACACACATCACGGGTTTCTCGCCAAGCGGCGCTCCCAGCACAACAACTATATTACCCTGCCTGTCATCTTCTCCATGCTTGGAATTCATTTCCCTCTTGCCTATAGCCACCAATATGCCTGGATCATTCTCTCCCTGGTCATGCTTGCCGGTGTGATGCTGCGGCACTTCCGCAACATCCAGTTCACATCCGAAAAAAAGGACTACCGGCTGTTGGCCGTCGCCGCAGTGTGCGGGGTGATCGCCATTGGGTTGACATACATCCCCAAGCCCGCTGCCCAACAGGACCCGGCGGAACTGACCGACCCGGTCCTGAAAGACATCTACGAACTCGTCCAGCAGCGTTGCGCCACCTGTCACTCAGCGCAGCCGACAAGTGAAGACTTTACCAGCGCCCCGCTCGGTTTCATGCTCGACACACTGGCGCAATTGCGGGCCAAGGCAAATCTCGTCTACCAGAGGACACTCGTCACGAAGGACATGCCCATCGGCAACGTGACGAACATGACGGAGGTCGAGCGCGAACGACTCAGAGCCTGGCTTCAATCCATCGGCGCAGGGCCCCTGCCGGAAGAGTAGCTACAGCGGACGTTGGCAGCATTTCCGCTTTCAATTGCACACCATAATGTGCACAATATGATAACGATATTGTACACAAACCATGTGTGGCACTATGGCTATTGAGACCGTTCCTACCGCAAAACCGCCTATCAATACGCTGGATGGCGGCGACCACTATCCGCGCGACCTGATCGGATACGCAGATACACCTCCCGATCCGCAATGGCCGGGCAAAGCGCGCCTCGCGGTCCAGTTTGTCCTCAACTACGAAGAAGGCGGCGAGAACTGTCTGCTTCATGGCGACACAAAATCGGAATCCTATCTGTCGGAAATCGTTGGGCTCCAGCCGCTGGCCGGTGCCCGCAGCATGACCATGGAATCGATGTACGAGTACGGCAGCCGGGCAGGGTTCTGGCGACTGCTCAAGCTCTTTGGAGAGCGCAACATAAAACTTACCGTCTTCGCGGTGGCAATGGCCCTGCAACGCAACCCAAAGGCTGCAGAAGCATTGGTCCGGGCGGGACATGAGATTGCCAGTCATGGTTGGCGCTGGATCGACTACCAGGATCTCGACGAGAACATCGAACGCGAACACATGCTGCAGGCAATCGACGTAATCACGGAGATGACCGGCAACCGGCCGCTTGGCTGGTATACCGGGAGAGTCAGCCCCAACACCCGCCGTCTGGTTGCCCAGGAAGGCGGCTTCCTCTACGACGCGGACTCCTACAGCGATGATCTGCCCTATTGGGAACTGGTGGGCGACAAACCGCAACTGATCGTGCCCTACACACTTGACGTCAATGACATGAAGTTCGCAGCATTCCAGGGATTCAATTCCGGCGACCAGTTTTTTGCCTACCTCAAGGACAGCTTCGACTGGCTCTACGCCGAAGGTGAGCGCGACCCGAAGATGATGTCCGTGGGATTGCACTGCAGGATTGCCGGTCGGCCCGGCCGCACTGCCGCGCTTGCCAGGTTCCTGGATTACATTCAGACGAAAAAGAACGTCTGGATCTGCCGACGCGTCGATATCGCGCGCCACTGGCACGAGCTTCATCCCTATCAGAGGAGTTAGCGAGATGGGCTTGCCGAACGGACTACACTACCCTGCCAACTGCAGTTTCACCGAAACCGACTGGACCACACTGGGCAAATTCTGGCATCCTGTAGCCCTAAGCGACGAGGTTGCCAATCGCCCTTTCTCGACGGTTCTGCTGGACGTGCGTGTCGTGCTTTACAGGTCCAACGGTGTTGCGACCGCCGCCCTCGACATCTGCCCGCATCGCGGCGCCCAGTTGAGCCGGGGCAAAATCGTCGACCAGGCATTGGAGTGCCCTTATCACGGGCTGCGCTTCGATGGCCGGGGCCAGTGTACGCTCATTCCCGCTCAAGATGCCCCCGACAGGATCCCGGAGCGCATGCGATTGACAACATTTCCGACAGTTGAACGTTTTGGAATAGTATGGGCCAAACTGTCAGACGATGATCTGGTCCCTCTGCCGGACTGGTCGGTTCTGGATTCCGACCAGGTTGTATCCGCAACCGTGCCGGCAGAAATTTGGGATGTCGCCGCTGCGCGGCACGCCGAGAATTTCAACGACATCGCCCATCTTGCATTTGTTCATCAAGAGACCTTCGGCGAGGTGCCGACCAGGGTACCCGATTACGAACTGGAAGCATCGGCGACAGGTCTGCGTCATCACTATTTCGACCTTGGAAACAGCAGGCTGTTCGAACGCCATCTCGACTCAGATGCCGACGTCCCGGCGCCGACGCTAATCGAAGGGGTGCAGTACGATTACCGGTTCACTTATCCCTTCGCATCCTCGCTGGAGGTGCACGCGCCAGACGGCCGCAGTTCGTTCATCTTCGATGTAATCCAGCCGATCGCTGCAAAGAAATCACGGGTGTTCAAGATCATCGCCCGCAATTTCGATCTCGACGGTCCCATCGAAGGGGCGGTGGCGTTTGAACAGGCGGTCAACAAGGAAGACCGCGGTGTCATTGAACCCGCACTTCCGGTCCTGGTGCCGCTCGATCCAAGAGATGAATTCCACATCAAAGCGGATCGCTGGTCGGTCGCCTACCGTCGAGCCCTCGCAAAGTTCGGAATGGGAATCGGTGTCGACCGCGTCGTTCCCGACTAGGAATGGTCCCAAGTCGCACACGCAGTCCCGATAACTTCCTGCTCCTGGACTGCCCGGTGATTGGTATCAGATGAGTTCATGTTGCTGCATGATCTTGCGGACCGCGGGCCGATTTGCCGTGAGTTCGTAGCATCGGTTGAACGCGAGGTAACTCGTCAGGAGTCTGTCCAACGGATTGAACCACGTGGCCATCATCAACGTATATATGTCGAGCAAGCTGTACCGGTTCCCCAAAAGATACGGCCCGTCCTGCTGCAGGCTATCGTCGATGTGCTTCCAACGCTCGAAAATGAGTTCGCCGGCCTGCGATTTGGCCGCTTCCTCTGAATTTCCCTGGCCGCTGTATCTTTGCGGATTGTAGTAGATATGGAAGCAGTACTGGATCGATGCGCAGAGGAAAAACAGATGCTTCAAGAAGGCGCCGCGATGGGGATCATCCAGACCCGGAGCGTGCTCCTCCAGCCGGTGCTTCTCCGCCAGGTGCAACATGATCGCGGCAGTCTCGTAGACGACTTCGCCATCTTCCGCCTGTAGCGCCGGCAGATACCCCATCGGGCTGATTGCCAGATATTCCGGGCGTTTGTTCTCGCCGGCTCGAAAATCCACTGGCACGATCTCGTAAGGCAGGCCGGCCTCTTCAAGGAGGATGTGTGGACCAAGAGCTCCGGAATGGCGTGTCCAATAAAGTCGATATGTCATTGAGCGTGTCCGCCTGCGCCGGGCGTGAGCGGATCGCGATACCAGTTCTTGTAGATCAGATAGCGGGCATTGGATCGGCCGACCGCGCAGAACCACTGCCCGCAATAGGGACCCATCCAGATTACGTCGCCACCCTCCACGGGATACCAGCAATTGTCGAGGCGATAGATGCCGCCCCCGTTCAGCATCAGGAGTCCGTGCTCCATGTAATGGGTCTCCACGTAGGGCAGCGAAGCGCCCGGAGAGAAATCCATAATGTTGAATTCGCAATCGAATTCGGCCTGCGCGGGAATGAGTTTCTGGAGCATCAGCATCTCGTCACCCTTCATCGGGGCGGCGGGCACATCCCTGACATTGCCGACCACCGGCCCGGGCAACCCCTGGCCGTCAAGCGGTATGTAGGGACGTTCATAAATGATCAGCCGGGTGCCTTGCCGTGCTGTCACGGTATGGGCCGTATCCGCAGGCACGAGCGCAAAACCCTCTTCGTCGAGCTCGTGGCCATGGCCTTCGATCGATAGAACAGCCTGGCCCTTCAGAACGAAGAGGAATCGCTCGATGCCTGCAAGCGGTGCGCCGCCTGTCGCTCCGTCGTTCATCTCCACAAAATACTGAGTGAACCGCGCGCCCATTTGGGGCGTAATGACGAAAATCAGGAGACTGTCGGGCCAATGCTCCAGGATCGTGCGCTCATGGCTGTCGGGGCAGATCAGAGCATGTCGGTCTCTGATCGACGACCGCGTTTCTCCAAATTTCTGTCTCATAGAGAATTATCCTTCGTGGTGCCGTTTGTCCGTTCAATTCATTGGGCAAGGCCGAATGTCTTCCATGAGCGGCGAAACGCAACGGACCATCGGTCGGCCGCCACATGAAATTCTTCCGAGAGGTCGAGCGGCGATTCCGCCGGTGAGACCTTTTCAATCACTTCCAGATCCTCCGCCGCAACGGACCGCTCAAATTCGAGCGATTCCTTGATCGGCTGATCGAGATCGTAGTTCCTGGCAAACTGCATATGCACACGACACTGGGAGGACGAAACCGGTGTCACGGCCGCAAAGATGTGCTGGCTGCGTTCCTCGTCAAACCGGATGTGCATCTTGTTGGCGAAAGGAAAGGTGAAGTCGTAGCTGTAGTGCGCTGCGGTGGTTTGTTCTTCATCGCCGTCCAGGGTTACTCTGTCGATTTGCTCAATCACCAGCGAATGATGCAAACCGCTCTCGGTCTTGGTCACAGCGTGATCTTCGACGACTTCCCTGCAACCGCCACCAAACGTCCCTGCATGAACGAATGCGAAGTGGGCAACGTCGTTGAAATTCTCGCAGAACCGTGTGGCCGAGGTTGAGGCGTCAATGCCGGGGAGATGATAGTTCTGCAGACTCTCGTCGGTCAGTTCCGGCCAATCGGGCAATGGCACTATGCCGTCGCCATCGAGACAAACCCAGATGAGGTTGCCGTGTTCGCGGACATTGATCAGATTGAGATGCAGGCGTTCTGGAATCTTCGCGCCGGGCGGGTTTGACGGCACATGAATGCACTGGCCGCTGCCGGCATAACGGAACCCATGATAGGGACACGTCAAGGCGCCCTCGATCACATCTCCCTGCGACAGCAGTGAGCCGCGGTGCGGACAAACATCATGTGCGGCTGTGGCCGTTCCATCGCCGCCACGAAATAGAACAAGCGGAACGTCAAGCAGTCTGACCGAGACAGGAGCGTCACCGACCTCGCTGCTGAATGCGACTACGTGCCAAAATTTCGACAGCACCGTCCAGTTGTTTTCGGTGAAGGTGCACTCCCTTGGAAACAGTGAATTCGGTTGTTTGCTCATTGGCGTCCTCCCATGCGCAGTCGTTTCACTATTCCCGGAAATAGGGCACGCCGAGTTGTTTTGGTTCCTGTGACCGGGCGCGATTGAGGATCATCACCAGAATGGCGACGACATAAGGCAACGCCAACAACACCTGGTAGGGCAGTTGAACACCGATCGCCTGAACCTGCAGTTGGAAAGCTTCCAGAAACGCGAAAACAAGGGCAGCGACCAGGATCCACTTCGGCCGCCAGTTGCCCGCAATCACAATAACAATCGCGAGCCATCCTCGCCCGGCGGTGATTTCGGGCACAAAACGCTCGGTGGATCCGATAGTGACAAACGCACCACCCAGGCCGGTCATCATGCTGCCGCAGATGACGGCGGCATATTGTCTGGTGACAACGCTCAACCCTTTCGTGTCGATGACACGCGGGTTTTCGCCAAGGCACCGGATCTCCAAGCCGTACTTGGTGCGATAGAGGAAGAACCAGACTGCCGGCACCATAAGAAGTGCAATGTATGTCAGGACCTTCTGGGAAAACAGGACTGGTCCCAGATAGGGAATGGACGACAGCAGCGGAATGTGGACAGTCTTGAAGACATCGATTGTCGGAAAGCTCGTTGAACTCTCGCCAAGCGCCACTTTGTAGAGATAGAGAGACATGCCAACGGCAAAAAGGTTGAGGGCCAGACCGGTGACAACCTGTTCCACTTTCAGGGTCGACACCATGAACACCATGATCAGGCCCATGAGTCCTCCGGTCGCCATAGCGGCAAGCACACCGAGCCAAAGGGAGTCCGTCTGATAGGTGACCAGGAATGCACTGAAAGCCGCCATCAGCATGGTGCCCTCAACACCAAGGTTCAATATTCCGGCTTTCTCGGTGATGAGTTCGCCGAGTGCCGCGAACAGCAATGGCGTCGCAATGCGCACGGTCGCCGCAAACATGCTGATCAGTATTGTTTCGTTGAAGAGATCACCCATCTTCCCTGATCACCCTTATTTCGTAGCGTGAGAAGAATGCGGCTGTAAGAAAGAACAACAGCACGATCGCCTCCATGGCTGAGATCAGCGCCGTCGGCACGTTTGTGAATATCTGCATACGCACACCACCATTGAGAAGCGCCCCGAACAGGATCGCAGCAACAATCACCCAGGCGGGACGCAACCCGGCAAGCATGGCAATGACGATGCCTGTGAATCCAAAACCCGCCGAAACATCCGGGCGCAATCTGAAGTGAAGGCCGAATACTTCGCCGGCACCGGCCAGCCCGGCCAGCCCACCGCTGATAAGCGTGACAAGCACAATCGTCCGATTGACACGGATACCCTTGAACTTGGCTGCGACCGGATTTGCGCCGATAGCGCGGATCTCGTACCCCAGCGATGTCCGGGTCAGCAGAATGTGAATCACAATCACAGCGACCAGCGCGATCGCGAAACCAATATGCAGACGGGTGTCCGCCAGGAGCAGAGGATACTGTGCCACGTCCGGTAATTTTGACGTCTGTTGGTAGAAGGAACTCGGATCGCGCCAGGGGCCTTCGACCAGCATGTAGGACATCGCATATTTGATGACATAGTTCAGCATGACGGTCGCGAGGACTTCATTGACGCCGAACCGGGTCTTGAGAACCCCGGCCAGCCCGCCATACAAGGCTCCGCCAAGGAACCCGGCCGCCACAATGGCAATGAACAGCAGCGCAGCCGGCAGCCATCCCAGAATCGTGGAAATCCAGAACGCCATCATGGCGCCCGCAAAAAGCTGTCCTTCGGCGCCGATGTTCCAGAACTTGGCCCGGAAAGCGATTGTGACGGCGATGCCGGTCAGCATCAGCGGCGTCGCCTTGACGAGGGTTTCGATTGTTGCGTCCCAGTTGCCAAAGGCCCCAGCGAAGATATGGGAGAAAGCTTTCGAGACATCAGCCCCGGCGGTGTAGAGAAGCAGTGCGGTTACGAGCATCGAGGCGGCAATGGCGATCAGGATGGCCAGTACCTGCCAGACCCGGCTCACCTCCATTCGGCGTTCAAATTTAAGTCTGCCAAAACTCATCATCCGAGCAATCTGTTCCCTAATGTACCGGTGCTGTTCCGCTGGCCTCATGGCCGGCCATAAGCAAACCCACTTCCTCGATGTTTGTGTCACCAACCGGCAGTATCGACCGGATCTCACCTTTGAACATCACTGCAATCCGATCTGCCAGATTGAACAGTTCCTCCAGTTCTTCAGATGCCAGGAGGATCCCGAATCCATCACTCCTCTTCTCCAGAAGCCGGCGATGCATGTACTGGATGACACCGACGTCAAGGCCGCGTGAGGGCTGGTTGGCCAGAATGCACGTCGTGCTTTGCTCAAACTCGCGCGCCACGATTACCTTCTGGGCATTTCCTCCCGACAGCGTATCAACGATGGTTTGATGCGAAGGCGCAACGATCTCAAAGTCCGCGATTGACTGCTTTCCGAACGAAGCAATACCTTCGAAATTCAGGAACGAATGTGCCGAAAATCGCGGGTCACGATGGCTCCCCAGAACCAGATTCTCAGCAATCGTGAACGAACCGATGAGACCAGCAGCCAAGCGGTCGTCCGGTATGTGTCCCACACCATTTGCGAGCATGGCTTGCGGATCACTGTCGGTCACATCTTCGCCGCTAAGCCGGATGGATCCCGAAGTCGAAGGGCGCACGCCGATGATCGTTTCCAGCAATTCCTTCTGACCATTGCCGGCGACACCAGCGATGCCAAGGATTTCGCCGCGCCGTACTGAAAAGGAAACGTTGCGCAACGCCATGTGGGCACGATCGTCCAGCGCGCTCAATCCTTCGACTTCGAGCACCGTCTCTCCAAAGTCGGCGGCAGGTTTGTCAACCGTCAGCGAGATCTCTCGACCGACCATCATGGATGTCAGTTCTTGTTTCGATGTCGAGTTCGTGTCGACCGTATCTACCTTCTTGCCTTTGCGAAGGATGGTTACCCGATCTGACTGCATGACTTCGTTGAATTTGTGAGTGATCAGAATCACGGATATCCCTTCGGCGGTCATCTGCCGGAGCGTCGCGAACAGCGCCTGTGATTCCTGGGGCGTCAGAACTGCTGTGGGCTCATCGAGAATCAGCAACTTCGCGTCGAGGTACAGTGCCTTGAGGATCTCTACCCATTGTTGCTGGCCGACCGGCAGCTGCCAAATCTGGGCTTTCAAGTCGAGTTCCAGGTTGTAGCGATGGCACAGGGCGCTGAGTTTTTCCTCCGCCTGGCGGAGGTCGAGAACGAACCCCGCAGAGTCTGTTCCGACGATGACGTTCTCAAGAACACTCAGATTGTTCACCAGAACGAAATGCTGATGAACCATGCCAATCCCCAGTTTTATGGCCTCGGCAGGGGAGTTCACATCAACCGGTTTGTCTTCAAAGAATATCCGGCCCGAATCCGGTCGAAGAAATCCGTAGAGGCATTCCGCCAAAGTCGACTTGCCCGCACCGTTTTCGCCAAGCAGACAGTGGATCTCACCAGGCATCACATCAAACGAGACCGCATCGTTTGCGACAACCTGGTGAAAACGCTTTGTTACGTTTTCCGCCTTCAGAATCGGGGTTCTGGAAGATTCCGGCATGCCCACTCCAAGTCCGATTTGCGCTCAATGCCGGATGGTACTCGACCCTCAGGGAGCGACGGAGAAAAAGGCGCCATGAGCCAAGGCCATGGCGCCCGTTGGTGTGCAGATCAGTCGGACTTCGGAAGCGACGTGTCCAGCTTGACGGTCAGAGAACCTGACATGATGGCTTTCCTGGCCTCTTCCACCTTTTGCTTCGCGTCAGCGCTGATGACCTTTTCGTATTCATGGTATGGGGCAATATCACCACCACCCTGGGCCATGGAAAACCAGACCTTCTTTTCAGGTGCCGCGTACGGAGTTCCCTTGGTTTTGTGGGTGTGCCACTCGTCGATCAGGTATTTAAGCACAGGATCCCAGTAGACCAGCGTACTGGTTGGCACGATGTCGCCGGCAATCTGATGGCCGTCCACGTAGTTGCCGAAACAGTAGACCTTCTTTTCCTTGCAGGTCTCGAACGACTCGCCGAGCTGGAAGATATAGTCAGCGCCAGCCGCGATCTGCGCGTTGGCGGCTTCTGCAGCCTTGGCCGGGTCATACCAGCTCTCAATGAATGTAACCTTCACTTTGGCATCCGGGTTTACCGACTGCGCTCCCGCGCGGTAGGCATTCACCTGGTCGTTGACATCATCTGCCGGGAACAGACCGACCAGCCCAAGAGTGTTGGTTTTGGTCATCTTGCCGGCCAGAACGCCAATCAGATAGGCCGGTTCGTGGAGGTGCATATAGGTAAGGTAGGCATTCTTCCCCAGAACCTTGTTCCCTGAACCGACCATGACGAACATGGTGTCAGGGTACTTGCCCATTAGACTCTCGACTGGCTCAGGAAATGAACTGTGGCCAAACAGAATGTCATACCCCGCATCCGCATAAGTCTTGAAAACCGTGAGTGCTTTGTCGCCCCAGACATTTTCTGTGTAGTCGAAGACAACCTCGACGCCGTGCGGCATCTCCTTTTTCAGGCGCTCCACGGCCTGCAACACCGAAGCCGACCAGGCGTTTTCAACACCGGCGGGCAGAATGCCCGCGATCTTCACCTGCTTGGGCGCATCTCCGGCGTGAGCTGCCCAAACACCAATGACGGTAAAAACGATCGCGAACGCACCAACGACCGCGGCTCTGATTGATCTCAACATGCTTTGGATCCTCCCATTCTCCCCAGAAACCGTTCGCGGGCCCTTGCCCATCTATGTTTCATGCAGCGCGCGTTGGGGTGTCCGGACGCGCTATCTCAATACCCTAAACCAAGTTTGCCAAAGTTGTACACACTTTTTGCCAATAATGTGTACAATCCGTTTTGACAAATTGCCTACGCCTCTTCAGTCAGCTGCAGTTCCGCCTTCCGACGCATGTCTTCACAAGCAAGAAAAATACGTTCAGGCGTGGCCGGCGCATCCAACTGCGGAAAGTGGGCATGATCCGCGACGCTCGCCACTGCATCCCTCAGAGCACAGAGTACGGAAACGGCCAGGCAGAGCGGTGGCTCGCCAATAGCCTTCGATCGGAAGACTGAACTGGATTTGTTTTCGCTCCACTCAACCAGGCCCATCCGGAAGTCTGCGGGGCGGTCACCAGCGGTTGGAATCTTGTACGTTGAAGGTGCATGGGTCCGAAGGATTCCCCCTTCATCCCAGTGGAGCTCTTCCGTGGTAAGCCAACCCATGCCTTGTATGAATCCGCCCTCAAGCTGCCCCAGGTCAATTGCAGGATTGAGCGATTTTCCCACATCGTGCAGGATATCGACCCGTTCAACCCTGTTCTCGCCGGTCAGCGTATCGATAATGACTTCGGCGACCGAGGCCCCGAAGACATAGTAGCGGTGAGGTTCGCCGGTGAATTTCTCCGGGTCGTAGTTGTTGGCCGGCGCTTTGTAGTGACCGGTCGCCGACAGCGCTACGCGATTGAAGAAGGCCAGTCCGGCCAACTCTCCGAACGACATCTCCTGATTGCCGATGCGGACCCTGTTAGGCAGGAACGCAACATGTTCTTCGTCAACCTTGAAATGGTCCGAAGCGAACCTGGTCAGCCGCCGGCGCAGTTTCCGGGCGGCAATCTGTGCCGCCATGCCATTGAAATCGGCGCCGGAAGACGCGGCCGTCGAGATGGTGTTCGGTACCTTGTCCGTCGTGGTACTCGAGATCTTGATGTGTTCGACATCGACCTGGAACTCTTCAGCCACGACCTGCGCGATCTTGACATACAGACCCTGTCCCATTTCCGTGCCGCCATGGTTCAGATGGATGCTGCCATCCTGGTAGATGTGGATTAGTGCACCGGCCTGATTGAGAAAATTTACGCCGAAGCCAACGCCATACTTTATGGGGACGAGCGCTATTCCCTTCTTAAGGTATTTCGAAGTCTGATTGAATTTCCGAATTTCCCGGCGCCTGCCATCATAATCTGAACTTGTCTCAATTTCCTTGAGCAACCTTGGCAGAATATTGTGCTTCACGATCTGACCGAACGGCGTCGTGTTGCGTGTCGTTCTGCCGTACATGTTGATCTTGCGGACATCGAGCGGGTCCTTGCCCAGGTGCAGTGCAATCCGGTCGATGATCTGCTCCGTGTGGACGAAAGCCTGCGGCGAGCCAAACCCGCGAAATGCTATGGCTGTCACGCTGTTTGTTCTGCACGGATAGGCGGCAATCCTCACGTTTTCCAGGTAGTAGCAATTGTCCACATGATAGACCGCGCGAACGATTACCGGGATTGACTGATCAAAAGAGTTGCCGCAGCGCATGTAGAGGCCAAGATCAAGCGCCTGGATCCGGCCCCTGTCGTCAAAGCCCACGTCATATTCAGTATTGCACTCGTGCCGCTTGCCCGTGACCGTCATGTCGTCGTCGCGGTCGAGCCGGCATTTCGCGGGTGCGCCTGTCTTCAGTGCTGCCAGTGCGGCGATGGCCGCGAACTGTGTTGCTTGTGTCTCCTTGCCGCCAAAAGCTCCCCCCATGCGGCGGACCTCCACCGTGACACTGTTGGCCGGCCGCCCCAGGATCTTGGCAACGATATGCTGGACCGCCGTCGGATCCTGTGTTGAAGACAGGATGTAGACGTCGCCGTCTTCGCGCGGCAGTGCCATGGAAACCTGGCCCTCGAGATAAAAGTGTTCCTGGCCGCCGGATTCGTATCGTCCCTTCAAACGATGGGCCGACTTTGTTAGAGCGCCGGCGGCATCCCCTCTCGCAAGCACAGGGCATTCAGCCAACAACTGATTGCGCGCCATCGCCTGGTCGACTGTAAGGACCGGCTCCAGAGTCTTGTATTCGACAACCGCCAGTTTCGCCGCACGCCTCGCCTGTTCGATCGAATGTGCCACCACGGCAAAGATCGCCTGACCGGCATACTCAACAAGTTCTCCAGCAAAAACCCGGTCGTCAAGCGCATCCATGTAGCCAAAATCGTTGATACCGGTGATATCGTCGGCAGTGAGCGTAGCGGTCACACCGTCGGCCGCTTGGACCTTCGACAGGTCCAGTTTGACCACCTTTGCATGGGGAACCGTGCTCAGTTCAACATGAACCTGCTGCGTTCCGGACGGTTCTGGAATGTCGTCGATATAGACGGCGCGACCGGAAACGTGCTTATGCGCACTGTCGTGGGCAAGCTGTTGGTGTACGCCACCGACGACGGTCTCTTTCTTGGTGTCCGGTTCAGTTGTTTCTGACATCGTCGATCACCGAGACCCCGTGGAAATGCGGGTGTTGGTTTCCGGTTCCCCGCATTCGACGAAAAACTTGAGCAGCAGATTCTGGGCCACAGTCAAACGATATGCCGCACTGGCCCGCATGTCGCTCAACGGTGTGTAATCGTCGTCCAGCGCACTCATGGCCCGTCGGATGACCTTCTCGGTCCAGGCTTGGCCGAGCAACGCTTTCTCGCACGCCTGCGCGCGTTTCGGTGTTCCCGCCATACCGCCGAAACAGATTCTTGCTGTGTCGATGACACCATCGCGCACAACAACGTTGAATGCAGCACAGAGTGCCGAAATATCCTGGTCGAAGCGTTTTGAAATCTTGTAGACCGCAAAATGAGCGTTTGGGTCGATCCGGGGAACCCTGACCCCCTCGACAAATTCACCCGGCTGGAGATCCTGCACGCCATAATCGATGAAGAAGTCCTCCAATCGGAGTTCGCGACGCTCATCGCCTCGCCGCAAGGAAATGGAGGCGGCAAGCGCGATCAGCACCGGCGGCATATCCCCGATCGGTGAACCGTTTGCGATGTTGCCTCCAACTGTGCCGAGATTTCTGATCTGCCGGGACCCCAGTCGCCGCAGCATCGATCCGATATCGGAATGAAGGTCCTCAAGCGCTTCCAGGGCGGCCGAGTAGGTGACTGCTGCACCGATGACAAGGGCACCGTCATCCTCGCGAATCTCGCGTAAGCCCCGGACATCCCCAATGTAGATCACGGTCTCAAGCTCGCGATGTTGCTTTGTAACCCAAAGCCCCACATCCGTGCCTCCGGCAAGAATGGTTGCTGAAGGATGCTCCAGGAGAGTGGCGCTGAGTTCATCGGCGGACCGGGGAGCGTAGTATCGCCGCCCGTTGAATTCGGCTTCAACGCCCGTATCACCCCGAAGCTGTTTCAGTTGCTCGGCAAATGCTGTTTCTGATTTGGCACCGGTGTTAGCGATTTGCTCGGCGTACATATGGCGCGCCGCCTGCATGATCGGGCCATACCCGGTGCAGCGGCACAAATTACCAGCCAAGGTTTCCTCGATCTCGGTCTGACTCGGCGCCGTCTCGTTCAGGTAAAGAGCGTAGAGCGACATCACGAATCCAGGCGTGCAGAAACCGCATTGAGACCCATCGAACTTCACCATTGCAGACTGCACTGGGTGAAGCATCCCGTCAGCATCTTCGAGATCTTCGACGGTTATGAGCTGCTTGCCGTCAAGGGTGGGCAGGAACTGAATGCACGAATTGACCGCCCGGTAACACATGCCATCACCGTCCGGTTCTCCAAGAACAACGGTGCAGGCACCGCAATCGCCCTCGGCACATCCTTCTTTCGTGCCACAGCGCTTTTCCTGGAGACGTAGATACTGCAGGACCGTCATCGTCGGATCGAAGTCCGAAAACTCCTTCTCCTGGCCTTCCGATATGAAACGGATCGAAGATCTCATTAGAAACCAACTTTTGTTGAATTTGGATTGTGCACAAAACTTTACCGTTTTGTAAACAACAATTGCCAATTTTCCGCCACTCGACCAAACAGGACGCAAGAAACATGTTGGAGTAAAACTCTACGAGTCCAGGTCGCTTGATGGATTCCGAAGCTACTCAGAAATTGACGTGAGCAGGCATCCTTTTGCCGTTGAAAATCTTGTAGCCGGTCTTGCGCGAAATCCCGAACTCCCGGCACAGGTCGATCATGTCTTCACCATCAAGACGCCGCGCCACAAAGCGTAAACGTTCTTCCATTACCGAACTCTCTTTCCACGGCATCAACACCTCCCGCAAACCATCCAGAACAATGCGGATCTTGGCTTCAGCCGAAAACTGCCGGCGCGTCGCCCCGTTTGGCTTCCACAGGCGTTGCAAATCAGTTTTTTGGCTGAATGCATCGTACGCGGAATTAGTCACGCACTAGCATATCGATATGTCTGAAGAACCCGTGGTTAGATGCCATCCGTAACCACGGTGTAACCAAAATCGCTGAAATAACAGAAGGTTACGGCTCTCTGGGATTGTGTTGGTCCCCGAAAGAGGTGTCAATCACCAATTATTGCGGATTTCGGATATCCCGGATCAATATTCACGCTACAACATTGGGTGATGCGGGACTCAATCGTCTCTTTGGAAGGCACCGATGGATGTAGGGCCAGAAGCTGTCCGGCGGTACGTGGCACAGTACACAGATGATGCGTCGAAGATCCGGTTTGCCTGGAACGGAGAACACGGGGATCAATTTGACGACGCAAACATGGTGTTTCGCGATGCGGTCGTCGATTGCGTGATTGACGATCCGGCACGCGCGCCTCTTGAACTGTTGGTTGAACTCTATCGAGCACTGACGGAGTACTCCGGCGAGGCTTGGTGCATCGATGAACGGGTCGAAGACATCGGCAAGCTGATGTTGATCAAGGGACGAAGCGGTGTCGTACGTGACTACATCATCGGTATGCGGATGAGTTTTGATGCGCTTTGCGCCACGTCTTTTGTTGGATGCCCTAGAGACGTTGCCGAAGAGTGTATCAATCACGTTCGCGCGAAACTGCAATCTGAAACGAACGACGACGAAATCGATATCTGGCAGACCGGGGAGGAGCGCTTCGAAGTTCTGCTCAAACACTCGGTTTGATGGCGATGGTTCGCAACGGGGATCCTATTTGGCAAAATACATGACTGCGCCGGCAACCAAGTTCAGGATTAACAGCGAACACAGGACGACAATCCCGGACCAATCCCGTGCACCCCTTTTGTCCGCCCAGTACTGCAATGCTGCAAAACTGAAGATCAGGGCCGCAACTCCGAGCGTCGCTCCGGAGATATCGGATAACCAGCCCTTCAGATTGTAGTTCCCAAGGATTCCAAATCCGGTACCGATGATGAGCGGCAGGGCATACCAGCTGCGCAAGGGGAGTCTTTTGGCCCTTATTGCCAGACAGACGACAACGGCAACCGCGATTGCCGCTGCAAAAAACACGATGCCGCGGGTAAATTCAAACTTGACGCCCGAACTGAATACGGTTTCAACCGCCATGCCGACACCAAGTATGGCAAGAGATAAGAGAACCAGGTTTCTCAGGATCATCATATGATGGATTCTCGTTGATTTTTGTCTGGGGAGACTTTAGCCGGCGGGTTAGCGTGGCCGCAACGTGTTGACCGACAATCTTGGACGCCAGTTGTACATTAAAGTTGAACGGACAGTACCTCGATGTTCGCGACGGAAAGTTCCGTCGTCGGGCTCCCGAGTTAACCCATGAGATCACTTCACAATTGAGCTAATGATCTATATGTCGATCTCGCAGAACTCGATGCACAGGCCAATCCTCGCCGACACTTGCAACACAAACTGTGGGTCGCCTAGAGTGTTGACTGGATGCGCCAGAGCCCTGCGAGCCAAGTCAATTCATTTGGAACAAGTTTTGTTGAAGGGCATGACGGGGCGGCCGATTGGACTGCTCTGGCACGGGGCTCAATATGAACTCGATTTGTGATCCCGACGATGTTGACCCTGTCGTCAAGCAGGTCGACAAAGAATCGGGCATGTCTATCCTTCCCTGGGAGGGGTTGCGGAAATTTCGTGTCGCTCGAAAGGAGTACGAAAACACAAAACGGGATATTTGTTCCTTCTATTTGATTCCCGAGGATGAAGAACCGATTCCACCCTATTACGCAGGGCAGTATCTGACGTTCGAACTTCAGTTGCCCGGGGAGCCGCGGCCGATCGTCAGGTGCCATCATTTGTCGGACAGCCCGACACTGAGAGACCACTACCGAGTGACGATCAAGCGGATGGATGCGCCCGCCAACGCGCCGAAAGGAACGCCGCCCGGATTGTGTTCAACCTATTTCCACAACATGTTGGAAGTCGGTGATAGCGTTGAGGCACGCACTCCAGACGGAAGATTCTTCCTCGATGAATCATCGGATCGTCCAATCGTTCTGATTGCGGGCGGGATCGGAATGACCGCTTTGGTCAGCATGATGAACTGGTTGGTAGCGTCAGAGTCCCGACGTGAAGTCTGGTTCGTCTATGGCGTTCGTAACCGCGACGAGCACGCCATGTTCGAGCTGCTGGAGAGAGTTGCACAAGACAACTCCAACATTCACTTGATCGTTGTCTACTCCAGACCGACCGCCGCTTGCAGGAAGGGCACAGACTACAATGTCCAGGGCCATGTGAGTGTAGATCTCATAAAATCTCTTGTCCCGACAGCCGCGTGCGATTTCTACATCTGCGGACCGCCCCCAATGATGGACGCTTTGACAAACGGATTGGAGGAATGGGGTGTCTCTCCATCGGATATCCACTTCGAAGCGTTTGGTCCAGCTACGGTCAAGAAATCAAAACGGCCTGTTGAGACGGCAGGTATGGGACCGTTATTCGCAGGCGGTGAAGAAGCGGCTTCCAAGAATGTCCAGTTCACCACATACCATCCGACTAGTCTCTTCGAGGGCGAGTGGCGAACAATACTCTCCTATGTGCATTTGCCCGAATTCTTGAGCGACGTGGAAGCAGACCGCCGACGTGTTCTTCAAGACGCTGGAGATGACGGACGCGCGACGCAAAGCCTGGCCAAGGTTTCAATTCAACGGGGTGCGGAGATTGTCGCGGTTCCGCGGCTCGACGGCTGCCGGTTTAATCCGCCGCGCGCTTCAGTGCTCTGGATTGAAGACCTGCATCGGTTCGAGTTCCGGGTGCAGTCGCATCGACAATTGCCCGGTTTTGAATCGGGGATGGCAGTCAACGGTACCGTCGAGTTTTACGTTGGACCCGTCCTCGTCGCCGAAACCAAAATCTGGGCCCATCTGGTGGATAAGGATAATCTTCTTGAGCCAAGCGCCCAACAACCGGAGCGCAGCACAACGACCAACTTTCAGTCTGTGTTCGTCGCCCATGCCCATGACGACGTGCCAATAATCGAAGTCCTGGAGGGGGCATATCGGGCGTTGGGAATGAACTTTCTCCGCGACGTTCACGTTCTTAGAAGCGGCGAACGATGGAACCAGGCTTTGCTAGACAAGATTGAGGAAGCGGACATATTCCAGCTTTGCTGGTCCAGCGCCGCTCAGATGTCTCCATACGTGGAGCAGGAATGGAGACACGCGTTGTCGCTTGGGCGTGAGTCCTTCATACGGCCTTGTTACTGGCAACGCCCGATGCCCGACACGCCCGCTGAACTAGTAGAGTTTCACTTTCAATACCTTGACCTCCAAGTGCCAGGCGCGAATGCCCTGGCGGCGGCGCCAACGTCGGTGACCTTCGCACGTTCCGGCGTGACCATTTCCTGGGATTCCTCATGCGACAGTTTATTGGAGTTCGGCGAACTCAATGGCATTTGTATCCCGAGTGGGTGCCGCGCAGGAAGGTGCGGTACATGTGTCACGCAAATTCTATCGGGTGCGGTGGAGTACCTCGCACCACCTGCTATCGAACCTGATCCGGGGTTCTGCAATCTCTGTATTTCTGTCCCAAAGGGAAACGTTGAGATCGACGCTTAGGAAGGTGTGACGGAAACACTTGATGCGGTCCTCACGGCGCCATTACCAAAAAAGCAAGACCCCCTCTCAGAATGCAATGCGATCAAGAAGAGCGTCGAATTCTTGATTTTCAATCAAGGTGTCGAGATCGTTGGTGCTGTCCCCCAACTCTGCAAGCGAACGCTCGAGCCGTCTGAGACGAGACATGCGGTCGTGTAAACCCTTTTTGCGCCAGCGGGCTTTCGTTCCATCTTCGAGATTCCAACCAGTTCTGAAAATCCGGTTCTTGCATCTATGGCCCTTTGCCCGTCTCTCCTGGATTTGCAGAATACCAAGTAGAGGTGAGGAGTTCCGTCGCGCAGGGATGATTGTGAATGTCCCGATAGAGCCGCAATTGGCGGTAGACATATGCCGCCCGATTGTTCTGCTCGCCGGACAGAAAGCCGCTAGACGCTGGTTCTATGTGGGCACATAATTTTTTAGAATCTGCTGGCACTGAACGGTGCGAGGTCCAGGCCAGGGTCGCGCTTTTCGACCAGGTTGACGAGCACCTGTCCTGTTCGTGCCGCAAGTGTCAGCCCCAAATGTTGATGGCCGAATGCAAACCAGCAGTTGTCGATGCCGGGAGCCGATCCGATGATCGGCCGGTAGTCCGGCAAGGTTGGGCGTCGACCCATCCAGAACTTCATTTTCTGTGGTGAAATGTCGTGTAGTTCGCGCAAGACTGTATGGCCGCGGCGCCAAATTGTTCGCGCCCGATCATAGTCTGGTGGTGCGTCCAGGCCTGCAAACTCGACTGTGCCAGCAATCCTTACGCCGTGTTTCGTCGGATTCATTGCATAGGCATGCTCACCGTGCAGGACGGTGCGCTTCAAAGTCGTGTCGATGCCGTCCACCTCGACGTGGTATCCCCGCTCGGTCTCCAGAAGCACTCTTATTCCAAGCATGCGCGTAACGCGGTGTGAATAGGCCCCTGCTGCAATCACCAGCCGGTCGACGCTCAACTCTGAACTGTCGGTCAAGACCGATGTAGGTCTACCGTTTTCAACGCGTACCTTTGTGACCTCCTGCTTCAAAAAGCGGCCGCCGTCTGAAACAGTGTCATCAAGGATGGTTTTTGTCAGCAGCGCCGGGTCAGGTGTGTTGTATGCGTTGGGGTAAAACATCGCGCGGCAGACATCCGACGAAAGGGAGGGTTCCATCTTCTGAATTTCCGTTGGTCCAAGCTCCTGCATCTCCGCTCCGAAGGAGGCGTTGAGATCCCGCCTCCATTGGTCGGCTGCGAACCATTCATTGCTGCTCGACAACCCCAAGGTGCCGTTTCGGCGAATGAGTTGGTCGGCGGCCGTGCCAGCTACAAGATCGTCATAGGCTGATGTGGTTCCCGAAAGCAGGGTGGCCATTGCCTGAGCCGTACGTCGTTGTTGCAAAGCTGTGCACCCGCGCAAGAATGACAACATCCATGGCATCATGCGGAACATGTGCCCAGCGCGAAAGATCAATACAGCGTCGCGATCAAGCAGCATGCGTGGAATTTGTCTCAGTAAACGCGGACCAGGCAATTGGGTCGAAGCTTCGAGGGTCAGAATCGCACCGGAATTGCCAAACGAACATCCGGTTCCCGGTTCATTGCGGTCGAGGATGGTAACATCATGGCCTGCCCGCTGAAGAAAGCGGGCAATGCAGGCGCCGACGATTCCCGCGCCGATAATCGTGACATGACTCATTGGCTGAGTTGCGGAACGGATTTCATGTGCCTAGAACATGTCACCGAGTGAACAGTTGACGAGCATTTCCGCCATCGCGGCATTGTTCGGCAGGGCAATTGCGGTATTCACCAGCTCCGCAAGATCTTCAGGTTGAATCATGGTATCCCGGGAAATTCCTTCTGCACTCGCCGCCATCTCCGTGTTGACCCAACCCGGGCACACAGCGGTCGTGCGGACACCGTCCTCCCATCCCGCGCGCCGGGCCGCGTGACTGATCGCCATAAGGGCAAACTTGCTCATGGCGTAACCGGTGCCGTCATTGATGACCCGCTTGCCCGACAATGACGAGACGTTGACTATGCGGCCGCTGCCGCTGGCTCTGAGATGCGGGAGTGAGAGGCGGATCATGCGCATCGGGCCTTTTGCGTTAACGGCCCAAAGAGCATCGAACACACTTTCGTCGTCGTCCTCGAGGTTGACGCTGCCACCCATGCCCGCACTGTTGACCAGAGCATCAATGCCGCCAAACCGTTCGGCGGTGGCCTCTACCCACGCTTTGTTGTTTGCGGCGTCGGTTGCCTCATAGGCATGGGTCATGACGCGTGTCTTATCGTAATTCGCTATCACGTTATCGAGCTTGTCCATGTTGCGGGCCCCGAGACTCAGACTGTACCCTTTGGCATGGAGGGACGAGGCTATTGCGCGACCTATGCCACCGCTTGCCCCGGTGACCATGACCACTCGTCCATCTGGTGAAAGCATGACTGTCTCCCTAATTTCTCTGTTTGCAGTGTTTCACTTGGGTCGGTTTTCGATGCGAATAAAAAGTCGCCGACAAACCGTTGATCGGTTATCCGGCGGGTTAATGGGTCTGACGCGCAGCTCGCATGCTGTCAGTCAGTCGGACAATGCCGGTCTGAATGTCCGTTATTGTTGGGAAACCGAAGGCTAGACGGATAAACGGGTTTGACGCGCCGTGAATGTGAAAACTCGAACCCGGCAGGAAGTTTACCGAGTCCTCGTTCGCAATCTCCAACAGGCGGGTCGGATCGATCTCGTCGGCGCGCTGCAACCAGATGAACAAGCCGCCGCTCGGTCGCGAAACCGAAAACAAATTCCCACGTTCTCTATCCAGTACAGACAAAATCGCATCCCGCTTTGCCTTCAGCGCAGTATGGGCTGTCACTATATGTTGCCATAGACGGCTCTGCAGATACTCCACCGTGATCGCTGCGGCCAATGTGTCCGGGCCTGCATCATGCCGTTTGGAGAGACGGACGCCCTCCCGATCAAATTCACGGTCGGCAGTAAGGCGCCGCATGGGCTCATGGCCAAGCTTTCCGGGGTAGCGGCTGAGCTCATTTGTCAGTGTCGGAATCACCCGGGCAGCACCGTCTGCAAATGCGTCCCCGGGGAAACTCTCGGGGTTGGTGTTGCCCGTTGCGAAATCGTAGTCGATCACGCGCTTGCATCCTTTCTGGAATTGCAGCGCTCGACATGGTGTCATTTGCCATGCGGACGCTCTGAATGTCTTACATGTCAAAATTGCGTTCCGGAGATCCCGTGCGCTGTTGCGTCTCCCAACCTTCAGCAAAAAAACTGGGGGCGTTTGACGGCGAGAGCGGTTCTTTGCCGAGGATCATGTCGGCTGCCTTCTCACCGATCATGATTGTTGGCGCATTCAAATTTGCATTTGTGATGAAGGGCATGATCGAGGAATCGACGACACGCAGACCATCGATGCCATGTACTCTTGTCTGCGAGTCTACAACCGCGGTGTCACCGCGGCCCATACGGCAGGTGCCGCAAGGATGGTAGGCTGTTCCAGCGTTCTGGGCGATCCAGCCATCAAGCTCATCATCATCATGGATACCAGAGCCGGGCCGTATTTCCGGACCCCTGAACGGGTCAAATGCCGGCTGAGCGATGATCTCC
>JAJFHD010000030.1 GCA_021775805.1 Alphaproteobacteria bacterium | reverse complement strand
ACGAAATTAGTTTACTACCCCCGGAGGAACACTTAAAGAGTGTCCGTCTTTTCGGTTAATCGAGCCTTAAGCGCCGAGTTTGGGAGGAGTCATGACGACGAGCAAGCCCCTGGTCATCGTGACCCGGAAATTGCCTGACATTGTTGAGACGCGTATGCGGGAACTTTTTGACACCCGCCTGAACGTCGACGACACCCCGATGGACCAGGCGGCTCTTACGGAAGCCGTTAGAACAGCAGATATCCTGGTTCCCACGGTTACCGACCGGATCAACGCCCGCGTCATGAGCCAGGCAGGGCCGCAACTCAAGCTTATCGCCAGTTTTGGCACCGGCGTCGACAACATCGATGTGGAAACGGCCAGGACCCGCGGTATCACCGTCACGAATACGCCTGGCGTCCTCACCGAAGATACAGCCGACATGACCATGGCGTTGATTCTGGCAGTACCCAGACGCCTTATTGAGGGTGCGGCAGTATTGCGCGAACAGGACGGCAAGTGGCAGGGCTGGTCGCCGACCTGGATGCTGGGTCACAGAATTTCGGGCAAGCGGCTTGGCATCATCGGTATGGGCCGGATTGGCCAGGCGGTTGCCCGCCGGGCAAAAGCGTTCGGCCTGCAGATCCACTATCACAACCGCCACAAGGTCAATCAGGCAACCGAAGAGGAGCTCGAGGCGACCTATTGGGAAAGTCTCGATCAGATGCTGGCCCGCATGGACATTATATCCGTCAATTGTCCGCACACGCCGGCCACCTACCATCTGCTGTCGGCCCGCAGGCTGAAGCTCATCCGCCCCGAAGCCTATGTCGTGAACACCGCCCGTGGCGAGGTGATTGACGAGAACTCGCTTGCCCGCATGCTTGAAGCCGGCGAGATCGCCGGCGCCGGGCTCGATGTCTTTGAGAACGAGCCGGCGGTCAACCCCAAGCTTGTGAAGAGCGACCGGGTTGTCCTGTTGCCGCACATGGGCTCGGCAACCATCGAGGGCCGAATCGACATGGGGGAAAAAGTCATCATCAACATCAAGACGTTCGTTGACGGGCACACCCCTCCGGATCGTGTTCTGCCCGCCATGTTATGACGCGGCATTCCGAATACTCCGGGTTTGCCCCCAAAAAGACCGCCTGACGAACCATGGCGGAAAATCTGCGTGTCCTGTCGTTCAACATTCTCGAGGGCTTGCGGCCGTTCTCGCCGGCCGACGTCGAGCACCGTCTGGTTGACCGTGAACGCGCCGAGGCGGCCCGTGCCGTGGTTGCCTCTGTCGATCCCGATATCCTGGTCCTGAATGAAGCGTTGTTCTGCCGCCAGTTTGCCGACACCGTCGTCGACTATGGCGACCTGTTTACCTTTCCTTTTCAGACCGCCGCACTCTATGACGACGCCTGGGGCAACGCGATTCTCAGCCGGTATCCGATCGTCAAGTCCAATGAGATGCGGATCTACAACCGTGGCGGCCTGATTGCCACGATTGATACGCCGTCAGGCGGCCTGACTGTGGCGTCCTACCACCCGCACCCGGCGCGCTATCCGGTTAACAAGGCAAGGGATTTCACGCGTCTTGTCACCGGACTGATCGGTCCGCTCATCGTTTGCGGCGACATGAATTGCGTCAGTCCTGAGGATGAGGTCGAACGCGCCGCGATGATCGAAGCCTTCAAGCGGTTTTCGGAAACGCCGGAGGAGTCTGTCGACCGGTTTATCAAAAGCGGAATCTCGGTGTTTGGCGCGCTCGCGGAAATCGGCCTCAACGATGCCATTCCCCATGCCGGCCGGCGTTACACCATTCCCACCGACCTGATCAGCGCCGACAAGAGTTCGGCAATGCGGATCGATCACATCTTTGCCAATGATCAGATTGAAATCGTTTCGGGCGAGATCATTCACAGTGCCGACAGCAACCGCGCAAGCGACCATCACCCGGTCATGCTGGAGTTCCGGCTAGACGCGCTGTGAAGAACTGGTACTGCAGATCGCCGCTGTCCAGGGCCGCCGCCTTTGCTCGTCCACGCTCGGCAAACGCCGCATAACCAGCCGACCCCAGCGCCGACTCCAGGTCTGGCCGCGCATCTCCCTCAATTTCCTGCTGCATCTGCCAGGCATCCGCGGCCGTCGGGGCGCTGGCATTGATGAACGTGACGTCGCCGAACCCCGCCGATTCGAACACAAGCGCGTGGGTCCGGAGTGACCGGAAATAGAAGTCGAGACCGGCGTCCGCCAGGCCCTTTTCCCACGCCTTGTACTCATCGGACAAAGACCGGTCGCCTCCGGTCATCCAGTCGGCCCCGACAAAGACCCCGTCCGGTTTGAGGACACGGGCGACCTCACCGAGGATGCCCGCCTTGTCCTCGATGTGACAGATCATCGCCTTGCAGAACACAACATCGAACGTGCCGTCATCGAACGGCATCGGTCCGGGCTCGACGAGCCGCAGGGTAATCTTGTGGTCGAGGCCCGCACCCGCAACCGTGTGCCGTGCCAGTTCCAGGTTGTGCGCCTCCACATCCGAGCCGACCACATGCCCGGCATCGAGATCGCCCGCCAGCACGACGGCTGCGCCGCCCAAACCACAGCCCAGGTCGAGCACATGGCAACCATCGATTTTTGTTTCTGCAACGACCTGTTTGATCTCTTCGGCACCGCCGGGGGACAGGAAGCCCTTGCCGAATATGCGTTGCATGCTGTCGAGCACGGCCTGGCTGTACTGGCTCTGCTGGCTCATGGCTCAACCTGTTCGCGAACCGCGTGATGCGACAGGTCGTTCATCGAAGGCGTGCGGCCATTCAGCGGATTCTCAGGATCCCAGGGCAGGATGATCTTACTGCATTCCGCACTCAGCGCGTCGTACATCAGCAGACGGCCGCAAAGTGTGTCGCCGATGTTCAGGATTTCCTTAATGACCTCAATAGCCTGGAGCGATCCGACAACCCCGGTTAATGCCCCGAGCACTCCCGCCTCCTCGCAGGTCGGAACCAGGCCCGGTGGTGGGGCATCGGGAAGCAGGCATCGGTAGCTTGGGTTGGGCGTGCCATCGGCATCGTTCTGGTAGGCGCGGAACGTGGTCACCTGGCCCTCGAATTGCCCGACGGCGGCGGACACCAGGGGCCGCTTCGCAAAATAGCAGGCATCGTTGACGAGAAACCGGGTAGAAAAATTGTCGCATCCGTCCGCCACCAGATCGTACTGAGAGATAATCTCAAGGGCATTGTCGGCGGTCAGGCGGGTACTGTGGACCTGGGCGGTAACATGGGGATTGATTTCCGCGATCGTCTCCGCGGCACTTTCCGTCTTGGGTCTCCCGACCGAGTTTGTCTTGTGGATGACTTGCCTCTGCAGGTTCGACAGAGACACGCTGTCGTCATCGATGATGCCCAGCGTGCCGACACCGGCAGCCGCCAGATACATCAGCACCGGAGAACCAAGACCGCCTGCGCCGATCACCAGAACCCGTGCCTGCTTGAGCTTCTGTTGGCCTGGCCCGCCCACATCGCGAAGGATGATGTGGCGCTGGTAGCGGTCTATTTCTTCGTCACTCAGCATTTCGAAGCGAATCCGTTCTGGCGTGCATACCCGAGGACCCGAATCCGCCGGCACCACGGTCGGTTTCATCGAGCGTATCCACCGGCACGACCGTTACCTGCACCACCGGTGCGATAACCATCTGTGCAATCCGGGCTCCGCGCTCGATGACAAAGGGTTCGTTTCCGTGATTGATCAGGATGACTTTTATCTCGCCGCGGTAGTCCGCGTCGATCGTCCCTGGCGTGTTCAGGACAGTGATGCCGTGTTTTACGGCAAGACCGGACCGCGGCCGGATCTGGGCTTCGAAACCTTCGGGCAACGCGATGACGAAACCTGTGGGTATGAGGGCGCGCATGCCTGGAGCCAACGTGAGAGGGGTATCCGCCGGCACTGCCGCCGGGATGTCGAGACCGGCAGCATGAAGGCTTTCATAGGCCGGGGTGGGCAGACCTTCCCCGTGAGCGAGAGACAGAATCCTGAGGCTGACAGGTTTTGTCACGGCGTGTCTTTCATGTGCATCGGTCCCTTGATCGAGTAATTCACCGGGCAGCGTTCGCCACACCCCGGAGCGCGTCTGCCAGGCGGGCGACCAGCCGGTCGGCCACGTCGGTTTTTGTCATCGTCGGCCAGCTTTCCACACCACCGTCCGAAATCAGGTGCACTGTATTGCTGTCGCCGCCCATCACGCCCTGGTGGGGCGAAACGTCGTTGGCGACAATCCAGTCGCAGCCTTTTCGCAGCCTTTTCGCCGTCGCGTTCTCAAGCACGTTTTCGGTTTCCGCCGCAAAACCGACCACCAATCCGGGCCGGCCGTGTTCGAGGCAGGAAATCGTTCGCAGAATATCCGGGTTTTCCGTAAGCGCGAGGCCCGGCGGTCCGCCGCCGTCCTTCTTGATCTTGTTGTCCGATTGAGCGGCCGTTTTCCAGTCGGCGACCGCGGCGCTGAATATAGCCACATCCGCGGGCAACGCCCGATTGCAGGCTTCAAGCATTTCATCGGCGGTCTGGACGTTCACCAGGTTAACGCCGGCCGGCGGATCAAGGGTGACCGGTCCTGAAACCAGGGTGACGTCAGCACCTGCCCGTGCCGCCGCTGCCGCAATCGCATACCCCTGCTTGCCCGACGAGCGATTGGCGATATAGCGCACGGGGTCGATCGGTTCGTGCGTCGGACCAGCCGTGAGCAGCATACGGGCTCCTGCCAGAGGCAACTCATGTGTCGCCTGGAAATGGTTTTCAATAGCGGTAACAATTTCGTCCGGTTCCGCCATGCGTCCGGGGCCGAATTCGCCACACGCCATGTCGCCGTCGTTGGGACCGACAAACGAAACACCGTCCCGGCGCAGATCGGCCACATTGCGCCGGGTCGCCACGTGCTGCCACATGCGCACGTTCATGGCCGGGGCCGCGAGCACCGGCTTGTCGGTCGCCAGCAGCACGGTTGTTGCCAGGTCATGGGCCAGACCGCAATTCATGCGCGCCAGAATGTCAGCGGTCGCCGGGGCGATCACAATCAGATCTGCGTCACGGGAAAGCTGAATATGACCCATCTCGGATTCGCGGGTGAGGTCGAACAGGTCGCCATGGACGGTCTCGCCGGCAAGGGCTGCCACCGACAGCGACGTCACGAAATTGCTGCCGCCGGCCGTCAGCACCACCGGAACACTGGCGCCGCGCTCGCGCAGGCGGCGGATCAGCTCCAGCGCTTTATAGGCGGCGATGCCGCCGCTGATGATGAGCAGGATGCGCTTACCGTCAAGCATCCGAATCCTCCGAATTTCACCCAGGTCGCCACCGGACATGGGATGCGGACCCCATTATGTCACGACTGCCCGCCGAGCGCGACTTTGGGCGCGTTTAAAACAGCAGGCTCAAGGCGATGACCACCAGGGCGCCCGCGCCGATCCACACCGCGGTCCGGCTCGACCGGCTTTCCCGGGCCTGGGCGACCGCGATCGCTGCTGCCGATCTCTCGTCGAGGCGAAGGCCGCCACCGGCAGTCGCGTCGTTGATTGCCTGCGCGGTTCGCTCGGCGCCGGCGAGCAGTTCCGGCAACCCTTCGAACAGGCGGCCAAGCATTGCCGCGCTTTCCGCCGCATCCTGCAGCCGGGCCTCGGGCCCGAGCTTCGATTTCATCCAGTCCTCCACCACCGGTTCGGCGATTTTCCACATGTTCAATTGCGGGTCCAGCGTGCGCGCAACGCCCTCCACGACCACCATCGTCTTCTGCAAAAAAAGCAACTGCGGCTGGGTCACCATGTCGAACTGTTCGGTCACCTGAAACAGCTGGCCCAGCAGGCGTGCCATGGAAATATCTTCGGCAGGGCGGTCCATCAGGGGCTCGCCGATGGCGCGCAGGGCTTGCGCAAACGAGGCCACTGGATGATGCGGCGGCACGTAGCCGGCATCGTAGTGAACCTGGGCCACGCGCATGTAGTCGCGCTTGGTAAAGCCATAGAGGATCTCGGCCAGGAACCGGCGATCCTTGGCCGACAACCGACCCATGATCCCGAAATCGACCGCCACAAGCGTGCCGTCGGCGTCGACGAACAGGTTGCCCTGGTGCATGTCGGCGTGAAAGAAGCCGTCGCGCATGGCATGGCGCAGGAACGACTGGATGATTGCAGCGCCCAATAGGATAAAATCGTGCCCGTCCTCGCGCAGGCGTTCCAGGTCATTGAGCGGTGTGCCGTCGACCCACTCGAGAGTGAGAACCCGCCGTGATGTCCGCGCCCAGTCGACCGAGGGCACGCGAAAGCCCGGATCGTTCGCGGTGTTCTCCGCCATTTCCGACAGGGCGGCGGCTTCCATCCTCAGGTCCATTTCCAGATGGACCGACATGGCAAGCGTCTGGACTGCATCCACCGGACGCAAACGGCGTGAGGGTTTGTGGAGCCGTTCGACCATCCGGGCTGCAAAAAAGAAGTCCGACAGATCCCGGGCGAACCGTTTTTCGATCTCCGGACGCAGAACCTTGACCGCCACGTCCCGGGACATGCCCTCGGCATCGACCACCGAGGCACGGTGAACCTGTGCGATTGAGGCTGCGGCGACCGGTTCGCTGATCTCCTCGAACAGGCTCTCCGGGCTGCCTCCAAGGCCGTTTTTGATCTCCTTGACCGCCTCCTCCAGCCCAAACGACGGCATGGCGTCCTGCAGGTTTGCAAGCGCTCTGGCCATTTCGACGCCGATCAGGTCCGGCCGCGTCGCCAGGAACTGTCCAAGCTTGATGTAGCTTGGGCCGAGCTCCGTCAGGGCGGCGGTCAGGCGTTCCCCGTCGCCGGGTTGCATGTCGCCCGACGTGCCGCCAAAGCCCAGCACGGCATGGGCAAGGCGGGCCGGCGCCGGCAGTTCGGCCAGGTGGTGGGCCGGCACGACGTTGTGCCGTGCAAAGGTGCGGCCCGCGCGGACAAGTCGATAGATGTGCAGCAGTGCTTTCATGGATCCCGACGTCTATACCCGCCAGCCCGAATGAGCAGCGACGATGCCGCCGCTCATGTTTCGGTAATCGACGTGTGAGAAGCCGGCCTGTGAAATCATTTCCGCAAAGCGGTCCTGATCGGGAAACTGCCGAATGCTCTCCACCAGATAGCGGTACGGCGCGCCGTCGCCGGTGACCACGTGGCCAATGGCAGGAATGGCGGCAAACGAGTAGGCTTCATAGAACGCGTCGAGACCGGGCAGATCGACCGTTGAAAACTCCAGGCACAGAAACCGCCCGCCATGTTTGAGCACCCGGTAGGCTTCTTCGAGAGCCTTGTCGATTCGGGTCACGTTCCTGATGCCGAAGGCGATCGTGTAAGCGTCAAATGAGCGATCGGGGAAGGCCAGGTTTTCCGCATTGCCGGTCACGAACACACATGAACTGCCCCTGTGCTGGTCACGGGCCCGGCTGCGGCCGACCGAAAGCATGGATTCGTTGATGTCGCAGACCGTTGCATGGACATTTGGGCCGGCTTGGTCGAGCACTTTGAAGGCGATGTCGCCGGTACCGCCGGCCACATCGAGCAGGGTGAAGGCCCGGTCGTTTCTGGGCGGTGCCAGCCAGTCGACCAAAGCCGTCTTCCAGGCGCGGTGGAGGCCGCCTGACATCAGGTCGTTCATCAAGTCATAACGTTCGGCAACCTTGACGAAGACCTCGTTGACCAGGCCCTGTTTTCGATCGCGCTCGACACGGGCAAAGCCGAAATGTGTTTCCTGATCGTTCATCAGTGAAGACGTCGCCTCTGGAGTTGTGAAATCGAGCCTGTGCACGCGTGCGCAGGCAATCGTGGACATCGCACCGGCGCACCATAGCGCACGCCGCCAGCCCACGCTACGGTATCGCATGACGCACGCGGCATCTATTATGATAATGGTTAGCGCCACCCCCGTTGGCGGTATGACCGCCGTCCCAGGCAGAAGAGAATTGGATGCCGGAGCTTCCTGAAGTTGAAACCGTCTGTCGTGGCCTCAGCGAGGTCATGGAACACCGAACGATCACCACAGTTGTCCAGAACCGGCCTGACCTGAGAATTCCGATACCAGGGGACTTCAGGGAGCGTCTGACTGGCCGGCGCGTGACGGCGATCAACCGGCGCGCAAAATACATCCTCATCCACCTGAGTGGCGGTGACGTTGCGGTCGTTCACCTGGGGATGTCGGGACGCATGACAATTGTCACCGGTCCGGACAGCCGGAAGCCGGGCCGTTTTCATCATGGCGACGGGCATGCCAACGGTCCACACGACCATGTGCTGTTCGGCCTCGATGACGGAACCTGGATAATTTACAACGACCCGCGGCGGTTCGGGCTGATGACGGTCGTCCCGGCAGCGGAACTCGAGACTCACAAATTGTTCCAGCACCTGGGCGTGGAGCCGCTTGGCAACCAGTTCACTGCGGACCATTTCAACCGGATGCTGCGGGGCAAACAGACTCCCCTGAAATCGGCTTTGCTCGATCAGCGTGTGGTCGTCGGCGTCGGCAACATATATGCCTGCGAGGCCCTTTTCCGCTCGCGATTGTCGCCGCGGCGGACAGCGACCAGCATTACCACGGCGGGACAGGTCGCGGGTGTGCGGACGCAAAGACTGCACGAAGCGGTCCGCGCCGTTCTGATGGATGCCATCGCTGCCGGCGGTTCGAGCCTACGCGACTATGTGCAGACCGACGGGGAGTTGGGTTATTTCCAGCACAGTTTTTCAGTTTACGACCGGGAACGGGCCTCGTGCCCGCGGGACGGCTGCTCCGGGACGATCCGCCGTATCGTTCAGGCCAACCGTTCCACATTCTTTTGTCCAACTTGCCAAAAATAACAAATCAGGAGACAAAGGCGCGGTAATAATCCCAGGCAGCGGCAGACACGCTTGCACCGGCTCGGACCACGGAGAATGTGACCTCATGGCATACACATCTATCATCGTCGAAACCAGAGGCCGTGTCGGTCTCATCACCCTCAATCGCCCCAAGGCGCTCAACGCGCTCAACGCTGAACTCATGGATGAGGTATCGACGGCTCTCGACGCTTATGAAGCCGACGAGAAGATCGGCTGTATTGTCATCACCGGCAGCGAAAAGGCCTTTGCGGCGGGTGCTGACATCAAGGAAATGCAGTCGAAGTCGTACATGGACGTCTACATGGAAAACTTCATCGGGAAATGGGAGAAGATCTCCCAGGTCCGCAAACCCGTCATCGCGGCGGTATCGGGATACGCGCTCGGCGGCGGCTGCGAGATCGCCATGATGTGCGACTTCATCATTGCCTCCGACACAGCAAAATTCGGACAGCCGGAAATCACGCTGGGCGTTATGCCCGGTGCCGGTGGCAGCCAGCGTCTGACCCGGCTGGTGGGCAAGTCGAAATCAATGGACATGTGTCTGACCGGCCGGATGATGGATGCTGAAGAGGCTGAAAAGGCGGGCCTAGTGAGCCGCGTGGTGCCGGCGGGCAAGTTGCTCGACGAAGCCCTGGCTGCCGCCGCAAAGATTGCCGAATTCTCTTTGCCGATCACGATGATGACCAAGGAAGCGGTCAATCGGGCCTACGAAACCACCCTGTCGGAGGGCATCCGGTTTGAGCGCCGGCTGTTCCATTCCATGTTTGCCACCGAAGACCAGAGCGAGGGAATGGCGGCGTTTGTTGAAAAACGAGAACCCAACTTCAAAAATCGCTAGCCGCAATCGCAGACCGTGGTTGACGAACGTCCGGCAGGTGGCTATAAGGCGGCCACGCGTGGGCCAAGCTGGCTCTTGCGGCATTAGATTGTGCCGCAATGAACCATACCCCCGAATCCAATTCAGGCTTTGTTTGAGATGGTGTCGCCCGAGGGCAAGATCATTTCCAGCAGCGCCGCTTACAAGTTATGAAAAGGTCAAACGGTTATGGCCAATACCGCCTCGGCGAAAAAGGCAATTCGCAAAATGGAACGCCGCACGGAAGTCAATCGTATGCGGCGTAGCCGCATAAGGACGTTTGTGCGCAAGGTTGAAGAGGCCATTGCCAGCGGCGACGCCGCAGCAGCGGCCCAGGCACTCAAGGTGGCACAGCCGGAAATGATGCGCGGTGCACAAAAGGGCATTTTCCATCGCAATGTTGCGTCCCGGAAAATCTCCCGTCTGGCGCGCCGTGTCAAAGTGCTTTCAGCCTGACATAAAACACGTTTTTGGATCCATGAAGGTCCCGAAATGCCGTTTTGCAACTGCGAAGCGGCATTTTTGTTGCGTCGCGACATTTGATCCGCATACGAATTATATCACACCATATCTGTTGGATTACAATGTTTTAGACGAGCCTCTTCCGGACGCTTGTTTCGGGTTCCGGTGTTGACGCTCCAGACAGCGTCAGGAATCACAATTTTTCTCAAAAAATTGGCCAATTCAATTGCTGCAACGGGGCTGTAGATTCATTGCGCCGCATCAATGGTTTGAGAACCGTCTTTTGAGTCTTGTGTCTGCCTGTCCGGGCTTCAAAATTAAATCCGCATACAGATCATATGCGATTCAGCTATTGCCAGTAATTTGGCGAGTGTGTACATTCCAACTCGTGCCTTACGTCACTTCCGGCACCACCCAGTAAACACCATGAATTGCGCGAGTATTCTGCGTAGGCAATTTCAAAACTGTATCAGCACGCAAGTAGGCTGGACGGTTTTGTGACGATATCGCACCGCTGAACAGCAATTCGTAAAGAAGGGCAACCTCAATACTTGATGTTGGGGAATGGGTGGATTTTGCCATGGCGTAGGCTAGGACATGGGGGCTGACCTGTCGAGCCAGTCTGACTACCGGGACCCTAATCGAGTGGGACACGTTGGTCGAAGTAACCGTTGCGCATGCGAGAGTGGCGCTATTGGGTGCTTTTGTGTCTACGGCGCATCTGTGTCGGCGACGGTTTGGGACGCGTCCCGTATTTTCGTGAAGGCTCGACAAAAGAGTCGCGAGGATCGGGAGTGGGATGTTGGCGGTCGGTGCTCAAGGCCCTTGGCTGATGGACTGACAGATGTGGAATGAAAGAAGAGGTCAATGATTCAGACGGGGGGCCGGGCCGTGCAGCAGACGGCATTTACAAAAAGCGCACTAACGGATGTGAGGCCACAGCCTGGCGTTGGCAGACACAAGGGCAACGGACAGATTCCGAAAACGCAAAGCAATAGTCGGCAAACAAAATCACCGGAGGATGGAGCGGTGAGGGATGAAAACGGGGCGTTGAAGGAAATTTGGGCGCGTGTCGCCACGAGGCTCCGCAGCGAACTGGGCGAAGATCTGTATTCGAGCTGGTTTGCCAGAATGGAACCGGTTCTGCATAACGGCGACACCATGATTGTGTCTGTTCCGACCAGATTCCTGCGCAACTGGATTCAGTCGCACTATCGCGACAAGCTGCTTGACACATGGACGGCTGAAGTACCCGGTCTGGCCGACGTCGATATTCGTGTGCGCACACGAGGAGAACCGCTGCGCCCGACCATGTCGCGTCAGACAGGTGAACCGGTGGCGGCGTCCGGCGAAAAGGCGAAGATACCGCCGTTTCCAACCGTTGGCGGTGGTGACCTGTCCGCTGAAAGGGGTTCGCCGCTCGACCGGTCGATGACGTTCGATTCCTTTGTGGTCGGAACCTCGAACGGGCTCGCGCACGCCGCAGCCCTGCGTGTCGCCGAAGCCGAGACCGGCGCGCCATTGAGTTTCAATCCGCTTTACATCCACAGTGCTGCAGGCCTGGGCAAGACCCATCTGCTCCATGCCATCTCGTGGCAGGTCCGCAGCAACACCCCCGGACGCAAGATCCTGTATTTGACGGCTGAGCGGTTCATGTATCACTTCGTTGCCGCGCTCAAGGCCAAGGACGTCATCAGTTTCAAGGATTTCTTCCAGGGCGTCGATGTGCTGCTGATCGACGATTTCCAGTTTCTGCAGGGTAAGACCATGCAGCAGGAGTTCTGTCATACATTCAATTCCCTGGTCGACAGCAAGCGCCAGGTCATCATCGCCGCGGACCTGCCTCCCGCACAGCTAGACAGCATTGACGACCGCATGCGGTCGCGGCTTGCCGGCGGGCTGGTTGTCGATATCGGCCCAGCCGAACTCGATCTGCGCCGGGCAATTCTGCGCCGCCGGCTGGCCGCCATACAGGCCCGCGACCCTGCCGTGGATCTGTCCGACGAAGTCATAGAATTTGTCGCCAACCGCATACAGAACGGCGGGCGTGAACTCGAAGGGGCCCTGACCCGCATCGTGGCAAGCCAGCAATTGGCCCGCGCTCCGATTACGGTTGAAATGGCGTCGCTGGCCCTGCGCGACCTGGTGCGTCCGGCCGATACAAGACGCATCAAGATTGACGACATTCTTCGTGTTGTCGGGCGTCACTACAATGTTGCCAAGGCGGATCTGTTGTCACCCAGGCGGGCGCGCAGCATCGTTCGCCCCCGCCAGATCGGCATGTATCTGGCGAAGCTTCTGACGACCCGTTCCCTGCCGGAAATCGGCCGCAGGTTCGGTGGCAGGGATCATTCGACAGTCCTCCACGCCATCCGCAAGATCGACGAGCTGATGAAAGAGGACGACAAGCTCGCCCGCGAGGTCGACCTTCTTGCCAAGCTGCTCGATCAGTAGGCATATCCAGCCCTTTTATCCTCCCGTACCCGGAGCGCCGGAATCACAGAAATTTCGTGCTCCGGGCTTGCGTCCCGGTGACGGAAGGTCCACATTCCGAAGGGGATTCCGGGTATGATTCTCGGACCGTAAATAGTCATTGTGCGCTGTCGCGGCAGATGTCATGACAGCAACATGATTGCGGATCGGTTGCGGGTTGTTCAGGCCACGAGTTGCGGTCGCCATAAGGACCGCATACCCGGTCTGACCATACCGTTGGCAGAGGATTGATCGGCAGGACAGGCAATGAGAATTACGATAGAACGTGCGGCGCTACTAAAATCCCTGAATCACGTGCAAAGCGTTGTCGAACGCCGCAACACCATTCCAATCCTGTCGAATGTGCTGATCAATGCAGGCGCTGACGGCATGCGCATGACGGCGACCGACCTGGACATTGAAATCGTTGAAACGGTGGCTGCGGACGTGGGGCAACCCGGCGGTACGACCGCACCGGCCCACATGATGTACGACATCGTGCGCAAACTGCCCGATGGAGCCCAACTGGAAATCGAGCAGGGCCCCGACGACGGCCGGCTCGTGCTTTATGCCGGCCGTTCCCAGTTCGCCTTGCAATCGCTGCCGGCAGAGGACTTCCCCGACCTGACGGCGGGTGACATGTCACATCGGTTCACGATTGGCGCCAGCGAGCTCAAGCTTCTGATAGAAAAAACACGATTCGCCATATCTACCGAAGAAACCCGGTACTATCTCAACGGCATCTATCTGCATGAAGTTGAGCAGTCGGGCATTGCCATGTTGCGCGCCGTGGCCACCGATGGCCATCGCCTGGCCCAGGTTCAGTTCCCTCTGCCCGATGGCGCGCAAGGCATGCCCGGCATCATCGTCCCGCGCAAGACAGTCTTTGAACTGCACAAACTGATCGAAGACGAGACCGACGCGATCAGCATTGCCCTGTCCGATTCCAAGATCCGGTTTGAGTTCGGCACCGCCGTCCTCACTTCGAAACTGATTGACGGCACGTTTCCCGACTATGAGCGTGTTATCCCTAAGGACAACGACAAGGCGTTGGAAGTCGACGCCAAGATATTTGCCCAGGCCGTGGACCGGGTCTCGACCATTTCAAGTGAAAAGGGACGGGCGGTAAAACTGAACATCGACGGCGAACGCGTCGCCCTTTCGGTCAACAACCCCGACAGCGGCAGCGCATCGGAGGAGATTGCCGCAAGTTATGAGTCCGATCCGATAGAGATCGGCTTCAATGCCCGCTATCTGCTCGACATTACCGCTCAGCTTCAGGGCCCCAACGCGCGATTTCTGCTGGCGGACTCGGGCTCACCCACGGTTGTGAGCGACAGCGAAGACAATGCCGCCCTTTATGTGCTCATGCCCATGCGGGTATGATGGAACCGGCGCCCCATTGTGAAGGTTCATGGCTATCATGGCCACTATCCCGGTCGCGGTGCACAGCATGTTCGATGAGAGCGTCACCGTGGGATCAGCCGTCCTGAATAACGAAATGGACCGATTTCTCGGTGTCAACCGGCTGGTGGTGACGACGTTTCGCAATTATGAACGCTGTGTGGTCGAGCCGACGCGGCCGCTCATAGTGCTCTACGGTGAGAACGGTGCCGGCAAGACCAATCTTCTGGAAGCGGTATCCTTGCTGGTGCCCGGCCGGGGCATGCGCGGCGTCCCGTTCGTAGAACTGGCCAATGCCTCGGTTGACCAGGACGGTTGGGCGGTGGCCGCCCGTCTTGACGGTCCGATGGGCGTCACCGACATCGGCACGGGCCTTTCCGGCGGTGCCGCAGGCGACGGCCGGGCAAACCGTTTAGTCCGCATCGACAGCGACGACGTCCGCAGCGCGGCAAGACTTGGGGACTACGTCCGGATGTTGTGGATCACCCCGTCCATGGACCGTCTTTTCGCCGGCCCGCCAGGAGACCGGCGACGGTTTCTGGACCGTCTGGTCGGCGCCTTCGATAGCGCCCACGGCACCCGGGTGAATGCCTTCGAGAAGGCCATGCGCGAACGCAATCGCCTGCTCGAGAACGGCAGCCGGCATGCGGCCTGGATCGACGGCATTGAAATCCAGATGGCCGAGCTTGGCGTCGCCATCGCGGCCGCCCGTCTGGAAGCCGTGGGATCACTGGTATCCCTGCTCGACCAGCGCCGGATATGCCGGCCGGAGTCCCCGTTTCCCTGGGTGCGTCTGTCTCTCGACGGCGAAATCGAACAGCTTCTGGAAGCCGATGCAGCGGTGGAGGTTGAGGACAAATATCGTACAATACTG
>JAJFHD010000029.1 GCA_021775805.1 Alphaproteobacteria bacterium | reverse complement strand
GCGCCTGCCGCCACCCGGATCTCGTTGCCGACCACCTCGAACAGGCCACCGGCATCGTCGGTCAGGGCGTAGGTGAAGGTCTCGCCGGCATCTTCGTCTGTCGCACTGAGGGTCGCAACAGCCGTACCGGCTGCCGCGTTCTCATCGACGGAGGTTGCACTGAGCGCAATATCGGTCGGGCCTTCATTTAGGTCATTGACGCTGAGGGTCACAGTCTCTGAGTAGGTGTTGCCGCCGGCATCCGTCACCTGGACGGTGACGCTGTGGGAATCGGCAGACTCATGGTCAAGGTCAGCACCAGACGCGACCCGGATCTCGTTGCCGACCACTTCAAACAGACCACCGGCGTCATCCGTGAGCGCATAAGTAAACGTCTCGCCGGAATCCGCATCGATTGTGCTCAACGTTGCAGCAACGCTTCCGTTGACGGCATTTTCGAGGATTTCCCCGCCGGATACGGTTATGTCTGTTGGCGCGGTATTGGCAATAGGCTGAAGGCCGGATTCTGTGTCCGTCAGATTGGCTTTCTCTGTGGTTGGCGATTCTGGATTGTCGGCCAGGACATCGGTGGTGCCGGGTTCAGATGCGCTCTCACTCGACGTGTAGGCTGCTGCGGGCTGCGGTCCCTGAGAACCGCCGCCAACGACAGCGGCTGTTTGAGGCGCGGCGCCGGATTCTTTTTCTGATTGTGGGAATTGTCCGCTTGGGACTGAGGTCTGTTCGGTGCTATCATCGACACTCACGGTGTCTTTCGGTGCCGCCTGCGCATCTTCGCTGGAGAAATCGGTTCCGGCGGCCACTTGGGATGTCGTTTTGGAAGAATCAGGCGATTCTCTGTCCTCAACCGAACCATCCTGCTGAACCGTTTTCTGCGGCGTCGTGGTTCCAAAGTGAAGATTGGGATAGTCCAGATCCTTGCGAATGACGGAATCGTCGCCGATTGGAACATCGCTTGGGGCGGTGTTGTTTTTGGTTTTTTCCACTCCAGATTTGACTACTGGAACTTCAACAATTGGTTCCTTTTGGTCACTCATTCCGTCATCCTGACTATTCACGAGATCTGTGTGTGACCACATCCAGCGAATTCCCGCACGGATTCCGCTCGCGATCTGGTCCCGGTCCCTACAGGTTTACGCCTAGCGTATTAAATTCCCGTAATAGACTGCCGCTTTTCTGCCGCAATTGGGGCGAACCGGTGGAAAATTTGAGGCACGGTTAACGGAACAATAAACATTGCTGCGCTAAAAGAGTTTCCAGCGGGGCATGATTTTGGGAATGGGGGTAGCCTGGTGACGGCGACCAACGAATCCGGTGCGGGTGGCATTACGTCATCGGCAGCACCCCAGAAAGGGGCTGAATCCTCGCCTGCCGGCGGCTTTTCCTTGGACCGATTTCAAGAATTCTTGCAAGACAGAAACTTGTTGCCGGACGGCACTAGGAAGCCCGATGCAGCACCTCCGTTGCACCCGTCCGCCATGATCAGCTCGGTATTCATAAACGTGCTGGCACTGGCCTTGCCGTTGGTCATCCTTCAGGTTTACGACAGGATTCTGCCCAATCAGTCCTACGACACCCTGGGGCTTCTCCTGATCGGTCTCGCCGTCGTGGTTGTGCTCGATACCGTCATGAAAGTCGCCCGCGCCTATCTTGTTGGCTGGTCTGCCGCCCGCTATGAACACCAGGTCGGCATTGCCGCCGTCGAGAGGATCCTGAACGCGCCGTCGTCCCTGATCGAAAACGATGCCCCCAGCGTCCATGTCGACCGCCTCAATGCGGTCGACTCCATGCGTGAGTTCTATGGCGGTCAATCCAGGCTGCTGCTGCTCGACCTGCCATTCATATTCATATTCCTTGGGCTTATCGGGTTTATCGGCGGTTACTTGGTGCTTGTCCCTTTGGTGTTGTTCGTCATCCTCGGCACCGCCACCTTGCTATGTGGACGGTCCCTACGCGAGGTCTTGCAGAACAGATCCGACTTTGACGACAGGAAATACGACTTCATCATCGAAGCTCTGAGTGGGATCCAGACCATCAAGTCGATGGCCATGGAACCGCAATTCCAACGGCGCTTCGAACGGCTCCAGAAAACCGGCGTCAGTGCCGCCTACAAGACCATCGTGCTTGGCAACGCAGCCCAGAGTTTCGGTAATCTTTTTGCTAATTTAACAATGATATCAGTGGTTTCCGTAGGAGCCATCTTTGTCATTCAAGGCTCGCTCACCGTCGGAACGCTGGCCTGCTGCACATTGCTCTCCGGCCGCACGATTCAACCTTTGCTCAAGGGGCTGGGGCTGTGGACCCAGCTGCAGAGTCTCTCGATTGCCAAACGCCGCATTGAGGAGTTGTTCTCGCTGCCGCCGGTCGTGGAAACCGGTCTCGGTCCGATCGCCGAGTGCAGCGGTGAAATCAAGATCCGGGACTTGTGTTTTTCCTACGCGCCCGACAGCCCGCGCCTGATGAACAACATCTGCCTGGATGTCGACCCCGGCGAGATCATTGCCGTAAAGGGCGACGATGGCTGCGGCAAGTCAACCCTGGTCCGAATGATGGCCGGTCAGATCGAACCGGGCGAGGGCGATGTGCGGATCGACGGCTACGATGTATGCGGTCCGTGGAAAAAGGCCCTGTCCGATTGGGTGGCCTATGTGCCCCAGACGTCGTCAATGTTTCAGGGCACTATTTTGCAGAACATAACCATGTTCCGCACCGGCGAGGCCATCGATGCCGCCCGTGAGGCGGCACAGCTGATCGGACTCGAAGCCGACATTCATCGCCTGCCCGAGGGGTATGACACGCCAATCAGTGAAGGTATTACCGAAGAGCTGCCTGCAGGGCTGATGCAGCGGATTGTGATTGCCCGGGCGCTCGCTCAAAAGCCCAAGGTTCTCATTTTTGACGAAGCCAACGGCTCTCTCGACGCCCGCGGTGACCGATTGCTGCGTGAAGGTCTGGATAAGCTTCGCGGCGACATGACCATTGTCATCGTTTCATTGCGCCCCTCGTTCATCAAGCTTGCCGATCGGGTATTCGAACTGGCCGGCGGCCATCTCCAACTGGACCCTTCTTACGCTCGGGTCGCCGAAACGGCTCCAGAAGCGCAAAAGGACATAGGCGCATCTGCATGAAGGAAGTTTCACAGTTGAACGAAGATGTAACTGCCGCAGACGCAGAAGCGGCTGTGAACGTTGTTCATGAGCAATATCAGAAGCTTAACGACGTGTTCGGCAGCGAGAAGCTGCACGAGATTGACGAGGGAAGCGGGCCGGGAGCTTGCGTTCATCCATTGTTGGCGGCCCTTGGCTGGCGCGGCGAAGGCCGGCACCTGCTGGAAGCTTTGCCGCACTTCGATGAAATCGACACGCTCAGCGAACTGCGGGCATTTCTTGCCCGTGTAAACTATGACACTGTCCAGAAGAAGCTGTCTCTGAGGGAGGTGCACGATGATGCACTTCCCTGTTTGTTTGAAACCGCGGATGGCGCTGTGTTCGTGATTCTCAAACGCGCCGGCGATCAGCTTCATGTCTTCGACTCCGAAACCCATGAATTCCGCAACATCGATCCCCGGAAGTATTCCGGCAAGCTCTATGTGGTTTCCGAAATTGACATCGAAAAACAACAGAAGAACGTTCTGAAGCACGGCTATCTGTTTGTTATGGCACGAAAATTCCGACGCCTCGCGGTCGTGTTGCTGGGCATTACCTTTGTCATCAACCTGTTCGCCCTGGCCATCCCAATTTACGTCATGAACGTCTACGACAAAGTCATCGGGACCCGGTCTCCTGATGTTCTGCTGTACTTTCTGGGCGGCGTTCTGATCGTGGTGGTAGCGGAACTGGCACTCCGGGCGGTCCGCGCCCGGGCACTCGCCTATGTGGGTGCCCGATGCGATTCCCTGTTGAGTGCGGCCGCGTTTCAACAGATTCTCCATCTGCCCATTGCCATGTCGGAGCGCGCCGCTATCGGGTCCCAGATCACACGCCTCAAGCAATTCGAGGGCATTCGGGATATCTTTACCGGGACCATGGCAAGTGCTGTTCTCGATCTGCCCTTCATGGTGGTGTTCCTGTCTGCCATCATCGTTTTTGGCGGTGTCGTTGCTTGGGTTCCCGTCAGTCTTGTGGTCATCTTCGCCATCATGGCCGCGCTGACAATTCCGTTGACCAAATTGAACGTGACGGCCACTGGCGAGGCGCGCTCGCGGATGCAGAACTTCCTGATAGAAATGGCGACCAAGCACCGCGCAATCCGAGAGGCCGGAGCGTCGGACATCTGGCTTGACCGCTACAAGGATCTGGCGGCCGATTCGATTTCGCGAAACCTCAAATCCCAGCAATTCAGTCATTTGATCCAGACCGTCGCCCAGTCACTCGTCATGAGTGCCGGTGTGGCGACGCTTGGCGTCGGCACCTTGCGCGTCATGTCGGGCGACATGACAATCGGTGCGTTGATCGCCGTCATGGCTCTGGTCTGGCGGGTCCTGGCACCTGTCCAGGCGGCCTTTCTGAGCCTCAACCGTCTCAGCCAGGTGATTCAGAGTTTCCGTCAGGTAAACCAGTTGATGCGTTTGCAGCTCGAGCGCGAGCCAGGCCAATTGCCGTCATTTTACCGCACGTTCGATGGTGCCATCTCGCTGACCCGGGTTGGTTTCCGGTATTCGCCCAGGTCCGAACCGGCCTTGATGGGTGTCTCCTTGAACATCCCGCCGGGCCAGATCGTGGCCGTCACAGGCCCCAGTGGTGCCGGCAAGTCGACCCTCTTGAAAGTGATATCGGGACTTTACGAGCCGCAAGCTGGTGCGGTTCAGATCGATGGTCTTGACCTGCGCCAGCTCGATGTCGGCGAACTTCGCCACACGATCGCTTATGTGCCTCAAATGATAACGTTTTTCTACGGGACGGTGAACCAGAATGTTCGTCTGTCTCATCCTACGGCCAGCGACCGTGACATTGCCGTGGCGGGTGGAGAAGCTGGCATGCAGCATTACGAAGGCGCGTTGCCGGAAGGCCGCGCCACCCGGTTGACCAATGAATTCCAGCGCATGATGCCGGACGGGCTGAAGCAACGGCTGATGCTGACCCGCGCCTACGTGAAAAAGGCGTCCGTCTATCTGCTCGACGAACCGGCCAACAATCTGGACCAGGCCGGAGACCGCGCCCTGATGAAGAAACTTCACAAGCTTCGTGGGAATTCCACGGTGATAATGACGACGCACAGGCCAAGCCACATGAAACTGGCCGATCGCGTAATCTACTTCGAACACGGCGTCATCGTTCATGATGGAGCGCCGGAACAGGTCCTGCCGCTGATCATGAAGTCCGCGGCCTGACACGTTCTCGGTTCGGGTTCTTTCGTCAAATCTTATGGAAAACGTTGAGATTCCATTCAGAGTAAACGAATTCGTAAGTGGCTTGGGCTAGTTTTGGCTCAGGGGCGCGCATAGTTGCGTATGGAGTTTTGTATGAGTGACGGCCAGAAAAAAGCGGCGGCAAGAAACAATGCCCCGTCCAAACGCCTGACTTTGCCACTGGTTCTAGAAGAAGGCCGGGCACCGAATATCTCCAAGGCTCTGCTTATGATCTGCAGCGGATTCATTACCGCTTGTGTAATCTGGGCGTCGGTCACCCAGATTCGGGAACTGACGATCGCGCCAGGTCAGGTCAAGCCGTCCGGGTCGATCCAACTGGTTCAGCATCTGGAGGGCGGTCTGGTTGCAGATATTGTCGTCTCAGAGGGTGAAATTGTCGAAAAGGGTGCACCGCTCATCAGGCTTCAGCCGATTGCGGCGCAGTCTGACCTCGGGCAAGTCAAGGTGCGGGTGGCCAATCTGGCAATACAGAAAGAACGGCTTTCCGCTCTGATTGATGATCGCAAACCGGATTTTTCGAAATGGCAAAAGGACTATGCGCACCTGGTCAGCGAACAGGTGACCGCGCTCGAGGCAATCCGCAATCAGCGTGAAGCCGAACGCCAGACCCTTGTCTCCCGTGTGGAGACCCGTGACGGCGAGGTGGCTTCCTATGTCGAGCAGCTTGAGAACATCAACAATCAGGCGAGAATCCAGGCCGAACAGCTCAAGATCAAGCAGGGACTGATGGCGGAAGGCCTGACATCGAAGGCTGTGTTTCTCGAATCAAAACGGCTCCATGAACGCGCTCTGGGCGAGAGCCTGTCGCTCAAGGGGCAACTCAAAACGGCCCAGGAAGCACTCAACGAGGCGAGAATTCAGCTGCTTGAGCTTGATACCGAGTATCGCGAGAAAATGACCGAAGAACGCACCCGTGTCAGCGGCGAGTATTCTGAGTTGGCAGAGAGCCTGGGAAAACACGAAGACCGGGTGGCGCGCCTGCTTGTTCGCGCGCCGATCACCGGCATCGTACAGGAGCTGGTTCCCAAGGCGGTCGGTGAGGTGATCAAGCCGGGCGGACTCGTGGCGCAGGTCGTGCCGATGGATCATGAACTCATCGCCGAGGTTCATATCCAGCCCAAGGATATCGGGCATGTCAAAGTCGGCGACCCGGCAGAAGTCAAGGTAACGACCTACGACCCGGCACGTTTCGGCGGCATTGACGGCGAGGTGCGCAAGATTTCAGCGTCGACCTTCCGCACTGAAAAGGGCGAACCCTACTACAAGGCGGTGATTGGTCTCAGCCGCAAGTATGTCGGGCTCAAACAGGAAGCTCATCAGGTCCTGCCGGGCATGGTTGTGAATGCCGAGATCGTCACGGGAGCAAAATCCCTGACGCGCTACTTGTTGAAGCCGGTATACCGGTCTCTGGATTCAGCTTTCACCGAGCGGTGATCTCTTAGGGTTTTGGTATCGGTCGAGTGAGTTATCCACGGATAGCGAAATTTTTGATGTTTTAGGTTCTGTGGACATTCATCTTAATGCGACTATGGATGCAGCGATTGCCCATGTTGCTTCGTAGCTGACTTCGGTTTTGTCGCAACGAGTATTCACGCCCCTGAACTCTTTGATTTTGCTGAAGTAGTTTTCGATCAGGTGACGCCACTTGTAAGCTTCCTCGTCGTGTGGAATATGCATCGATCTATTTGTTCTGGCTGGAACAACAGCGGCAGTGTTGGGTTGTTCGAGAGCGTCGCGCAGATAATCTGCATCGAAGGCCTTGTCTGCCATGCAGGCACCAAATGTCAGCCCTTCGATCAGATCATATACACCGACGATTTCGCTCCGCTGACCGGGAAGGAGTTTAATACGTATGAGGTTGCCCAAAGCGTTGGTAAGCGCCAGAACTTCGTGGTCAATCCGCCCTTCGAACGGCCAATGGCCTGATTGAGAGTCCCCCCTTTTGTGCCGTTCGCCTTTTGGTGAGCGCTGACAATCGTTCCATCCACAAGGACGTATTCGAATTCCGGATCTTCTGATACTACCTCGAATATCCGTTGAAAAAACACCGCGTGGTGGCCATCGCACGAACCGCCGGAAAACGCTGTTCCACGCCCCAAAACCGATCGGCAAATCCCGCCAAGGGGCATCACAACGTACCTTCCAGAGAACAGCTTCAATGAACAGCCAGTTGTCCTAAGCCGTCACACCGCTGTCTCGAGCCGTCCCTAGCAATTATGGCTCAATCACCACCAACTGCGATCCGTGATGACGAAACGCTCCTTGCGCATTGCAAACCTCCCAAAAAGGAAGCATGGATCAGATTTCTGTTGAATTGTGAATCCTAAATGTCAACAGATCTTAGAATGAAACCAGCATAGTCAATTTGATCCTCTACATCTGACCATTGTTGCGTGTACTGGTCGATTGCGCTGGTTCAACACTTCCCAATAGTGTCAAACGCAGCGCCTTACGGGATGGGGCTTTTGATTCTCTTGCATATGGCAAGTCTTACGCAACGTCCGCGTAGCGAGAGTTGTCATCAATTGCTTTCAGACCTGCTGCCGTCGCATCGACACGAACACATTCGTATGGCCGTCGGGTGCCATCTTCAAAACGCACAACAACACGGGAACCGACTTGCAATCCTTCCACCAGCAATACGTTCGCGCCTCTATC
>JAJFHD010000028.1 GCA_021775805.1 Alphaproteobacteria bacterium | reverse complement strand
GGACTGGACGCGAACAACAACGGCAAGTTTGAGCCCTCGGAAATCAATGGCGTAATCGCTGAGAATATCAAGGAACTCAAAGCTTTCCGGTATTTCACCCAAGTCAACGCGGACGGCAAACCAGTGCCATACAGCGACGTGACCGAATACGGGTCGCAGATGAAGGACGACATCCTGACCATGTATTTTCGCATCCCCTTTGCAGAACCGGTCGACCCGATCGCGAGCAAAGTCACCTACAGGATGTATGACCCGGAATTCTACATCGCCATCGAGTACCCCGCAAAAGGCGGTGTAAACATCGTCGGCAAGGCGCCAAAACACTGCAAGATGGCGATTGCCAAGGCAGAAGCCGATGCCGAAGATCTGGGCGACCAGGGCGAAGCGTTTTACGAAAAAATGGCCAGCACCAAGGAGATCGGCGCCCTTTACGCAGAACGCGTATCCGTGGTTTGCGCACCGGCAGCTTCCTGACGACCATGCGTGCAACATTCTTCCTGATGACGGTGGCAATCGCCCTGACGGTGCTCGTTGCGTTCGCCGGGTCTATGGTGACATCCGCCGATGCGTCGCTGCTTAAACAGCGTGATACCGCCACGGCTGCCTCGGAAGCATCGCCCCAAAAACCGGGAGTATGGTCGAGAACCGTTCGCTACATCCAGGTCAAGCAGCACAATTTTTATCGCAAACTTGCCAAAGCGGTTAAACGCCTGAAGTCGGATTATTCCCTTGAAGCGGCCTGGTCTCTGGTCGTTCTGAGCTTCCTCTACGGAATTTTTCATGCCGCAGGCCCAGGCCACGGCAAGACCGTGATTTCAGCCTACCTTCTGGCCAACGAAGAACAGGTCAGGCGCGGCGTCACGCTTGCCGTCCTGTCGTCGCTCATGCAGGCGCTGACCGCGATTGTCATCGTCATGAGCCTGGTCATGGTGCTTGGCATGGCGGGCCGCACTGCACAACGCAGCGTTATCTATCTGGAACAGGCAAGCTACGCCTTAATCTGCCTCGTGGGGCTCTACATGCTCTGGCGGGCTCTGGCACCGGTATTCAGACGCGCACCGATAGCCGTCTCGACAGCTGGCGTGACCGTATCACACCCTGATCCGAACCATGTCCACGACGACCATTGCGGCTGCGGCCATCAGCACATACCCCAGCCGAAGGATCTGGATAAGTCCGTGTCGCTTGCCCAGGCCGCCTCAATCATCTTCGCAATCGGCATACGGCCGTGCAGCGGGGCTGTTCTGGTGCTCGTGTTTGCCAACGCCATCGGCATCGTTGCGGCTGGCATCGGTGCGACATTTGCCATGGCCGTCGGGACCGCCATAACGGTTTCATCGCTTGCCATCCTGACACTGGTTTCCAAGAAATTTGCCCTGTCCCTGCTGGGCGGCAAGGCAGCCTGGCTCGATACCGGTTACCGTGTCTTGAGCGTTGTTGGCGCGGGGCTCATCCTGCTGATCGGCATCGTATTGCTGATGGGATCATTCGGTCCGCCGCGCCCGTTTATCTGATGCCTGGGCTTACTTGAACGTAGCAACGCCCAGAGGAACGCTGAATTTTTTGCACCAGACGAAGACCTGGTTATAGGATTCCGCCTTGAGCGATGCCGGGATCACATAGGTCTGGGCGCCCTTGTTTTTCCTGAGCACGGAAAACCGCGTCTTCTTGACGAACCTGCCGTTCTTGCCGAACCCGAGCCAGGGGTCGGGAGCACCGTCGAGGAAGAAGTTCTTGGCCAATCTGACTCTGTAGCCTTTCGAGGTTTTCTCGACCGTCACGGTACCCTTGGTCACGTGGCCCGACTTGCCCTTGAAGGAACCCGACCCGAGTTTCGACGCCGCTTGCGCATCCGTTGCATTGATGCCGACAAGACCCGCTACAGCAATCAGGGACGCGGTCACGAACAATGCCCGTCTTGTGATTCTAGTCATTGAAAACTCCTCACCTAAAAAATGCCTGCCAGCCACATATAACGTCCCATACGGACGATCCAGTGCCTGACCGTAGAAACCCGCTCACGGGACAACAAGAGTTCGTGAGCGGTGCAGGCCTGTCAAGGCGCTCAGATCAGTTTCCTGACCTGTGAGGAATGAGCAACAGCACCGGTTTCTGCAAACGACTCGTGGTTGCGCTCGATTGTCTTGAGATCATAGAGGTAGTTGACCAGCATCCCCGCCGACTGTGTCAGGCCGTTTCTGGACGTGTCGCCCATCCAGTTGATCTGTTCCAGTTGAGCGCCGTTGCCAATGTGAAACCGGGTGACCGGATCGGCCGGCCGTCCACGCGATTTCGCTTCGGTCAGATAACGCGCGCACAACCGCATCAGGACAGGTCGAAGCGCCTTGCCCAACTTCTCGTCCTCATGCCAATCGTCCTGCGAAAGCGGCGCCAGCTGATCGAATTCATCCATCGAAAGCAGATCCGATTCACTATCCGCCATTTGCGACTCCAGCCAGCGGCAGAAGCCGGGAACCGGCGAAAGAGTCGCGAACTTCTTGAGGCCGGGCAGATCGCGTGTCAGTTCATGCACAACCTGCTTGATCAGGAAATTGCCGAACGAAATTCCTGCCAGACCGTTCTGACAGTTGCTGATCGAATAGAAGATTGCCGTATCCGCGCCCGCAGGATCTTCCGGCTCTTCGGTCCGGTCGAGCAACGGCTGAATCGATGTCGCCAGGCCGTGGACCAGGGCGACCTCGACAAATATCAGCGGCTCGCCCGGTAACGCCGGGTGAAAAAAGGCAAAACATCGGCGATCGCGCGCCAGGCGACGGCGCAGATCGTCCCAGCCATCCATGCGATGAACCGCCTCATACTGAATCAGCCGCTCGAGGATGTCGGCAGGCGTGTGCCAGTCGATGCGTTCAAGTGTCAGGAAACCGCGATTGAACCAGGACGAAAGAATGTGTTTCAGATCCTCGTCGAGGCCTTTCAGTTCCTTGTGCTCAGGCAGGACCTGAAGCAGGTGCGAACGCATCTCCACGATCGTCCGCGTTCCCCCCGGTGCCATGTTGAGGCGGCGGAAAAACTCCTGCCGTGGTGGCTCGATTGCTTTTGACAGGGCCAGGTAGGAATCGAGATCGCCCCTGTCGCGGAAGGTTTGAGCGGTTTCCGCGATCCTCTTTGTATCGGGGCCGAAACGATCGCTCAAAATTGAGAACAAAGCAATCCTCCCCTCGGCGTCAAGCGCGTGATAGGCATGCGCCACATCGCGGGCAACCGCGATCCCGGACGCTTCACCGCGAGTCGAAAGAAGATCGTCGCAAAGCGCCTGAATTGAGTCCGTGGACAAAGCGCCGTCAGCGCCACGGCGTTGCCACAGGTCCCGGCCGGCATCGGCAATCGAATTCAGCAATTGATTGAGCATGTGTTGGACAATCGTTCTTTGTTGCGGGCCGTGGGGCCTATCCGGTCGACAGGGCGACAGACATCCCGACGACCACCTTGATTACCCTGTCAACATACATCCGAAACCCCGGCATCGTCGATACCAGGAGGACGCACTGTTAGATGGCCATTGTGACGCGGAGGTGACAACGACCCCATCCGCATCGTTACCACGGCGGGATGCCGGCCACGGATCTCGGAGCGCACGTCGCAACGGGGTTTTCAGCGCCAGTACCGCCGGCTGTCAATCAAATTCGATCATGAGATCCTTGGCATCGATCTGTGTACCGTGAGGCGTATGGATGGCCGACACCGTAGCGTCGATTTCCGCATGCACGGACGTTTCCATCTTCATGGCCTCGATGGTCAGGAGCAAGTCACCGGTGCGCACCGCCTGCCCCGCGGCAACGGCAACCGAGGCCACCATGCCCGGCATCGGAGCGGCCACGTGCTTCGGGTTTCTAACTTCGGCTTTGGGATGCACCTTGATGCCCGCGGCAATCGCCCGGTTCGGCACTTTCACCACCCGCGGTTGTCCGTTGAGTTCGAAGAACACCTTGACGTTGCCTTCGTCGTCCACATCGCCCATTGCAAGACAACGTACCACCAGCGTCTTGCCCGGCTCGATGTCGATGGATGCCTCTTCTCCCGGCGTCATGCCGTAGAAAAACGTCGGCGTCGGCAGCACATCGACCGGACCAAAGTCTTCCAGGTGAGCGGCATAGTCGGCAAAGACTTTTGGATACATGAGGTGCGACCAGATCTCTTCGTCACTAATCTCCCGGCCGAGGCTCCCTTCCACGATCTGTTTTTCAGCCGCAACATCGACGTCGGCCATCATGCCGCCGAACCGTTCGGTGACCGGCTCATCTCCTTTGAGGATCTTATTCTGCAGGCCTGCGGGAAATCCGCCATAGGGCTGTCCGATCTCGCCGCGAAACAGGGAGATGACAGAGTCCGGAAAGGAGATGTCCTTGTCCGGGTCCTCGACCTCCGCGCGGGTCAGACCGCCACTCACCATGGTCAGCGCCATATCGCCGACAACCTTGGACGTCGGCGTCACCTTGACCACATCGCCAAACATGTCATTGACCTCCGCGTAGGTCTTGGCGACATCGTGCCAGCGCTCCTCGAGGCCTAACGAACGCGCCTGTTCCTTCAGGTTGGTGAATTGCCCGCCGGGCATTTCATGGAGGTAGACCTCGGAGGCGCCAAACCGAAGATCGCTCTCGAACGCTGCATACTGCTTGCGCACGAACTCCCAGTAGTCCGAAAACGCCCGCAGGGTGCCGCCATCGAGACCCGTGTCACGGTCGCTGCGCCTCAATGCCGCTGCCAGCGACCCCAGATTGGGTTGTGACGTAAGCCCGGAGAATGAATCGACAGCCGCATCGATCGCATCGACACCGGCATCCACCGCCGCCAGTATGCTCGCGGCTGAAATGCCGCTGGTATCGTGGGTATGGAAATGTACAGGAAGGCCTGTCTCCTCCTTGAGCGCCCTGACCAGCAACCGGGCGGCATCCGGTTTGACCAGTCCTGCCATGTCCTTCAGGCCCAGAACATGAGTGCCGGCGGCGGCCAGTTCCTTGGCCATGGATACGTAGTATTTTATATCGTATTTGGATCGATTCGGATCCGTAATGTCTCCGGTATAGCATATCGCAGCTTCCAGCAACTTGCCGGATTCGAGCACGGCGTCCATCCCGACGCGCATGTTCTCAACCCAGTTCAGGCTGTCGAAGACCCGGAAGACATCGATCCCTGAGGCCGCCGCACGGTGGACGAATCCGGCCACCACATTGTCGGGGTAATTGGTGTAGCCAACGCCATTCGCACCGCGGAACAGCATCTGGAAGGCAATGTTGGGAATGCGTTCGCGCAACAATGCCAGCCGTTCCCAGGGGCATTCCTTCAAGAAACGCATCGAGACGTCGAAAGAGGCGCCACCCCAACATTCCAGACTAAACAAGTCAGGCAGGTTGTGGGCATAGGCGTCGGCAACTGCTGCCATGTCGTAGGTCCGCATGCGTGTGGCCAGCAGAGACTGGTGTCCGTCGCGCATGGTCGTGTCGGTCACCAGAACCCGCTCCTGGTCCAGCATCCATTGGGCGAAACCCTCGGGTCCCAGCTTTTCAAGGCGCTGGCGTGTACCGTCAGGTTTTTCGGGCACTGACCGGCCAGGCACTCTAGGTTTCGGACTTGCCGGCGCCACAGGCCGCCCCTCGACTTCAGGATTGCCGTTGACCGAGACGTCGGCCACGAATTTCAGGAGTTTGGTTGCCCGGTCTCTGCGTGTCGACAGGGCAAACAGTTCCGGCGTCTCGTCGATGAACCGTGTGGTGTAGTCTGCGTCCTTGAACCGCGGATGATTGATCAGGTTCTCGACAAACACCAGGTTGGTGGCAACGCCCCTGATCCTGAACTCCCGAAGCGCCCGGTCCATGCGCGCAATGACTTCGTGTGCGGACGGCGCCCAGGCGGTTACCTTTTCCAGCATGCTGTCATAGTACCGGGTGATCACGGCACCCGAATAAGCCGTGCCGCCGTCGAGCCTGATCCCGAAACCGGTTGCCCCGCGATAGGCCGTGATCCGGCCATAGTCCGGCACAAAATCGGCATCCGGATCTTCGGTCGTGATCCGGCACTGCAGGGCATGGCCATTGAGGACAATCTTGTCCTGGGCCGGCACCCCGGAACTCTCGTCACCGATCCTGGCACCTTCGGCAATCCTGATCTGTGCCTTGACGATATCGATTCCGGTGACCTCTTCGGTCACCGTGTGCTCGACCTGAATGCGCGGATTGACCTCGATGAAATAGAAGTTCCCGGTATCTGCGTCCATCAGGAATTCGGCAGTCCCGGCATTCACATAGTTGGCAGCCCTTGCAAGCTTCAGCGCCGCATCGCACAAGCTCTGGCGCGACCGGTCGTCCATGTAGGGAGCAGGGGCCCGTTCGACCACCTTCTGATTGCGCCGCTGCACCGTGCAGTCGCGTTCGAACAGGTGCACCACAGTGCCGTGGCTATCGCCCAGGAGCTGGACCTCCACATGGCGCGCCCGCTGCACGAGCTTTTCGAGATAGACTTCGCCGTTGCCGAAGGCGGCTTCCGCCTCACGACGTCCGGACAACACTTCGGCCTCGAGCATGCCGGCATCTGAAATCACGCGCATGCCGCGGCCACCGCCGCCCCAACTCGCCTTGAGCATGACCGGATACCCGACCTTGTCGGCAAGAATGCGGACCTCATCGATGTCTTCGGGCAAGGGTCCGGTCGCAGGCATGACGGGTACGCCGGAGGCTTCCGCCAGGTTGCGGGCGGCGACCTTGTTGCCAAGCGCCCGCATGATATCGCCCGATGGCCCGATAAAAGTAATTCCTGCCGCAACGCAGGCATCGGCAAATTCAGGGTTCTCGGACAGGAAGCCGTAGCCCGGGTGGATCGCATCGATGTGTGCCTCGCGCGCGACGCGCAGCACTTCATCGATACTGAGATAGGCCTTGACCGGCCCCAGGCCTTCACCAACCAGATAACTCTCGTCCGCCTTGAAGCGATGCAGGGAGAGCTTGTCCTCGGCGGCAAAAATGGCGACCGTTTTCAGACCCAGCTCGTTTGCGGCGCGCAGTACCCGGATGGCGATCTCACCCCGGTTTGCGACCATCAGTTTTCGGATTTTTTTCACTTCTTCCTCCAAAACGCGGACATGAGGCCGCACGCAGTCAGATCCAGTTTCGGGGCAGCTGCATAATGGCAGGGTGTTGATACAACAAAAGTCGGCAACGCGGCGCAATTTGCGCCATATCCGACAGACGATTTTGTACAATCGGCGAAAACCATGTTTCTATCGTAAGTCCGACCTCAAGCGCACACCCGGCAACACACCATGACCCTGGAAAACAAGACCCTACTCGTCACAGGCGGCGAAAGCGGCATCGGGGCAGCGATTGTTGCCCGCTTCCTGTCGGAAGGCGCGACCGTGATATCGGCAGACATCTCCGTGACGGCAGATACGTTACAAGATGTTGGCGACCGTCACTACCGGATGTCTGTCGACGTAACCGACGAGGCATCGGTCCACACTCTGTTCAAAGCGGTTGGTGCGCAGACCGGCCCGGTCGACGGCGTTGTCAACAGCGCCGGCATCGGCCATGACGTACCCTTCCTTGACACCCCCCTGGAGCTGTTCGACCGCATCCTGGCAATCAACCTGCGCGGCACATTCCTGATCGGCCGCGAGGCTGCCCGTCACATGAAAGAGCAAGCCTCGGGCAGCATCGTCAACCTTGCCTCCGTGTCCGGCCTGAAGGCCAACAAGGGCCGCGCCGCCTATGGCGCATCCAAGGCCGGTGTCATCCTCATGAGCCAGATCATGGCGGTCGAACTGGCTGAACACGGCATACGGGTCAATGTCATCGCACCCGGGCCCATCGACACGCCCATGGTCCAGGAAATGCACGACCGGGAAACCCGGGCACAATGGATCTCGACCACACCCATGGGCCGGTACGGATCGCCTGAGGACATCGCCGGCGCCGCAGTTTTCCTGACCGGGCCCGATGCCGGATACGTCAACGGTCATGTGATGGTTGTCGACGGCGGCTTCACACCTTCGGGGATCATGCCCGGGTCCAAATGAGTCGGCCCCGCACAAACAGATTGTCTTTTACGATTCCGCCGGGATAGACTTGCCGCCATGGAATACCGTCCGATGGATAAGTTGACCGGAACCCAAGCCGACGGCAGTGCACGCATGTGCCGGGCACAGGTGGTTGCCTCAATCTATCCGGCTCGCGACCATTGGCCGGATCTGGCCTAGACAGGCCGATCCGATTGCCCCCGTGCCGATCTTCCGAAAACGGCATGAGGACTCCTCAAAAGCGCTTCTAATACCTACCCGGCAACCGTTCGGCAAAAATGCAGCCCCAGCCTGTGCCATGGCTGCCGGCATCAATGCGCCTCTAAGTTTCCAGACAATCACCGTAACGAAAGAAACAGACAATGAGACTGGCAAACAAAACGGCAATAATCTCCGGCGGCGCCTCAGGATTTGGCCGCGGCATCGTCGAGGCTTTCCTTGAGGAAGGCGCCTGCGTCGTCATTGCGGACCTCGACGGCGATGGCGCCGCCAAAGCCGCAAGCGAACTGGACCCGACGGGCAGGCGCGCCATTAGCCGGCGGGTCGACGTAACCGATAGTCCGTCGGTCGCAGACTGTCTAGCTTTTGCCCAGGACAACTTCGGCAGCCTCGACATCATGGTCGCCAATGCCGGTATCGGGCAACGTCCCTGCCGTCTGGAAGATACCACCGACGAGGAGTTCGATCGTCAACTGGCGGTCAACGTCAAGGGTGTCTTCAACTGTGCCCGGCATGCCGTGCCGGTCTTCCGGGCGCAGAAGTCCGGCAACATCATCATCACCGCTTCCGGCATCGCCCTGACACCGCGGCCCAATCTGGTGGCCTATGCCACAGGCAAGGGGGCGGCCGTCACATTTGCAAAAGGTCTGGCAATGGAGCTCGCGCCGGAAGGAATCCGGGTAAACGCCCTTTGTCCGGCTGCCGGAGACACACCGATGCTGACAGAATTCATGGGCGGTAACGCCACCGAGGACGCCCGCCAACGCTTCCAGGACAGCGTCCCCATGGGGCGGTTGATTTCGCCACGCGACATGGGGCAGGCAGCGGTATTTCTGGCATCCGACGCCCAGGCGGCAACGATCACGGGCACGGCGCTTGCCGTCGATGGCGGCCGCTGCATCTGAGTTGAACTTGGCAAACAAGGTTGAGAAACTATGTCAGCAACGAGAAAACGCGCCGGCCGGTTGGGCGGGCGATCCGCCAGACACACATTGAGAAGCCAGCCCCTTGCCGTTGAGAAGCGCCCTATCTGGCCAGGCGCCGAAGCAGGACAGTACAAACCACTGACAGAGTCTCAGGTCGTAAAGATCTACGATGCGGCCCTCGATGTACTTGCAACTGTCGGCATGGGGGAAGTGCCCGATGTAGTCACCGAACAGGCGGTGTCACAAGGTTGCACGGCCGACGAGAACGGGCGTCTCTTCTTTCCCAGATCCTTTGTCGAGGACATCGTTGCCGGCGCCGCCCGTTCGGTGTCGTTATGCGGCCGCGACCCGAAACACGATCTCGATGTTTCCGGCAAGCGTGTCCACTTCGGCACTGGAGGGGCGGCCGTCAATGTGGTCGATTTTGCGACCAACGACTATCGCGCCTCGACCCTGCTCGACCTGTTTGATTTCGCTCGCATGGCCGACGCGCTCGACAATGTTCATTGGTTCACACGTTGCGTCGTGGCAACCGATGTCCCGGACGAATTCGGTCTCGACGTCAACACGGCTTATGCCTGTCTCGCCGGGACCCGAAAACACATCGGCATGAGTTTCGTGCGCGGTTCCCACGTCCGGCCTATTATCGACATGTTCGAACATGTGACCGGAGGAGAAGGCAGCTTCCGCAAACGCCCGTTCTGCAAGGTGCACATCTCACCGGTGGTATCGCCCTTGCGTTACGGCGAGGACGCGGTCGGCGTCACTTTGGCGGCAATCGAGGAAAACATGCCGATCAATTGCATCATCGCCGCACAGTCCGGCGCCACGGCGCCGGCCCCGCTTGCCGGTGTTCTGGTGCAGACCCTGGCCGAGACCCTGGCCGGACTCATTCTGGTCAATCTGTTTTCGCCCGGTTACCCGGTCATTTTCTCCAACTGGCCGTTCGTCGTCGACCTGCGGTCCGGCGCCTTTGCCTGCGGCGCTGCCGAGATTGCCCTGCTGAATGCCGGCGCGGCGCAGCTTGCCAATTATCTCCAACTGCCAAGCGGTGTCGCCGGCGGCATGGCGGACTCGAAAATCCCGGACGCCCAGGCGGCTTATGAGAAGGCCATCAGCCTGTCTGCGACCGCCCTTGCCGGCGCCAACATGGTCTACGAATCCGCAGGCATGTACGCAAGCCTTCTGGGGGCCTCATTTGAAGGATTCGTGCTCGACGACGACATCGTCGGCATGGCATTGCGGCTTGCCCGCGGCATCGAGGTCAACGACGACACCATGAGCCTCGCGGCCATCCGGGATGTGGTGTCGGGCCCCAATCACTTCCTCAGCCACCCCCAGACCATGGCCAGTATGGAAACGCACTACTTCTACCCCGAGGCGGCCGACCGGGACTCTCCAGCGGTCTGGATGGAAAACGGCAAGCAGGAGGTCAATGCCCTTGTCCGCGAGCGCGCCCGCACGATTCTCAACGGCCACTACAACCCGGAATTCCTGCCCGACCATCTCGACCGCGACATCCGCGCCAGGCACGACATCCTGCTGCCGCGGGAGGCGATGACCAAGGGCAATCGGGTGTTCTGACAATCGCCGACATCGCCATCCTTGTTCGCACAGCGGGCGGGACTAGGGATGACGCCCTAATCGACGGCAAACAGGCCGGTCACATCGACACGCTGCTCAATCAAACGAATGCGCTCAAGCAGCACTTCTGCCGCAACGTCTCCCGCCTTGGGCGCCACACAATCGCGAAATTTTTTCGCCAGCTCATCGTCGTTGAGAGGCCGGCTCGGAGACCCCTTGGGAGCATTGCATTGCCCCTCCAAAACCTGTCCGTCGGCCAGACTAATCCGCAGTCGGGCAGCTTCCACGGTCTCCGGATTGTTGTTATCGGCGATATCTGCAGTCCTGTGCATGACCTTTTCCATCAGCGCGCGAATGGCGGGATCGGAGAGTGCCTCCGGCGTCAGATGCTCCGGGCGGATATCACCCTTGATCAGACGGCAGGCGATTGCGAACGGCAAACTGAAGCGCGCCTGCGTAACCAGCTCCGGCGCATCGTAGGGCAGCGACGCCGTCACCAGCTCGGCAACGTCGAGGTCGATGGTCCTGACATCTTCTGGAGCAAAAACATTGTTTTCCAGGACGCCTTCCAGAGCTTCGACCGCTGGATGAATGGCGGTGCAGGCGGGGAATCGCTTCACACCGATCCCGGGGTCGAGGAGGCGGTACTTCCGCCCGAGTGTCAGCACTTGATCGAGGTCGGGTTCTGCATTGGCAAACTGATGGAAAAAGCCGGTATCGTCTTCGAAGAAACCCTCCGGAAATGAGTGCTCCTGCTGACCGAGAAAGCCGGCCTCGACGGCAAGCTTCGCCGCCCGGCCGACCATCAGGGGTTTAAGGTCGCTGCCATTGTTGACCCGCAGGCCCACAGGCTGGGACGCCGCAATCGCAATTGTCCTCGCAATCTGGTCCTCGTCACTGCCCAAAAGTTTCGCAACCCCGGCTGCTGCCCCGATCTGGCCAAACGTACCGGTAGCAAACCGTCCGGCCATAAACAACCTGTCGCCGACGCAATCGCCGAGCGCATAGGCTATTTCACTGGCGACGACAAAAGCCTCAACCACCTTTGCCCCCGACAACCGGTGGCATTCCGCGACGGACACTATAGCCGGGAGGAAAACAACCGAGCCATGAACGATGCCGGCATAACAGGCATCGTCAAAGTCGAGCACATGCCCGGCGACGCCGTTGACGAAGGCCGCATCCTCCGGGCAGGTGCGCTTGTCGCTGCCGATGCAGGTCGCCGACGGCCGGCGCGTGTCTACAGGTTGCAGGCGTTCGCGAATCCGCTCGACCGTCGGTTCGCCCGACCCGGCATGGATCACCGCGATCGTGTCGATCAGGCAGCGAACAGCGGTTTGTCTGACGGGCCGGGGAAAGGTTCCAAGACTTGCACTGGCACCCCAGTGTGCCAGGCGGCGAAGAATTGCCGGAGGGCCTATCTGATCGTTGCTGGACATGGAATTGCGGCGCCTCGAATTTTGTTGTCCCGACTAATGCACCAGCCTATACCGGATTCTCCGTTACCGGCACGAACTAAGATGCCTCGAAAGGACACGCTCATGTCACAGCAGAACACCGATCCCGACCTCGATATCATGTCGCGCGGCCTCTACTGGTTCGGCATCCCCACACTGTTCCGTTGTGGCCATGACACCGATCCGGCCAACTGCGACATTGCGCTGGTCGGTGTCCCTCACAGCACCGGCAACGGCACCACCGAGCGTGATCAGCACCTGGGGCCAAGAGCGGTGCGCCACATGTCGGCACTGCAGCGCCGGGTCCATATGAAATTCGGCTTCTCGCCCTGGGACAGCTGCCGGATTCACGACCTGGGTGACGTCCCGTTTCCCGAAGGCAACGACAACGAAAAATGCATCGAACGCATGACCGTCTATTTCGACAAGGTCCAGGCAGCCGGCGCCAGGCCGGTGTCGATCGGCGGCGATCACTCGATTACCGGTGGCATCCTGCAGGCCGTTGGCGGCCCCAATTCACGCCTCACCGGCGGCCAACCGGCAGCCCTGCTCCATCTCGATGCCCACACCGACACCTTCGACAACCTCGACCATTTCCTCGGCGCCAAGAAATCAGCCGCCCACTGGGGCAGCTACCTCGTACGCCAGGGCCAGGTTGATCCGCACAAGAGCGTGCAGATCGGCATCCGTGGCAATCCCAGGACACTCGACTGGCTCGAGCCGAGCGACCGGCTGGGGTACAAGGTGATCACCATGGACCAGTATGAAGAGGCCGGTCCCGAACGATGCATGGAGATTATCAGGGAACGGATCGGCGACGCCCCGCTCTACATCACCTTCGATCTCGACTGCCTCGATCCGACCATCGCACCCGCCGTGTCGAACCTCGAGCCCGGCTGCAACGGTTTCACCATCAATCAGGCGATCCAGCTGCTGCAATGCGTGCGCGGCAAGAACATCATCGGCGGCGACGTCGTCTGCCTGATGCCGACCAAGGACCAGCCCAACAACATAACGTCAATGGTCGCAACCTCGGTGATGTTCGAGATCATATCCCTGATCGCCGATCGGCTCAGGACCGAACGCGGCGAGGGTTGAACCCCAAGCCACCACGCTTGGCCGGCCCGAGCCCGGCTATGCTCAGGCTTGCGCTACTCCGGCGCCGGCGCCCGGGAGGGGTCGCAGTCGGCAGCAAAAAGGAGTTTTGCCGCCGCACAATAGAGATGGTCCGCCATGCGCGCGTGTCCCTGGGCCGTGGGATGGAAAGGTCCGCCGATCGACCGGGTGGCAAGGTCAGTTGCCGATGTCTTGGCTTCCGCTGCTGCCGGATCTTTGTACTTCTTTCGCGCGTACTGCATGATCAGGAAGTCGTCATTGAACGTGCGGAACCATCTTTGCCGCGCCTCGTAGGGATGGAAGTCTGACGTCGGATCGAAGGCTGACGGATCGCCCGAACCGTTCCGGTGAGACATGGCCAGCCAGTCTGAACCGCGCTCCCGAGAAGGGATGTCCCGAATCTCCGCCGTTCCCGTGCCGCTTTCATCGCGGGGCGAAGAATCCGTCGCACAGAAGCCATGCGGTTTCATGTCTTGTTTGTGACCGTCGACAATCGTCCAGCCATGCGTCGTAGCGTGTTGCGCAATCGTTCGCTCCAGAGCGTCAAAAGCCTCCTGTGCCTCGCTGATCGGCCCTTCAGGTGTTACCTGGAAAAGCTCCGAAACGTTCATGGTTTTCCGTCCGGGTCGGCAAATCTCCCCGTTCTCGTCGTGAGCCGGCGACGGGTATGTCATGTAAACGATGCGTTTGCTGTTCTCGATTTCGCGGTTGTCAAGCCGCGAAACCACCGAGCTGTCGGACATTGACATCTCGAGCTTTTCATCGAACGCCTTGTTCACCAGGTCGAAGCGGCTGTCGAGAAACTTGAGCCTGTCGATGGCTTCCTTGGGCTTCAGATCTCCACCGAACAGCTTCAGAAAGAGCGTCGGCAGGAGTTTGTTGCGCAGCACGCGGTTGGCGATGAGCGGCGAAAACCCCATATCGTTGCCGCCGATGCTCAGGAAGACAAGGTCGATGGTGCGTTTCACCGCAGCGCGCCTCAACCGCGCAAATCTCGAACGGGACCGGGGATGCCAGTGCGAACAGAAATCGCGCACCTTCCGGAACTGACCAGGTCCGTAGAAATTCATGCTCTCAATAAACTCTTTGCGGTACGGGTCGCCTTGCACAAGACCGTACCCGGCTTGATCTTCATGCCAGTAGCGTTCGCCCGGTGGGTCCTTTCGAAGACTGAGCGCATCCACCGCGGCGCTGAACTGCGGGTCGTAGAGCCGCGCGCCACCGGTCACGCATTCCCGACCGTTCTGTCCCCACAGAAGGCCATCGGTCACTTCCGCGCCACTGCAGGCAAATGAGACATAAGTAATGGCATGGTGACGCTTGCCGTGAAGAGCCAGATGAAGGGCGGCGCGCGTCTGGTTGCTGTAAACTGAACGATGGCAGCGACGGTCGGTCCAGCGCGCCGCTGCATCAGGCGTCTTGCGTCGGGCGAGGCCACGGGCCTCATGCTGGGTACCGTTGGAATCGTCGCTCGTATAAGGTTTGAGGAAGTTCGCGGTATGCAGTTCAGCCGGCATTTCGGGGTTGCCCTCGCCGGAGGCAAACGAGTCGCCCATTCCCAGAACGAGGAAGTCAACCACTTCGATAGGCTCCTCGAGTGGTGGTTCGGCAGCCGCGCCGGACAACTCGACGGTCAGAACCGTTTCACGTTTGCTTGGTACCCGCAGATAAACCGGCTCGTTGCAGGGTTGAGTAATTCGCCGCTTTTCAGCACGTTTGAACAAACTGCCGTTGAGCGCGCTTTCTTCTGTCCCCGAAAACATTATCTCGGCATCTGTTCGAAAGACACAATCTCCGGTGGCCGAACCGCCGTCATCGTTCAGCACCCAAGCCTTGACAATATGGTGTGGCGGATCGAGATAACCGAAGTCGCCCGAAGTCTGGCTGGGTTCGCTGACACAGGACTGGTAGCTTTGAGTCGCGGCCGACCAGCACGTGCCGGTGATGCCGCCTTCAGCGGTCGATCGCAGAAGTGCCCCCCATCCCAGCCTTGGGTCATGAACCGTAAGCGGTCGTTTCTCCTGTTGTCGAAGGGTTGCCAGGCGATCCAGATAAGTTTGTGCCGACCCCGGTGGCGCGCTTTTCCACCAGCGAGGATCGTTCAGTTTGCGTTCCACGTAACTTGCCGGCGCGTTCTTCCAGGCGGTTTCATTCTCCCGTTGGAGCTCCTGAAGGGCCCATTCGTGGATAAGATGATCCGAGGCAAATCTCAGGTATCGAAATGGCTGCTGCACCTGCCACTGGACGGATGCTGCAAGCACAGGCAAGCCCGACATCGCCAGAATTCCACACGAGATGAAGAATACCTTTGCGCGTTCAAATGTCATCTTCATCCCCTATTCATTGGCAGGACCATATCGACATTTAATAATCGCACAAGAACGGAGTCAACTATGCGATCCAAATCACACAGGATTCCATTTGTTTGAAATAGATCGCGCAAAAATATTTGAAACCATGCCGGTTTCACAGCTGCCTTCTACTGGGCACTTCTGTCAACCAACTGTCGATCGGTTGCGGCGTGACGCGCGAGCCCCCTTTTTGACTCTGTTTGTCACCTTGTCACCGCCCTGGGTATCAGCGCCCTGCCTTCGCCAGGTGCAGCGCGCCTTCCACGATTTCCGCTATCAGATCGCACTGGCCGGGTGTAAGCGAAAGCGGCAGACGCATGTCGCAAAGGCCTTGCAGCACCGTGCGGGTGACCGGCAGGTCCTGAGTGCCGCCGGCATAACCCCAATCGGCATAGGAACTGGTGAACCCCCGCGGTTCCAGCCGCCCGAACCATTTGACACTGACGCCCGCCCCGTCGCACAGGTCGATGAACCGGTCGATCACCGGATTGTCGAAGCCCTGCAGGGAAAACTGGAGCGAACTGGCTACGTAGTTTTCCCTCCGATCCCGGACCGGCACGTGGACACCGTTGATGGCGCGAAGCCGTTCGACGATTGCGTCATAGGCACCGTTCCAGAGCTTTGCCCGGGCCTCCAGCAGTGGCAGTTGCGCGCGCACCAGGGATGCTGCAAGGGCCGTCATGCGCATGCTGCAGTTGGGTATGTTGTACTTGTGACGCTCGAAGACGCCGAGCGAAGGTCGTGCCGTATGCTGGGCATAAAGCATGTAGGATCCGGAATAGAGGATGGCCTTGGCGGCAACATCTTCGTCATCTGTAGTCAGGATTCCGCCTTCGCCCGAATTGACATGCTTGAAGGTTTGCGCACTGAAGGCGGCAACGTTGCCGAAACGCCCGGTCGGCGTGCCGTTCCAGTCCGCCCCCAAGGTGTGTGCGCAGTCCTCGATGACGGTCAGGCCGAGCTCATTGGCTACTGCCATGACCCTGTCCATGTCGGGAATGTGTCCGCGCATGTAGGACAGGAGCAGCACTTTAGCGTCGCTGACGGCGGCCTTGCGGGCAAGATCTTCCACATCGATATGGTAGTTTGCGTTGATTTCCACGAACATCGGCCTGGCTCCGGCATGATGGACAGCGCCCGGCACCGGTGCCAGGGTGAACGCGTTCATCAGGATTTGATCACCATGTTCGACACCGCTGGTCTTGAGCCCGAGATAAATCGCACTGCCGCCCGAGTTAACGCCGGCGGCATAGCGTGCCCCGATATAGGCGGCAAACTCTTTCTCCATCAGGGCGGCATGATTGCCCGTCGAGCCGTATTCTCCGTAACGGAAGAGCCTGCCTGAGCGCATGATTTCCACCGCCGTTTCGATGGCGTCGTCGGGAATAGGTCCGGGATCGGACAGATCGACATCGAGCTTCGGCAGGGACCGGGTATCGGACATCGGTTTTCGCAGACCTCATATGGATGTGTCGTAACCTTGGTTGAACAGGTTTTTGAGACGCGATGCAAGCGGTTACCCAGGCATACCCGTCTCAAGCCTCTGCCAGATCGCTTCAACCCGTTTGCGAATGACCAGCGCGTCCTGCCAGCGGTCGGAAAGCTCAAATCCTTGTGCATCCGTCATGGCATACTCGGGAGGTCCCAATTCACACAGGAAGTTCAGCACCGCATCGTCGTCCGCGCGTGCCCGCCACAAAGAAAAGCCCTCCTCCCACCAGCCCGCAAACAGATCGAACCATTTCTGGTGCTGTGGGAAGTCGACCTGAAGCTGGATCTGCTCTCGTGACGCGACCCGGCCCTGGAAGGAATCCGAACGTTCCAGGATGCGATGGATCAGCGCCTGGTCGTCCGGCGAGATCGGATACCAGAATTCACGGTCGATGAGATAGTGCGAGAGATCCGCGCACAGCCGCATCTCGGGGATCGCGTCGATCAGCTGCAATGTTGAATAAAGATCGTTGGTGATGCAGTTGCGATGGGTCTCGAAGGTGATTGTCACTCCTTCGGCCCGCGCCATGTCGATCCACGCGCGGATCACCGGAATCATGTCGTCGACGGCAATCGGCATCACTTGGCCGATCACATTGACGAACCGGGCATCGAGCTCCCGGGCAAGATGCAATGCCGGGCGCAGGTCCTCGACGGTTTCGGGAAAGGCCGTAATCAGGCAGCCCAGATTGTGGCGCTCGTAGAGCGGGCGCACGCGCTTGACTATCTGCGGATCCGACACTCCAGCGTCGAACGCCATGCCGTGATAGCCCGCGGCCTCGACCAGTTCGAAGGCTTCCTCATAACTGCGTTCGACACCATCAGGCCGCCGCAGTTCCATCGCCCACAGGGACTGGAAGATTTCAAGCTTCTGCATGGGTCGCTTTTGGCATAAGCGCGATAGCCGTGCAACGGCGATCTATGCCCAGATCGCCGGACCCGGAAACATTGCACTGGACGGAGACAACAACATCGTTCCCGGGACGCACGTCAACGTGAGTCGGGTGCATTCCAATCGCAGGCCTTTGTGTATGGCGCGGTCCCGGGTCTGCGAGGCAGCACTCGCGTGCTGCATCGCGCCCGGGAAACGTCAGAACGGCAGGTCGATCCGGGCGGTGCCGCCGTAGGCTGTGTACTCGCCGCTTCCTAGCCCGGAAACATCACCTTGCACGGAGACAGACACACCGTCCCTGGTGGTGGCGTCCACCCCGGCACTGATACGCGCAGAGACGAGGTCGTCGAGATCGGGCAGACCGCTGGTCGGCACATTGCCCTGGTTGGAGAAGTCATATTCTCCCCTTACCGAAACCCAAGGCTTGACGATGTTGCCGTCGGGCGTCTTGTGGACATAGCCGATCCTGGGGCCGACCGAGATCCGACCCGCCTTCACCGTCAGGCTCGACTGCCTAACCCCGGCAGAATCCGTATACGCGTCCTGGTCCTCTTCCGCATAAAGCACCCGCACGCCCGGTTCGATGAAGAACCCATTAGACTCCCAGTGACCCTTCAGCTGTGCACCAACCGTTACCCGATGGGCAATGAAGTCGCCGGTGGTAACACCGACCCGGTTGTCGTAATCAGAGTAGGTGTAAGCCGCGAGCGCATCGAACTGGACGTTGTCAGACAGCTTGACGCCGATATAGGGACCGACCGTGTATCCGTCAGCCTCGAACGCGCCCTTGGTGCCGCCGGCGACCGTGTCGAAGTCGGTGTTACCGTAACCGCCCAGCAGACCGATCACAACCGTGTCGCCGACCTTGTAGTCAAAGCCTGCCAGCACATCGATGGTGTGGCCGTCGAAACTTGAATCGTCGCCATCGTAGTAGGTCCAGTTGCCCTTGATCCAGGCATTCCACTTCGGCGCCTGTTTCGGGAAAAGGTCGGCGACCGGGGCGACGTAGACTTGCGCGCCGTTCTCGTCTCTTGGCAAGTCGGCCAGCTGTTTTTCGAATTTCTGCTGCTGTTTGCGGTTGATCCACATTGCAACGCCTGTGGTGCTCGCCGAGAAACCGTCAGCGGAAATTTGCGGACCGGTGTCGCCGTTGAAGGCGTTACTCAATATTCGGTCCATCACATCGCCAAGGATCCGCATTTGGCTGGTCACGACAAAATTGCTCATGCGCGATTGCTGGTCTCCTACCGTTGACGTTGATGCGGTGCACCCAGTCAAGGAACTGAAAACGTCTGTTTCGAGACATCCCACGATCCCCGCGTCGCCCACACCAACGATGCGAATATCCACAGACCAGGCATCGCCATCGCCATCCTTGTATAGACAAAAAGGACCAGGCGTCGCCGCCGTGCTGGTTCCAGGCGCAGTGAACGCCAAACTTGAAATAACTTTGCCAGCGTCTGGCGGGGCGATAAGAGCGCTCGCCGGACCCCCTCCTCCGGGTGCGGCCGCGGCGGAAACTTGGCCACAGTTCGGGAATGAACCCACCGAACCATTATCGGAACCACCGGCCCCGTTTGCGTCGGTTCGATCGAATAACACCGCGTTCGTAATCCCGGTAGCAACACCGCCGCCTGGGCGGGGATGTTGCACATCCGCCCGCGCACTGTTAGTCGAAACAAGTAGCGATGTTGCGATGAACGCCAACACAGCACAAGAAGACCTCACGCCGGAAACAACGCGCTGCCGAAAGAAGCACACAGTCCACGCGCTCAATTTTAACGGATGTTTCATGCGTCGCCCCCCAAAGGCAATTTTCGGTTGCTTTGTCTAGTCGACACGCACGCACACGACCAACCTACGATACGACGCAAGGTACCGGAATGCGAGTCCAAACTGTGTTATCCGGCAACAGTTGTCCATTTTTGCGATATTAATATCACACTTCTTCATGCACAGTTTTGAACACACGGTGGTTGAACACGGTGGCCGTCTGGATTGATTCCATCCGTGGACCCGCATGCCAACGCTTTGGAAACATGGCTTAAACAGACACAACCGTTCGATGAGGCTCACTCCTGCGTGTCAGTGTTGTCAGGTTGAAGCTGAGGTTCCCCGCGGGTCAAGAACGGCTGTCTGTGGCACGCACGTTAGACGATGAAAAGGTGGTATGGAGCAAACGTTCCAACGTCAACGGTCCGTTGTCCAGTGGTGACCTTAACGGGTCGACGCAACACAGGCGCTAATTCGAGAGCCTCCGAACGGAGACTTTACAGCATTCATTTTCCGCTCACACCACCGTTCCCCATACACGCAATAGCGTGAGCCGGGGCTGTTCCGAAGGCTTAGCCTTTGTGCATGACGCGATCCCGGGTCTGCGAAGCAGCACTCGCGTGCCGCATCGCGCACGGGAAACGACTATCTGGGACGGCACCCGCTTACGCACGCCCCGGCAGACCATAGGTTGCCGGGCCGTGACTGGATGGCTCTTCGTCTTTTCCGACACCACCGCGATACCGCGGCAATCCGTCGGCCACATCGAACCAGGTGATCCGCTCACCGTAATGCGAGTGGTCCTGCGGCACAATACTGGCAGGATCGTCGAGTGTGCTGATGTGGAACTCGATCACTGTGCTGTTGGAGGTACCCGAGAACCCCTCCCAGGTCAGCGACGATCCGCATTGGTTGCAGAAGGCACGCGTCACCCCCGGAGAAGAATTGTAGAGGTTGCGCTCAGCACCGATGAAACGGACCTGGTCTGCATTGAAGCCCACATAAGTTGCGACCGGGGCACCGGTATGCCTCCGGCAGCTGTGGCAATGGCAATGTCCGGTTCCCAGGGACTCCCCGGTTGCCTCGTAACGCACAGCGCCGCACAGGCAACCGCCGGTCAGGGTCACAGGGTCGTCTGCCATGATCGCTCTCCTTGTTCACAGGACCGAAAACGGACAACCGCATGACGCTGCGCCCGGCTCGCGCATATTAGCGGCCCTTGCGGACAATCTCTGTCAGCACTGGACGAACGGAATCACGGAATAAGCAACTGGACAACTTTCCAATCCGCCACGCCTGGAGCGGGATGACGAAAAGTGCGCGCGGTTTTCCGCCCGCATCCCGCTCTAAAACATTGAAACCTGATCTACTCGAAAATCGACAGGTCAAGCGGGCGCACCGCGCCCATCCAGAGAGCATGGTCACGGTGGTCGGAGAGGTCATCGCCGGTATTGGGATGAACAAACAAAGTCAGGCCGTCCCGGTTGAGGGCCAGCCAGGGAATGATCCGGGCAAAATGTTCCGCCGTAAATCCGACCTGATAGCTCCAGTCTGGATGCGGCCCGATGGGGCGGTCGTGCCAGCGGCCGTAGTCCGCTTCCGGGAAGGCCGCTTCCAGCAGGCCGCGCAACTTCTCGGCGCGGCCTTTGGAGTCGGCATCGTAGTAGACATGTGCGTGATAACTCTCGATCGACGAGACGGCCTTGTCAGCCATGAACGGTCCTTCTTTGGTTCAGGCCGCCCTCAGCAAGCTACTCCGCTGCTTCAAGCACGCCCCTGCGAATCTGGTCCTCCTCGATCGACTCGAACAGGGCCTTGAAATTGCCCTCTCCGAAGCCGTCATCGCCCTTGCGTTCGATGAACTCGAAGAATATGGGACCAACGACGGTTTTTGAAAAGATCTGAAGCAGAACTTTCGTCAGACCGCAGTCGATCACCCCCTCACCGTCAATCAGAATGCCGTTGGCCTGAAGCCGTTCGACGGGTTCGCCGTGGCCTGGGACCCGGTCATCGACGCGGTCGTAGTAAGCTGCACCAGGTTTCGGCATGAAGTTCAAGCCGCGCTGTTTCAGGGACTCGACGCTTGAATAGATATCCCGGCAACCGCAGGCAATATGCTGGATGCCCTCGCCCTTGTAGTCCTTCAGGTATTCCTCGATCTGGCTGACTTCGTCGGCGGACTCGTTGATCGGAATGCGGATCTTGCCGCACGGGCTTGTGAGCGCCCGCGAAAACAGCCCGCTCATCTTGCCTTCGATGTCGAAGAAACGGATTTCCTTGAAGTTGAACAGTTTGCTGTAGAACGTGAACCACGTGTCCATGTTGCCGCGCTGCACGTTGTGGGTCAGATGGTCGATGTAGAAGAGACCAGCATCCTCGACGGCACCCTTGTCCTGACTCAGTGTCTCGAACGCACCGTCATAGGGCGATGCTGCCTCGTCATTGAATTCGATGAAATAGAGCAGGCTACCGCCGATGCCGAGAATCGCCGGTGCATCCAGCGTCTTGTCGTCGCCCTCGTAGGCGGTAGCGCCCTTTTCAATCGCCTGACGGAAGGCGTGCTGGGCATCGACCACGCGCCAGCCCATGGACGGCGCACAGGGACCGTGTTCGCTCTGGAACCTGTCGGCAAAAGAGCCGGGCTCCGCTGTCACGATGTAGTCTACATCGCCCTGGCGCCACACCGTGATGTCCTTGGTCTTGTGACGGCTGACAGGCGTGAAGCCCATAGTCGAGAACAGGACTTCCAATTCGTTTGGATCGGGATGGGCAAACTCGACAAAGGCAAAACCGTTTGTACCCGCGGGATTTTCCGCCGAGATTTCTGCGATCGGCGCGTCGTGAGGGAAAGGCCCCATGAGACTGTCTCCATGTGTGAAATTCAGTACCCTCAACATACGCGCGAATGCATGCAATTTCTTCGCATTCTCACGCTTCTAGACAGGTTGTATGCACAAAGTTTTTATGATATCGAACAAACATGCACGAAACAGTCTCTCTGGATCAGTTTGACTTTCGCCTGCTCGATGCCCTGCAGACTGACGCGACACTGACCCAGCAGGAATTGTCCAGGCGGATCAATCTGTCGCCTTCCCAGTGTTCGCGGCGCAAGCAGCGTCTGGAGGAACTGGGTGTCATCCGGCGGTACCGGGCGGAACTGGATACCGAACGGCTGGGGCTTGCCATCACGGTCTACCTGCATGTGTCGCTTGCAACCCACACCCCGTCCAACGCCGACCATTTCCGCAGACTTGTCAGATTGACGTCTTCCATTCTGGAGGCTCACATGCTGACCGGCCAGGCGGACTACCTGCTCAAGGTCGTCGTCTCCGACTTGGCGGAACTAACCCGCTTCATTAACGACGAACTCCTGCCCAATCCTGGCGTCGACAGAGTCCGCTCCGACATCGTTCTGGAGTCGCTAAAGATCGCGGGAAACTTACCGTTGCCCGGTTGATTTCGCCGGACAGCGGTCAGCGGTCACTTTTCCTGAATGGTCTTGAGAAAGGTGACGATGGCAAGGATACGGCGACGTGCTCTATCTTCTGCGGGTTTTGCATCTGCCAACGATGTACTGTCACCGACTTCCTGGGTTACGAACCAGAAGCCCCACACCGGCATCTCGCTTGAACGGTGAGCTTTCATGTTGTCGATGCCTTCAACCTTCGCATAGACAGCTTCAAATGGAAAAGTGCCACCATTATGTTTTGTGATCTGAGTAAGGTCGGCGGGCCGGGCATCCAGACCGGCACCAACGGCTCCGTCGCCGCGACCTTCCCGTCCATGACATGGTGCACAATATGTTTGAAATTCCTTCGTGACAGCTTCCACGTCCGCTTCAGTTGATCCTGCGATAGCCGGCAGAGCAACCAGACCAGACGCTGCGATGCACAAACATGTCGCAATCAAAGATATAAACCTAATATGCCGCACCGACGAACACTCCTGAGCCCTTGTTCAATGATTCATGATGCCATCGCCCAAGGAAATTGCAATGACCGCTTTTGGCCAATGCGTTCCTTGTTGCCACCGACCGACTGAACTCTCGATAAGCGATGCGATCAGTCCCAACCGGGTTTCACGGCAAACGATCGGTCAAACACCTCATCCTGCAGGATTTCCACGACCGTGTGTTTCCCGGTTGAGTGCGCCCGCGTAAGCGCCTCCTTCAACTGGCTCAGGTCGTGTGCCCGTTCGAACGCAAAACCGAAGCCCTTGGAAATCGGCTCGAAATCAGGTGTGAACAGGTCGACGCCTTCAGGCTGGATACCGTTCTCCACCATGTAGTTCTTGATCTCGCCATAGCCGAAATTGTTCCACAGCAGAATGACGATGGGCGCCTTGGCTTCAACCGCCGACGCCATCTCCGGCAGCGTGAACTGTATTCCGCCATCGCCGATCAGGCAGACCACGGGCCGGTCGGGCATTGCCAGCTTGGCGCCGATGGCGGCGGGAAGCGCGAAACCAAGGGTGCCGTAACCGGTGGAGGAATTGAAAAACGACCTGGGTTGTTCGGGTTGGTAGAACTGGTTGGCGTTGTAAACCGGCTGGGTCGAATCGCCGACGATCAGGGCACCGGGCAAAGCCTCCTGAACCGCCGCCATGACCGGTTCGTAGTTTGCACATCCGGGCCACCAGTCGGCCCGCACCGCTTCGCGCATCTGGGCGGCGCGGGCGGCACCCTGCCCGGCGCTGGCCAGGCTGTTCCGCCCGGTTGCCCGCAACGTTTCGAGCAACGCCGTACAGGCAGCATCGGCGTCGGCTACAATAGAAATATCCGGCACGCCGTTGCGCATGAGCTGTTCGGGATCGATGTCGATGCGGATGAAGGTGCCGCCGAACTCCAGTAGCCTGCGGTCGGGATAACGGTCCGTTTCCCCGATTTCCGTGCCGACCGCGAGGACGACGTCTGCATCGTGAACCGCTGACCACAACGATGGGAATCCGGTGTTTGAGCCGCCGTGAAGCGCATGATCCGGTTTCAGAATTCCCTTGGCATTGACGGTCGCGATCGTCGGTGCGTCGAGATACTCCACCAGATCGACCACGCTGTCCCTGGCATCCGCAGCGCCGCCGCCGAGCAGTACCAGCGGCGTCTGGGCCCCTTCAAGAGCGTTTGCAGCCGCGGCGAGGGCGGATGCGGCAGGTGCGGGCGCCTCGGGGATTGCCCACTTCGACAAGTCAATTTCGCCGGCGTCGGCTTTCATGACATCGATCGGAATCTCGATGTGAACCGGCCTCGGTCTGGCGCTTTCAAAGACGGCGAAGGCTCTCGCCATGACCTGCGGCAGTTCGCCCGGGTGCAGCAGGGTGTGGGAGAAGGCGGCCACATGGGATACCAGGCCGCGTTGCGACGTGAGTTCGTGCAGGCGGCCCTGGCCCAGTCCCAGATTCTGGGTTTCATTGACACTCGAAATCACCAGCATCGGAATCGAATCCCCATAAGCCTGTCCCATGGCGGTGGCGATATTTGTCATACCCGGTCCGGTAATAATGAAACACACGCCTGGCTTGCCGCTCGCCCTGGCATACCCGTCCGCCATGAAGCCGGCGCCCTGCTCGTGGCGTGGCGTGATATGACGGATTGGCGATGATGCCAGACCGCGATAGAGCTCGACTGTATGTACGCCGGGAATGCCGAACACGTTCTGCACGCCATAAGCCTCAAGGATATCGATCAGAGCTTCGCCGCATGTCGCCATGGAACACCTCGAAATTCAGTTGCAGTTCTTTTGTGGGAAACGCCTATCAGGCCCGGTGAGGCGGGGCAATCCTCCGCTGTCGATTACGGCATGAATCCGGTTGAATAATATTGCTCGCCCTTCAAATCCGGCTGCGGTTTCGCAAGCGGCCGCCCGAATCCGGGAACTAATTGTCAGTGTCGTACGTTGATACCAAAACAGGAGGCCAATCCGTTCTTCAACTCACCGGATGTGCAGCGAAAGGCAGATCCGCAACGAAAAAGAGGATGACATGAACCGACGGCGTTTGATGCTCGGCCTGCTCGGCCTGATGGTTACGTCAAAAGAGGCGCTCGCGGATGCCGGAGGCGCTTCTTTCAGGGTTGCTTCCCACAAGCGCAAGCGCCGGAAGATTGTTCAAAAATCACAATATCGCGGCAAGCAGATCGTCGCCTACAAGACCTCGGAAAAGCCCGGTACAATAATCGTCAACACAAGGGAACGCGCACTTTACTTTGTCCTGCGGGGCCGCAGAGCCATTCGCTACGGCGTCGGTGTCGGACGCCAGGGCTTCACCTGGAAGGGCACGGCAAATGTCCAGCGCAAGGCAAAGTGGCCGGCATGGTATCCGCCCGAGACAATGCGCCGTCGCGAACTCAGGAAGAACGGACGCCGGCTGCCGAAAGTCATGAAAGGCGGCATCAAGAACCCGCTTGGCGCCCGTGCGCTCTATCTCTACCGTGGCGGCCGTGACACGCTTTACAGGATTCACGGAACCAACAATCCCGGCTCGATCGGCCGGGCGGCTTCCAGCGGCTGCGTCCGACTGCTGAACGAAGAGATCGTCGATCTTCACAACCGGGTCCGGATTGGAGCAAAGGTTATCGTAATTTAGGGCTTGTGCTTCTTTCGGCGGACGGAAGGAGCTTCGCGTACCGCAGGTTGATGTTCCGCGTTACCCCCCCTGAGCCGTTCACCCGTGCCACTCCATTGACCGCGGCGCATCCCTGCCGATAGAATTCGCCGGACACGGGCCGTCGAACTGATAGGATCGAATGGCGAAGTCCCATCGCCGTGCACCCCTGATCACCTCCGGCACCGGGAAAGCGCGCAAGCGGGATGTTGAATGGGTCGACACTCCGTCTGGCGGGAGTGTTCTGGATGTTCAAGGTAATTTCTTCAGCTGTCGCAGCCGCCGTCACGATTGTTACGGTTGGAACGGCGGACGCCAAGACCAACATGCTGTTTGTTCTCGACTCTTCCGGCTCCATGTGGGGCCAGCTGGATGGTGTCGCAAAAATCGAAACCGCCAAGACCGTCCTGACCCGGCTGATGGGCGACCTTCCTGAAGATACCGGCGTCGGTCTTATGGTTTACGGTCACCGCGACAAGGGTTCGTGTGAGGATGTCGAACTGATGGCTCCGATTGGCACGTCTTCCGCAGCGGCTGCAAAAGCTTTGACCACAATAACACCGAACGGCAAGACCCCCATCGCCTATGCGCTTTCCCAGACGAAACGCGCCTTCCAGAACACCAATGCTGAAGACAGCAACCACGTGGTCGTCATCTCCGACGGGATCGAGACCTGCAGCGGCGACCCCTGCGCGGTTGCCGCCAAACTCGCCAGGGAGAACATCAACGTCAAGGTCCATGTGGTGGGATTTGACATTTCGGCAGAAGACCGCGAACAGCTCCAATGCATCGCTGACAACGGCAACGGCCGGTATTTTTCCGCCGACAGCACACAAGGGTTTTCCGATGCCGTGGCTGAGGCGGTTATCGTGGTCGCCGCCCAAACCCCTGAGGCACAACCGGAAATAGAGCCCGAGGCGCAGCCCGAACCCGAACCCCAGTCCGGCGCTTTCTTCTTTGACGATTTTGATGGCGATATCCTGAAGAGCCATTGGCAGGCCGTAAACCCGGACCCGGAGTCGTATCTCGTGGAGAACGGCCATCTCATCGCCGTGGCTACGGGTGGCGCCAATCTCGACAAGGGCAACGTGCTTGACATGTTCAAGCTGGATGTCCCGTTGCCAAAGGGCGATTGGGTCGCCACGATTCAATACCGCATGCCCTATCAGACCGGCCGGGAGACACCGTTCCTCAGTATCTATCAGAACAAGGACAATCACATCGCAGCCTTCGGCAATGCCTGGAGCTACTACAACGGCACGCGCGGCTCACGCCTTTATCTGAGCGCCAGCAAACTTTCCAAGGGCAAGAAAACAACCTTCAACAAGGTTGTCTGGGGCGGCGCATCCGGCCTCCCGTTCAAGGCAGAAGACGCGCCCAATCCCTTTGCCCTGCGCATCACCAAGAAGGGCCGCAAGTACACACCGGCCGTCAGAGTGTCGAACAACGCGGAGGAAACCTGGATCGAACATGAAACGGTGACAGCTCTGCGAGCCAAGGGTCAACTCGCCTTCGGACTCTATCAGTCCGAAAAGGTCAATGGAGAAACGCCGATATATGTCGATTGGATAAAGATAGAAGCTATCAAGTGAAACAGACAAAGATGATGCGCACCCGGATCGGAACGGAAAGACATGGACTGCCTGACGGTCGCGCCATGACAAACAAACGGAGATCGGAAAATGTTCAGAAAAACGACAATCGGACTGGCGTTCGCCGCCGCAATCGGATTTCAGGTCACGCCCCATGCCGGCGAACAGATTTTCCTGGACGATTTTGACGGCGACAGCCTGGCGCCCCATTGGGAGGTGCTCAACGAAGACGCTGACAGCTATATTGTCGAAGACGGCGCGCTGCTGAGCATTGCAACAGACGTCGGCAGCCTCAGCAAAGGCACAGCCACCAACATTTTCAGGCTGAAAAACCAGCTGCCCAAAGGCGACTGGGTGGCGACACTCGAGTACCGGATGCCTTACCAGACCGGCCGGGAAACGCCTTATCTTGCACTCTATCAGGACAAGGACAACTACATCGTGGTAAGCGGCGGCGCCTGGAGTTACTACAACGGCACCAGAGGCGCCAGACTGTATCTGACCGGTTCCAAGGCCGTGAAAGGCAAGAGCAATTATGCATCCAACGTCGTCTGGGGCGGTGCCAGCGGTGTTGCCTTCAACGAAGACACAGCGCCAAATCCGTTTGTTCTGCGGATAACCAAGAAAGGGCGCAGTTACACGCCCGCCATCCGTCTGTCGAACGGTGCAGAGGCCACCTGGCAGGAATTTCAGACAATCACACTGCTGCGGCCCCGGGGCGGTCTGGCTTTCGGTATTCTGCAGGCTGAAAAAGTCAATGGTGAAACCCCGATCCTGGTCGATCATGTGAAGATCGAAACCCTCGACTGACCGGTTCCAGCACTGTAAGTTGGTTGTGTCGTCGGGCCAGGCCCGTCTTTTTCACGCTTGCTCAATCCCGGCTTGGACTTGAGCACTATCTCGTTATACATTGCCGTAACAATCCGGTGATCGGTGCAGCTACCGGCACCGGGGAGCAGGGCGAACATTCATTGCGCGAATTCCTGCAAGAGTGCGGTTTTCAGTGTAATTGTTGACAATCACCGCGATGAGGCAGAATCCCTCCGGACACTGGTCCGGCTGCACAATTAGAGTGACTCGAAGAGACGTGGCAGACGAATTGACACCCAAGCCCCAGGTTCCCCGCGTCGCCGCGGCGTGGGCGGTTCATGCGTTCACCGCATCCGGTGTCGTGCTCGGTTTTCTCGCGCTGGTCGCCATCCTCGAAGGCGACAAGATAGCCGCCTTCATGTGGCTTGGGTTGGCCCTGTTTGTCGATGGTATCGACGGCACACTGGCGCGGCGCGCCAAAGTCCAGGAAATGACCCCGAAGTTCGACGGCCAGACGCTGGACAACGTCATCGACTACTTCACCTATACCGTCGTCCCGGCCCTTATGATCTACTGGTTCGGTGTTGTGCCGCCAGGTTGGGAGACGGCGACGGCCGCCGGCATTATGGCCGTGTCGTGTTACACCTTCGCCAACCTGAACATGAAGACCCACGACTATTACTTTTCGGGGTTTCCGGCGCTGTGGAACCTGGTTGTGCTTTATTTCCACGTTCTGCAGACCGACCCCTGGACCAATCTCATCGTTCTGGCCGTGCTTGGCATCCTGACCTTCATTCCGATCAAATTCGTGCATCCGCTTCGGGTCCAGAAGTTCCGCGTGATCACCATACCCATGACCGTGTTGTGGGCGGCGACGTCACTGCGTCTCGTCCTGATCCGGCCGGAGGTTCAGAAAGCGCAGGAAGCCTCGCCGACGATCTTCTGGCTCTGGGTTCTGGCCTCGCTCTATTTCGCCGGCATATGCATCTGGCGGTCGATCAGCCCGCAGGAAGCCGAAGACAACCTCCACGATGACTGACTGACATGACCACTGCCCCGGTCTGGAATGCGGACACCTACGAACGGCACGGGCGCTTCATTTCACGCATGGGGCTTGAACTTCTGGAATGGCTTGATCCCGGCAAGACCGAAGTAATTCTCGACGCGGGGTGCGGCGATGGCTTCATAACCCGGCGCATTGCCGGACTGTGCGCGCATGTTCTGGGCGTAGACGCCAGCGCCGACATGGCCGCCGCAGCCCGGGCGAATGGGCTTGAGGCCCAGCATCTGGACATTGCGAGCATGACGTTCGAGAACCGATTCGATGCGGTGTTCTCCAACTCAGTCCTGCAGTGGATTTCGGATCCATCGCCTGCCGTCGGTGCAATCGCCCGTGCCCTGAAACCGGGTGGCCGGTTTGTGGCGGACCTCGGCGCACTGGGCAATCTCGCTGCAGTGCTCATCGCGCTTCAGGCCGTCGGCCACAAAAACGGCGGCAATCCGGAATTGGCCAATCCGTTTTTCGCCCCGACCGGCGACGAGTTCTCATCATTGCTCAAGGCTCACGGCTTCACTATCGACAGGCTTGAAGTCGAGCCCAGGATAACGCCCGCAGAAACCAGCCTGATGAACTGGGTTTCGACAATATTCCACCCGTTCTTCGACCAGTTCGACGCCTCCATGCGTTCCGGCATACGGACTGAAGTTGAAGAACTTCTCAAGCCCGTACTCTGCGATACCAGCGGCCGGTGGTATGTGGACCACGTCCGTTTGCGTGTCCGGGCGACCTGGCCGGGTTGACGGAAGCCGCGAGTCAACCTTCCACGCATTGCATTGACCGGAGATTGAGATGAGACTTGAGGATCACAACGTTATAGTCACCGGGGCGGCGTCTGGCATCGGCCGGGCCATCGCCGTCCGGTTTGCCGCCGAAGGCGCCCATGTGGTTCTCTCTGACGTCCGTGAGGATCCTCGCGAAGGCGGCGACGATACACTTGAAATTATCAGGGCTGCAGGAGGATCGGCTGAGTTTGTCCGCTCAGACATCTCGAAAAAGGCGGACGTCGAACGGCTCGTTGCCCACCTCTCGCAGACCCGCGGCAGGCTCGACGTCATCGTCAACAATGCCGCCATCGGCGACGGCGGCAGGCTGACCGAGACCACGGATGAACTGTGGGACGACACCGTCGCCACCAACCTGACAGGGGTATTCCTGTGCTGCCGTGCAGCTGTTGCACAGATGCTGACGCAAACGCCGCGTGACGAAGTCCGCGGCCGCATCGTCAACATTTCGTCACAGCACGGCATGATTTCATCGCCGGGCCATTTTGCCTACGGGGTCACCAAATCCGGCGTCGTCTACATGACCCGCCAGATTGCCGCAGACTATGCAAAAGACGGTATCGTTTGCAATGCCGTGGCGCCGGGAAAGGTCATCACCGGCAAGGATGGCGATGCCCAGACAGCGGAAACGCTGGCCTACTCCCACAGCCGGACGCCCTGGCCGCGTCTCGGCCGTCCCGACGACATCGCCGCTGCCGCCCTGTTCCTGGCAAGCCCGGAGGCAACCTACATAACCGGTGAAAACCTGATGGTCGATGGCGGCTGGATGGCGGGCTAGACCAGGATAAGCTGAGGTTGAACCGCCCAAACTTATCCTGGTCCGTATCGATGTTTCAGAGCGGAATTCCGCTCTGCTGTCTTCAGGCGATGTCGAACCGGTCGGCGTTCATCACCTTGTTCCAAGCGGCCACGAAGTCACGGACAAACGACTCTCGCGAGTCGTCGCACGCGTAAACCTCGGCAAGTGCCCGGAGCTGGGAGTTTGAACCGAAAACCAGGTCGACACGGGTGCCGGTCCACTTGAGTTCGCCGGACGCGCGGTCACGGCCTTCGAACACATCTTGTGATCCGGCAGACGCTTCCCATTTCGTGCCCATATCGAGCAGATTCGAGAAGAAGTCGTTCGTCAATGTTCCGGGCCGCTTGGTGAAGACACCATGTGCGGACTGCCCCGTGTTGGCATTCAGAGCCCGCATACCGCCGACGAGAACCGTCATCTCGGGCGCGGTCAGCGTCAGCATTTGGGCCCGGTCCACCAACAGCTCTTCAGCCGTTCTGCTGTGTCCCGGTGCCAGATGGTTGCGGAACCCGTCTGCGGTTGGCTCAAGCACGGCAACCGAATCCACGTCCGTCTGCTCCTGGGAGGCGTCCGTGCGCCCCGGCGTAAACGGCACTTGAACGTCGTGGCCGGCATCCTTGGCAGCCTGTTCAACCGCGGCACAACCGCCCAGAACAATCACGTCGGCCAGCGAAACCATCTTGCCGCCAGACTGGGCGCTGTTGAAGGCTTTCTGGACGTCCTCCAGGACCGGCAACACTTTTGCCAGTTCAGCCGGATTGTTGACTTCCCAGTTCTTCTGGGGGCTGAGGCGAATGCGCGCGCCGTTCGCCCCACCGCGTTTGTCGGTGCAGCGGAATGTCGCCGCAGATGCCCAGGCTGTCGTCACCAGTTGGGAGATCGACAGTCCGGAGTCCAGGATCTTGCCCTTGAGGTCGGCAATGTCCTGTTCGCTGACCAGCTCGTAGGTGACCGCGGGGACGGGATCCTGCCAGATCAGATCCTCCTGCGGCACCTCGGCACCCAGATAGCGCGAACGCGGCCCCATGTCGCGATGGGTCAGCTTGAACCACGCCCGGGCGAAGGCATCGGCAAACTCGTCCGGATTCTGGTGAAAACGCCGCGAAATCGGCTCATAGATCGGATCCATCCGGAGCGCCAGGTCTGCCGTTGTCATGATTGGCGCGTGCCGTTTGGACGGATCGTGGGCATCCGGCACGGTGTCGGCCGCCGCCGGGTCGGTCGGAACCCACTGGTTGGCACCAGCAGGGCTCTTGACCAGGTCCCAGTCGTAACCGAACAGGGTGTCGAAGTAGCTGTTGTCCCACTGGATCGGGGTCGGGGTCCAGGCGCCTTCGATACCGCTGGAGATCGTGTCGACGCCGACGCCGCTGCCAAAGCTGTTGCTCCAGCCCAGCCCCTGTTCTTCGATGCTGGCCCCTTCGGGCTCAGGCCCGACGAGAGCTGCATCGCCCGCACCATGGGTCTTGCCGAAGGTATGGCCGCCGGCAACGAGGGCTACGGTTTCTTCGTCATTCATCGCCATGCGGGCGAAGGTTTCCCGGATGTCCCGGCCGGAAGCCACCGCGCTTGGGTTGCCGTTCGGCCCTTCCGGGTTGACGTAGATCAGGCCCATCTGGACAGCGCCGAGCGGGTTGTCGAGATCGCGGTCGCCACTGTAGCGCTCGTCTCCGAGCCATTCGGTCTCAGGACCCCAGTAAATATCCTCTTCAGGTTCCCAGACATCGGCGCGTCCACCGGCAAAACCGAATGTCTTGAAGCCCATCGACTCCAGCGCACAGTTGCCGGCAAGGATCAGCAGGTCAGCCCAGGAAATCTTGCGGCCGTACTTCTGCTTGACCGGCCACAGCAGCCGGCGCGCCTTGTCCAGGTTCACATTGTCGGGCCAGCTGTTGAGCGGCGCAAAACGCTGCGAGCCGGAAGCGCCACCGCCGCGGCCATCGAAGGTCCGGTATGTGCCGGCACTATGCCATGTCATGCGGATGAAGAGCGGCCCGTAATGGCCGTAGTCCGCCGGCCACCAGTCCTGCGACGTCGTCATCACCTCTTCGATGTCCTTTTTGACCGCGTCGAGGTCGAGGTTCTTGAATTCCTCAGCGTAATTGAACGCCGCGCCCATGGGATCGGACTGGGGCGAATTCTGCTGGAGAATCTTGAGGTTCAGCTGGTTCGGCCACCAGTGCTGGTTGGCTGTCGATCCAGTCGCTTGGTGTTTATGAGATCCGCCCATTACCGGGCACTTGCTTTCGCTATCCATGTCATCTCCAATCGTGTTCTGCTGTTCTTCCGCCCTGTCCCGTGCACCAGGACCTGTAAACCTTGGATAAGTAATCCAGCTTAATGGCCTACGCAACGACAAAGCGCCTGCAGCGCCATGTAAAGACCGTTGTTTTGAGCCAATCGTACCCGCCGACCGGACACAGCGGATCTCCGGTTCACGGCAGGACCTGTCGGATACGCGCCCATCCTCAGCGCATCCATACCGGCAAGGTTTAACGGGGAAGGCTCCGGCGAATGAGATATCGTCCGCAGAGCGCCAGATATCCAAGAAACGGGAGCCCCCAGGCCAGTGCCGAAACCGCCAGCAGACCAGGGTAAAAGTCGCCCAGGATACGCATGACCGGCGCCAGGGCCATGACGCCCAGAACCGCCATCATCGCACGGGACGGATGCGGCGGACGACCGGTGTGGCGCAGGGTAATCCGGATCATGAGCGCGAGTTTCATTAGCCCGAGTGCGCCAACAGTAAACAGGTGCAGCCCAAGCACCTGATCCGGCTCCGTCCAACCTGGCCCTGCAGCGCCATGCACAATCAAGGCGGCGATGAACCACGCGAAGGCAACATGCATGGCAGCGACAAGCGGAACCCGGATTACGCTGAAACTGCGCCAGCGCGCCATTCGCGCAACATTCACGGCCGCGGCAAGGAACGCCGCAGCGGCGGCAAGCTGAGAACCCGGCATGAACACGTTGCTGAGTGCGAAAACGACCATGCTCCCGGCCGCCGTCCACTCCAGGACCGGTACAAAACTGACATTGCCCTGCCAGCCACGGTCGCGAAGGGCGGTTTCCGTAAAGACCGGCGTCAGGAAACCGCCAACCAGATTGAACATGATCATAAGGCCATAAACACCGGCACGCCCGCCACCTGCGAGTCCCTCGGGTCCCCAGCCCACCGCATTTGCATAGACGGCCACATTGGACAGGAAGAGCCAGGTAAGGATAGGCAGCACGCAAAGATAGCGACGATTGCCGGCCACCAGAAGGCCCGGCAGAAGTAACCCCACAAGGCAGGGAAGAAAGGCCAGGTCGATCACCATGGTTAAGACGGCCGGCACAAGACCGCCCGCCAGGTAGCCGATTCGAGCGGCCAGCCAGACACCACAAAGACAGGCAAGCCTTGCGCCGCCGATCTCAGGCGTACCGGCCCAACTCGGCAGCGCGGTCAGCAGGAAACCACAGAGTATGGCGACAGAATAGCCAAATACGAGCTCATGCATATGCCACGCCGGCAAGGCGGCACTGCCCGCAGACCAGTGGGAAAACCAGCTGTCAGGTGAGCCATCGCCGCTGGTAACGTTTGCAATGACCGGGACGAGGATAAGCGCCAATGGGGCATAGAGCGCACCGAGAAGAAAGAACGGCCGAAACGGTGCCTGCCACAAAGGTTGCGGAAACCGGCGTGTCATGTCCAATCCCGATCAGACGCGCGCCCGCATCGTTGGCTGCCGGTTCTCGCCGCGCAGGGCCCGATAGACCTTCTCGGGCGTAAACGGCGCATCGTACATCCGTACACCGGTTGCGTTATGTATCGCATTGGCAACTGCGGCCGCCATGCAGATCGCCGGCGCCTCGCCGACGCCCTTGGCACCGTGGGGTCCTTCACCATCCATAGACTCTATGAATTGCAGATCGATATCCGGAATTTCCGGTGCGGTTACGAGTTTATAATCCCGGAAACTGGGGTTGAGCATCCAGCCTTCCGAAACCAGGAGGTCCTCGGTCAGGGCATATCCCTGGCCCATGACGATGCCGCCTTCGATCTGACCTTCCAGCCCGAGCTGGTTGAGCACACGCCCCACATCGTGGGCAGCGCTGACACGGAGCAGGGTTACGATGCCGGTATCGGTGTCGACCTCGACTTCGACGACTTGCGTCGCCCAGGCATAAGCCGCCGAAACATCGCCCTTGAACGCCTTGTCCTGATGCACGCTCGGCGGTTCATAATAGTAGGAGGTCGTGACCAGCTCCGCCTTGTCCTGGAAATGCAAAGCACGCAGGAGTTTGTCGAGTGGCATGACAACCTCACCGTCGGACTTGCGCACGATGCAACCGCCGAGCAGATCCATGTTTTCGGGCAGCAAATTCGCGGTTGTCGAGGCCGCCGTCAGGATCTTTTCCTTGGCCAGCCGGGCGGCGCCGATAGCGGCATTGCCGCCGATGAAGGTCGTCCGGCTGGCGTGAACACCCACATCCCATGGCGTAACCTCGGTGTCGTTGTTGACAACAGTGACGGCCGAAAGCGGAAGACCGAGTTCCTCACACACCAACTGGGCGATGACGGTCTCCGACCCCTGCCCGATTTCAGACGCTCCGGTCATGATCGTAACATGGCCGAAGTCGTCGATCTTGAGAATCGTGCCACAACCATCGGAAGGATAGATCTTGGCGCCACCCCCCACATGCAGCATGGAAGCCATGCCGATACCGCGCTTTACCGGGCCCGGCCTGTTGCGCGCATCGACATTCTCCCCGCGTCTCTCGCTATAGGCGCTCCGCTCGGCTGCCAGGACAAGGCAGTCCTTGAAGCCGCAACTCTTGAACTGCATTCCCTGGCCTGTGACTTCACCGGGGTCCTGAGCATTCGCTAGCCGGAATTCCAGCGGGTCCATATCAAGGGCATCGGCGAGTTTGTCCATGTGCTGCTCAACCGCAAAGGTGGCCTGGAGATTGCCATAGCCCCGGAACGACCCGGCGGTCGGGTTGTTTGTGTAGACCGCGGCCGAGTGAAAGCGACAGTGAGGAACACGGTAGAGCGAACTGATGGTTTGCATCATGACGAAGGGAATCGTTGCGCCCCAGGATGTGTAGGCCCCGTTGTCCAGCAAAGCATCGGCGGTACGAAAGGTCAGTTTTCCCTCTTTTGTGGCACCGGTACGCAGCCTCACATAGGCCGGCTGACGTGTTGGCGAAGCAACAAACTCTTCCTCCCTGTCAAACACCAGTTTTACCGGCCGGCGCGCCTTCATCGACAGGAAGACGGCAATCGGTTCGAAAGGATAGATATCGAGCTTGGAGCCGAAACCACCGCCGATCGGCGGCTGGATGATGCGGATTGCTGCAGGGTCAAGATCGAGGATCTTGGCAAACTCACGTTTGTGCAAAAACGGCACCTGGGTGTTGGAGTGCAGGGTAAGTTTGCGCGTCGCATGATTATAGTCGGCGATAACGCCCGACACGCCCATACAGGCGTGGGTGACGTAGTGGAGCTTGAATACATCGTCGACAATCACGTCGGAGGCTGCCTCTGCGGCCGCGGCATCGCCATGGTCGTAGTCGAACTCCAAACCCACATTATCGGGTTTTGCCTCCTGGATAACCGGGGCACCGGGATTACGGGCTTCACGCGGATCGAACAGCGGCGGCAGGTCTTCGAGCTCTACGGAGATGAGATTGACGGCAGCCGCCGCAATCTCCGGTGTATCGGCCGCGACCGCCGCGATCTCGTCGCGCGGGGTACGCACCTTGTCGCGTTTCAACGCGGGGTGGTCCTGGCTGACGCCCAGACGATGACCGGGAACGTCGGCGCCGGTAATGACGGCCCGCACACCGGGCAACGCCTCCGCCCTGGACGTGTCGATCCCGACAATACGCGCATGCACCCGTCCGGCACGCAGAATCTTGCCGTAAATCTGACCGGGAACGTCGATATCCTGGACATATCGCGTTCGTCCGGCGACCTTGTCTGGAGCGTCTAACTTTCTGATGGGTTTGCCGATGAGCGTATCGACTTCGACAGCAGTCATGGCTACTCCCCTTATGTGTCCCTGCCGCTGACGGAAGCGATGGCATCAACGACTTTCCTGTATCCCGTGCAGCGGCAAAGATTACCCTCGATGCCGCGCTTGATCCGGTCGCGATCGGCATCGGGCAGTTTATCGAGCAGGTGGCTGGCTTGAACAATCAGCCCGGGCGTACAGAAGCCACACTGGACCGCTCCTTTCTCGACAAAGGCAACCCCCAGTGCGGCGCCGCGCGCGTGGTCACTCACGCCTTCGATGGTGACAACCTCACGGCCGTCGCAGTCGACGGCGAACAACAGGCACGAATTCACGCTGACGCCATCGACGAGGATCGTGCAGGCACCGCACTCGCCCTCGCCACATCCATATTTTGTCCCGGTAGAGCCGGTCTTCGAACGCAGCATGTCTAGCGCGCTCATGGTGATTGGCACCTGGACCTCGACCGGGCCGCCATTCAGCGTGAAACAAATGTCAGCTTTGCCAGGCATCGTTCAGGATCCTCCGGGTCATGTTGCGTATCAGTTCCCGCCGGTACCAGGCGGTCGCCCGGATGTCGTCGATCGGGCTCACGGCATCCGCAGCCATAGTCGCCGCGTTGTCGAACGTCGCCGCAGAAACCTTGCCATCCTTCAATGCTGATTCAATGCCGGTCGCCCGAAACGGTTTTGCCGAGACGGCACCGAACGCCAGACGGACGTCTCTCAGGTATTCATCTTCGACTAGCATCCCGGCTGCAATAGAGATGGTCGAGATGTCGAGCGCCGGACGGACTCCGAATTTGTAGAATCCGGATCGGAACCCAGCCGCCGGAACCGGAAATACAACCGCACTGATCAACTCCTGCGGCCGACGCACCGTTTGGCCTGGTGCGGCAATGAATTCCGCCAACGGGACATGACGGACAATGCGTGTGCCGTTTGGCATGGCAACCAGTTCGATCCGGGCATCAAGGACCAGGAGCGGCGGCAGTGTATCGCCCGCTGGAGAGGCGTTGCTGATGTTACCGCCGATGGTCGCGGCATTTCGGATCTGATCCGATGCAAACTGGTCGGCGGCCGACACAAGCACCGGGGCGTGTTTGGCGAGCATTGCGCTATCGAGAATATCGGTGATGGTTGTTCCTGCACCGATGCGGACAGCACCGTCGGCTATGTTTATGCCGCGAAGTTCGGCCACGCGTTGTACATTGAGCAGGGTATCGCCAAGCGCCGTTTTGCCGCTGCGCGACTGGATCATCAGATCCGTCCCCCCGGCCAGGACGGTCACGTCGTTGCCATCGAGCACTTTCAGAGCCTCGTCGAGCGTGTCCGGAGCATGGTAGTTCTGGACTTCAGACATGAATCCGGTCTCCCTCCTGACGAGCATCACCCGGCACCCGCCTGCGGCACGGCCATCGGCAATGACACGGATCCGTGACAGTCGGGCCGCACGATGCGGTAGCCATGGCTCTCAAGCCTGGCGGACAGAGCATCGAGGTCGGCACAGGGCATGCCAAAACCCTGGCGCCAGGGAGCATGTGCTTCATAAGGCACCATGAAGGGGGCACCGGCAGCGTCCAGGAGATCCGGAAATATCCCGACGTCCTCAGGCTCAACGGCCGCGATGAGTATGTCGCCCGGCAATCGGCTCCCGATCGCTGCTATTTTTTCACGGTCGGCACAACGATGCAGACCTTCGCCGAAAAACAGCACGTTCGGCGCGCCCGGACAGGCCAGCCGAAACCCAAGTGTCGGGCCGGCAAGCGGGAAGCGGACGACATCCGCAATGATGTTTGCAGCCAGGCGCGGGTTGCTGGCAACCTGCCGCAAGCGATTGAACGCCTCTCCTTTTTCCGGAGGAAGGAGCGGCATGTGGAGACAAAGAAACACGTCAATTGTCAAACTGCCGACAGTCAGTGTCTGACCGGGACGGCAGGGATGAAAAGTATCTTGGGACTTGCAGCTGCGGCGTCTCAAGGCACGGCAGGTTCCCGGCGAAGCAACCACCTCGGCCCGGCCGGTTCTGGCGTCGGTCCGCAGAAACTTGGCTGTACCGGCGATGTGCTCTGGATGACCGTGGGTTACCACAAGACAGACATCCCGATCACGGGGGATGGCCTCGCCATCGGGCGGATCGATCAGAACCGGCAGCGCTCCGGGAAACCGCAGGTCGAAACCTGACCAGCCCAGGTAATGGAGATCGGTCGTTTTGACATCCTGCTTCATGGCGCCGCAACTTCAGGGGCACGGTCCGGCGCTTCCTCGCGCTGCTGGGGCACATCCCGGTGCGCATTGAGGAAGGCGAGGTGGTTCCTGAACAGTCCCACCAGGACACGCCGCCCCGAATGGGACAGCAGGACATGCGGCCGCCACAGGCGCAGTTTCATGATCATGCGCAAGATCACCTTCCTGTAGGATCGCAGCATCATGCGATAGAGCTGCTGCGGCGGCAGCTTGGTGGCCATCAGAAAGTGCTGAAGGTCATAGACCTGCCGGTCTTCGGTGAGCAAGGTGTCCTTGGTCTTGTTGTAGAGCACCGTACCGGGGAAAGGCGTGAGCGGCGTGAACTCCGCCAGCAGGATCGACGGCCGTTCCTTGATGTATTGATCGATTCGATCGAAATTCTCCGGTGAAAAATCCGGCTCGATGAGGAACCCTGCGCTTAAGCCAATGCCAAGCTCCCCGAGAATTTCCACGGCTTCGTCGTTAACGGCAGTCGAGCTTCGCTTGCCGGTTCGCTTGAGCGATACTTCGTCAATCGCCTCGAGACCAACCATGACCAGAGACAGCCCGACTTTGGCCCAAAGTGCATAGACGTCCGGATTTTCGACAATTGAATCCGCCCGGCCATAAGCGAAGTAGCGCTTCCTGATGCCGGCCTCGAGCAACATTTCCCCGAGGATGCGCATGCGCTCTGGGTCGTGAAACGAATGGTCGTCACAAAACATGATGAAGTCTTCGTCGAGGTTCTTGATTTCCTCAAAAACCAGTTCCGGCGAGCGTGGAATGAATTTGCCTTGCGAGTAGACGCGGCAGGAACAGAAGATGCACGGAAAACTGCATCCGGTCGACGTACGCACCGCGGCAATCGAATCCTCCAGAATGTAGAAATAGCTGTCGCGGTATTTGGCCGTCAGTGAACGGTCAGGCAACGGCTGATCGTCCAGATTTGCCGGCATCGGCCGCGCAGCCGTCAGTTTCAGACCGTTGTCCGTGCGCACCATGATGCCGGCGATGGCAGTGTAGTCATCGCGGCCCTGTTCGCGGGTCCGGCAGATCTCAGCGAAACTGTGCACCCCTTCGCCAAGTACGATTATGTCAACGCTGGGATCGTCGAAGTCCTGGGGACACAAGGTCGGGTGATGCCCGCCCACCACGGCCAGGCATCCCGGCGCGGCCACACGGACTTCGCGCAAGGCGTCGATTGCCGTTTCCACATGCACGATTTCCGACGTGATACCAACCACATCGGGTCGGAACACGTCGAGCATCTTGGTAAGGTCTTCGGGTGCGGCTTCCAGGTCAACCAGACGCACGTCGTGATCCTGAGACACACCTGCGCCAATCAGCTCAAGCCCGAGCGGTTCGATCCGGGCGATGTTGCGCAAGCCGATGGTACGTGGTCCGCAGGGCGGGTTGATGAGGAGAATGTTCATGTCGACGAGTCCATCGTAATTTCTTTCCGATCCGTTATCCCGCCCCAGACAACTTCCGCCACTTTGCGGTCGATGATCCGATCCGAAATCAGGGGCAGCAAAGAGTAGAAAAGGCTTGAAGAGCGTCGGCGTTGAACACGGAGTCGCGAGGGCGGATTTTCAGCGGACAGTGCGCGCAGGATCGCCCGGGCCACACGGTCCGGCGGCTGTCCCCGGCGCCCTTTCCGCACCGCCTTGCCCTTGACCCTGGCAACAGCATGCTCATAGGCACTGCCCTGATAGGGCGTCAGGTCGATCTCTTCGGCCTTGTCCCACATCGGTGTGCGGGTAACGCCGGGCTGGATGGCAATGACGTCAACGCCGAGGGGCTGCAGCTCCCGACGCATCGTATCCGAGAGGGATTCGATCGCGGCCTTCGACGCATTGTAGGGGCCCATGAAAGGAACTGCGAGCAGACCCGACAGTGAACTGATGTTCACAATCCGGCCGTGCGCCTTTCGGATGAGGGGCAGGAATGTCTGACTGGTGGCAAAGACCCCGAGCACATTGACGTCGAACACCCGGCGTGCTTCGTCCATGCTGTGCCGTTCGACCGGTCCGGCTGCAACCACGCCGGCACAATTGACAAGCCCCCACAACGGCACCGTCCCGGTCTTGTCCTCTATGGACACGAAGGCGGAATTCAAACTCGCCTGGTCTGTCACATCGAGCGGCACCAACTCGGCACCGGCGTTTTGGAGTGCAGTGCTGCTCTCACCGGGCTCAACACCGCCAAAAACACGAAAACCTTCTGCAGACAGGACGCCAGCCGTGGCCAGACCGATACCCGAAGTTGCCCCCGTGATGAAAACCGACCGGGCTTCCAAGACGCGTCTTGCGTTCACGCAATCCCCTCCTTCATCTCTTCCTCCTTGCGGCATCCGCGTGCCGGTTTCTTCAGGCATTCAGCCGCGGAGCTTGTAGCGCTGGATCTTACCGGTTGCCGTCTTCGGCAGCTCGCTGACGAAGTCGACCCACCTCGGGTATTTCCAGGCGCCGACGGACGATTTCACATGCGCCTTCAGCGGATCAAACAGACCGTCCGCATTGGCGCCGCCCTTCAGGACGACAAACGCTTTCGGCTTCACCAGCCCTTCCTCGTCTTCCTTGGCGACAACGGCCGCCTCGAGAACGTCCGGGTGAGATACCAGCGCCTGCTCAACCTCGAACGGCGACACCCATCGGCCACTCACCTTGAACATGTCGTCGGTTCGGCCGCAGTAATGGTAGTACCCGTCATCGTCCTGAAAATACTTGTCGCCGGTTCGGGTCCAGGCCCCTTCAAAAGTGGCGCGCGATTTTTCACGCTGGTTCCAGTAGCCGTCCGCAGCCGATCCGCCGCTTACCAGAAGCTCGCCGATCTCGCCGGTGCCGGGTTCCAGTCCGTCATCATCCACAAGCCGCAGCCTGTAGCCGTCAAACGCCTTGCCCGACGTGCCATACCGAATGTCGCCGGGCCGGTTGGACAAAAACACATGCAGCATTTCGGTTGATCCGATACCGTCAAGAATGTCCACGCCCATGCGTTGCTTCCAGGTCTTGCCGACCTCTTCGGGCAACGCCTCGCCGGCCGATACGCACAGACGCAATTTTGCCGAACTGTTTTGCGGCAAGCAGTCGGGGTCGGCCAACAGCGCGGCATAGAGCGTCGGAACACCGAAATAGATCGTCGGCTGATGCCGTTTCAGGACCTCCAGGACGGATGCGGGGGTTGGCCGTTGCGGCAGCAAGATTGTGGTTGCCCCCACCGACATCGGCACCGCCATGCCCGCTCCAAGCCCGTAGGCAAAGAACAGTTTTGCCGCGGAAAAACAGATATCGTCGTGCTCTATGCCCAGAACGCCTTTGCCGTAGTGGCCAGCAACATACATCGGGCTCGAATGAACATGCCTGACCCCCTTGGGATCGCCTGTGGAGCCCGAAGAGTAAAGCCAGAACGCAGTTTCGTCGGCACAGGTCTCGGCGGTCTCGAACTCGTCGCTTGCGGCGGCAAACAGGTTTTCAAAGGCGTGATGTTCGCCAGCCTCTCCGTCAACGACAACGACGTTCTGAAGCGACGGGAGTGCGCCAAGTATCGGTGCCACAACCGGCAGCAATTCACGCGAAACAATCAGCGCTTCGGCCCGGCTGTCCGACAGCATGTACGCGTATTGTTGCGTTGTCAGCAACGTGTTCAGGCACACCGGCACAACCCCTGCCCGCACGGCACCCCAAAATACGATCGGAAAGTCCACGGTATCAAGCATCAGCATGGCGATACGGCCTTCACGCCTGATCTGAAGACTGCTCAGGATATTTGCCACTTTTCCGGTACCCGATTGCAACTCCCGATAAGTCAGGCTTTGGCGATCATCGATAAACGCGACTTTGCTGCCGTGCCCCTCAAGCACGTTCCGGTCAACAAAATCACCGACCGCGTTGTATTGACGTGGAAATTCCATGCGTGTTCACCCCTGTGTTCCAGCGGTGCCCGGGCGTTGCTCCAAACGCCTTTGAGCAAAGGCTTGATCGAAAAATCGTATTAGAGTACGTTAATACTATTATTCGATCAGTTCAATCTTAATCTTGCACCCTGCATTCAGGAACACCGCCATGCACATACTTCACCCGCCTCAATGGTCACCACCGATCGGATATGCAAACGGCATAATGGTTCCAGCGGATCAGATCGCCTTCATCGCCGGACAGGTCGGCTGGAACGAACAGCAGGTATTTGCGAGCGAGGATCTTATTCCGCAGTTTGAGCAGGCGCTGAAAAACGTTCTGGCGGTACTGGCGCAGGGCGGCGGGCGTCCGGAACATATCTGTCGCATGACCGCGTATTGCTGCGACAAACCGCAATACCTTGCGGCGCGGCCACAGCTTGGAAAGATCTGGCGCGCACTCATGGGAAAACACTTCCCCGCCATGAGCATGATTTTTGTGTCGGATCTGCTCGACCATCCGGCAAAGATCGAACTGGAAGCCACGGCGGTCATCCCCGCCGCACCATAATTCAGTCGACGACCGCGGCGCCGGCTTGAGCCGTTTTGCCTTTGCTCGTTTTGCTGCTGTCGGAGGCCCCGGCCTTGCGGCGTTCAATTTGCTTGAGCATGGTTGAGATGGTTATTGCGCCAAGCGTGGCACGGGCGATGTCGTCAACCTCGTTGAGCACCTGACGCAGCGCCTGACCGGCCTGCGTTGCATCGGACTGCGAATCCAGTTCGTCATTCCCCGGCGACACGTCCTCGAACAGCATGATGACATCAAGCAGTGTCGTGCGCCGGGCGTTGCCCGAAAAGCTGTGCCCGCCCCCGACGCCGCGGATCGACCGCACCAATCCGGCGCGTCCCAGGGTGTGCATCACTTTAGCCAGATGGTGTGCGGAGACACCGTATTTCTCGCCGATTTCGGCAACCGAAACCTGCCGCTCCGGATCGGCGGCAAGTTCGATCAGGGCAAAGATCGCAAGGCGGCTTGAGACCTGCAACTTCATGGGCGCCACCTGTGTACTTGCGCCGTCATGTCAGTCCAGTTCTTTCTCAAGCTGGATGTAGGGACCGGCAGTCATGCCTTCGCTGCGGAAAAAGGCCATGTGCAACTGGTTGTCACGGGCCACCATCGTCCGCATCGTCGTGATTCCGGCCGCCATGAACTTGTCGGAGATTGCTTCGAACAAGTGTTCTCCAAGGCCTTGCAGACGGCTGTCGGGATCGACCGAAAAGGCAAAAATCCAGCCACACGGTTCGGAACCGAATTCCCACGCTCTCACCGCGCCGACGATATACCCCAGGATCGAACGACCCGGCATCGGCTGGGCCGGCTCCGCGACCAGGAAAAACCGTTGTTGTGTCCGCCGCGTGGAATAGCGCTCATATATGTCGTGCCAGTAGTCCAGTTTTCCGATCCCGGTCACACGCTCGTCTAGGCTTGCCACGGGACCAAGGTCGGCCTCGACCGCCGCACGGATCTTGACGGTGTTGCCGACGCCCTCTGCCGCGGGTTGTGAACTTTTATTCATACCGGCCATCTCCGGGTCATGGTGGCTGTTCCGCAAATAGTCACGCCAACGCGAATCTATTCCAATACTGCCACATTTATTAGGACAGGTGACAGTAGACATGCAACTTTCGCTATCGGACGTGGGGCGCGTGAACCGGCCACGACCCACCGTATGCCCCGACGTCGCAAATAATGGGTTCACTCTTTGGTTCTAATTTAGTATAATAGTACCGAAATATGTATTTTGCCAATCAACAATGCGTGAAAGGTCCAGTCCATGAAACGGCTCATCAGCCTCAGGATAAACGGCACTCAATGCGAAGATGCCGTGCCGGACAATCTCCTGCTGATTGACTACCTGCGCGAGATCAAACACCTGACCGGCGCCAAGAAAGGCTGCGACGGCGGCGAATGCGGCGCCTGCACGGTGCTGGTCGACGGCCAGCCCAGACCGGCCTGCATCACCCTGACGGCAGCGTGCCGGGATCGCGATATCGAAACTATTGAGGGACAGGCGAGCAATGGCAGGCTTTCGGCCCTTCAGCGTTCCTTTCACGAAAATCTCGGCGCACAATGCGGGTTCTGCACGCCCGGTATGATCATGGCAGCCGAGGGCCTGTTGCGCCGGTCTCCCAATCCCGATGACAAGGAGATCCGTTCGGCACTGGGCGGCAACCTGTGCCGCTGCACGGGTTATGTCAAAATCATCCATTCGGTGCGCGCCGCAGCCGGAACAGGCGAATGACCGCATCAACCAAACCTCGAATCGCCGGCAGCTCGGTTCCGTTGATCGATGGCCTGGAGAAAGTCACCGGAAAGGCACTCTATACTGCCGACCTTGATACAGCGGATGCGCTGACAGGACGTATCCTGCGCAGTCCGGTCAGCCACGGCGAGATCGTTCGGCTCGATGTTGCAAAGGCATCGGCACTTCCCGGCGTCCAAGCCATCGTTACCGGCGCGGATTGCCCTCACACCTACGGTGTCATCCCCATCGCCATGAACGAGTTTCCGCTTGCCCGCGACAAGGTGCGCTACCGGGGCGAGCCGGTTGCCGCCGTGGCCGCGGCCGATGCCCGCACGGCAGAACGGGCGCTGGAAATGATCGAGCTGGAAATCCGCGAATTGCCTGCCGCCTATACGGCGGCCGACGCCCGGGCCCCGGATGCGGCTTTGCTGCACGACGACAGGCCCGGAAACATCGAGCGCGAGGTCCACCATGAGTTCGGTGACGTCGCAGCCGGGTTTGCCGCGGCCGATCTGGTCTGTTCCGAACAGTTCGACTGCGCCGAGGTCAACCATGCTCAACTCGAACCCCACGCCGCACTCGCCGACTACGACGCGGAGCGCGACCGGTTGACGCTGCATTCAGTCTCCCAGGTCCCCTTCTATGTTCACCTGATGCTGGCACGCTGCCTCGGCATGGACACCTCGCACATCCGTGTCATCAAGCCCTTCGTTGGCGGTGGCTTCGGATCGCGAACCGAGACGCTTAACTTCGAATTGATTGCGGGCATGCTGGCGCGCGCGGCGGGCGGCAAGGTGATGATGCGGTTGACCCGCGAAGAGACCCTGATCACCCATCGTGGCCGCCCGGACACCCTGGTCGACATCAAGATTGGCTTGACAGGCGACGGCCGCATTACGGCTGCGGAATGCCAGGTGACCCAGCGCGGCGGAGCCTATGCGGGATATGGTCTGGTAACAATTCTCTACGCGGGCGCCCTGCTTCACGGTCTCTACGACATTCCGGCGGTCAAGTATGACGGCCAACGGGTCTATGCGAACCTGCCGCCGTGCGGCGCTATGCGCGGCCACGGCACCGTCGACGTGCGCCATGCGTTCGAATGTCTGCTCGACCGCATGGCACGACAACTGGGTCTCGATCCGTTTGCCGTACGCCGCGCCAACCTGCTGACGGCACCCACCCGCACGCTCAACGACCTGATGGTCAACAGTTACGGCCTGCCCGAATGTCTCGACAAGGTCGAAGCCGCCAGCGGCTGGCACCGGCGCAAGGCTGAACTGCCGCCTGGCCGCGGGCTTGGCATGGCCTGTTCCCACTATGTCAGCGGTGCGGCGAAACCGGTACACTGGACCGGCGAACCCCATGCCGTCGTCAGTCTGAAACTCGACTTCGACGGCAGCATCAGCGCCTTTACCGGCGCCTCGGACATCGGCCAGGGCTCTACCACCATGGTCGCCCTGGCGGCCGCCGATATCCTCAGCGTCGATCTCGCCCGGATCCGGGTGATCGCCAATGACAGCGCGATCACGCCGAAGGACAACGGGTCGTACTCCTCGCGCGTCACGTTCATGGTCGGCAACGCCGCCATCGAGGCCGCCAAGCGCCTGCGCGAAATTCTCGTCGCCGCCGCCGCCCGGAAACTCGACGCCGACCCGGACGATATCGACTGCACGGCAGAAACCTTTTCGGTTCGCGGCAGCGAGCAATCGATGATGTCCTTTGCCGACGTCGCCACGGCAGCCCTGGCCGAAGACGGAACAATCACCGTCAAGGGCACCTTCACCTGTCCACCGGAAGCCCAGGGCGGCAAGCACCGTGGCGGTGCCGTTGGATCGACCATGGGCTTCAGCTATGCCGCCCAGGTGGTTGAAGTCGACGTTGACGTGAACACCGGCACAATCGCGGTCGAAAAGGTCTGGGCCGCCCTCGATTGTGGATTTGCCATCAATCCGCTGGCAGTGGAAGGCCAGATCGAAGGCTCCGTATGGATGGGAATGGGCCAGGCCATGTGCGAGGAAACCGTTTATGCGGAAGGTTTGCCGGTTCACGCAAGCCTGCTCGAATACCGCATGCCGACGATTGTCGAGTCGCCCGATATCGAGGTCCATATTGTCGAGACCATCGACCCTCTCGGACCATTCGGCGCCAAGGAAGCCGGCGAAGGCGCGCTGTCGGGCTTTCCGCCCGCCCTCGTCAATGCTGTCGCCGACGCCATCGGCCTCGACACCAACACCCTCCCCCTGACACCGGACCGGCTTATGGAAGCTCTTGTAGCGCAACGGCGCCGACTGCGGCAGGCGGCAAACCGCAAGGAGGCATCATGACCGAGCTCATGCCCGAATTTGAGATCGTCCGCCCGGAGTCGGTCAATCAGGCGGTAGCGGCATTGACCGCCCGCCCGGCCAGCCGGTTTCTGGCGGGCGGCACCGATCTGATCGTCAATATGCGCCGCGGCCTGGTCGAGACGGACACTCTCGTCGACCTGACCGGGATACCGGAACTGCGCTACATAAAGACCGGCAACACCGGACTGTCGATCGGTGCCGGTGTAACGTTGCGCGAAGTCACCACCAACCCCGAGATTCGCAGCCGTTACGCAGCCATCGCCGAAGCCTGCGATACGATCGCCGGCCCCGGCCACCGGTCAGCGGCTACGGTCGGCGGCAACCTGTGCCTCGACACCCGCTGCATCTACTACAACCAGAGCCACTGGTGGCGGAAATCAAACGGCTTCTGCCTCAAGTACAAGGGCGACATCTGCCATGTGGCGCCGGCGGGCAACCGTTGCCGGGCAGCGTTCTGCGGCGACCTGGCGCCGGCGCTGCTGGTCCATGGCGCGGAGGTTGAACTGGCCGGCCCCGGCGGCTCCCGGCGCATGCCTCTTGCCGACCTTTATCTCGAAGACGGCGACAATCACCTTCGGCTTGAGCCCGGGGAGTTCGTCGTTGCCGTACATATTGAATCGCAAAATATCCAAAACTCCAGCGTGTCGGCCTACGCCAAGGTGCGCCATCGGGGCGCAATCGACTTTCCGCTTGCCGGTGTGGCCGTCGCCTGCCGCAAGACCGACGAAGGCGCCATCGAGGTTACCGCCGCTCTGACCGGCACAAATTCACGCCCCTTTCTGGTCGAAGGATTTGCCCCGGTCACGCCCGGCAGCGACCGCGCCGCCGCATTTATGGATCTGGAAAAACTGGTCCAGAAACAGGTCTCGCCGCAACGCACGACATCCACGGCTTCGCACTATCGAAGACTTGCCGTATCGGCGCTTGCCCGCCGTCTGGCCACAAACCTTGCAGTGGCATTGGACAGGACCTGATCAATCATGCCGCACCCCCTCGCCAGCGATTGGCATGACACGGACGGCACGCATATTGATGTCCGTGGCCTGCCGCCTCCAGAACCGATGGTCGCCATCCTTGCACTTCTGGCAAAACCGGACACCCACGACCGGGTGATCGTCCATCACGACCGCGAACCGATATTCCTTTATCCCGAGTTGGCCGAGCGCGGCTGGAGCCATGAGATCATCGCCCGGCAGGCAGGCGAGGTCAGGCTGCTGCTGACGAGGCAGACATGACACTGGCGGCAAGTTTCCTGGGCGGTGCCAAGAGCCGGTTGTTGCCGGCATCGATTCCGTTCCGCTACTTTGCCGCCGCCGCCGGTTTTCATGTCCTGGCATGGTCGGTTCTGCTCGCCGCCGCCGATGAGCTTGCCGTGTTCTCCGGCGGCCCGGGTATGGTTCTGGCGGCAATTCATCTGCTGACCCTCGGCGTCCTGGTCATGACCGCCATGGGGGCGGCCTTCCAGCTGCTGCCCGTTGCCACACGCCGGCCGCTGACGAAGACATGGCCTACGCGTCTCAGTTTCTGGTTCCTCGCCCTTGGCACTGCCGCCCTCGCCCATGGCATGGCAGCCGGCAATGCGCTGACGATGTATCTGGGTGCAGGCGGTGCCACCGTCAGCCTGGCAGTCTTTGCCATTGTCGTGGCCGACAATCTGCTCCGTGCGCGCGACCTGCCGGTCGTCGCCGCCCACGGTTGGGGGGCGATTGTCTCGCTGGTCTTCTTCGCCGGGCTGGGTATCGCCCTGATTGCCGACTATGACACCGGATTTCTCCTAGACCATCAGTCGATAGGACTGGCCCATCTGGTCCTTGCCGGATTTGGCTTCATGGGCCTTCTCGTCCTTGGCTTCAGCCATGTTCTGATCCCGATGTTTGCCCTCTCGCGCACCCTGCCGGCACGCCCGGCATGGTCAAAATTCTGCCTCGCCGTCACGTCGGTTGTATTGGCCGCCGCCGCGGCCGCAACCGGTCAACCGATCGGCCTCGCCGTGGCGTCGGTCATCGGTCTTGGCGCCAGCGGTATCTATCTGTGGCTCATGCGCGAAGCGCTGCGGACCGGCATGCGCAAACGCCTCGGCTTGTCGTTTGTTCTTGTCAAGTTGTCCTGGGCAGCCCTTGTGCTGTGCCTCGGGCTTGGCCTTGCCCTCTCTCTAGAAGCACCGGTCCCCCACGGGGCTGCGCTATTCGGTTTTGTCTTACTGGCCGGTTGGCTTCTAACCTTCCTGACAGGCATCCTGCAGCGGATACTGCCGTTCCTGGCTTCCATGCACGCCGCCGGTTCAGGCGGTAAACCGGCTCTGCTGTCGGAGTTGACCGCTGATCTTCCTCTCAGGATTCATGCGGGCTGTCATCTATCCGCGGTCGTTCTGTGCTCGGCCGGCATTGTCACGGATACGACCATCCTGATCCAGCTAGGCAGCGTTTTCGGCATCGCCGGCGCTTTGGCATTTGCCGCTTTTACGGGCCAGGTTGTGGTTAGAGCAACATCCGGTTTCGCGGCGGTCCGGCACCCATGAAGGGGCGTCCCCCCGTTTGTCCCGTTAACCACCGAGGACCATGTGCGGGTTTTGCTTTGGTCGGGCCCGACGCCGACAAGGTCAGGACCGATACTCTCCGCCGGAACGAAGGTCACGTTGGAATGCTCCGGCCATGACCTAGATCAAACCTCACCGACACGCTGAACGGTAAGGTTCTGGATTGCCGGGGTGTGCCGCGGTTGGCCGCCGGAAAGGCATGTCTCGATCGTTGCTCAATCCTGGACACGCCTGGACAAAGCGCGTCGGTTGCCCGAGAACTGGAACAGCACATGAGTTCAAACTCCTGGGAAGACAGCCTCGCCGGGGCTTGCCCGATAGCAGCCCTCGCACATCCAGACGGCACCACGGTTGACCGGGCGTTGCAAAAAATCGCATCCCGCCTTAAACGGCGCGGCCATCGTTTGGCAGGTGCCCTTCGCGCTCACATGGCGTCGCCCGGCGAGGGCCGCTGCGATCTGTTTCTCGAAGACCTGTCGACATCAACCGTTTATCCCATGTCACAGGATCTTGGGCCAGGATCCCAAGCCTGCCGTCTGGACGACGTCGCACTGGACGTCATCGCCCAAAGGGTCGAAGACTCGCTGCAGAACGGCGCCGACATATTGATCCTCAACAAGTTCGGCAAACTGGAATCCGAGGGGCGCGGCTTGCGCAGTCCGATCGTGGAAGCTGTCGATCGCGGCATACCCGTTCTCGTGGGCCTCAGTTCCGGCCGGGTCGATTCCTGGAACAACTTTTGTGGCACTACCAGTGACATTTTCAGTCCCGATGATCCGGCAGTCAACCGCTGGCTGGAGATGTGGCTTCCGGTTCAAGCGGATCCACGCCTTTAGCCGATCCGGCATTTCTCCGGCACCAACATCGCCGCTCAGTTTCTATTGCGATGTGTTTAAATTCGTATTAAGGTACTTAAATACATATTTAGAAGTTGGACCGACTCCTCCAACAGAAGGACAACCTGATGCAATTTTCCAGGCGCACCGCACAGCTTCTGCATGAGGACCACCGTGCCACCTTGGCGATGATCGAAAGCCTGGAGGACCTGATCGCCCGGGCGAAACGCAACTTACCGAACACCAACGACTCGGCGACAAAAGCAACCCTGGAGCAAGCCGCAGCCGCAATCGAGCAGGAAGTGCGCGATCATTTTGCCTTTGAGGAGAACGAACTGTTCACACGGCTGGCCGACATGGGTGACATCGAAATCGGCGAACACCTGCGCGACGAGCACCATGCCATCCTGCCTGTGGGAGAGCAGGTATCCGCCCTTGCCCGAACCGCCCTCGTCGAGGGATTTTCCGAACACAGCTGGCTCCAGTTCAAGACCCATGCCGGAGAACTGATCGAACGCATGCTGGCCCATATCCAGAAGGAGGAAATGGCGCTCCTGCCGATACTCGAAGAACTGCTCGATCCGGAAACGGATCTTGAATTGTCGGAGAATTACAGCGACGTCTAGGAGAACATCATGACTGAAACAACACCGGCCCTGGAAGGCGACATCACACCACTGCGTGCCGAAGACCTCGACGCGGTCGTCGCCATCGACCAAGCCCTGAGCGGCACATCCCGGCGCGGCTTCTTTGAAAAGCGGCTCTCTGCCGCCCTCGAACATCCGGGAGACTTTATCTATGTCGGCCGGCGTCACGAAGGCCGGCTTGTGGGCTACGCCCTCACCAGACTTGTCGACGGCGAATTCGGCAAACCCGGCGCTCGGGCCGCATTGGACGCCATCGGTGTCGATCCCGGTTACCAGGGCAAAATGATCGGCCGCCAGTTGCTTGCGGCGGTAGAGGACATACTGCGCCACAAGGGCGTCAGTGAACTGACCAGTCAGGTCGAGTGGGCGAATCAGGACCTGCTCGGATTTTTTGCCGGTGCCGGCTTTTCCATGGCACCGCGCGTCGTCCTGACACGCCCAACTGACACACACATCTCTTGACGGCCCAATCTATCCAGGAGGAACAGCCGTGCCATCTGCAGCAGCACCCCCCATCATCCCGACCAATGTCGACCAGCCGGACGAAGTTGACTACAGCTCACCGGACGGTGACGACTTCGAAGCCCTTTCGCGCGATCGTGTGCCTGTGCGTTCCATGACCGATGCCGACCTTGATGCTCTGATTGCCATTGACCGCAGGGCGACAGGACAAGACCGGTCCGCCTACTACGCCCGCAAACAGCGCGAGGCATTGCGTGAATCCGGAGTCCGGGTTTCTTTGGTCGCAGAACAGGATGGTCGGCCTGTCGGCTTCATCATGGCCCGGGTTGACTATGGTGAGTTTGGCCACACGGGTCCGGAAGCGGTCATGGATACCATTGGCGTCGATCCGGGATACCGCGGACGCGGTGTCGGTCAGGCCCTGATGTCTCAGTTGATTGCCAATCTTGCGATACTGCGGGTCGATCACATCCGCACCGAACTCGACTGGAACGATGTCGGTCTGATCGGCTATCTTGGCGAGGCCGGATTTGCACCGGCCCAGAGGGTGGTCCTGCGCCGTGATCTCACCGCCTGAACGGGTTACCCCGAAGATGCCGAAGGCCGCCGTCCGGTTCTGGTCGTCACCTGCGCGGCCTGCGATGCAATAGCTTACACGCCCGTCGCCAACCCGACATCGAATTACAAAACAGTTGTCCTGAGGCAAGCGACAAGATATGTGCGTGAGGACGCCTACGAAATCCGGATGCCTCTCGACTGGTCAAACGGATACACGTCGATAATCGAGCATCAGGACGAGAAGTAGATCATGGCCCCTCCATTTTCCCGCGACGAATACGCGGATCGCTTGACCCGTGTCCGCAAGGCCATGGAGGGTCGCGGTCTCGATGTGCTCGTGATCGGGGATCCTGCCAATGTCAACTGGCTGACCGGTTATGACGCGTGGTCCTTCTATACGCCACAGATCATGGTCGTGGGCTTGGACTGCGATCCGACCTGGATTGGCCGCGAGATGGATGCCGGTGCTGCCGCCTTCACGACCTATCTCTCCGATGAACAGGTGATCCCTTTCCCCGAGACGCTCGTGCAGCAACCCGATGCGCACCCGGCCCAGTTCATGGGCGACTGGATGAAGTCAAGAGGCCTGGACGGCAAGCGCGTTGGCTATGAAAGCGATGTCTACTTCCTGTCCCCTGCAGCAGTCGGTCACCTCAAGGCACGACTGCCGGGCAGCACATGGGCAGATTGCGGACTGCTAGTGAGCTGGCAGCGCCTGACCAAAAGCCCGGCGGAGATCGCCATGCTGCAGAAAGCTTCCGTCATTGCAGGCCGGGCAATGCAGACGGCTTATGACGGTGTGCGGCCGGGTGTGCGGCAGTGCGATCTGATGTCTGAAATTGTTGCAGCGCAAATACGCGGAACGCCTGACTTCGGCGGTGACATGACGGCCCTGCACCCCCTCGTGCTGGCCGGCGAAGCCGCTTCAACCGCTCACCCGATGTGGACCGATGCCCCGTTTGAACGCGATCAGACCATCGCCTTCGAGCTGGGCGGGTGCCGCAAGCGGTACAATGCCGGGCTGGCCCGCACGGTCCACATCGGTGAACCGCCCAGGACCCTGCTGAACACCGCCAAGGCGGTCGACGAAGGAATGAATGAAGTTCTCAAGGCCATGAAGGCCGGCGCGCAATGCTGCGATGTCCATGCCGCCTGGCAGACGGTCCTCGATCAGTATGGCTTGGAGAAAAAGAGCCGGATCGGTTACTCGATCGGTGTCGGTTACGCCCCCGACTGGGGCGAACACACCATCAGCTTCCGCCCCGACGACCGCACGGCGCTGCCTGAGAACGCGGTTGTGCATATTATTCTGGGCATGTGGATGGACGGATGGGGCATGGAACTGAGTGAAACCATCCATGTCCGCGAAAACGATGCGCTATGCCTGACACAATTCCCCCGTGAAGTGTTCATCATCGATGCCTAAGCGCAATCAGCCAGATTTGGAGGTTTCAGGATGGGCAAGAAACTGACAGACGCGCAAATTGAGGCCTTCCAACGGGACGGCTTCGTGTCGCCAATTGACGTTTTCACCGAGGACGAGGCGCTACGGCTGCGCGCGGAACTTGAATCTGCCGAAGCAAAATGGCCCGAAGCCTTTGAAGGTGCCGCGCGCAACAACGCACATCTGAATCTGACATGCCTGGATGAGATCGTGCACAACGCCACCCTTGTCGATGCCGTCGAAGACCTGATCGGGCCGGATATCCTGAACTATGGCACGGTGCTGTTCATCAAGGAGCCTCTTGATCCGGGCTTTGTCAGCTGGCATCAGGATGCCCGCTACATGGGACTTGAGCCACATGTGGGCATTACGGCCTGGGTCGCGCTGTCCCACAGCAACGAGGAGAGCGGCTGCATGCAGATGATCCCCGGCAGCCATGGGGAAATCAAGGAGCACGACGATACGTTCGGCGAGCAGAACATCCTGACTCGCGGCCAGGAGGTGCAGAACGTTGACGACTCAACCGCAGTTTCCCTGACCCTGCGCCCGGGGCAGATGTCGATACACAGCGCACGGGTGATCCACAGTTCACAGCCCAACCGAAGCAATGACCGGCGCATCGGCTTTGTCATCCAGCCCTACATGCCGCCTCACGTCCGCCAGACCATCAAACGGTCCGCCGTACAGCTTATCCGCGGCAACGATCCGTTTGGCAATTTTGATCTGGTCGGACGCCCGCAAGTGGACATGGCGCCGGAGGATCTGGCCGCAAGGGATCAGGTCAACCAAAGTTGGGCGGACATTCTCTACGATGGTGCAAAAAAGCGGCGGAATTACTGAGAATTGGCGCCCCGAATATACTTAGAGTAGATCGCGCTCAATTGGATTCATCTTGATCTGTTTAGGTCAGGATCCACTAAATTGAACCGCGGCAACGTCCGGTTCGAGCTCATCCCGGTCTTCTGAAATCACCCAGATGGACGACAGCTTTACCCTCGAAAGCTGCCATTGCCACTAGGGGCATTTGTGACCCACAGCGGAAGTTGTTAGTAATTTCAAATTGGCTTGTCCATATTTGAGTTTTCGCGAAAGCCGCGGCCCAGTTCTGGAGTACTGACATTGGACAGGAAACCAATTTCTGAAGAAGAAGTCTGGGATCTGATGACTGAGTCCCGCGACCGGATGACTCAGGAACAAAAACGATTGTGGGACGTAGTTCAAATTGCACCGGCAAAATGGAAGCAATTTCCTTGGGGTGACGTGGGTGACGGTTTTTGGGTTGTCGGTGTGATTGGGAACAGAGTTCTTTGGTACAACGACATCGAAGAGGGATTCAATCGGTCGACCTTCTCCAAATTTGGAGAGATCGTCGAGTATTGGTGTAACCAAGATGAGCTTGGCTGGACGATTCAGTATTTTATCGACGAGATTCGAGATGGACACAGTTCTGGCCGGTTTGCGAGCCCTCCTAATCCAATTGAAGAAACTGACCAAATGTAGTGATCTCTGGTTTTACCGCTGACGATTTTTAATCTAAGCGATATGACAGATAATGGCATTTAGCTGCGAAACATGCTGGATGCTTTGATCGGCAGAAAGTGACCCAGTCCAGACGCCATCAGTTCCTCAGTTCTGGAGATGTTGTTCCTAACTGATCTTGAAGCTATCACAGGCGGACGCTCGCTATCATTGAAAGGATGGCAATGTCGATCTGGAGTTGGATATCGTTAGTCGTTGTTGCGCTTGCGGTTGTGATCGGCGTGTTAGCTTGGCAAATGTGGTCCGAACTATCGCCATCGATTCGCGGTGCTTTCAGTCCGCCTGCATCGGAAGAGGAGATCAAGGATAAGTGGTCTGCTCAAGGCATGACATCGGACGAGTATCGACGGCTATTGGAAAGCGGCACGCGCCTTGAATTGAGCGCTTCGGTTATGCGTTTCACTAATTCAGAGCCCAAACCCACGTTTGAACGGGTTTTGTCAGTACTTGGTCTTCCCGACGAATTGCTCGGTGATGATCGGGTCTTGGAGCAGTATGGCAATACCGAATGGCACGACAGGTGCATCCGGTATCGGCTTGGACGAATCCAAACAGCACCGGGTGTCGTGCCAATAATGGACCAGTTCATGATGCTTCAAGTTTGCTTCAAAAACGGCAAATCGACTGTATCGTTTGCCTCTGGCCTGGAAAACGACGACCCTCTTGCCAACTTCACTGATACGCGCCTAGTTTCTCTCAACTAGGTGTTCAAATTCACACAAGCCGCTCTCCACTGAGGACAGAATTTACTTCTCCTTTTGTGCAGGTTTCTCGGACACCGTTTGTTGCGGCGTGAGTTGTTGGCACTCGTCCTTGAACGGTGTCGGAGAAGCGCCAATGCACGAAATCGCGGAATGTGGTGCACGCGCGGTGCAGCAGGTTCTATGGGGATTTTA
>JAJFHD010000027.1 GCA_021775805.1 Alphaproteobacteria bacterium | reverse complement strand
GGCGAGTAGGCCAAACGGCCTCGATACGATCACGCACACCGGGGGGGTTACGTGCGGTTCTGGGATGGCTACAAGGGCTCCAGTTTCATGGAGCTGATCAACGACGAGTTTCCGCAGTTGAAATGCGACCTGAGTGCTGGGTTGGCCAGCGCGGGGACGCTACCGGAAACGTCTCATGGCACGACCTGTGTGGGGCTTCGCTTCGCCGACGGTGCGTTGGTGGCGGGCGATCGCCTTGCCACGATGGGCCATCAGGTTGCCAATCGCGACATCGAGAAGGTCTACGCCACTGACGGATACTCGTTGATGGCGATTGCAGGTGCAGCGGGCCCGGCCATCGAGATGGCGCGGCTGCTCGGCGTGCAGTTCGAGCACCATGAGAAGATCGAGGGCGAGCCCCTCGAGCTCGAGGGCAAGGCCAACACGCTGGCCAACCTCATCCGTCAGAACCTGCCCGCCGCCATGCAGGGGCTGGTGGTGGTTCCGCTCTTCGCAGGCTACGACCTCCGACGCCACACGGGCCGGGTCTGGAAATACGAAATTACGGGCGGACGCTACGAGGAACTCGAGTTCGACGGTATCGGTTCGGGTTCGATCTTCGCGAAAGAATCCTTGAAGAAGTCGTTCCGCACCGATGCGACCCGGGAGGCCGCGGTCGGGATGGCCATTACGGCTCTTACCGACGCAGCCGACGAGGATCGGGCCACTGGGGGTGTCGATCTCGAACGCGGCATCTTCCCGCGGGTCAAGATCGTCACGGAAGGTGGAGTCGAAGAGGTGGGCGACGATGAGATCGCCCAGGTGTACCAGGGCGTGCTCGGAAACCGCCGCCGGCCGGGAGCGTAGCCATGTCTTTTCCGTTCTACGTCAATCCGGAGCAGATGGCCCAGGACAAGGCCGAGTTCGCCCGCAAGGGAATCGCTCGGGGCAAGTCCATCGTCAGTGTCGAGTACGACCAGGGCGTGATGATGGTCGCGGAGAATCCGACCCGGCTGCACAAGCTGGGCGAAGTCTACGATCGGGTCGCTTTCGCGGGCGTCGGCAAGTTCAGCGAATTCGATCGCCTCCGGAAGATGGGTGTGCAGTGGGCCGATGTAGAGGGCTACCGCTTCAGCCGCGACGATGTTCGCGGCAAAGCCCTCGCCAATGTCTACTCCCAGATCCTCGGAGAAGAGTTCAGCCGTTCGATGAAGCCCTTCGAGGTGGAGGTCGTGGTGGCCGAAGTCGGTGACCCGGAACTGGCCGGGCACGAGGGCAACTCGCTCTTCAAGATCGGCTTCGATGGCACGGTGCAGGATCAGGAAGGCTTCTGCGTGATTGGCGGCTCCGAGAGCAACCTCCAATCCCATATGCAATCCAACTATCGGGATGGTCTCAACCTGGCGGAGGCCATCGCGCTCGGGCGGGAAGCCCTGCAACGGGCCGAGAACGGCACGCCCGACCTTCCGGCCAAGAGCCTCGAAGTCTGCGTCCTCGACCGGAGCCAGACCGGCCGGAAGTTCAAGCGCCTGACGGGCGATGAGGTCGCCGCGCTTCTCGGCTGAGCCTCGAGACAGGCTCCCCTGGGGGAGTCTGCGGCTGGCCGGATTTTTCACGTCTCCATTGGCAGTAGATCACCTCGTGGAGACATCGAAAGGTCTCGCACGTACCTGCCGATAGAGGAATGGCTACATTGGCCCTCCGGATTGGGTGGGAGCGCGTGCAAAAGCGGATCTACGGAGTCGAGACCGAATACGGAATCATCTTCACGCCCGAAGGGCGGAAGACGTTGCCGGTCGAAAAGGCGATTCGCTTTCTCTTCGAGAAGCTGATCACCACGGAGCACTTCCTGAACGTGTTCCTGGAAAACGGTGCACGTTTCTACCAGGACACCGGCTGTCACCCGGAGTACGCCACGCCGGAGTGCGCGTCGCCCCGACAGCTGATCGTCTACGACCGGGCGGGTGAGCGCATCCTCGAGGATCTGCAGGATTACGCCGAGAGCAAGATTCGCGAGGAGCGGATTGCCGGGAAGCTCTCGATCTTCAAGAACAACACGGATTTCGTCGGCAACAGCTACGGTTGCCACGAGAACTACCTCGTCGATCGTGACGTCGATTTCTACTACCTGGCCGAGCAGCTGATTCCGTTCTTGGTGACGCGCCAGATCTACACCGGCGCGGGCAAGGTCTTCCAGACCCAGGACGGAGTGCACTACTGCATCAGCCAGCGCGCCCAGCACATCTATCAGAAGATCTCCGGCACCACGACGAACGATCGCTCGATCATCAATACCCGCGACGAGCCCCATGCCGATCGCGAGCGCTATCGCCGTCTGCACGTAATCGTCGGCGACTCGAACATGAGCGAGTACACGAACTTCGTGAAGATCGGGACGTGCGCGATCGTCCTGCAGATGATCGAAGACAACTACATCAACAAGGATTTCACGCTCCGCAATCCGGTCAAGGCGATCAAGGACATCTCCTACGACACGACCTGCAAGCGGAAGCTGCGCCTCGACAACGGCCGCGAGTACTCGCCGATCGAGATCCAGCGCGAGTACTGCGAGATGGCCCAGAAGTACATCGAGCAGTACCCCGTCTCCGACGAGATCAAGGAATCCGTCGGCATGTGGCAGTACGTGCTCGACTGCCTCGACGACGATCCC
>JAJFHD010000026.1 GCA_021775805.1 Alphaproteobacteria bacterium | reverse complement strand
GGAGAGTTTTGGCTGGACCTGGTGAGCGGCTCGACGGAAACCCTGTTCCTTGCGGGGGTTAGTTTCAACGGCTGGAAGGGCATACAAGGCATGAAGGAAGCGCTTCGCGATGCGGGGAAACGCGGTTGTGATGTTCGCATCCTGACGATGGATGTCGACAACCCGTCATTCGGAAGTTTTCTGAACCCCGATGTCGCCTCGCACAACCTTGATGGTTTGCGCGAAGCTGTGTCTGAAGCCCGGGATTGGTTCAACAGCGCCCTCACCGACGCTGCGAAAGCGGAGGTAAGATCTCTTTCAAGAGGGTCGTTGAACCAGCAAATGATATTCGGAGATGATCAGTGCATCGTTTCGCCCTACCTGTATTCAGCGAACACAAGCCGGAGCCCGTGCATCGACATCACGAGAGAGAGCGACATCTACAATACATTTCGACATGAATTCACGTCGCTGTGGGACAACAACGACAGGCTTTCGTAGCGCCCATCCCTGCGTTGATTCATGGATGCCGGAACGATGGATCGGCAATTGGACAATGCGGCCAGACCATCTCCAGAAGGCGTCGCGATATCCGATTTCAGCTGCGTGTTGATGCCGCGTGTTAAGCTGTCCGACAGCGCGTTTTTCAATGGAGTTGTTCATATGTTGCCAAGTCTGATGTACCGCCTTTCCGGTACGGCACTGGTTGTCGCCGGTGTTTCTGTGGATGCGTTTGCGACGGGGTACGAGAGCGGACATCAGGCGCTCGAGCTCTTTGACGACGAGGCCATGAGCAAAGCACCTCAGGCTCTGAGGCTGTGGCTGATGTTCATGGGGGCAAGTTTTGCTGCCGGCCTCCTGTTTGTCTGGCGGCATCCAATTGCCCGTTGGGTCGTTGGCGGGTTTGTGCTGACGATACTCAGCGTCGCGGTCGTGATACCGGTTCTGGGTCTGACAACCCTGTCGGGATTGCTGGCACTGATACACTTGATCTTCTGGACGCCGGGACTCTACCTGTTACTCAAACACAGGCCGTTTCTGGCAAAACTCTCGCCGTACAGCGTGTGGTCGGGCGTAATGACACTGGTGATCGCGGTATCCTTCGTTTTCGACATTCGGGATGCAGCGATCTATCTCGACCATATATCCGGCGCAGGATTTCTGTCTTAGATTGACAGCGGCCGGGGCAAACTGTGCCGCCTATGGAACCGGACACAGTGCGGTTTCCGGCAATACCGGTTCCTGAAAAGCTCGTCGCACAAGACGGTCTGGTCGCCGTTTGACCTTTCACGTTAAAGAAACGCTTCACCGCCGCCTGATTCCGAACTAGTCTCTCCTTTGTTCCTAGGAGTTTGTCGTGACCGATGGTCCATCAACGCGTGAACGGCGCAGGATGCCGCGTTCTCTTCTGCTTGGGGTACCGCCCCTGCTGGCAGTGGTCGCAACCGCCTATGTTTACGCTACCGACAGCCGGTACGTGTCTACCGAAAACGCCTACGTCAAATCGGAAATCAGGACCATCAGCACGACCATCGACGGGCCGGTGTCGCAAGTTGCCGTCAAGGACAATCAGCGGGTGGCAAAAGGCGACCTGCTGTTCCGGATCGATCCGCGACCTTTCGAGATGGCAGCGGCGGCGGCAAAGGCCGAATTGGCCAATGTGCGCCAGCGCGTCATCTCGCTCAGGGCCCGATACGAACAGAGCCAGATGGAGATCGAGGCGGCAGACGAACGCATTCGCTATCTCGAAGTCACGCACAAGCGCAACAAAAACCTGCAAACCGAGGGCATCGGGTCCGAGGCAACCAGCCAGAAAACCGAACATGAACTGACCATGGCGCGGCGCCAGAAGAGCATCGCCAAGCAGAACAGTCAGATCGTGCTGGCAGATCTCGGCGGCGCGCTCGATGCCGACCATACCCAGCACCCGCTTTACCTGCAGGCGGAGGCAAAACTTCGCCGCGCCCAGCTGAACCTTTCCTATGCCGAAATACGGTCCCCAGCCGACGGGGTCCTGAGCAAGGTCGGTCTCGAAGCCGGCGAATACGTGGAGAAAGGCGACTCGCTGTTTGCGCTGGTGACAACCGGCGACCCCTGGGTCGAGGCAAACTTCAAGGAAGTGCAGCTGACCGGGATCAAGGTCGGACAAAAGGCGACCCTTGTCGTCGACAGTTTCCCCGACATCGTATGGCGGGCAACCGTGGAGAGCATCAGCCCTGCAACCGGGGCTGAATTCGCCATTCTGCCGCCCCAGAATGCGACAGGAAACTGGGTCAAGGTGGTTCAGCGCATTCCGGTGAAACTGAAGTTCGATCAAGCCCAAAACCGCGACCGCCTGCGTGCCGGCATGACGGCGACGGTGACGATAGACACCGAACGCGACGACGATGCGCTTTCGCTGGTAAAGAGCGTGTTCGCACGACCTAACTGAACGCCCGCCGGACACCGGTGCCGGGAACCGACCCTGTCATGACCGACCTCAGCGCTGAAGCCTCCGCCCACGACGATGACCGGATAACGCTTCGCGGCGTCATGATCGTGCTGTGCTCGACGGTCGGCACCGCAACCTATGCGGTGACCTGGAACTCAGTGGGCGTCGCCCTGCCGCACATGCAGGGGGCTTTTTCCGCGACCACCGACCAGATCGCATGGGTCATGATCGCCTTCGTCATCGGCAGTTCAATGATGACCGCAAGCGTTGGCTGGTTCAGCATGCGTTTCGGCCGCCGGCAGATGTTCCTGCTGACGATCACCGGGTATACCCTGACCCTGGTGGGCTGCGGCTTCTCGACATCTCTGCTGGAAGAGGTTGCCTGGCGGTTTCTGCAGGGACTTTGCGGTGCAGGGCTCATACCGCTTGGACAGGCGATTGCGGTCAACGCCTTTCCGCCTGGCCGTTACGGGCAGGCGACATCATTGTGGGCCATGGGTTTCGTCACTGCAAACGTATTCGCGCCGACTCTTGCCGGCCTGCTGATCGACAATTTCGGCTGGCCCTGGATATTTTTCGTCAACGTGCCGATCGCCGCGATCGTTCTGGCTACGGCATGGCTGCTGGTGCCGGAGACACCCAAGTCGTCGGAACGGCTGGACTGGATCGGCTTTACGTCCCTCATCATTTGCGTCGGCACCGTGCAGCTCATGCTTGCACGGGGAGAACGGCAGGACTGGTTCGAATCGACCGAAATCGCCATCGAAGCGTTGATTACTGTGTCTGCTTTTTACGTTTTCGTGGTCCACACCATGTCTTCCAGGCAGCCGTTCGTGAACCGAAGCCTGTTCAGGGAGAGAAACTTTGTCCTGGGCGAAGTTTTCATATTCATGGTCGGTGCGGTCCTGTTCCTGCCGCTTCTGCTGCTGCCCCTGCAACTGCAACAGATCAGCGGCTATGCGGCGATCGATACCGGCAACCTGCTGATGGCCCGCGGTGTCGGATCGGTGCTCGGGCTCCTGGTGGTGAGCCAGATCCGCGACCGGATGGACCCGCGCCATCTTCTGACCATCGGGCTGGCCTTCACGGCACTGGCGTCCTGGATGATGTCGGACTGGACGGTGGACATCCGGGCCCGCGATGTAATCCTGTCAAATTTCATCCTCGGCTGCGCAACCGGCGCCATCTGGGCACCGCTCAGTGCGCTTGCCCTGGCAAATCTCGACAAGCGCGTACAGGATCAGGGCTTTGCAATGTTCTATCTGAGTTTCGACATGGGTTACTCAATTGGAACCGCCGTCATCATCGGTCTGCATGCCCGTCACAGCCAGATCAATCATGCACTCATGAACGAGTTCATCACGCCGTTCAACCGGTTGCTGACAAAACCGTTCGAAAAGGATGCATGGGACATAACGGAGCGTTCCGGTCTTGCGTCGCTTGATCTGGAAGTGGTTCGGCAATCGACCATGATCGCCTACAATAACAGTTTCATGCTGATCGCGTTTCTGCTTGTGGCGCTGATTCCGTTCATTATCCTGTTTCGCGTGCAGCCCAATCCGTCACCCTCCACCGTAAAGAACTGAACGTTTTCCGACCGTGACAAGACCCGCAAGAAAATCCGCCGGACCGGCACCGGAACCTGACTTTGAACTGGAACGGTCACTGCTGGACAAGGGTTACGTCAACATCGCCGGCATAGACGAAGCCGGGCGCGGGCCCTGGGCCGGGCCGGTGGTGGCGGCAGCCGTTGTCCTCGACCGCCGCAATGTTCCGGCCGGACTCAACGATTCAAAGAAGCTCAAGGCCGGTGCCAGGGACCGCCTGGCGTGCCTGGTCCGCCGGACGGCGCTTGTCGGGGTCGGTATTGCCGACGTCGGGCGCATCGACCGTGACAACATCCTGGCGGCAACCCTGTGGGCCATGGCGCAGGCGCTGGCCGCCCTGCCCGCCCGCGCCGACTATGCCCTGGTGGACGGCAACCGGATGCCGGACTTGAGTTGTCCGGGTGAAACAATCGTCAAGGGCGACGGCCGGTCCTCTTCGATTGCTGCCGCCTCGATCATCGCCAAAACCACACGGGACGCGATTATGGCCGATCTTGCCGCGCAATGTCCGGGCTACGGCTGGGAGCGCAACATGGGTTACGGCACCCGCCAGCATAGTGACGGCCTGGCGGCACTGGGCGTCACTGCGCATCACCGGCAGTCATTCGCCCCGATCAGAGCCGCCCTTGAGGCATCAAGGAAACGTTAACCATAACGGCACCCTGCGTCGACCGAAAACGGGGCAAAACCACCGCACCGCCGCCGGTCTTAATCGAAACTTTACCCCGTTACTCCCAACATGATCGCTTCAGTCAGTTGCGTAGGGGTTTCAAGGTATGGGTTACGCGCACAAGCCGGATAAAGCGGCTTTCATCAACAAGATCATGCGTGGCGACTGCATCGGGCAGATGAACAAGCTGCCGGCAAAATCGGTCGACCTGATCTTTGCCGACCCGCCCTACAATCTTCAGCTTGAGGGCGAACTGCGCCGGCCCAACAATACCAAGGTTGCCGGTGTCGATGACGAATGGGACAAGTTCAACTCGTTCGAAACCTATGACACGTTCTCGCGCGAATGGCTGGCGGCAGCCCGCCGGGTCCTGAAGGATACCGGTACGATCTGGGTGATCGGCTCCTATCACAACATTTTTCGGGTCGGCACAACGATGCAAGACCTGGGGTTCTGGGTGCTCAACGATGTCATCTGGCGCAAGACCAATCCGATGCCGAATTTTCGCGGACGACGGTTCACCAATGCCCACGAAACCATGATCTGGGCGACCCGCAGCGAAACCCAGAAGACCTATACCTTCAACTATGAGGCAATGAAGGCACTCAATGACGACCTGCAAATGCGGTCGGACTGGCTGCTGCCGATCTGCAACGGCGGGGAACGCCTGAAAGACGACCAGGGCGACAAGACCCATCCGACACAGAAGCCCGAGTCGCTGCTGCACCGGGTGATCCTCGCCTCATCCAACGTTGGCGACGTCGTGCTCGACCCGTTCTTCGGCACGGGCACAACCGGTGCCGTGGCCAAGAAGCTCGGGCGCAACTGGATCGGCATCGAGCGCGAGAAACGCTATATCGATGCCGCCCGCAAGCGGATTGACGCCATTGTCCCGCTGGACGGCGAAACCATCGAAGTTTCCAAGAGCAAACGCGGCCTGCCGCGGGTTCCCTTCGGTACCGTGGTCGAACGCGGCCTGCTTGAACCGGGCACCGTGCTCTACGATCCGGCAAAACGTCACGCCGCCAAAGTCCGGGCGGACGGCACATTGGTGTGCGCCGACGCTACCGGCTCCATTCACAAGATCGGCGCTCACGTTCAGGGCCTCGATGCATGCAATGGCTGGACATTCTGGCACTTCAAGACGGACGGCAAGCTCAAGCCGATTGATCTGCTGCGCCAGAAGGTCCGCGCCGAACTCGAACTCGTCTGACCTCCCTGACTCGCGTCACATCCGCTCAAGACCGTGGGCTATGACCTTGCGCATGACGCTTGGCAGGGCTGCCGTGTCCAGATCACGGCGCGCCACCCAGCGGCACCGGTCCGGCCAAGCCGCTGACCGCACAGCCGCCTCACCAGTTACCCGTGCCGCCCAAACGCCAAGTTCCAGGTGAAAGTGTGTGAATGTGTGGCGCACCAGGCCGTTCAGTTGCGTCCAATCCGCATCGACCGGTGCATGGTTCAACACCGGCGTGTCCGGTTCCGGACTCTCGACCCATGGCGTCGACGGCACTTCGGCCATGCCGCCCAGCAATCCTTTCAGTTCGCGGTCGCGCAGCAGCAATTCGCCCCTGCTGTTCAACACCATGAAAGCGGTGCCTGAGCGGGTGGGTTTTTGGGCTTTGGGTTTTTTCCGGGGCAGGGTTTCCGCTATTCCCTGTCGTCGGCCGGCACACGGGTCAGACCAAGGACAGATCAGGCAATTAGCCTTGCGCGGTGCACATATCGTCGCTCCCAGATCCATTACGGCTTGCGCATAGTCGCCGGCCCGATCATCGGGGGTCAGGCTGTCGGCGTGTTCTTTCAATACCGATTTGGCATCCGGAAGCGGTTCCTCCACGGCAAAGAGGCGCGCCATGACCCGTTCCACATTGCCGTCAACAACCACGGCTCTTTGTCCGAACGCGATGGCGGCAATTGCCGCGGCGGTATACTGGCCGATGCCGGGCAGCTGTTTCAGTTCAACCTCGGTTTGCGGGAAAATGCCCTGGTGTTCGTCTGCCACGACCTGGGCGCAGCGGTGGAGGTTGCGGGCGCGGGCGTAGTATCCAAGTCCCGCCCAGGCACTGAGAACCTCGTCGAGCGACGCATTGGCCAGATCACCGACCTTCGGCCATGTTTTCTTGAATTTATCGAAATAGGGTTTGACCGTTACGACAGTCGTCTGCTGCAACATTATTTCGCTCAGCCAGACCTCATACGGGTCTGCGATAGTTCCCGGCGGCGCTCTCCAGGGCAGGACGCGGGCGTGCCGGTCATACCACTGAAGAAGCTGAGTACTGAGTGGAACCTGCATTGGCCCGGTGTTCCCGATCATTTTTCACCGACCATCATTCCTGTGTGTCGGTTGCCTGTTTGTCGCCCGATTCTTATAGTGTGACTCCTGCCAGGAGGAAACATCGGCGCCATGACAGACCGAACCACAACAAGGAAGTACTTCGGAGCCACCCGGCTTGACCAGCAGGTGCCCGGTCTCCTGAAATCCAGTTATGAGCGCTTCGGCTTCGCCTATGGTCAGATTCTGACCCAATGGCCATCGATCGTCGGCGAGGCCCTGGCACAATACACCCAGCCGGAACGGGTACGATGGCCCCGCCGCACGGCTCAAAAAGCCTTTGCCAATGATCGGCGCGCAGGCGGCACGCTCGTGGTGCGGGTCGAGGGGCCGGTCGCCATCGAAGTCCAGCACGCAACGCCGCAGATCGTCGAGGCCGTGAATTTGTACTATGGATATGACGCCATTACCGCATTGAAGATCGTACAGGGCCGGATTGTCCATAAACCCCGCCGGCGGCAAAAAACGCCACCGCCCTTGGACCAGGCGCGTGAAAAAGTCCTGAACGAACAGGTGGCAACGATTGAGGACACCCGTCTCAGAGACACACTGTCACGGTTGGGACGCAACGTGTTGATCTCGAAAAAGTGAAGACATATGTCTGAACGATATTGAGGCTGCGTCGTCATATATCATTGTTTGAAGACGCTCTTTGTGCAGATTTAGAGGAAATGGTGCCAGGCACCGCATAACTAACCCTTATCAACTTCAAGTAGGTGTACCGTGACCCTTGACAGACGAAAACTCATTTCAGCCGCAGCCCTGATTGCCGCCGCTGGCGCAGCAGGCTCCTATTTCATCTTTGGCGGCAATGACGGACACAAAACCGCCACCGTGCAGCAGGCGCAAGCGGCGTCGGGCGACGAAAACGACGTCAATACTCCCGGGCCGCTGGAGGAAATGATCATGGGCGACCCGAATGCGCCCAATACCATCATTGAGTATTCCTCGCTCACGTGTCCGCATTGCGCATCGTTTCATCGCGACACGCTCCCCGAACTCAAAGCAAAGTACATCGATACCGGCAAGGCCAAGCTCGTCATCCGAGAATTTCCGCTCGACCGCGCCGCCTGGACGGCGGCCGTCGTTGCGCGATGCCTGGACAAGTCGAAGTTCTTTCCGTTCATCGAAATACTGTTCGAACAGCAAAGTGTGTGGGCGGGCGGCGAGCGGCCGATTGACGGCCTTTTCAACATCGCCAAGCTCACCGGCATGACCCGCGAGCAATTCGACGCCTGTATCGGCAACCAGAAGCTCACCGACGAGGTACTGGCGGTCCGCACCCGCGGCTCAGAGAAATTCAACGTGGAATCGACGCCCAGTTTCTTCATCAACGGCAAAATTCTGCGCGGTCAGCACTCAATCGAGGCCTTTGAAAAGATGATGAATCTGTAGACAAAACGTCGAAAATTACTTGCAAGGATTTACAGAATCGGTGCGTATCGGTGGTTGCAATGCATTCATTCGTCAGGAATGTGACTTGGGAATGGTAACCGGCAACGCCTAATGGAATTCAAACGACTTCGTCTGTCCGGCTTTAAGTCGTTCGTCGAACCCATGGAACTCGTCATTGAAAGCGGGCTCACGGGCGTCGTCGGACCGAATGGTTGCGGGAAATCCAATCTGTTGGAAGCCCTTCGCTGGGTCATGGGCGAAAGCTCGTACAAGAACATGCGCGGCTCGGGCATGGACGACGTCATATTCTCGGGCACCAGAGACCGGCCGTCGCGCAACATGGCCGAAGTCGTTGTGTTTCTGGACAACAGCTCACGGATTGCGCCGCCGGCTTTCAACGATGCCGATACTCTCGAGATATCAAGACGGATCGAACGCGAAGCCGGTTCCGCCTACCGGATCAACGGCAAGGACGTGCGGGCCCGCGACGTGCAATTGCTGTTTGCCGATGCCTCTACCGGCGCACGCTCCCCTTCCCTCGTGCGCCAGGGACAGATCGGTGAGCTGATCAGTGCCAAGCCCCAGGCCCGGCGGAAAATTCTGGAAGAAGCTGCCGGCATCACCGGACTGCACACCCGCCGCCACGAAGCCGAACTGCGCCTGCGCGCGGCAGAAACCAATCTGACACGGCTCGATGACGTCGTCGCGCAGATCGAAACCCAGCTTTCCAGTCTCAAACGCCAGGCCCGTCAGGCCGGGCGCTACAAGGCGCTGTCGTCGGAAATCCGGCAGGCGGAAGCAATCCAGCTTCACCTGAAGTGGCTGGAAGCCGCCAGCGCTCTCAGTATCGAACAGGAGTCGCTGACCGAGATCACCCGCACGATGGCCGAAAACACGCGCGCTGCATCGGAGTCCGCGCGGGTCCATGACGAGGCTGCCGGCACCGTACCGGCACTGCGCGACGAGGAGTTGACCGCGGCGGCAATCCTGCAGCGCCTCAATGTGGAACGCGAATCTCTCGAGGCGGAGGAACGGCGGGCGACGGAACGCAAGAATGAGCTGGAACAGCGCAACGCGCAGATCGCGGGCGATCTGGCGCGCGAGCAGGAAACCATCGCCGACACCGCCAATGTCATCTCGCGGCTCGACGAGGAAGCCTCGGGACTTAACGACTCCGATGACGCCGACGCCGGCCGGACAAGCGATTCAGAGGAACAGCTGGCACAAGCCGAAAGGGCACTCAGGGAACGCGAATCCGAATTCGATGAAGTCTCCCAGGCGAGCGCCGCGCTGAGGACGCACCGCGCTTCGCTGGAAAGCACGATTGCCGACCAGAACCGCCGTATCGCCCGATTCGAAGCGCAACTCGAAAACATTTCGTCGGAACTGCAGGCTTTGGGGGTGGACAGTTCAGTAGCCGACGAGATTTCCCGACTGACTCAAGCCTCAGAAGATGCCGCAGTTGCCGCTCAGGCGGCCGAACAGGCAGCCGTCAGCGCCGAGGAAGATGTCAAGCAATGCCGCGCGGTCGAACAGGAAAACCGTTCGACGTGTGACGAGCTCGAACGCAGCGCCCAGAGCCTGTCCACGGAAGTGAAGACGCTCTCCAGGATGCTGGCGGTGACGGACAGTGAATTGTGGCCGCCGCTGATCGATACCCTGACCGTGGAACCGGGCTACGAAAAGGCGCTTGGCGCGGCTCTGGGCGACGATCTGGATGTCCCTACCGACAATGCCGCGCCGATCCACTGGGATCTGCTGCCCGAGATCGCCGATGCACACGCCCTGCCGGAGGGTGCGGTTGGCCTTGCCCAGGTCGTGAAAGCGCCGCCCGCCCTGGCCAGACGCCTTTCGCATGTGGGCGTGGTCGCTTCCAACGCCGGCAAGAACCTGCAAGCCGCCCTTTGCCCCGGGCAACGGCTGGTTTCCAAGGAAGGTGACCTGTGGCGATGGGACGGTTTTACTGCTGCCGCAGACGCACCGACCGCTGCCGCGCAACGGCTTGAGCAACGCAACCGATTGGGCGGTCTGGAACGCGAGTCTGCCGTCGCTTCGAAGGCGGCCCTTGAGGCGCGCGACACGTTCAACACAGCCCGTGAAGCGACCAAAGCCGCAGTATCCCGGGAAAATCAGTGCCGGGAAGCTTGGCGCGCGGCCACACGACGCGTGGCAGAACTTCGCGACGCCCTGTCGAAGAGCGAGCGTGCCGCCAGCGAAACCACCGCCCGGCACAGCGCACTGGTGGAGGCCCAAAGCCGGGTGACCGCTGAACTGGACGAGGTGCGCAGCACTCGTGGGGAAAGTTCGAAAATTTTGGGGGAACTTGAACCAACCGATGCAGTCGACGCCAAGCTCCAGTCCCTGCGCGAGACGGTGGCGGAGCACCGGGCAACCTATTCCGAAACCAGGGCTCACCATGAAGGACTTGCCCGTGAGATCAAGGCGCGCAAAGACCGTCTCGCGGCGATCGACCGGGAAAAGACCGCCTGGCTCGAACGCGACGAGAAAGCGCGCGCTCAGGTCGGTGCCCTGGACAACCGGTCAAGCGGCATCGCCAAGGAGCTTGAGTCGATGTCCGACCTTCCCGGCCAGTGGCAGGAACGCCGGACACGGCTGTTTGCCAAGCTCGAGGAAGCGGAAACCCGTCGCAAGGCTGCAGCAGATGCATTGGCGGCTGCAGAGTCCAGGGTCGCTGAACTCGACGGCCTGGCCCGTGAAGCGCAGAATGCCCTGGCCGACACCCGCGAATCCCGGGCCCGTATCGAGGCAAAGCTCGAGGGCGCGCGCGAACGCCTTGAAGAAATGACTCACCGGGTGGACGAGGTGCTGAATTGCACACCGGAGAAGATTCTCGATCACGCCGGCCTCGACGAAAACGCCAAGCTCCCGGAACTTGAGGTGACGGAGAAGAAACTCGACCGCCTGCGGGCTGAACGCGAGCGGCTTGGCGGCGTTAACCTTCGCGCCGAAGAAGAATCAAAGGAACTGACCGAGCAGCTTGAAGGACTGGTGACGGAGAGAGACGACCTGATAAAAGCGATCCATCGCCTGCGCCAGGGAATCTCCAGCCTCAACAAGGAAGGCCGGGAACGCCTGCTGGTCGCCTTCGAATCGGTCAGCGTGCACTTCGAACGCCTGTTCACGCATCTGTTCGGCGGCGGCAAGGCCGAACTTCAGTTGACAGAGTCCGACGACCCTCTGGAAGCCGGACTTGAGATCATGGCGCGCCCTCCCGGCAAACGTCCGCAGGTGATGTCTCTGCTTTCAGGCGGAGAGCAGGCGTTGACGGCTATGTCTTTGATATTTGCGGTCTTTTTGACTAACCCCTCTCCCATTTGCGTGCTCGACGAAGTCGACGCACCACTCGACGATGCCAACGTGGAACGGTTCTGCAACCTGCTTGACGAAATGGCGCGGTCGACCGACACGCGTTTTCTGGTCATTACCCACCATGCCCTGACCATGGCACGGATGAATCGCCTGTTCGGGGTGACCATGGCAGAACGGGGCGTCAGCCAGCTCGTATCGGTCGATCTGGAGACTGCGGAACGGTTTAGCGAAGCCAGTTGAGCGCACAAAGTGACGCAGCCCGTCGAAAGCGTGTTTTTTCTTTTTATTACAATAACTTAACACTCAATTGATGGACTTGACAGCGGTCGGCGCTGGCCCTATGTTGCGCGCGGTGTTTTGTGCGAATTCTGATCGCTGGGGAGACACTGCGTAATCATCCACACTTCCCGAGGGGCGGTGCAATGGCGGACAAAGCCGACGGGTCGGCAAACAGAAGCCATAACAGTGCCAACACGGAAGATGATCGGGCGTTAGCTGCCCGTCTGGATGAGCTAGGCAGGAAGATCGAAAAGCGGCAGGCGGAGCAGGAACCACCGGAAGACACCCGGAGAGGAAATGCCATCGGGACCGCCTTCCGGCTGGCGACGGAACTGGTAGCAGGTCTGGTCGTCGGCGGAGGTATAGGCTGGTTCCTGGATTTGTGGCTTGGGACTTCTCCGCTCATGTTGCTGGTCTTTTTTTTCCTGGGGGCCGCTGCAGGGGTGTTGACCGTGTACAAGACTGCCGGACAGCTGCAGGCGCAGTACGACCCGGCAAATCAGGAAAACGAATTCGGCGGGAAATCCGCCAAGAGTGACGATGTCAGGCGCGACGGCGAACCTGACTGAAGAAACAAGGCGGGAGGGACCCCGGGTGGCAACTGAAAGCGGTGATGGCGCAGGGCATGGCTTCGATCCGATGCATCAGTTCGAGATCAATCGGCTGATCAACATCGATCTTTTCGGCCTTGACGCTTCGTTCACGAATTCTTCTTTGTTCATGGTGATTGCCGTGGCGGTGGTTGCCTGCTTCACGCTGTTGTCGGTGCGCAGCGGCAAACTGGTGCCGTCAAGGTGGCAGTCGGTTGCGGAACTCAGCTACGAATTTGTCGCCAACATGATCCGGGACAACGTCGGATCGGACGGTCAGAAGTATTTCCCGTTCGTGTTTACCCTTTTCATGTTCGTGCTGGCCTGCAACATGCTCGGCATGCTGCCCTACAGCTTTACCGTGACCAGCCACATCATCATCACCTTTGCCCTGGCACTGATCGTGTTTCTGGGCGTCACTGTCATCGGCTTCGCCAAGCACGGCGTCGGGTTCCTGAAGTTCTTCGTGCCTTCGGGCATTCCGATCGTTCTGGTGCCGCTGCTGGTGGTCATCGAGGTGATTTCCTACCTGACACGGCCAATCAGCCTTTCGGTGCGTCTGTTTGCCAATATGATGGCCGGCCACACGATGCTCAAGGTGTTTGCCAGTTTCGTGGTCGGGATGGGTGTCTTCGGTATTGCGCCGCTGGCGTTCATGGTCGCGTTCACTGGGCTTGAAATTCTGGTTGCTTTCCTTCAGGCGTATGTCTTCGCCATTCTCACCTGCATCTATCTCAACGATGCACTGCACATGCATCACTAACCGTTCAATTCGTTCTAACCTGGTTTGAATTACTGAAAGAGGAGTATTACTCATGGATCCAGCTGCAGCCAAACTTATCGGTGCTGGTCTTGCCTCAATCGCACTTGCGGGTGCAGGCGTGGGCATCGGCCACATTTTCGGCAACTACCTTCAAGGCGCCCTGCGCAATCCGGCCGCCGCCCAAGGCCAGTTCGCCAACCTGCTTCTGGGCTTCGCGCTCGCCGAAGCAACCGGCCTGTTCGGTCTGGTTATCGCCCTGATCATCCTGTTCGTCTTTTAAGATCAGGACCGGTTGAGATCGGGCCTCGGGGCAACCATTGCGCACCGAGGCCAAGCGGGAAGTTTCCGACGCCTGAGCCGGCCCTTGCTGGGTCCGGCAGGGCTGTGGTTCAACTTCAAAAGAAAGAGGGCGGGCAATGCCTCAACTCATATTTGCGGATTGGGCTCCCCAGCTAATCTGGCTGGTGATATCGTTTGTCGTCCTCTATCTGCTGATGGCCCGGGTGGCTCTGCCGAAAATCGGCACTGTCATTGAGCAGCGTCGTGACCGGATCGCCCATGATCTGGATCAGGCCGCACATCTCAAGCAGGAGACGGACGCCGCGATTGCAGCCTATGAAACGGCCCTAGCCGAGGCGCGTGCCAAGGCCCATGGCATCGCACAGGAAACCCGCGACAAACTGAAGGCGGAAGCCGATCAGCGGCGGGCGGAGCTCGAGGCGCAACTGGCGACCAAGACCGCCGATGCGGAAGCGCGCATTGCCGAGACCAAGAATGCTGCCATGACGCAGGTCAAGGACGTAGCGCTCGACACTGCCGAGGTCATATATTCCGAACTTGTGGGGGGAGCTGTGTCAAAAGACCAGGTTTCCGCTGCCGTCGACAAGGCCATGGCAGGCTGACGACAACCATCGCCGCTTGAGGAAAGTCTCATGTTTTCAGATCCGACATTCTGGGTAGCCGTTTCGTTCTTCGGTTTTATTGCCCTGGCGCTCTACTACAAAGCCCCGGCCATGGTAGCCAGCGCCCTCGACAAGCGTGCCGACGCCATCAAGGCGGAACTGGACGAGGCCCAGCGGCTTCGCGAAGAAGCCCAGGCCATGCTTGCAGAGTACCAGCGCAAGCAACGCGATGCGGAAAAGGAAGCCGAAGACATCCTGACCCAGGCCAAGGCCGAGGCCGAGAACCTGGCGGCCGAGACCAAGGTCAAGCTGGCCGACATGCTGGAACGGCGCACTAAGCTCGCCGAAGACAAGATTGGCCAGGCCGAAGTCCAGGCCGTAAAAGACGTTCGGGCAGCCGCAGCCGATCTCGCCATTGCCGCCGCCCAATCGCTGATTGCCGATCAGGTCAAGGGCGACAAGGCCAAAAGCATCATCGACCAGAGCATCGACGACCTGAAGACGAAGTTGAACTAGAACCGGACTGCCCGGGCCGGTCCTCCAGAATTAGTTTCCCAAAGCACGGCATCTTCAGGGATACCGTGCTTTTTCGTGTGCGAATTTGGCCGTTTCAACTATCGACTGCTGCCCATCCAACTTGCGACTATTTGCGACTCGCACTGAACATATCAGCGCGTTAGAGTTTTTGTCTGTTTGTGAGTCAGTCATCCGTGGGGGGTGAGTATATGTGTCGGTGCTTGGCGTTTCCGTTCGACAATTTCTTTCCTTTGAAGAACCTGTGGCGATTCACAATATGCCGGTTCATTTTCCTGATCATTCTGTTATCGCCGTTCCTGCCGTTGGCCGCCGCTGCGGCCAGTCAGGCTTCGCTGGAGGCCGAGAGGGCCCGCCTGACGGAGATAATTGAAAAGAACGAAGAAGATTACGAAAAGCTCTGCAAGGAAATCGAAAGCTCGAAAAGAGCGATCGAACATATAAAAAAGCAACAGTCCGCCTATCTTGCCAAGAACCAGGAAGAGATCGACAGGCTTGAAGGGAGCGACGCAAGGATCGATGCGCTGATCGCCCACGAGCAGTCAATCATAGACAACCCGGACACGCCTTCGCATACCAGGGCCTTTGCAGAGACGCGGATCGAACAACTCAACGGCCGTCGCACCTCGAGTAGCATCGCTCTCCGAGTTTACAACACCTAAAGAGTGGGATTCAAAAACCGGATATATGACAACGAAAGTGACATAAAGACGAGCCAGGCGGAAAAGGACCTCACCGCCCAAGTCATTGCCGACCTTAAGACGAAACTTCGTCTTCTCGGTGATCCCGGCAGCGGTCAGTCCATCGTCGCAAAAAAGAAGAATTCCGGAACGCCTGCCCCCGTGCCGGACCCCAACCCCTTCGGAGTGGACAACGGACTTCCGATCGCCGGAGACTTCGATGGCGACGGACAGGACGACGTTGGCGTTTACAACAAACAGGTCTGGCATCTCGATACTGGTTTTGAGGATTTCAACAACAAGAAAATCGAATTGGGACGCAATTCGACCAACACTGGCGCCTTTTTGAAGCTGGATAACGACATTACCCTGTGGACCATCGGTCTCAACGGCACGGTTCCGCTCAACGGTTTTCTGCTCACAGGCGGCTTCAAGTTTGCGACCGGATCTAACAAGACATCGGCCGGAAACATTAGCCAGAACGGCCTGTTCTTCGACAGCACCGGCATTAACGCAAACCCGACGCCGATCACCAATGCAAATGCCATTACCGTGAAGCAGGACGTGAACAGTTACGATGCGTCGGTTGAGGCCATAACGGATATCACCGGTTTCCTCAGAGAGCTTGGAATCGTGACCAACGGCGGGACAAACGGGTTGGTCGTCCTGGGCGGGATTGGTTTCAACT
>JAJFHD010000025.1 GCA_021775805.1 Alphaproteobacteria bacterium | reverse complement strand
CGTTCATGAGCCACGATCTGGGATATATCGACCTGGAACAGAAAACATTGCAAACTATCGACAACCCATTCGGCACGAGGTTGTCACCCATGTCTTAGGAACAATCTGTTACCTATGTCTCCGGGTTGGACCCGGGAAAATATGGTCGGAGTGAGAGGATTTGAACCTCCGACCCCCTCGTCCCGAACGAGGTGCGCTACCAGGCTGCGCCACACTCCGACAGGCCCGGGACGTCATGTCCGCAGGCGGCCTGCTTTATAGCGCCGGACGGCGGGCACTGCAATGGTGATCGCATCGAAAAAATGCGATGGCCACGCGCTCTTCTGCGGTTGCGCCTATGCGATGTTTGGGAGTATGGTCCGCGTCGATTCCAAGATCGACCGCGTTTGAGTCAACGGCGGTCGTTGCCTGCAGGGGCGTGGCCAAGTGGTTAAGGCGCCGGTTTTTGGTATCGGTATTCGGAGGTTCGAATCCTCCCGCCCCTGCCAGTTTTTCCCCAAATGATCGCCCGGCCCCTCACGGCTTCGAAAAAAATTTCCAAGACCACCCAAGGATTTTTGGTCGCCGCTCGTCTAAGCTGTCAAAAGCCATGCGAGATGACAGCGACCAGAGTCTGATTGACCGGACCCTCGGCGGCGACGCCCAGGCGTTTGCGCGTCTCGTGGAGCGTCACTACGACATGATCTACCGCGTTGCCTGGCGCTGGAGCGGCGATGCCGGTGACGCCGAGGACATCGCCCAGGACGTCTGCATAAAGCTTGGCCAGACGATCGGCAGTTTCAAGGGCCAGTCGGCGTTCACCAGCTGGCTTTACCGGGTGACCCTCAACATGGCACGCGATTTCCTGCGCGCGCGCCGCCGCCGCGAAGCGTCAGTGTCGGTGATGGCGTTCAGTGCCGATGACGAGGCAGGCCTTAGCCGTCAGACGCAGGAGCAGGGCGGGTCGCCCGAAGATCTGGCAGCAGCGGCCGATGTCTGGCGCGCCGTGCGCGGTCTGCCCGACAAGCAGCGCGATGCGGTGCTGCTGGTCTACGCCGAAGGCCTGACGCACGCTGAAGCCGCCGCCACACTGGACTGCGCGGAAAACACGGTCTCGTGGCACATCCACGAGGCCCGCAAGAAGCTAAAAGTTGTACTCGAAGGGTAACGCCATGGACGACCATGACGATATGGACCTGAAAAGGCTTGGAAATATCCCGACACCGGCGCCTAAAGCCGGTGCCAGGGAGCGTGCGGTCGATGCCGCTGTTTCGGCCTTCGAAGCGGCCCAACCGGCGGCTGCAGAAGCACTTGAGAAAAAAATCGAACATCCACCCCAAGGATTTGCCGCCCTGGTGCGTCTTATCTCCGTGTCCCTAGACGAAACATGGAGATTGATTATGGAAAAACGTGTCATTACCGGCGCCGTCGCCGCAACGCTTCTGGTCGCCCCGGTGGCCATCTATCACTACCAGAACAACAAACTCCCCGCGGACGTCCGTCTTCCGGCGGGAACCGAAGAAAAAGTGACCTCGACCGACCTGGAACGGCGTGAGCGCGAAGCCGCAAAGCTGCGCGAGACCCAGGCGAAGGCGCAGAAGAGCGAACAGTCCGCCAGCCTCGACGACAGCCGCCTCGAAGCGGAGGTGCGTGCAGTCGAAGCAAACGAGGTGGATGCCACCGCCCCGCCGGCACCGGTGACCGCACTTGGCGGCGCGGACAAGTCCGATTCCTCCGATGCTGATGTCCAGCAACTGGCGGCTTTGCCGTCGCCGCAACCGGCCATGGCGCCGCCCAAGCAACAATTTGCCTTTGACCAGGCGTCCTCGAACTCTGCGCCGGCACCCACGGCGGGACTGCGCAAGCAGGTTGCCAAGAAGTTAAAGGTCAGACGAGCAGCCCAGGGGGCAGGCAATCTTGCCGACCAGTACACCGTTGCACCACCTGAAGAAAGCGGGGACAAGTTTGCCGCGTTTGAATCGAATCCGGTCAAGTCCGTCGCCGCCGAGCCGGTCTCTACCTTCTCGATCGATGTCGACACGGCGTCCTACGCCTTCGTGCGACGGTCGCTTTCCCAGGGGCATCTGCCCAATCCGGATGCCGTGCGCGTCGAGGAGATGGTCAACTATTTCGATTACAACTACCCCGGTCCCGAAAGCGCTGAAGCGCCGTTCAAGCCCAGCGTTGCGATTTATCCCACACCCTGGAACAAGGAAACCAAACTGCTGCACATCGGTCTCAAGGGCCACGATATCCTGGCCGCGCAAAAGCCGAAGTCCAATCTGGTGTTCCTGCTCGACGTCTCAGGCTCCATGCAGTCTCGCGACAAGCTGCCTTTGCTGAAGAGCGCCTTCCGTCTGCTCGTCAACCAGCTGGGCGAAAACGACAGTGTGTCGATCGTCACCTATGCGGGTAATGCCGGAACCGTGCTTGAGCCGACAAAGGGTTCGGAAAAACACAAGATCCTGGCGGCCCTCGACGGTCTTCGCTCCGGCGGATCGACGGCCGGGGCCCAGGGCATCCGCCAGGCTTACGCTCTTGCCCAGCAGGCCTTCATCAAGGATGGCGTCAACCGTGTAATCCTGGCGACCGACGGCGATTTCAATGTCGGCATCACCAGCATCGACAAGCTCAAGGCCTATATCGCCGAGCGCCGCAAGTCGGGCATCTTCCTGTCGGTCCTGGGCTTTGGCCGGGGCAACTACAACGACGCCCTTATGCAGACCCTTGCCCAAAACGGCAACGGCAACGCAGCCTACATCGACACCCTCAACGAGGCCCGCAAGGTACTGGTTGAAGAAGCCTCGTCAACCCTCTTCCCGATTGCCAAGGACGTCAAGATTCAGATTGAGTTCAACCCGGCACGGGTGTCGGAATACCGGCTGATCGGCTACGAAACCCGCGCCCTGCGCCGCGAGGATTTCAACAACGACAAGATCGATGCCGGCGACATCGGGTCGGGCCACACGGTCACCGCGATCTACGAGATGGTGCCTGCCGGCAGCAGCGCCAAGCTGATCGACGATCTGCGTTACCAGAAACCGGAAACGCCGGCAGCTGACGTCAAGCCAGCAGGCCCGTCAGACGAGTTCGCGTTCCTTAAACTGCGCTACAAACTGCCCAAGGAAGACGTCAGCAAGTTGATTACCGTGCCCGTGACAACCGCTGTGGAGAAACCCGATGCCGGCGCGCTTTCCACAGATATGCGGTTTGCGGCAGGTGTCGCGGCCTTCGGCCAGAAGATCCGCGGCTCGGCCTATCTCGGCACCTACAGCTACGACGACATCTTGAATTTGACGTCGGGTGCCAGAGGGCCGGATACTTTCGGCTACCGGGCGGAGTTTCTGAACCTGGTTCGCCTTGCCAAGTCTCTTGGCACGCCGAAGCAGTAGGCAGGGAAACAACCGGCCGGGACACCTCCCTTTCCGGCCAGAACGGCGGCGGCTCCCTGTGGTCCGCCGCCGTTTTCGCGTGAGGGTGCGGTCGCCGGTTGCCAAGGTTGCGCCAAGACAGTATTGGGTGCCAGTCTCAATCACTCCAAACAATGTGGAATGCGTTTGCCATGGCCCCCAACCCCGTTCTTGTTGAAGTCACCCGCGGCGGTGTCGCCGAAAGCGCGCATCGCGGCGCCTATGCCGTGGTCGACGGCAGTGGCCGGGTCGTCGACCAGGCAGGCATCATTGAGCGCCCGGTCTTTCCCCGGTCGGCCGTCAAGGCGTTCCAGGCCCTGGCATTGGTGGAATCGGGAGCGGCCGACATCGCTGGTTTTTCCGATGCCGAACTGGCGCTTGCCTGTTCGTCTCACGGTGGCGAGCCCCGTCACGTGGAAACCGCCGCCGCCATGCTGGCGAAAAGCGGCCTGGGCGAACCGGATCTGGAATGCGGCCCCCATTGGCCCAGCCACCATGCGTCAGCCATCGATCTTGCAGGCTCGGGCGGCGAGCCGTGCGCGCTCCACAACAACTGCTCGGGCAAGCATTCCGGCATGCTGGCTCTGGCCCGGCATCTGGGTGCCCCGACCAAAGGCTATGTTGAGCGCGAACATATGGTGCAGAAGACCATCGGCTCTATATTCGACGACCTATGCGGCGTCGAAACGTCGACGGTTGCCTGTGACCGTGACGGTTGTTCTGTGCCGACCTGGGCCATGCCACTGGAACGCATCGCTCTCGGATTCGCCCGCTTTGCCACCGGCAATGACATGTCCTCTGAGCGCGCTGCTGCCTGCCGGCGCATTGCCGATGCGGTATGGGCCAATCCCTTCATGATCGCAGGAACGGGTCGCTATTGCACGCAACTGATGGAAACCTTCCCGAAGGCGGCTTTCGTCAAGACCGGTGCCGAAGGGGTCTTTTGCGGGTTCATACCGGGTCAGGGCCTGGGCATCGCGCTCAAGTGCGACGATGGCGCGACCCGGGCGGCGGAAATCATGATGTCGGCATTGCTCTTGCGCCATGGCGCCGTCGGCCGGGACGATATCGCTCACGCCCCGGAGCTCTTCGAAGCCCCGGTGACAAACCGGCGCGGATTTCAGACCGGAATTGTGAAGCCGGCTGGACCGCTCGCCGGGTAATGCGCAATCGCCCGGTTTGATGGCCATGATTGAAGAGCAGGAGTTGTAGCATAATTAATTTGTTGACCGTCCAACAAATTAATGAGATATCCATTGTGACGATTCCGTCTGTGGGATCACATCTTGCCACTAAGCAACAAGTTTGAACGGAGGGCGGAACACGCCATGACACAGGAACACATTTCGTTGACACCGCAGGAGGTCATCAATCTGAACGCTTATCCGATCGAAGACACATCGACGCCTGAATATGCAGCCCTGGTCGAGCGGCTGCGGGCCGAACTGGATACCCGGCAGTATGTTGCGCTGCCCGACTTCATTCGCCAACCCGCTCGCGAACAGGCTGTTGCTCAGGTAGAGGGCATCCTCGATCAGGCAAACCACAACAGGTCCGACAGAAATTGCTACCTTCACCGCAAACCAGATCCATCTTTCCCCAGCGATCACGCCAGGAACATTTTCCACAGTGCCAGTTCCAGAATGCTTGCGGCCGATCTTCTGCCGCTGAGTTCTCCTTTGAAGACGCTCTACTATTGGGACAACATGAAGCAGTTCGTGGCCGGCATCGTTGGTGTTGACCGTCTGTTCGACAATGACGACCCGATGCAGCCCGTCAATGCGTTGTGTTACATGGACGGCGACCGCTCGGCATGGCATTTCGACTCGACAAACGCGTTCACCATGACCCTCATGCTGCAAGCTCCCGAAGAGGGGGGGCGATTCGAAATGGTGCCCAACACCCGAAGCGACGACGACCAGTGTTACGAACGCGTAGCGCGTGTCATGCAGGGCGATACCGACGATGCTGTGGAAGTTGGCCGCGAGGAGGGGGCGTTGTGCATCTTCCGCGGGTGCAACTCCCTGCACCGGGTCTCGCCCGTTGAGGGTGACCGGTTACGGATCATGGGTGTGTTTGTGTACGAGAACGAACCCGGTGTGATCGGCGATCCGGAAGTCAATCAAACCGTCTACGGCAGGCGAACGGCGATGGCTGTCTGAATTCGGCGGACAAGCAAACTCTATCATTGAATCGATGCCAGACGTTCTTCAATGAACAGAAGACACAAGTCAGTCGCCTGCTGTGGCGAAAGCACCCGGTCATGTATCGACAGGCCAAGCCAGAGCCCATCCGACAAGGCAATCAGGCCGAGTGCCGCGCGGCGTGAATCGATCGCCGCGCCTCGCTCGACCGAGGCGTCGTTGAAGAGTGCTTCGGTACGCCGGATATAGCCACGGTAAAGTTCGCGGTTGGCCTTTCGGACGAGGTCGTTGAATCTCACTTCGTGCCAGAAACTCAGAAAGGCATGACGATTGCGCGGCGTGAAAACGTCCTTTGAAAACAGCGCGACCGGGATGGCCTTTAACCGCTCCTCAGCGGTGGCAGCGCCGAGGACGTTGACATGGCGGGCGACATGGTCTGCAACGCTCTCGAACAGGTGCTTGAAGGACTCCGCGACCAGCGTCTCCTTGTTCTCGAAATAGTGGCCGATCAGACCGCGCGACGCTCCGGCCGCCTCGCAGATTGTCTGGACCGTGGTAAAGGCCACGCCGTTCTCCGCCATCGACTGAATGGTTCCCTCCATCAGGGCACGGCGTCTGAATTCGTTGATTTCGGGTTGGTTGCGGGGCCGGCCAGGACCTTTTCGGGCCGGCTTCTTGTCATCGGTAACCGCCATGCGCTGCCGTGTGCTCTTGCTGGAGTTGTGTTCGTTCGGACGTCCTGGTCCATATTACGTTTCGGACATCGAATTGTCACGAGTGCCATCACGGGCTTTTGCGCTGTGTGCTGATGTCACGACGACGGCGCTGTTCGTGCCGTCGTCGTGGTATTGCTCCACCAGATCAGGCGTTCTTGAACCACCAACGCTCGAAATACATCCGGCCGTCCACATCGTAGTTGGAAGACAACTTGTCGTGTCCGACTTTGGTTGACACGGCAAAAACGTCGTTGGCGAAGAACGGTAGAATCAGACCACCTTCGTCACGAAGAATTCGCTGCATGTCGCCATACATTTCTCCACGCTTGGCGCCGTCCAGTTCAGATCGAGCGGCGACCAGGAGTTTGTTGAAACCGTCGTGCGCCCAATAGGTGTCGTTCCATGACGCCCCGGCAGCATAGGCTTGCGTCAGAATGCTGTCCGGCGTCGGATAGCCCGGCCAGTAGCAGGCGCAGAATGGCTTCTTTTTCCACACGTTCGACCAATATCCATCGTTGGGTTCACGTTTGATGGAAACCGAAATACCCGCCTTCTTGGCGTGTTCCCCGAAAAGGACAGCGGCATCGACCGCGCCGGCGAAAGCGGCGTCGGCGGCACTCAACTGAATTGAAAGTTCGCTCAGACCGGCTTTCTTGAGGTAATGCCTGGCCTTGTCGGGGTCATAGGCACGCTGCTCAAGCTCGGCGTTGAAGAACGGATAGGCTGAACTGATCGGCTGATCGTTTCCGACAGATCCGTAACCGTAGAGAATTGTCTTCAACATGGCGTCCCGGTCAAAGGCATGTTTGAGCGCCATGCGCACGTTGTTGTCGTCGAACGGTGCAGTGTCGGTGCGCATGGGAAACGTATAGTGCGTCTTGCCTGCAACTTCCTCGACAACGATGCCCGGTTGTTGTGCCATGCGGCTTGCGGTTTTCAGGTCAAGGCGGTCGATTCCGTCGACCTCGCCGGCGATCAATGCGTTCTGGCGGGCTGCCGGATCGGATACGGCCAGGAGTTCGGCGCTGGCAAAGTGAGCGCGGTTCTGCTGCCAGTAATTGGGGTTGCGTTCGAACAGCGCCTTGACGCCAGGGTTGATTTCCTTGAGTACGTATCCGCCGACACCGACGCCGCTCTTCCAGTTGAGTGTACCGTCGCTGTTCGCCTGATAGACCGGAAAGTTGAAACTGCTGAGTTTGAACGGGAAGTCGGCATCGCCGCCCGATAGCGTGACAACCACATTCCGGCCGTCGGCTTTCACTTCGGTAATCGGCGCCACCATCGACTTTGCCGACGACTCCGACTTGTCGCCGCGATGATGATTGATCGAAGCGATGATATCGTCCGGGGTGAGGGATTTACCGTCGTGAAACTCGACGCCCTTTCGGATTGCAAATGTCCACTTGGTTGCGGCGTCGTTTGCCTCCCAGCTCTCGGCGAGCTTGGGCACCAGTTTTCCGTTGGCATCAACCTCTGTCAACGTGTTGGTGATCGCATAGTGGGTGCTTGAAAGAAACCCATTCAGGACCTTGCCCGGGTCGAGCGCATCGGTCGTGCTGCCATGACCCATGGCAAAACGCATGTGCCCACCCTTTACCGGTGTGGCGGCCAAAGCCGTATCGGCCAGGCGCGTACCCAGCACACCGACTGCGCCGAGGGCTGCCATGCGGCCGACGAATTGCCGTCGGTCGATTTGTCCGGCCTTGAGTTGAGATGTCAAAAATGTTGTCTCGCTCATAATCAAACTCCCCTTGATAAGATTGCATCCGGCGTTCGTCCGCACTTCGCGGGTACACCGTGATACTGAACAGAGGTTGAACCATAATAATAAAAAAGTTGTACGTCCAACAAATTATTTACCTTATCCAGTTCGCTCAATACCGATTGCCAGTACATCCCGGATGAAACGCCCGCAGTTCAGCCCGGCTGCCTCTCAGGGAGAAATTGTCTTTGCACCAGTCAGTTGGGCGAGCCGTTGCGGATTGACCTCGAACACAGCATTCGGCGCACCGGCGGCGGCCCAGACTGTGTCGTGGTCGAGAAGGTCAGCATCGATAAACGTTTCCACAGGTGTCATATGCCCGATCGGGGCCACGCCGCCGATCGCAAAGCCGGTCTTCTCTCGAACCGCCCTGGCATCGGCACGCGCCAGCTTCTCACCCACCTGTCCGGCGGCCTTGTCGAGGTCGACCGTATTGGCACCGCTCACGAGCAGAAGCTTCAACGCGCCACTGTCGACACCTTCGAAGATCAGCGACTTGACAATCTGGGCCACATCGCAGCCGCAGGCAACGGCTGCTTCCTCTGCCGTGCGTGTGCTCTCGGGCATGCGTACCACGGCAATGTCGAGGCCCAGTTGCTGTGCGGTGTTCTCCACGCGTTTGACGCTTTTTGACATGAGGATTTCGCGCTCGCTGTGTGACGGGGATCGGGTGACTGTGCGGGAGTTTACTCCGCGACCGTGGCCGCTACAATGGTTGCATCGGAGTGTCACGATCTGCGCCTGCAGAGATGCATCGGGCGTTGGACAGGAAGGCTCATTATGAACCAAATACAGAATCCTGCGGCGCCTCACGAGGTGATCAATCTGGAAACCTACCCGATCGCGGACGCCAAGGCACCGGCGTTCGCTGATCTTGTCTCCGGGCTGCGCGGTGAACTCGACAAGCAGCAGTATGTTGTCTTGCCGGGGTTCATCCAGCCGGCCGCTCGCAAGCGGGCGATTGCGCAGATCGAGGGCGTCCTCGACCAGGCCCACCACATAAGTTCGGACAGGAACTGCTATCTCCAGCGCTCGCCCGACCCGTCATTGCCCGACGATCATCCGCGCAACCTGTTTCTGCCGACCAGTTCCAGAATGCTTGCAGCCGACCTTCTGCCGCCGGAGTCGCCTCTGAGAGCGCTCTACTTCTGGGACAATGTCAGGCAGCTCGTGGCCGGTATCGTAGGCGTCGATGAACTTTACGAAAATGAAGACCTGCTCCAGCCAGTCAATGCACTGTGTTATCGCGACGGCGATCAGTCGGCCTGGCACTTCGATTCCTTCAACGCGTTCACGATGACCTTGATGCTCCAGGCGCCTGAGCAAGGCGGCCGGTTTCAGATGGTGCCCGACATCCGCAGCGATGCGGATCCAGGTCATGAGCGGATTGCCGGTATCATGCGGGGCGGCCGCGAAGGCGTCATCGAGATCGGGCGCGAGGAGGGCGCCTTGTGCATCTTCCGGGGCAGTAATTCCCTGCACCGGGTATCGCCGGTTCGCGGCGACCGCCTCCGGATCATGGGCGTGTTCGTCTATGAGGACGTGCCGGGTGTGGTCGGCGATCCGGAGGTCAACGAAACAGTTTACGGTCGACGTACGGCTCTTGCCCGTTAGCATCGTTGCGTCAAAGCACGCCGCGTTTGATCGTGCTCATCAACCGTTCTTCAAGGCCGCTGGACGTACCTAAAACCTGTCATGTACGTGCTCGACACGTACATCTCCTGCGTAGCGACGCCGGAGGTCTTCGTGTGGGCGCACGAAGGCGACTGTTTAGAAGGACGTTAGAATCGCTGCTCTGATGTCACGCTGCGGATAAGTTTCTGGAATGAATGCCGCAGGTCGCAACATGTTCTAGCTCACCAGATTTCCGGTAAACGTCGCGTTCTTACGCTTGAACAGTTCAGGCCCGTTCAGGTCCGGAATAACCACCTTATCGTGATCCACACCGGCGATGGCAGTCTCGCCGGCGCCGGACACTTGATTGTTGGCAATCAGAGCAGCGCCGGCGCCTTTGGTCACGGATACGCCGATGCCGACGGTACAGTTGCGAACCAGATTGTCGCTCGCGGTCACGTCGCGCAGGTATTGCGCCCATCCCAGCACGATGCCGAACACCGGTGCGTTTTCCACAACATTGCCGGTCACCAGCGTGTCGGCCTCGACGCCGATGCCGGTACCGCGTTTGTCGGTTTCGCCTTCACGGACAAACAGATTGCGCACGATGTTGCCTGAACAGATAGCCAGGCGCCCGCCATCGTTGAAGTTGGTAATCGAGATTCCCGATGCCGCGTTTTCAATGATGTTGTTGGCAATGATCGCGCCTTCAAAGGCAAACTCTGCGTACATCGCCACCTCGCCCAGGCGCGAACAGGAATTGTTGACGATCTGGCAGTAGGAACCGCTGTTTGACCGCACCGCGGAATAGGCGCAGTCGGTAATGCGGTTGCCCGACACGACAACATTTGCAGCCCGGTAGATGTTGACCCCGTTGCCGTTCTGGCCCGACCCGCCGGCCTTGGTGTCCACAGGCCCGATCCGGTTGTCGGCAACGATCGTGCCGTCTTCCCGGCGTTCGTCCTGCCACACCAGGATGCCGTTGTTGTCGCAATGATGAATGTGGCAATGGCTGATCGAAAGCCCTTTGGAATTGTTGGCGAAGATCGCCGCCTGGCCCACGTGGGCGACCTCGCAGTTCGTGATGCGGCCGGATGTGTCTCGAAGGACGATGCCGTTCTCCACGCCGTTCAGGAACCGGCAGTTTTCCAGGATCAGGCCACTGACGCCGTCGGCTTCGAACAGCGCCCGGCCCCGGCTGTCGTTGCCGTGGTATCGCACGGTGTTCTCACCGGCATCGATTGTGATGTCGCGCAATACGACATGGGCACTTCGCATGGCTTTCATGAAGGCGCCGTCCGATGTACCCGGGACAATCACGGTCTGTCCGGGGACGCCGGAGATGGTAAGTCCTCCAGTGATCTCCAGGCCTTTGGCAAGGATCCGTCCACCGGGCAAAAGCAAGGTGGTCTTCTGGCCGATGGCGAAATTTATGGCCGCCTGAAGTTCCACCGTCTGGTCGTTTGTCGACTCCTTGGCGACGCCAAGCTCGACAGCATTAACAGTTGGGCCGACCGCAGATGCAGCGGCTGTCTGGACACCCGATGCAAGCGTAGCTGCCCCCAGCCCCACAGCACCCGTACCCAGCAGCGATCTTCTGGAAATGGTCATGGCCTATTATAACTGATTCCCTGCCGTGCCGGAGCAAATCCAAAATTGCCGAATGAAAGCTTTCGAGTCGATGGCGGAGCGTTCAGACGTCGGCCAGGGAGAGCAGTTTCGAGACGGCATTGGTCGCGGTCAACCGGCCAGCGCCGACGTCCTCTTCGATTTGGGCCAGGGCTTGTGCAACGCCGCGATGATTGCGGAAGGACTCCAGCAACCGTTCCTCGAGCATCGACCACATCCAGCGGATCTGCTGGCCGCTGCGCCGCTTCTCGAAGTCGCCGCTCGAGGTCATGATGCCCCGGTGTCGTTCTATTTCCTGCCAGAGTTTGTCGAGACCCCGATTCTCCTTGCCACTGACGGTGAGGACGGGTGGGCGCCAGTTAGGGGTGGCAGGGGTCAGGATATTGAAGGCCGCCCGGTAATCCGCCGCCGCGTGACGCGCCCGGTCGACATTGTCGCCGTCCGACTTGTTGACCGCGATCATGTCGGCGATTTCAAGGACACCTTTCTTGATGCCCTGCAGGTCGTCGCCCGCGCCCGGCAGCATCAGCACCAGGAAAAAATCCACCATGTCGGCGACCGTCGTCTCCGACTGGCCGATACCGACCGTTTCCACAATGATGACATCGAAGCCTGCGGCCTCGCACACGAACATGGTCTCGCGGGTCCGGCGCGCGACCCCGCCCAGGGTGCCGGACGACGGCGATGGCCGGATGAAGGCGTTCGGATTGACGGCAAGCTCCGCCATGCGCGTCTTATCGCCAAGGATGCTGCCGCCGGTACGGCTGCTGGTCGGGTCCACTGCCAACACCGACACCTTGTGCCCGGCGGCCGTCAGGTTGCCTCCGAGGGCCTCGATCGTCGTACTCTTGCCGACGCCGGGGACGCCGGTAATGCCGACCCGGGCAGCCTTGCCGGTATGGGGCAGAACTGCCTGGAGCACGTCTTGTGCCTGATTCCGATGGGCCGTGTTTCGGCTTTCGATCAGCGTAATGGCGCGGCCAAGCATGGCGCGGTCACCCGACAGGATACCGTCGACATATTGGGATGTGGAAAGCACCGCGCGGGCAGGGGATTTGGCGTTCATGCCGAAACTCTTACAGAAGCCGTCATGAGCCGGCAACAACGATCCGGGTCTACTCCGCAGCGGACTGGTAACCCAGCCGTTCGTTGAGCTTGTTCATGAGGTCGACGGCGGCCTCCGAGATCACCGTTCCGGGCGGGAAGATGGCACTGGCGCCGGCCTGCATCAGGGCGTCGTAGTCCTGAGGCGGCACCACGCCGCCCACGACCACCATGATGTCGTCGCGGCCCAGTTTGCTTAGCTCATCACGCAAGAGCGGTACCAGGGTCAGGTGCCCGGCGGCAAGTGAGCTGGCACCGATGATATGCACATCGTTCTCCACGGCCTGGCGGGCGGCCTCTTCCGGCGTTTGAAACAAGGGGCCGATGTCGACGTCGAACCCGAGATCGGCAAAGGCCGAAGCAATCACCTTCTGGCCCCGGTCGTGTCCGTCCTGACCCATCTTGGCCACAAGGATGCGGGGGCGCCTGCCTTCGTTTTCTTCGAATGCGTCGATCAGTATGCGAATTTCCTCAACGACCTCCGACATGGGCCCGACCTCCGCTCTGTAAATGCCCGAAATGGCCTTGATCTCTGCCTTGTGCCGGCCGAAGACTTTCTCCATGGCCATGCTGATCTCACCGACCGACGCCTTGGCCCTGGCGGCATCGACGGCACAAGCCAGAAGATTGCCCGACTTCGACCGGGCGCATTCGGTCAAAGCCTCCAACGCCGCCTGACAGGCAGTCTCATCACGTTCGGCACGCAGCCGCTCGAGTTTTTCGACCTGGGTCGCGCGCACCGCGGAATTGTCGATCTTGAGCACGTCGATGTTGTTGGGTTCCTTTACGCGGAACTTGTTGACGCCGACCACCGTCTGACGGCCGGCGTCGATGCGGGCTTGCGTCCGTGCAGCCGCTTCCTCGATCCGGAGTTTCGGGATTCCGGCATCGATGGCCTTGGCCATGCCGCCCAGGGCTTCCACTTCCTCGATGTGTTTCCAGGCCTTGGCGGCCAGCTCATAGGTCAGCCGTTCCACATAGTAGCTGCCGCCCCAGGGATCGATCACCCGCGTGGTGCCGCATTCCTGCTGGAGGAAAAGCTGGGTGTTGCGGGCGATGCGCGCGGAGAAGTCCGTGGGCAGCGCCAGGGCCTCGTCGAGGGCATTGGTGTGCAGCGATTGGGTGTGACCGTGGGTGGCGGCCATTGCTTCTACGCACGTGCGGACGACGTTGTTGAAGACATCCTGTGCGGTCAGACTCCAGCCCGACGTCTGGCTGTGGGTTCTGAGTGAAAGCGACCGGGCGTCCTGGGGGTTGAACGGTTTGATCAGCTTGGCCCACAGCATCCGGGCGGCCCGCATCTTGGCCACTTCCATGAAGTAGTTCATGCCGATCGCCCAGAAGAACGACAGACGCGGCGCGAATGCATCGATATCGAGACCTACGGCGCGTCCGGCGCGCACATAGTCGACGCCGTCGGCAATCGTGTAGGCCAGTTCCAGATCCGCCGTCGCACCGGCTTCCTGCATGTGGTAGCCCGATATCGAGATCGAGTTGAAGCGGGGCATGTTCTGGGACGTGTAGCTGAAAATATCGGAAATGATCCGCATCGAATGCTCGGGCGGGTAGATGTAGGTGTTGCGGACCATAAACTCCTTGAGAATGTCGTTCTGGATCGTGCCGGTAAGCTTCGCCGCCGGCACGCCCTGTTCTTCCGCAGCCGTGATGTAGAGCGCCAGCACAGGGATGACAGCGCCGTTCATGGTCATGCTGACGCTCATCTCGTCAAGCGGGATCCCGTCGAACAGCGTCCGCATATCGTAAATCGAATCGATCGCCACACCCGCCATGCCAACGTCGCCGGCGACCCGCGGGTGATCCGAATCGTAGCCGCGGTGGGTTGCCAGATCGAAAGCGATGGACAGCCCCTTCTGACCGGCAGCGAGATTACGGCGGTAGAAAGCATTGGACTGCTCGGCGGTCGAAAAACCGGCATATTGCCGGATCGTCCACGGTCTCGTTGCATACATGGTCGGATAAGGCCCGCGCAGGAAAGGCGCCATGCCCGGCCATGTGTCGAGGAAGTCGAGGCCTTCAAGGTCGCCGCCGTCGTAGAACGACTTGACGTCGATCCCTTCCGGCGTTGGACGCGCCTCAGAAGCGCTGTCCGCGGAGCCCGATCCCTTTGCGTTGGCGCTGTTTGCGTGCAGGCTTTCGAGGTCTATTCCCGAGAAATCCGGTATCGTGCTCATGACCGCTCTACCCCAAGAATCTGGTGTGCCTGCTTTAGCAGGTCAATGACATTGCATCCCATATGGATGAAACTGGCAATCCCCGCCGCTGCGAATTCATCGCGCCGGTCCCCTGGGTGGCCTGCCAGATAAAGATGCGTCGCCCCGGCCTTGCGCAAGACAGTCGCGGCCGAAGCCGCCCGGTCCGCGTAGACAGCATCGCTTGAGCAAAGTACGGCGGCCGCCGCCCCGCTTTTGCGGAATGCCTCCGCCAGACGGTCATCGTCTGTGAAGCCGTTGTTGGACAAGGTCTCGATACCGCCCGAACCGAAGAAGTTCTTCGAATATGCCGACCGTGCCGTGAATTGAGCAGCCGTCCCGAGATTGGCGAGGAACACGGATGGCCGGGTGCCGTTGCGTTCCAAATAGCCGTCACTTGCCGACCTCAGAGCCTCAAACGCAACGGAGAGGCGTGTGCCGCCGACAGGAGCCACCGAATGCGGTTCACCGGCAAGGCTGGAGGCCAGTTCTGAATGCGTTGCGCCGTGCTCACAGGCCTCGATCATGGCTGCAGTCATGCCGCTATTTGCGGCCGGCGGAATTGTTGACAAGTCGAAGGACTGACCGCGTTGCTCCAGATGGGCCTTGAGCCGGTCGTCGGCATTGGCCTGAACGGCGGTTCTGTCGATCGGCAACACATCGGATTGGGTTTCTTCAAGGTTGGGAAACTCACTGACCCCGACGATCGGATCCTTGCGCCGTTCGATGTTTGCCCGGCGCGCCTCCGCGACCTGGGAGATACGCTCCTGCAGGGCGCCGCTGGCGAGGCTTGCAGCGATGCCGCCGTCGCGTTCGAGCTCCTGAAAAAGCGCCCAGGATTTGTCCGCAAGATCGGCCGTGAGCCGTTCCAGATACCACGATCCACCGGCAGGGTCGGTCACCTGTCCGATAGACGACTCCTCCTGCAGAATGATCTGCGTGTTCCGGGCAATCCGGCGGCCGAACCCATCGGGCAGTCCTGATGCTGCCGTATAAGGGTGGAGCGTGACGACCCCGGCGCCGGCAATGCCCGCCGCAAAACACGCAGCCGTGGTGCGCAGCATGTTCATCCAGACATCCCGGTCGGTCATCATGCGGGCAGCGGACTCAACGCGTAACGCCATGGGCACAGGCTCGATACCGCAGGCTCCTGTCGCCTTGGCCCACAGCCGACGGGCCGCCCGAAGTTTGGCCGTCGATGTGAACATGTCGGCGTCCGCAGTCATCGTGAAGCCGATCTGGCTGGCGGCGGTTGTCAGGTCAAGGCCGCCCGCTTCCAGAGCACGCAGATAGGCAACGCCGGTGGCGAGAGCAACGGCAATTTCCTGTGCTTCCGATGCGCCGCCGAAATGATAGGCGCGCGTGTCGACAAGGACGCTTCTGATATTGGGCAGCGTCCTTGAAACATGGTGCGCCAGGTCGCAGGTTTGCCGCAGGGCGTCCTGCAGCGATTGCTCAAGTTGTCCCTGCGATGCCAACACACCGATGGGGTCGGCGCCGAGATTGCCCGACACAGCTTCCGCATTGCATTTGCGTTTTGCGATTACGGACAGCAATTGTGCCGCGTTGGCAATTGATTCGCGGGAGGGTTCCAGGAAGATGGGCGCAATTTCCAGAGAAACGCCGTCGAGAATGGTCTCCAGATCCGTGGCCGATGTCACCAGAATTCCATCGGTATTTCTGCCCGCCAGTTTTAGTGAAACTGCCGAAACGCCGCCCTCCAGGTCGGTCAGAATGGCGGCATTGTTGGCGTCAGGGTCGGGGTGGGCGTGGCTCTGGCAAATGTGCCAGGGCAGGGTCTTCGGGCCTGCGGTAACCGATCCCCTGGTGAAGGGCGCGAGGCCGGGAATTTCTTCGGCTTCATCTGCCGCGGCAAAATCCTCCCGGGTGTAAAGCGGCTGAATTGGGATCCCGTCATAGGTGGACGTCACCAGCGCCTTTTCGAATTCAGCGCCTTTCAGGGTCTTTTCGACCAACTTCAGCCAGGCGTCCTGCGTTTGCACGGAAAACTCGGACCCGAGCGGTAACGTTGTCATGACGGCCTCACGTTGAAAACAAACAGGGTCTGGCCGTTGTTATAGCGAATTATGCTGCACTGCGAAACAGTGTCCACATTAGCAATTCGGAGGGTGCCATCGTCGGGCACTTTGCAGAAACGCAAATGATAAGGGCGCGGCCCTGACGGCCGCGCCCTTATGGAAAACCGATCAGTATGCGATCAATATTTCATCATGGGTTTCAGCTCTTTCGCGTGAGCAACCCATTTGGTAACCGATTTTTCACCCGGCAGCAGACGAACGAGCTTTTTCTTCTCGTTCACTTTGGCCATGGCTTCGGTCAGGTTATCGGGGCGGCGGTTGCGCAACTCCTTCACCGTGTCGACACCGGCAGCTTCGAGCAATTCCGAATATTCTTCGCCGACACCCCTTACGCGCATCAGATCGGCCATGTTGGCCCACTTCAGAATTTTCTTTTCGTCAATGCCGGTTTCCTCGGCGACCTTGGCGCGGCCCTTCGGTGTCTTCGCACGATCGAGAAGTTGATCGGTTCGGTTTATTCCATTGGCCTGAAGCTTCTTCGTAAACGTTTTGCCAATGCCTTCTATATCAACAATTGGGTATCCCATGTTTCCTCCGTCCCCCTGGGTTTTGGTCCTAGCCACAAAATCAATCAGTGATTCGGGCCCGCCTTGTCAACTTATACAAATTTTGCAAGGGCGGGAATTGAATTAACCACATCTTTTACGAGCTCCTCTCCGGCCTGTTCTCCGGCACAGGAAAATACGGCTTTTCCGGCATCGCGCATCTGCGTCGTGTTGAGGCCGGCGTCGGTCAGTTTGGTGTAGGCCGCCATCGTGCTGCCACCCAATGAGCCGAGCAGGCCTCCGCTTCCCGTGTCCTCGGCGGCAAGGGCATCTGCCCCGGGGAGTTTCGAAAACAGTTCACCGACCTTGTCGGTATCGCCTTCCGATTTGATCAGCCCAAGGACGACCGAGACTGCCTTGCGCGCAACGTCTTCGTCCACACCGGCTGCAGTGGCGACACGCGTTATGATTTCCTGCATGATGAATTCCTCGGTGAGTGTTTTCAATTCCGGCGATAATGCACTAGATAGTCGTTGTCGGCCCCGGTTGAAAGGGCTGGCGGAGATCAATTGGCAAAAGCGGCACTGGAACGGCAATGGAACAAGACGGCACAATTTTCCTGGGAAAGAGCGTAAAGCCCGAAACACTGAACCTCAAATTGGCAAACCGGCACGGGCTCGTCGCCGGAGCAACCGGCACGGGTAAGACGGTTACACTTCAGATTCTGGCGGAGGGTTTTTCCAAGGCCGGCGTCCCGGTGTTTGCCGCCGACGTCAAGGGCGACCTCTCGGGGATCGCTGCGGCGGGCGTTACCAAGTCGTTCCTCACGGAACGGGCAAAACAGATCGATTTCAGCGAAGACTATGAGTTCGAGGCCTTTCCTGTAATTTTCTGGGATTTGTTCGGCAAGCAGGGGCACCCGATTCGAACCACAATAAGCGAGATGGGGCCGTTGCTGCTCGCCCGTCTGTTGGGGCTGAACGAAACCCAGGAGGGTGTGCTCAATATTGCCTTCCGGCTGGCTGATGAAGAAGGGCTTGCCATACTCGACCTGAAGGATCTGCGGGCGCTTCTGGTTCACGTCTCTGAAAAGGCACAGGAACTGACTGCCGAGTACGGCAACGTGTCGAAGCAATCCGTCGGCGCCATTCAGCGCCGCCTGTTGACCCTGGAAGAGCAGGGAGCAGACTCGTTTTTCGGCGAACCGGCGCTCGATATTTCCGATCTGATGCGAACCACCCGGAACGGTCAGGGTTATATCAACATCCTGGCCGCCGACCAGCTGATGATGTCACCGCAACTCTACGCGACGTTTCTGTTGTGGTTGTTGTCCGAGCTGTTCGAGGAACTGCCGGAAGTCGGCGATCCCGACAAACCGAAGCTCGTTTTCTTTTTCGACGAGGCTCACCTGTTGTTCGACGAAGCCCCCAAGGCGTTGCTTCAAAAGGTCGAACAGGTCGTGCGTCTGATCCGGTCAAAAGGCGTCGGGGTCTATTTTGTGACCCAGAATCCGCTCGATGTTCCCGACACGGTTCTGGGACAGCTGGGCAACCGGGTCCAACATGCCCTGCGGGCCTTTACGCCGCGCGATCAGAAGGCCGTCAAGGCCGCCGCCGACACCTTCCGCCCCAACAAGGAATTCAATGCCTTTCGCACGATCACCGAACTGGGCGTTGGCGAAGCCCTGGTCTCGACCTTGGAAAAGAAGGGCCGCCCTTCGGTTGTACAGCGCACGCTGATCCGGCCACCGTCTTCGAGGCTCGGCCCCTTGAAGAAGACCGAGCGCAAGGAAGTGATTTCCCAAAGCCCGGTGCTGGGGCGCTACGACGAGTTGAAGGACCGTGAGTCCGCCTACGAGATCCTCAAGAAGCGCACGGCAAAAAAAGCCAAGGCGGAGGAAAAACAGCGTGAGCTCGAAAAGGAGCAAAAGGAAGCCCGCCGCCGCAAGGTGACCGTGCCCAAACCGCCGGCCCGCAAGAGGGCCCGGCGTCAGCGCCAATCGACCGTGGAAACTTTTGCCAAGTCCATTGCCCGCAGCGTCGGCAGCCAGATCGGCCGCGCCCTGATGCGCGGCATCCTGGGCACGATCAAGAAGGGATTTTGAGAGCGAGCCGTCATCGTCGTCGATGTTGAAGAGTCATCTGTATCGATTTTGTACAGACATCAGGGCGAATGGATTCTCGTCCTCGCGGTTGCTCGAACAAGAATGACGACGGCGGGTCCGTCTGTGCTGGTTGGCGTCCCAGCTCAACAGCCTCAAGTCGGTTTCTTTCTGGCTCGTGGTTAGGCACCACCTTTGACACACCGTCATCTTTGCCGAAGGCGAAGATCCATTGGCAATTGCGGCACGCAGAAGCCGAGGCGAACGGATTCTCGTTCTCGCCGGATACTGGAGCAACAACGTTGGTGTTGGACGCCGACAGTTCGTATACAAAAAAGGCCGGGACATTAGCCCCGGCCTTTCGATATCAAACTCACACTGCCAGATCAGGTGAAGCCGCCGTTCTGGGCAGCCACCATGCAGAACAGCATGGGGATCGAAAGCAGCGTGTTGGTGCGCGAGAACAGCATCGCGGTGCGTGCAGCAGCGGCTTTTTCGTCAGCGCCGACTTCTACCATGCCGAGCGCTTTCTTCTGGTTTGGCCAGATCACGAACCACACATTGTACCACATGATCGCACCCATCCACATGCCAAGGCCAATCGGCGTGCTGGCGCCGCCGTCGGTCAAACCAATGGTGATGGCATCGACCAGATAACCGTTGAGGGCGGCCAGAATGATGCCGGTGACGATCGTCGACATGGCGCCCCAGCGGAACCACCAAAGGGCTGCTGGCGCAATAACCTTGCCGATTGCCGGTTTCTGGTCGTCCGGGATATTCGGCATGTTGGGAATCTGGACAAAGTTGAAGTACCACAACAAGCCGATCCACATCACGCCACTCAGCACATGGAGCCAGCGGAACAGAAAGCTGAACCAGGGTCCGGCAAGCTCAAAGCCGGCACCATTGCCGAGCCGGACAACGATGAAAAGAATGATGGTCAGAACGATCCCTGCAATGATCGTCGACCTCAGATTGGAAAGTACAGCAGCCATAATAGTCTCCCTAGAGTGCCCAATGGAGATCGCTTTGCCATTGGGCGAAACCGCACCCCATGTGCGTCCATGTGCGCCCATGTGCGCCCATGTGCAACCGTGGCAAACAATCTACCCGCCTGGGAAACTTCTACTTTAGTCGGTGGTCAAGCGCAACGATTCTGATGCGCGGTCAAAGACCAGAACTGCCCATTGAAAAAAGTGGCAGGCGACTCAATTGCCGTGGTTTTTGCCCGGGGATCCGGCGTTTGGCGGTCCCTTGAGTTCTATGGTATTGCCGTCCGGATCTTCCAGGTAAATCGACGGGCCCAAGCCACCGGCGCCGTAACGGGTGGCCGCGTCCTGGGTTTCCAGCCCGAACGATTCGAGGTGCCCGCGGATCTCATCTTCGTCAAACGGTGCGACCCTTATGGCGAAATGCTCCATGTTGGTGCCGCGCGACGGTGTGCCGCCGGACGGCACCAGGTCGATCAGCGAGGTGCCGGCCCTCAACTGGACCAGACCGATCGACTCCACTCTGCGCTCTTCAGCAGCGCCGATGACGTCGCGATAAAAGGCAATCGACCGCTCGATGTCGGCTACTCTCAACACCACATGGTCAAGGCCGTCCAGGGAAAACGGGGGTGTCTTGGCGGATGTCATGTCTTGTTCTCCGGTTGCGCCTCGTCTCGTGACGGTTGTGAATGTACCGGACCCGACTTGTTGAACCACTGAAGAATGATCGATTCCGTGTTCGTGGTCTCGACGCCTGAGTTTCGCATCCGGTCAAGGGCGATATCCCGGCTCGTGCCGCGTCTTGAGGCAACCGCGTCGGCCGCAACGATGACGCGGAAACCGGCGGCGCCCATTTCAATGGCGGTCTGGGCGACACACACATGGGCCTCTATCCCGGCGATGACAATCGTATCCCGGCCATCGTCGCGCACGGCACTAAACCGGTCCTTCAGATGGTCGTCGGCGAAACATGAGAAGTGAACCTTGTCGAAGATCCGGGCGTTCTGTGCTTTGGCGGACAACTGGGCCACTGTTCTTCCCAATCCTGCGGGATATTGCTCGGTGAGGCTGCTCGGTATGCCCAGCATGGCGGCGGCATTGAGCAATGTTCCGCACTTCTCGGTAACCGCATCGGCATCGGCCATCGAAGGCAGCAGCTTCTCCTGCATGTCGACCACCAGCAGCTGGCACAGGCCACTGTCGATCAGGTCTCCCGATTGTGCTCGTCGGTCGGTCAGCGCTATGCCTCCGTCTTGCCGGTTATCTTCAATGCAAAGGCATAGTTTAACGCGACCTCCTTGAGACGGTCAAAACGCCCCGACGCACCGGCGTGGCCGGCTTCCATATTGGTCTTCAGCAACAGGAGATTGTCGTCGGTCTTGACCTCGCGCAACCGCGCCACCCATTTCGCCGGCTCCCAGTAGGTAACCCGCGGATCCGCCAGCCCGGCGATCGCCAGAATATGGGGATAAGCCTGGGCGCTGACATTGTCGTAGGGAGAGTAGGCCGCGATTGTCTCATAGGCCTTCCGGTCCTCAATCGGGTTGCCCCATTCCGGCCATTCCGGCGGCGTCAGGGGCAGGGTATCGTCGAGCATGGTTGTCAGCACATCGACGAACGGGACTTCCGCAAGAATGCCGCGGAAGAGATCGGGGGCCATGTTGGCCACCGCTCCCATGAGCAAGCCGCCGGCGCTGCCGCCCTGGGCAACGATGTTTCCTTTCGACGTGAACTTTTCGGCTGTCAGATAGTTCGCCGCTGCGATGAAATCGCGGAACGTGTTCGCCTTGTGCTCCCGTCGTCCCAGCCGATACCAGCGGTACCCCTTGTCCTTGCCCCCTCGCACATGGGCGACGGCGTAAACGAAGCCGCGGTCGACCAGGCTGAGGCAGGTTGTCGAAAAGGACGCCGGAATGCTGATCCCGTAGGAGCCGTAGCCGTAGAGCAGCAAGGGTGCCGTGCCGTCGAGCGGGGTGTCGTTTCTGTAGAGCAGGGTGACCGGCACGGTTTCACCGTCGGCCGCCGGCGCATAGACACGCCGGGTCACGTAGTCTGACGGTTCATGGCCGCTGGGAACTTCCTGGGTCTTTCGCAATGTCCGCTGCCGGGTCACGACGTCGTAGTCGTAGACCTGACTGGGAGTCGTCATCGAACTGTAGGAGAACCGGAGCGTCGTGGTATCGTACTCATAGCCTTCCGACAGCCCCAGCTGATAGGCTTCTTCATCGAACGATATGGCATGTTCGTCGCCTGACTTCGCATCGGTGACGACGATCCTGGGAAGACCGTCTTCCCGTTCGAGGCGCACCAGATGGTTGCGGTATGCCGACAGCGACAGAATCAGCCGGCCGGTTTTGTGCGCGATCAGGTCGCGCCAGTTCTGTCGTGCCGGATCGCTGACCGGCGCCGACATGATCTTGAAGTCCTCGGCATCGTCGCAATTGGTCAGGATTACGAAGCGGTCGTCCTGATGCTCGATGTCGTACTCGTGCCCGACTTCGCGCGGGGCTATCAGTTGGAGCGGTCCTTCGGGGTTGTCGGAATCGATCAGACGGACTTCGGAGGTCTGGTGGTCGTGGCTCGAAATGATGATGTAGGAACCGCTCAGTGTCTTGCCGATCCCGACAAAGAAGCCTGGATCGGATTCCTCGTAGATCAGCACGTCCTCGCTTGAATCGGAGCCGACGCGATGGCGGAAGACCTTTGACGGACGGTGGTTTTCGTCGACGCGGGTATAGAACAGAGTGCGGGAATCCGCACTCCAGACACTGCCCCCGGTTGTGTCTTCAATAACATCGCCGAGATTTTCGCCGCGCGCCACATGCCTGATTTCAAGCGTGTAGAATTCAGCGCCGCTCTTGTCCGTGCCGTAAACCACGCACTCGTGGTCGGGGCTGTGGGACACCCCGCCCAGTTTAAAGTATGCCAATCCCTCGGCCATGGCATTGCCGTCAAGCAGCACGGCTTCGTCCTTGTCGCCATCCGCTGAATCGACCGTTTGCCGGCAATAACCCGGGTGTTGCCCGTCTTTTACATAACGCACGAAATAGGCATATGGCCCGTCAGGCGTCGGCACCGAGGAATCGTCTTCCTTGATCCGCGCCTTCATCTCCTGAAACAGGCTCGCCTGCAGGCCTTCGGTATCGCCCAGAACCTGTTTGGTATAGGCGTTTTCCGCTTCCAGGTGGGCACGGATATCTTCCGCCAGTACAGACGCATCGCGCATCACGTCCTGCCAGTTGTGCGCACGCATCCAGGCATAGGGATCGTTTCGTCTGACACCATGATGAAGGTCGAAGCAGTCGGCTTTCTTGGCGACGGGAGCGGAAATTCTGTCGTCGGAGACGGTACGGTTCATGTGTTGTGTTCAGTCTTCTTTTGGTTTGATCGAGAGGGCATGGCCATTCATGCAATAGCGCAGGCCCGTCGGCTGCGGGCCGTCGGGAAATACATGTCCCAGGTGCGCGTCACAATCGGCGCAGCGGACCTCGGTGCGTTTCATGAAGAGCTTGCGATCCACGTGTTCCGAAACCGCAACATCATCCACAGGTGCGTAGAAGCTTGGCCATCCGGTTCCGGAATCGTACTTGGTTTCAGAATCGAACAGATCCTTGCCGCAGCAGACGCAACTGTAGACACCGGCCTGTTTGGAGTCCCAGTTGGGGCCCGTGAAGGGCCGTTCGGTTCCGTGCTGGCGGGTTACGTGATATTGCATGTCGTCCAGTTGTTCGCGCCATTCGTCATCGGTCTTGGTAATCTTGGCTGTCATGGCTGGCCATTCTCCTCAAAATACAACGTGATGGTTTCCGCTACGAGCGCAGGGCGTTCCTGGCCTTCGATCTCTACCGTTACGGTCGTGTGGGCCCGCAGGCTGGCCTTGTCGAGGACCGCCTTCTTCAGATAGACCGAACCGCGGACTTCTGACAGGACCGGCACCATGTTGATGAACCGGATTTTGTCGGAGCCGTAGTTCAGGGCGCGGGTTACGCTTGAAATGGTCATGATTTCCGACATGAAGCCTGGCAGCAGCGATAGTGTGAGATAGCCATGCGCTATGGTCGGCATGTCGAGTTCCGACCGGGCGCGATCGGGATCCACATGGATCCATTGATGGTCCCCGGTTGCGTTGGCGAACGCATCGATCCGCTCTTGTGTAATTTGCATCCAGTCGCTCTTGCCGATCAGGCTGTCCTGTGCGTCGGCATAGTCCGCCAATGTCCGAAAAACCCTCGCCATGTGTTCAATCTCCTGAAGCCCTTGGCTCCGAATGCCGTGTCAGCTCTGTTCGCCCGCCTGATATAGGGCAAAACCATTCGAACGCCTATGGTCTGGTGATGCCTTTATTGGCCTGGCCAAAGCGCCGCCGCCGGTGGGAAACCCTCGCACATGATTGCAAATTAGATCAAATTGTCTGAAAATTGGAGGACACTTTTACGTAACGTTGAGTCAAATTTTCGTATAGATTGAGTATATCTGTAAAAAATAGAATTGTTATATTGAATTCAACTTAGTGTTGCGGTCTTCGTGTTAGCTTAGCCATAACAAAAATCCAATCAGGTGGATCATGGCGAACCCGCAGCAAGCAAAATCGTGCAAAGTTGTTGAAGGCGAATCCGCGCAGCCTACGAAAGATTCCGGCCTGCGCGTGGTTGAGGCGAAAGAGGTGTTGTCGCAGGACCGGTTTGATGAGCAGACGTTCCGTCAGCTTTCCGACCTGTTGCTGTTGCCGCCGAACATGTTCCACCCTCATGAGCGCGCCTTTGCGATAGATGTCCTGCAATGTGCATTGTCATCGGCACCGGCCGCCATTCGCCGGCAACTGGCTCAGCGGCTTGCGAACCTGGGGGATGTGGCGCCGGCACTGGTCTCGCAACTGATCACGGACGAAGATTTCAAGGTAGCCGAGCCGCTTCTGGAAGGCTCAACCTGCGGCACGTACCGCGATATAAGGGACATCCTGTACGGACGCTGCCCCGACCGGTCGTTGACCATTGCAAAGAGGAAATCGCTGTCCTCCGAAATCGCAGCGCAGATTGTCGCAAACTCGTCAGCCGACGTGGTCGTAGCCATGCTCGAAAATCAAGGCGCACAATTGTCCGCGGCGGTTGTTAAGCAGCTTTGCGATCGGGCAAAAAAAGACACCGAACTTTGTGAACCCTTGCTGGTGCGGCCGGAGATGTATCCCGCCTGTGCCCACGACCTGTTCTGGATTGTCGGGCGCAACTTGCGACTCTACATCCTCGGTCGGTTCCTCGAAGACGCCAACATGGTTCGACAGATCGTCGCGATGGGGAATTCGGACCTGTTGTTGCCGGTCAAAAGTGTTCGTCCCCTGATCTATGATGTCGACGATGTCCGGGATGATGCCGGCGCAGAAGATAGAGACCGGCTGGTCCGATTTGCCGGCGCCATTTTCGAGCAGGACCTTGAAACCGCTGTTGGCGATCTCGCCGATATCACTGGTGTCGCCACCTGTACGGCCAACCGGATTGTCGCAGACGGCGGCGGCGCTGCGCTGGTGGTTGCCTTGAAGGCCGCCGGTGCAACCCGTGACATGTTCACGGAAACCTGCAGGCTTTGGGGCGATCTTGAGCGCTACGACTTCGACGATGCGGCTGCCATCAACGATTTTGGAATCATGTTCGACCGTCTCTCCCGTGGCCAGGCGGGCACCGCCCTGACTTATTGGGACTGGCGTGAAACCGGGCGCGGCCCGTTCGAAAGCACAGCCGGGCCGGTTCGCAGCGAGGTAGCCTGACCGGTAGTCAACCGATCGCGGCGGGGACCTTTTGCATCATCTTACCTTGGCATAGATGCGGCAGTCGCGGGGCTCGTCAGAAACGTTCGGATGGATGCAGTACCGGCGCAAGACACCTTCAAACTCCATGCCGGTCTTCTCCATGACCCGTGCGGACGCCATGTTGTCGACGTCGCAATAGGCAGCCGCTCGCCAGATTTCATCCTGCGACAACGCCCAGTCCACAAGGCAGTGGAGGGCTTCGGTCATGAAGCCGTTTCCCCATGCATCCCGGGCGAGGACGTATCCATACTGCATCTGATGTGAACCACGGCGCATGTGGATCATGCCAATCGGACGGCCGGGCGTTCCCGTGAGGTCGATTGCGTAAGCAAACCCCTGGCCACCCGACCATTGCTCACGGCACGATCCCAGATAGTTTCGGGTCTCGTCGATTGTGCCGTGTACGCGCCAAGTGGTGTAGCGGCAGACCCGTGCATCCCTGGCATAGGTGCTGAAAATTGGTTCGGCGTCTTCAATGCCAGGCTTTCGCAGAATCAGGCGAGCGGTCGCAAACTCTTCGGGTACGGTCAGCTGTTGTTCCATTCATCAACTATAACGCTCAAACGGAGGCGCCGACAGACTGTCCACATCAAAGGAAATCTTCCGAAGGTGAATCCCTCCAAGACCTTAGGGCAAACAGTGGTGCATAACTCTACACCACCCACCCTTGTTAACCTTCTGTTAACCATACCGGCATACCTATTTGGCTGCGGTCTGATTTGGGAAATGACCGCAGTTTTGTAAGGATTTGCGGACTATGGCAGTGGGTAATTGGCGCTATGTCAGTTTGACGATTGCCCTTGCTGTTTTCTGGCTCGTATTGTCGGGCCATTACACTGTTCTCATAACGTTTTTTGGCATCGTCTCCGTTCTGGGTACCGTTGCCCTGGCACATCGTATGGCAATCGTCGATTCCGAAGGCCATCCGATTCAACTTCTGCTGGGTTCGCTTACCTACTGGCCGTGGCTGGCCTGGGAGATTTCCAAGTCGTCATTCACCGTGGCGCGTGTGATCGTTGATCCTAGACTGCCGATCTCTCCGACGATGGTCCGGGTCAAAGCCGGCCAGAAATCGCCTATCGGCGTCAACATCTACGCCAATTCCATAACACTGACACCAGGTACGATCTCCGTGGAGGTCGAGCGGGACGAAATCCTTGTCCATGCGATCACCCAGTCGGGTGCGGCCGACCTGGAACAAGGTGAAATGGACAAACGCGTCTGCGCCTTTGAAGGAAAATCGTGATGTTCACCATTGCCGCCATTGCGATAACCGTAGCCCACATCTTTGCCGTTGTCCGCGCCTTGAAAGGTCCGACCGTGTTCGACCGGGTGCTGGCTGCCAATACGATCGGAACCGCCGCGATCATGCTGCTGGCGGTGGTCGGATTTCTGACCGGGCGGCCCGAGTTCCTGGACATCGGAATCACCTACGGGCTTCTCAATCTGATTGGCACGCTCGCTGTTCTGAAATTCTGGCGCCATGGCGACCTCGCTCATGACGGCGAAGAAGAAGGCGCGCAATCATGATGGACGTCCTGTTCGACGGCCTGAGCTGGGTGTTTCTCACGGCCGGGGCCACATTCTATGTTATCGGCGCCTATGGCCTCATGAAAATGCCGGATGTGTTTACCCGCATGCATGCCGCCAGTGTGTCCGATACTTTCGGAGCAGCTCTCATGCTCATCGGCATGATGTTTCAGACCGTCGACCCTCTGGTTCTGGTCAGGTTGGTGATCATTCTTGCCCTGTTGCTCTATACCGGGCCGGTCGCGACCCATGCCCTGGCTCAGGCATCTCTGACCGCGGGCCTCAAACCGATTCTCGCCGACCCGTCCTCCGGAGGTCAGATAACGTCAGACCAGGTTGTCTCGGACCAGGTTTCGGCGAGCATGCCTTCGCCGGTTAAATCGGAGGATCCGTCATAGAAGCCTACATCAACATGGTACTCCTGACGCTGATGGCCGCGGTGACCGTTGGCGTGGTGCGCGTGAGGAATCTGTTCTCCGTCGTCATACTCGGCGGCATCTACAGTTTCCTGATGGCCAGCGTCCTGATCGTGCTCGACGCCGTCGATGTGGCCATGACAGAGGCCTCGGTCGGCGCCGGCATTTCAACGGTTCTGATGCTCAGTGTTCTCTATCTGACCAAGACCGAGGAATCGACACCGCGCCACTCCCCGGTCCTGCCGTTGTTCGTTGCCGTCGTGACAGCGGCTGTTCTCATATACGGCACACTCGATTTTGCACCGTTCGGACTGGCCGATACACCGGTTCATCTCAATGTCGGGCCCTATTATCTAGAGCAATCCATTCCCCAGACAGGTGTGCCGAACGTCGTCACATCTGTCCTGGCCAGTTACCGCGGATTTGACACCCTTGGCGAAACCGCCGTGATATTCACCGCAGGCATCGCCGTCCTGCTGCTGCTGCGTGGGGGCCGCCGCAAGGCGCCGAAACAACCTGAGGCGGACGACTCATGAAACGCGATATCGTCCTGCGCATCACGACCAAGCTTATCCTGCCGTTCATTCTGGTCTTCGCACTCTACGTCCAGTTCCACGGCGACTATGGTCCGGGCGGTGGCTTTCAGGCCGGCGTCATCGCCGCCGCCGCCATCGTTCTCTATTCGATAATCTACGGACTTCCCGCAGCCCAGAGAATTGCACCGCCCAACATCGTCAGGCTGCTGATTCCCGCCGGTGTCGGTCTTTTCACCGGCGTCGGCGTCGTCGCCATGCTGATGGGCGGCAACTTCCTGAACTACTCGGTTCTGGAACACGATCCCGTCGGCGGACAGCACCTTGGCATTCTGCTGGTCGAACTGGGCGTTCTGATCACCGTATCGGGTACCATGGTCTCCATATTCTACGCCTTTGCGGGCAGGGGGCGCTGATGGGTGCGCTTCAGGAAATCGTCAACCATTACAACCTCTGGATAACCGTGTTTCTCATGGTCTCGGGCCTCTACGTGGTGGTTGCCCGCGGCAACATGGTCAAGAAATTGGTGGGGCTCGGGCTGTTCCAGACGTCGGTCTATCTGCTCTACATATCGCCCGGCAAGATACTCGGCGGCACGCCGCCAATTCTGGCCGACCAGTTCACTGTGTATTCCAATCCCCTTCCGCACGTGTTGATTCTCACCGCCATTGTCGTCGGCGTCGCGACGCTTGCCCTTGGGCTGGCGCTTGTTGTTCGCATCAACGAAGCGTTCGGGACGATCGAGGAAGACGAGATATTCGAAAGGGGCGCCGGCGAATGACGACGGCCAATCTGCCGGCCCTTCAGGTCGTCATACCGCTTGTTGCGGCGATCATCTGTGCCTTTCTCAGAAATGGCACACTCGCCTGGGGCGTGTCGTTGATTGCGGCCTGGTCGATGCCTGTGATTGCCCTGACCTTGTTGACAGAGGTCCTGTCCGGCGGTCCGATTTCCTACGCCATGGGGGGGTGGCAACCGCCCTTTGGCATTGAATACCGGGTTGATACCGCCAACGCCTTTGTCCTGGTTCTGGTGTCGACGATTGGCGCCGTGGTCATGCCCTACGCCCGCGCCAGCGTGGCCCAGGAAATCGACGCCGACCAGCAGGCCTGGTTCTACACCATGTTCCTGCTGTGCCTGACCGGTCTGCTCGGCATCGTTATTACCAATGACGCCTTCAACACATTTGTGTTCCTCGAGGTCTCGTCCTTGTCGACCTACGCCCTGATAGCCCTCGGCAAGGACCGGCGCGCGCTGCTCGCGGCCTACCAATACCTGATCATGGGAACGATCGGGGCAACGTTCTTCGTGATCGGGGTGGGCATGCTCTATTCGGTCACGGGAACCCTCAACCTGACTGACCTGGCGACCCGGTTGCCGGTTATCGAATACACCAGGCCCGTCTATGCGGCACTGGCCTTCATAACGGTCGGGATCTCGCTCAAACTGGCCCTGTTCCCACTTCATGTCTGGTTGCCGAACGCATACGCCTATGCACCATCCGTCGCCACGGTCTTCCTGGCCGCCACGGCGACCAAGGTCGCGGTCTATCTGCTGCTCAGGTTCTTTTTCTCGGTCTTTGGTGTTCAGATCGTGTTCGACACGCTTCCTGTTACCCAGATATTCCTGGTGCTCTCCGTCTGCGCCATGTTCGGAGCCTCGATCGTGGCGATATTCGAAGATGACCTGAAGCGCATGCTGGCCTATTCGTCGGTCGCGCAGATCGGCTACATCACTCTGGGCCTGTGTCTTGCCAATCAGGCAGGCGTCACCGGGTCGATGGTTCATCTTTTCAATCATGCCATCATGAAGGCGGCTTTGTTCATGGCGCTGGGCGCCGTTGTCTTCCGCCTGGGATCCGCCAGGCTCAGCGACATGTCGGGTCTTGGCCGGACGATGCCGATTACCATGGGCGCATTCGTGATTGCCGGACTGGCCATAATCGGCACCCCTGGAACTGTCGGCTTTGTCAGCAAATGGTACCTGGGTGTAGCCGCAATGGAAAAAGGCTGGTGGTGGCTGCTGTTCCTGATTGTTGCAAGTTCGCTGATCTCGGTCGTCTATGTCGGCAAGGTCGTGGAAGCGGTCTGGTTTCGAGAGCCCAACGAGGCTTGTGCGAAAGCCAGCGAGCCGCCGATGTCGATGCTGGTACCGATGCTGCTGCTGGTCATATTCATGGTCTATTTCGGAATTGATACGCGCATGACGGCGGGAATTGCGTCGCAGGCTGCCGAAACACTGTTGGCTGGATTCAAATGAGCCCGGAAAATCTCATCATAACGGCCTTGTGCCTGCCGCTGGCAGCCGTCCTGCTCATCGCGTTGTGCAATCGTCAGCCGAACCTGCGCGAGGCCGTGACCCTGGCCACCGCTGGCGCGCTGTTCGTCATTGTTCTCCAGATCTACGGTCATGTGTCCGCCGGTGGTTCGCCCAGCGTTGTCCTGACGACAGTTGTGCCGGGCCTCGATCTGGCCTTTTCGGTCGAGCCGCTAGGCATGCTTTTTGCCCTGATCGCGTCGGGTTTGTGGATCGTCAACTCGATCTATTCGATCGGCTATATGCGAGGCAATAACGAGCCGCGCCAGACCCAGTTCTACATGTGTTTTGCCGCAGCGATTGCCAGCACCTTGGGCATCGCGTTTGCGGAGAACCTGTTCACGCTTTTCATTTTCTATGAAGTGCTGACCCTGACCACCTATCCGCTGGTGACACATAAGGGCAATGAAGACGCCAAGCAGGGCGGGCGCACTTACCTGATGCTGCTGCTGGGAACGTCCATGGTTCTTCTGCTGCCGGCGATCATCTGGACTTGGGCGGTTACCGGAACCCTGTCGTTTTCGCCGGGCGGAATTCTCGCCGGCAAGGTCGACGGCGGGTTTGTCGGTGTTCTCCTGGCGCTCTATGTCTTCGGCATCGGAAAAGCGGCCCTGATGCCTTTCCATGGATGGTTGCCGGCGGCGATGGTCGCACCCACCCCGGTTAGTGCCCTGTTGCATGCCGTGGCTGTAGTCAAGGCCGGCGTGTTCAGCGTGCTCAAGGTTGTGGTGTACGTTTTCGGTATCGACTTTTTGCGCGAGAACGGTTCGGGAGACTGGCTGCTTTATGCCGCCGGGGCAACCGTGCTCATCGCGTCCGTCATTGCGCTGCGCCAGGACAACCTCAAGAAGCGGCTGGCCTACTCGACGGTGAGCCAGCTCTCCTATGTCATCCTTGCCACGGCGATTCTTGTACCGATTTCAGCCGTCGGTGCGGCAATGCACATCGCCGCTCATGCCGTGAGCAAGATTACACTGTTCTTTGCCGCCGGCTCGATCTACACGGCCGCGCACTACACCGAGATCAGTCAGCTGAACGGAATCGGCCGGCGAATGCCGTGGACGATGGCAGCCTTCGGCATCGGTGCGATTAGCATGATTGGCGTACCGCCGACCGCAGGCTTCCTTGGCAAGTGGTTCATGTTTCTGGGCGCGATGGAAACTCAAGCGTGGGTCGCCGTCGGGGTAATCATCACCAGCACGTTGCTGAACGCGGCCTATTTCCTGCCGATTGTCGTCCGGGCATTTTTTGTCGCGCCCGACAAGGGGTCGCGGGAACATGGCGAGGCGCCGCTGCCGATCGTGATCGCGCTCACGGCAACAGCGGCCGCAACGGTGCTGCTGTTCCTGTTCCCGGAGGTTCCGCTGGGCCTCGCGCGCGCCATGGTAGGAGGTTAGGTGATGGACGATCACTGGCTCGTACGCCCCAAGACAATCAAGGCCTTGTGGTGGGGCGGTTGCGGCATTCTTGCACTCACGGTTCTCGCTGACCTGGTTGTTCATCATCATCCGCATTTTGGTGTCGACGGAACATTTGGTTTCGCGGCATGGTTCGGTTTCGTGAGCTGCGTCGTTCTTGTCGGCGGCTCCAAAGCCCTCGGCGCCTTGCTGAAGCGACGGGATACCTACTATGACTGACGGCTCCTCGATACCACCCGGCCTCATCATGATCCTCGCCGGGTTGGCCCTGCCGTTCCTTCGCGGCAACCTGCGCACACTCGCCCTGCTCGCCGCGCCGGTGTTGGCGTTGATCGCCGTCTGGTCGGTTCCCAGCGGCATTTCGCTGACTTATGACTATCTCGGTTACGAGTTGATACTTGTAAAGGCCGATGCGCTGAGCAGACTGTTTGCCACCATTTTTTGCATCATGGGTTTCGGCGGCGCCCTGTTTGCACTGAACCAGAGGCGCACGACCGAGTTGGCGTCGGCGTTCGTCTATGCCGGTTCCGCGGTCGGGGTGACGTTTTGCGGTGATCTGATCAGCCTGTTTGTGTTCTGGGAGATCATGGCCGTGGCATCGACCATCGTTGTCTGGTGCGGCGGCGATGACGCCCGCAAGGCAGGCATCCGCTATGCCTCGATACACTTCCTCGGGGGTGTGCTGCTGATGGCCGGTATTGCCGGGGAGATTTCGGCCACCGGGTCGATCGCCTTCCAGGCCATGATGCCCGACAGCCCGGCACGCTGGCTGATCCTCGTGGGCTTCCTCATTAACGCCGGTGCGCCGCCGTTGTCGGGATGGTTGCCCGATGCCTATCCTGAAGGGTCGTGGAGCGGCACAGTGTTCCTTTCCGCGTTTACTACAAAAACGGCCGTGTTTGTCCTGATGCGCGGTTTCCCCGGAGCGGAGATCCTGATTTTCGTCGGCCTCTACATGGTATTCTACGGCATCGTTTATGCGATCCTGGAAAACGATATGCGGCGTATACTGGCCTACAGCATTGTCAACCAGGTCGGTTTCATGGTTTGTGGCATTGGCATCGGCACCGAGATGGCGCTCAATGGTGCCGCGGCCCATGCCTTTGCACACATCATCTACAAGGCGCTGCTGCTCATGTCGGCGGGGTCGGTTCTGCTGATGACCGGCAAGCGCAAGTGTACGGATCTGGGCGGGTTGTTCCGGACCATGCCGCTGACCGCGACCTGCGGCATCGTTGGCGCTTTGGCCATCTCCGCGTTCCCGTTTACGTCGGGCTTTGTCAGTAAGTCGATGATCTCCCAGGCGGCTGCCGATCAGCACCTGGCGATTGTCTGGTTGTTGCTCGCAGCGGCATCGGCCGGCGTGTTTCTGCACGCAGGTATCAAGTTCCCCTGGTTCGTATTCTTCCAGAAGGATTCGGGAATGAGGCCCGACGAACCGCCGTGGAACATGAAGGCTGCCATGGTTCTCTTTTCGATACTGTGCATCGCCATCGGTGTTATCCCCGGCCCGCTCTATAATCTGTTGCCTTATGCGGTCGATTACGTGCCCTATACGGGAAGCCATGTCGTCAGTCAGCTGCAGCTTCTTCTGTTCTCCGGTCTCGCATTCTTCCTCCTGCTCGGGATCCTGAAAAGAACCCTTACCATTACGCTGGACTTCGATTGGTTCTACCGCAGGTTGGGGCGTGCACTTGCCGCTGAATTCGATACCAAGGGCGCCACAGCCTGGACGGCATTGGCGCAACGCGCCTATCGCACGGTCTATGCTTTCGTATCGACCCTCCACCGTCATCATGGTCCCCACGGTATCCTGGCCAGGACCTGGCCTACCGGAAGCATGGCATTCTGGGCGACGTTCCTGCTGGGCACCTATCTCATTGTCTATTTCCTGCTGGCGGCCTCTGTGTAGCAACCGCTGGAGTCTTGATTCTGCGTTTGCGGCAAGACCGCAAGCAATTGTAGAAATTCGAGAATCAAGTTTTACTTTTTCCGATCTTGCCCCGCACCGAAGCTTGTTTTCGAAGTGACAACAAGCGCGCGAAATTTGCAATGGTCAAATTTTAGTTGTGTGAGCATGCAGAGTTAGCGCGTAGAGGCGGAGTGGATTAATATTAAACTGTGATATATTACGTTTTTCGCGTTAGACCGGCCAATGGAGTTCATGAATACCTAATATACGCTCCAAATCACTAGACAAGTCGGTATATTTATGTAATCACGTTAGGTGTGGGTCGAATGACTCGCTCATTTGGGGGCGAATTTGGAGCAAAAGAGCAGCGATGCTTTCACCCATCGTTTCTCCAGTTGAAATTTGTATGAGGCCTCAATGAGATCTCATCAGCATTTCTCTAAGTTCGCACCATTTTAAAACTTGGAGCCCGGTGTTGTGTTCGTCCGACACAGCGACCACGACGGACCAGGCTAACGGAAGCAGGAAAGTATGGATTCAAAACCAGAATTGGTCGACCTCACAGCAGAGATCGTTGCCGCTTATGTCAGCAACAATGTGATCGTCTCTTCAGACCTTGCTGGCATTATTACCAGTGTTCATCAAGCGCTTGAGACTGCCGTGAAGGGTGGCAACGAGCCAGAGGCACCGCCTCTCAAGCCGGCGATATCGATCAGGAAATCGATTACGCCGGACTACATCATCTGTCTCGAGGACGGCAAGAAGTTCAAATCTCTTAAACGTCATCTGCGGACGCACTACAATCTGACGCCGGAGGATTATCGCGAAAAGTGGGGTTTGCCGCGCGATTATCCCATGGTCGCGCCAAACTACGCAGCGGCAAGATCCAACCTTGCCAAGAAAATGGGCCTTGGCCAAAAGGGGCGCAGCGCAGGCGCTTGACACCGCCACACTGCAACTCAGTTTGAAAAGCTGGCGGAATCAGGCTTTGTGGCCACCGCCGGCTTTTTTTGTCGAAACGGCGGGTTTTGCTCCGATGCGCCTCGGCCACTCCCTGCCACTCCCTGCCACTCCCACGCCGGCATCGATTGAACGCCGCTGTCGGTTCTGTCCGTTTTTCCCCCTTAATCATGAACCACGGCATTGATTATGCTTGCGCCGATTCAAGCTTTTGATTCATATTACTTATAAGTGATTCTTAACCTTCCATTTGCCTCGTGAATCGAATTTTGACTTATGACGGCCTCACCTGATCTGACATTCCGCACACAACTCGTTGTTCCCGAACAACGTCAACTTTACGACTATTGGCGTGAGTGTTGCGCGCGCCGGATCATGCCATCGCGGGACGATATCTCGCCAATGGACTTTCCCAAACTGTTGCCGTTCGTGAGTTTGGTGGATGTCGAGGCCAACGCCAGCAGGTTTAAAGTGCGACTCGCCGGCACGCGTCTGCGCGACGTATATGATCGTGAAATAACCGGACGGTATCTCGATGAACTGGATTTCGGAGAAAAGATAGACTATTGGCGGTCGGCATACCGCCGGGTTGCCATGAACGGTCGCCCGGCGCAAGGGGTCGTTCGCGGCCCGAAGCGCAACAAGGATCACCTGGTACAATTCTGGCTGCGCCTGCCGCTGTCCCCCGACGATAAGCGTGTCACGATGATTTTGTGCTACGACGCTTTTGTTCCTGCAGCGAAGGCAACGGCCAACGGGCTGGATCTGGACGACATCATTTATGCCCACGGCTGACAACCAGCGCTTGTCGGTGCAACAGAACCGCGAAGTTGCTCCTTTGTTTGGGCACTTTGCGCTTGATCGTACTCATCGGATCGATTGCGAGGATGCACGATATTCTTGAAAGCAGCCCTGTCCGTGCCTGTCAGGAACACACTCTGAATTGCAATGAAGGAAGTCCTCGTGCCGGTGCGTAAGGAAGTCGGTTTGAACGGACGGTGTTACTGAGGCTGCCGTATTGCGCTGCTGATCAGATTTGGTGTGAATCCCCGATATCGCAATATGCGTTAGCGTTCCACGGATGCATCGTTGAGCGCGAATTGGGCATCGTGCTGAATGCGTTTGACCATTGAAGCAAACCCGTTGGAGCGTTGCGGCGTCAGGTGCTCATGCAGTCCGATGGCTCTGAAGACGGTCACAGCGTCGGTTTCGAGAATTTCCCCGGCGCTTCGTCCGGAATACATTTCGAACAGAATGGCGATCAGACCGCGGACAATGTGGGCGTCGCTGTCGCCCTGGAATCGAAGTGTGGGCGTCTGCCCTTCCAGGGTTACGGACGTATGCAGCCAGACTTGGCTGGCGCAACCGCGAACCTTGTTGGACTCTGTCTTGAAGGCGTCCGCAAGTTCGGGAAGACCCTTGCCCAGTTCGATGACATACCGGTACTTTTCTTCCCAATCTTCGAGCAGTTCGAAGTCGTCGATAAGATCTGCAATCGCCATAACACATCCGACTTGATGACTGGATACGAGGCATGTAACGCTCGTGACGCTTCTTAGCATCAAATGTCGGGTTGCAATGAAAAATTCTCATGCCCACACGGCAGGGGGTGAGGGTGGCGACAAAAAAACACCACGACGCGGTGAAAGGGCAGAGAACGCCGCGCCGTGGTGCTGGAGGCAGATGAACTGCCGTCTCGATGTTGGGCCGTCAAACCCGCTTGAATTACTCTTCTTGGACTAACGCTGTCTGCCCACAGCTTGGATTGCTTCTCCTTGGATTCCTGTGACCGCTGTTCACGCAGGCTGTGCCGGCGAATCCGGCCCGGCCCATTCTGGAATTATGTCTTCGATTTTCAAGGTGTTCTGTGAACCTCCGTCTGCCACGACAACCGCAGCGCCGGTTGTGGAAACCGGTGTGTGGGGATCGATAAAAGCGGACTGATCGGCATTTTTGTGAATGGCCATCGGCGATTCAGAAGGACTGCCCGCGCCTGTCGCTGCAGTTGCCCACTCATAAACCAGTCGGGCGCCGTATTTCGCCTTCGCTTCCATGATGTTCAATGCCTGTTTGCCGGTCTCGCAAACCTGTGGATTCCGGCTGCAGAACGTCGAAATATCACTGACCGTGGAGTAGGCCGCGTACAAGGCGTCATCAGTCGTAACCTGCGTTGCATTCGAAACTTTCACCGGAGAGTCGGTAGTGGCCGTGTTTCCCGTTGGCAAAAGCAGTACAACTACTGACAACCAGAACATTGTTCTCACTATAAACATCGATTTGCCCTTTCAATTGATGTTTTGTTGATTTTGAGAACTTAGCAAAGATCATTTTCTTTCGCGTATATATTTATGTATAGTTTTTATATTACTTATATTATACTTTGTATAAAATCGAAAATACTAAAAATATGTATGTATTTCTCCTAAATTATCATATATATCTATTCAAATTTGAAACAGATAAAGGCCAAAATCGTTTAAAATTTTATCGGTTCCGCTGCCGTCACGGCGGCAGGCGCAGGTCCATTTTCAAGTTTCCTTAAGACACACCCGCCATAATGCGTACGGGGAGCGAATTAAGCGCATGCTGTACATGGGGATTGAACGATTTTTCTTCAGGGAACCTTAGTCGGAAACCGTTTCGCTAGACTGGTCCATGCCTCGGCGCAGGCGGATGAACTCGTCCGGGCACGCCACGAAACTTTTATCCTGTCGCATCTGATGGGTGGCACGATCGTTTGCCTGGTCATACCGGTTTACATTTGGCAGTTAGGCTGGCCGTCCTTGTGGGAGTCGGCCGCGTTGGCATGGTTGGCGTCTCCGATCCTGATTGCATTGTACCTGTCCAGAACCGGACGGTTGAATGCCGCTCATTTGCTGTCCGCAGCCAGCCTTGCCGGGCTGGTTGGATGTCTGGCGACCGTGACGGGAGGGCTCGGGTCGTTTCTCCTGGCATGGTTGATCGTCGTTCCCGTCGAAGCCGCGCTGTCCGGTTCCAAAAGAGTGGTGCTGACATCGATTGGCTTGTGTTGCCTGGTATTTGCAGTGCTTTCGGGACTGCAGTTTTGGGAGTGGATGCCCCAGGCTTACGACTTCGGAGAACGAGTTCACCTATTGCCACCGCTCGGATTTATCTCGGCAATGGGCTATATCGGCGGACTTTCGCTGAGTATCCAGGATCTGCACGCCAAATCGACCGGCGCTTTGCGACGCAGCGAGGAAAGACTGCGGCTTCTCGCCGAAAACGCAACCGACCTGATTACCCGCCACGAACATGATGGCCGGGTCTCCTTCGCCTCCGGGGCGACGCAGGCCTTTGGCGGAGGCGATGGTTCCGACCTAATCGGCGACGGTCTTGCGGAGTTGGTCCACGTTGCCGACCGGCCAAAATACCGACAGGCACTCCAGGACGCCGGCAGGAACGGATCGCTGACGTCGGTCGAGTTCCGCGTAGCCGTCCGGCCCGGTTCCGAATCCGGCACGGCGCCACGCCCACCGCTCTATCGATGGTCCGAAATGAGGTGCCGCCCGCTGCCTGTTGACAACGCAAATGGTGGCAGGCATCCGGTCGTGGCCATCACACGAGACGTAACCGAGCGCCGACACCATCAGGACGCACTTCTGGTGGCTCGCGACGAAGCAGAGGCAGCCAACGAGGCCAAGACACATTTTCTAGCGAAAGTCAGTCACGAACTGCGCACGCCGCTCAACGCCGTCATAGGGTTTTCGGAAATCGTGCGCGATGAACTGGACGAGTTGGGCGGCCATGAGCACCGGGTCGAATATGCAGAGCTTGTCAGGGAAAGCGGCACCCATCTTCTGAGTGTGGTCAACGACCTCCTCGACATGTCACGCATCGAAGCGGCAAAGTTTGAGATCGACCCGGTTATGTTCGATGCAACCGGCATCATTGACAACTGTGTCAGAACATTGATGCCCAGCGCACAAAAAGGACAGATTCATCTGACGATCGAGGCCGCAGGCAGCCAGGGGCCGATTTATGCCGACCCGCGCGCCTATCGGCAGATTGCCCTGAACCTGATTTCAAACGCATTGAAGTTTACGCCCGGTGGAGGCCGGGTCACGGTGGACCTCGTGGTGGAAGAGGGTTTGCACCGACTGACGGTTCGGGATTCCGGCATAGGTATACCTGAAGCGGTTCTGCCCCGTCTTGGCGTCCCGTTTGTCCAGGCTGACAATGGGTTAAGCCGGATCCATGGCGGAACCGGCATTGGTCTGTCAGTGGTCAAGGGCCTTGCCGAACTGCATGGCGGAACCTTGAATATCGCAAGTGTGCTCGGGGAGGGAACAACAGTTACTGTCGACTTTCCAAACCTTGAGCCGTCGCTGCAGGTGCAGCCGGAGCCTTGCTTGAAACAGACTGCATAAATGTTTTCCCACACGCCGGTCACTGATTCAGGCTGTGTTCACACGATTGCCATAATCTGATGCACGATACGCTACAACATCTTGTCGAGGAGGGCTGGCGGTGACGAGAAAGGGTTCATTTTTCGCTACTGCGGCGTTCGGTTGCCTCAGTATCGCAATCGTGTGGAACGCGATTCTTGGCCAGAAAGGCCGGCATCCGGCACCGATCGCAATAACCAAGATTCATCAGGTAAATTCCGTGACGCGGAATGCGCTGCAGGATGACTACACCGCACGCATGACCCTTGCCCAGTTTCCAAGATCCATCAATGTCCTGCCGAAGCCCCGTCAACAGGTGGTGGTCCACGACCTGCAAACCGAACTGACCGAGTTGAAGTTCTACGAAGGAGAGGTCGACGGTCTTCCCGGCCCCAAAACACGGCAGGCCGTCATCGCTTACCAGAAAGCCAACGGATTGGCGGCGAACGGCGAACCGACGCAGCAATTGCTTGACAAGATACGTTTCAACAGACGTGTGGCCGAAGTCGCCGCTGCACCTGCGCCGTCGATAGAGCCGACGCCCAAGGAAAAGGAACCAGTCAGCAAAGACGTTCAGCTTGTTCAGAGCGGGCTTGCAGAACTTGGATACAGCCCAGGACCAGTCGATGGTGTACTGGGCGAACAGACACGTCAGGCTATCAGGAAATTTGAACAGGATCGCCGACTTGTCGAAACCGGACAAATCTCACCACGTCTTCTGCGTGAACTGCGCAAGATAACCGGCGTTTCTGTTCTCAGTTCGACCTGACCACGAGGGCCGGTCGGCCCTCAACCACAAATATCATGGTGACCGATGCGGCTGCGAACGGACATTTGGATTCAGGCCTATGTCAGGCGCTGTTTTATTCAGGGCCTCTGGGCGGCGGTGTCCCGCAAGGGAGACCCGGATGCCGGCGCGGTGATGGTGCGTCTCGACAGTCTGGATGGAAGAATGCGCCTTTATGCCCCGGCGCCCGGCGGAGCGATTGCGGAAGACGGCGACAGACGGTGGATTGAGTTGTTCGGGGGCGCCGAAGACGCGTCGGTGGAGATTGCCGACTATCTGGAGAGACAGTTGCGCTACGATCCCGATATCTGGGTAATCGACGTCGAAAACCGCATGGGCGATGCGCTTCTCTCAGGTGTCATTGACCCCGGCTAGGAACTGTTCAGGGTCTTATGCCGCGGCGTTCTTGACCGAGTCGTTAAGCGTACTCTTGCGGACATTCCAGAACCGGATAATGCGCTGGGCGGTGGTAACGGCAAGGGAGTCGTACATTTTCACCAGTTCATCGATTTCCGGCTGAGATTTTTGAATCATGCCGCCGAAGGCTTGCATCAAAGTCGCGAACTGTTGAGTCGGCATGTCTCCGGCCCGGCATGTAAGCGCAAGTCCATCCCCGGTTCGGTCCATCGATACCCGGCGTGCGGTGGCGATGTCGATGCGGGCCAGCCTCGCGAGGCCGCAGATGAACTCCGGCATGCGTCGCTCGTGTGCGAATTCGATCAGTTTAGCCGCCGTTAGTTCGCCCTTCTGCTCAAGTTCGCGGACGACCAGTTCAGGCTGGCTTTCAACATCCTGCCCGTCGTCCAGATCGTGCGCTTGAGAACTGACCACATCGCTGAGGATATCATCGAGACGCTCGCGGTCTACACCGCAGGTCTCGGCAATAATTTGTTCGCGAATTTCCACGGTCAGCTCGCTGAGCACGTCTTTGAGAATGTCATTTGGCAGGTCGGGCCGCTTCGCCAGCGATGCCGAAAGGCCCACGCTGTTGGCGTCGATGGCCCGTTCCGCAACGCGTTCGTACGATCTCAGCGAAATTGCGGCAGTCTCGTTGTCGACGAGGTTTTGCACCACCTCATCGTTGCCATTGTCGACCAGAACTTCCGAAACACCTTCCCCGATGTCGGGCCGGTTTGTGATTGCGAGCAAATGGTCCTGGCTCTGACCGCTGGCGATTTCGATCAGGTCGTCCTGGCTGAGGACAGAACTTCGTTCAATGACCGGGCGGGCAACGGTAATTTCGTCTGAGGCCAGTTTGCGGATAAGGTCGGGCGGCGCTGCGGCCTCGTCGGCCAGGCGTTGTGCCAGTTCCAACCGCACGCGCACCTCGAGATCGTAGGCGATAGACTCCATAATGTCGCCGAAGAACCAGGTCTCCCGGCTGGTGTAGGTCGACGGTTGTTCGAGGAAAAGATCGGTAATTTCGCGCAGCAGCTCTCGCCGGCGGTCGCTGGATTTTTCGCCGGCGAGGTCAGCAATTTGCTGAAGTTTCCTGATTCGATTTTCCATTGTCCGATGCCCCCGGAGAGAAAATGGCTTTCAATCAATCAAACACCAAAACAATGGAACAACCGTAAATTTCTATAGCAAATTTTGAATGAACCGGACATTGGCACTGGGCTTTAGGTTTTATTAACCATAACGGCGCTTTAATTGGGGCCACGTCGAGTTGGAATGCCCGTGGCGAAGTATCGCTGATTTGCTTTTCAGGATCGGCGAGGAGATTGAAATGGCTGATATCCTGGAGTTTCAAACATCAAAGATGACCACCGCTCGAACAGTGCGGCTAGAGACGCCGGCGAAAGTCATCATATTCCCTGGCGTCAGAATAGACCGGGACGAATTCAGCCTTGCGGATCGAATTTCCGGCCCTGCCAAAAAACCGCGCGCCCGCAAGGCCGTTGCAAAGTCGGACGATTAAGCAGAAGCCAAGTCCCCAACGGGACAATTCCGGAGAACCTGGTATGTTATGGATCCGCTGGGCACTGACCAACGCCGCCAGCCGGGTCTCCGTCATCCTGTTGGCAGCCGCGGTAATTCCGGCCTGCAGCATGACAGGCGATTTCGGACGCACGGAACCGACGTTCATCCAGGAACATATCGTCCCGGTAGCCCGAACCGCTGTGCGCGAAATACGTGGTGTTCTGACTTCTGATTTCGACTATACGCCGGATGAAGAAGCGTTGCGCGCGCGCAGTGGGACACTGCTCAATCGGGACCGCCGGTGGTCTCTCGACCGGTTTCTAGGGGCCATGATCGAAGACGTCGGTGTCGCGGACAGCCGCTACGAAACCAGCCGGCGGGTAACCCACAATACCGGTGCAAGTGTTTATGAGCACCGGCTTCCGAGCCGAACCGCACAAACGCTGTTGGGGTATCTTTATGCCGAGGTGTCGCTTGCGGAGCAATTCGGCGATGTCGCCGACCGTGTCTATCAGGCCGACGCCAGACGGCGTGACGACCTGCTCTATGGCGGCGAGGTGTCTGGAGACGAAATTCACAACACAACCGCCCGGATCAAATCGAACCGACGGGTAACGAGAAGGACGGTCCTTGCCCTGAGAAATCGCATTGACGATTACCGTCTGGAACTTCGCAAGAGCCGGTTGGAGCATCCTGACTATCCCGACTATGGTGTACTTCCTGCTATCGACCGATACGCGGCAACTGTCGACGCACTGGAAGACAGACTGCGCACATGGCCCTTTCCTGAGGACGACGTGATCGCGTCGGGCGGCCGGTCAAAGAAGAAAAAGAACAATCGTGATTTGTTGGGTGGGTGACGCACGGCCCCATTTTGACTGGCTCGAGCTACTCTCAACATTGTCATGATCCTGTGCTTCTGAGCCATACCCGAACACGCATTACCAGTCAGATCAAAGGCTCTGGCAGCGCGCAGCGGCGACGATGTTGTCGACTTCCGCACGACGACTGCGGTCCGGGACGAAGCCCCTGAAGATGATCAGGCCGGTCAATGCGGGCGATGCAAAGGTAATCGCATCCTTGACCAGAGCATTGTTGCTGACCGAATCCTGACTGTCGGCATTGACGATCAACAGCTTCAGGTTTCGCACACCGGTCTGCGTATCGTTGATTGTATAGATATTCTCACCGGTATCGGAATAGACACTTACCGACCAGTAACTGTCGGGGATCGGCGCGGATACCTGGACCGGTTTGCTGGACAGATCGAACCGGCAAAACGCATAGCTGATATCCGGGCTCGGTTCGATCAGCATCGTGTTTTTGTCATTTGCCGAAGACAACTTCTTCAACGTATTGATTTCACTTGTGGTCTCGAATTGGGCCATCCGGGCACCGATATCCAGCATCGGCACGAACAGAACCAGGGACAAATGGACGATCGCGGCGAGCAAGCTTGTTGCTGTTGCCCAAAAAATCCAGGTCTTCATAAACATGTCCCGCGGTGAATCGTTGGCAAGGCGGTTTTGTCGAGATTGTCTGTCAGATCTTGGTTCGGGTTGTACAAACGAAGCAAGAGCCGAAATGCGCCGCCGCCCCTCGTCGGCAGCCAGTTCCCCGGTTGCGCGGTCTGGGAAACAGTGATGCGGAAGCCTCCGTCGGGTTGTCTCAGGAGATTGGTGTTGTTGAAGGAATGCCTTTCCGCGGGGTTCTCGATCAGGTGTCCTGAATCGTCGTAGGCTGTTATAGACCACCAGCGTGACGGCAGAGCGCCGCTTTCAATTTCATAGGTACAGTCCAGGTCGAGGGGAGTGCCGCCGCTGTCGTTCACCGCCCGGTAGGTTACCGCCTCAAATGACGTCACGGCCAGTTTTCCGACCTCTGCAAAATGCGCGCGCGTGTAGGGATCCGCAGTCGGGCTGGCAATCGCCGGCCAAGTCCGCCATGGACCATTGGAAACCGCCACGGCTTTCAATCCATCGGTCATGGCAAAGTCGGCCGTGCAATAGCCCAACCCACCACCGACAAACAGGAACAATACAAGTTGAATGAGAGAACGCACTGTCTAATGGCCCGTCTTTCTAACGAAAACCGCCGGAGCCGATCGGCGCGTTCCAAAGATCCCGGTCAGGTTTGCTTGTTCTGCGGCGTTTCTGTCGGGGGCGATGCTCACGGACCTGATCATCGTCATTTACTCTGAATTCAGCGAAGGAATCGTATGTTCTTGATCCTTCGGTCTTCGATTTGGCGTTTCTGAACAGTCCGGCCATATTGTATAGAATCTTGACAACCGGATCGCGGCTGCTGGCTTCCAGCAGGGCGAGTTCCGTGGTTTCATCGAAGCCCTCCTGAGCGACTTCATAGCCACCCGCCACGGAAACCCCCGGCAGCGGTGCTGGCGGGTGTCCGCGTTCCGCATTGACCATGTAATCGTGCCAGGTTTGCGCCGGCAACCGCCCGCCCGTGACCCGCTTCATCGGCGTGAAATCGTCATTTCCGAACCATACGCCCGTGACATACCGTGAAGTAAAGCCGACGAACCAGGCATCACGATAGTCCTGGGTGGTGCCGGTCTTGCCGGCAACCGGTGTGGTCTTCAAGAACGCTCTTCGGCCGGTCCCGCTGAGAACGACCTGATTGAGCATGAAATTGAGATCGGCGATATAGACTGGATTCACCGCCTGCAACTGGTCGGGAGCATTGCGTTCGCGGCTGTAAAGCACCGTTCCGTCGGACCTCCGGACTTCGAGAATGGCATGCGGCTTGACAGCGGTGCCGCCATTGGCGAACGAGGCATAGCCGCCAGTAAGATCCATGACCGTGACTTCCGATGTCCCAAGAGGCATCGATCTGTTCGCGCTCAACGGTGACTGCAGCCCGGCGAGCTTGGCGGTTTCGATGATCGTTCGCCTCCCGATCATCTCGGCGATATGAACCGGAATCGTGTTGATCGACTTTTTCAGTGCCGTGACCAGAGTCACCCGGCCGCGGTACTTGTGATTGTAGTTCTTGGGCTGCCAGTTCCCCAGCGTAATCGGTGAATCTGACAACACAGTGCTTGGCCTGAGGCCCGATCGCAGGGCTGCCAGATACACAAACGGTTTGAAGGAAGAACCCGGCTGGCGCTTTGCGTCCGTCGCGCGGTTGAACTGGCTGACTTCATAGTCGCGGCCGCCGACCACCGCCTTCACAGCACCTTGAGGTGTCATGGAAACCAGAGCGGCTTCATTGACCTTATAGGCCTTTGAATTGACATCGAGCGTGTTGTTGATGGTTGCTTGCGCGATCTTCTGAAGCTTGCTGTCAATCGTGGTGGTGACTTCCAGATTGAACTCGGTCTCGAGATGATACTCTTTGATCAGCGACTGAATTTCATTGTAGGCAAAGTCGAGGTAGTACTCCGGCGTGTCGTAGCTGTCGCGCTTGAGGTAGTCGGCCGGTTCTCTCCGTGCGGCAAATGCCTCGCTTTCGCTGATGAATTCCGAAACCACCATGCGTTCCAGCACGACGCTGGCGCGGCCATGCGCGGCCTTCAGATCAACATGCGGGGCGTACTTGCTCGGCGCCTTGAAAAGGCCCGCAAGCAGGGCGGCTTCCGGCAGGGTGACGTCGCGCACCGACTTGCCGAAGTAAAACTGCGATGCTGCCTCAACCCCGTAGGTTCCAGCACCCAGGTATGCCCGGTCGAGATACAGTTTGAGAATCTCTTCCTTGCTGAGGCGGGCTTCGATCCACAGGGCAAGAAACGCCTCGTTGAGCTTCCTTTCAAACGTCCGCTCCGGTGACAGAAACAGGTTTTTTGCCAGCTGCTGCGTGATCGTGCTGCCGCCCTGAACCACGTTGGCAGCCCGCACGTTTTCCAGCATAGCGCGGGCTGTGCCCTGGAAATCCAATCCAATATGATCAAAAAACCGGCGGTCTTCGGTTGCCAGTACGGCTCTGATCAGGACCGGTGGAACTTCGGCAAGCGGCACTGCATCGTCCTGACGGACCCCGCGCCGGCCGATGATCGTGCCGTCGGTGTTGTAAAAGGTGACCGCAACCTTGCGGCCCTGATTCCAGATGTCGCCGTCTTCCTCCACTTGGGGAAGGCCGTAACGGTACAGCACGATCAGAAAGACGAGCGACAAGGTCGCACCATCCGAAACCAGTTCCAGTGCCATCCGCTTCAGGCCGCGAACCCGCCATCGTTCGAGGGAGGACGAGTAGGCGTTCCATGCCCGGCCAAGCCAGTCCCAGATGACAAAAACTGTCGAATCGACCCAGGAATCGACGCGGTTGAGCCGCTCGTTTATCTGTTTTTCCTTCTTCGAATCCGTCAAGTTATGATCCCCGAAAACTGAATCAGGGCACCAACCAACACAAAACAATGGCAGTAATGGTGCACCCGGTCTTTTGGCGTCTCCGATGTCCGGATGGTTCTCCGAACACCACGATTATCGCTACTTTTAACTCTCGCCCCAAACATGAGAAGAATTACTCGGTACCGACAAAGTGGCGACCGACGCCCCTCACACGGTCACACTTTACGAATAGATGGTTATAATACAGCAAATGTACAAGAAAGACGAACCGTTTTGGCGCACTAAATCTCTGTCGGAGATGACCCGAACCGAATGGGAGTCGTTGTGCGACGGGTGCGGGAGATGCTGTCTGGTCAAGCTCGAAGACGAAGACACCGACGAGGTCTCCTACACCAACGTCGCCTGCCGACTGCTTGACGAGCACACCTGCCAGTGTTCGGATTACGTCAACCGGACCGCCTGCGTGCCGGACTGTCTGGCGCTGACGAGCGACAAGCTGTCCACAATCAACTGGCTTCCGCCCACATGTGCTTATCGCCTCGTTGACGAAGGCCGTGACCTTTTTTGGTGGCATCCGCTGGTTTCCGGCGATCTGCAGTCGGTCCATGCCGCCGGCATATCGGTCCGCGGACGAACGGTCAGCGAAAACCAGGTCTCCCAGGACGATATTGCCGATTTGATCGTGCCATGGCCGCTCTATGAATACCGTGTCCTCGACGACGACGAACCGGATTGAACACATAGAAGAAATGACCGAACCTGTGAGCCGGGAAAGGGCGGGGCGGTAGCCAGCAATGCCGGCGGCTGAAACAAATCACAGCAAAAGTGCTCGAAGCGTCTTGTCTCGGTTCTCACAATGCTTAAGATTCAAGACAGACGCCGGTGAGTCGCGAGCCAGGTGAGGGAGCACGCGACTGAGGCCGGACCGTTCTGAACGGACTGCCACGACTGATCGGTAGCGGCGTTTCGTGCAGAAATGTCGAGTCGGTTTTTGTGGGTGTTTGTAATTGGGGGAGTAAGTGTGAAGACACGAAGCAGTCGCAAGACAATTTCGGCGAGGGGATACAACAAACAGATTTTCAAGCGGCGGGACGAGGCCGGTCATTCCTTGTTTCTGGTATGTTTTACGGTTCTGATCTGCGGTGCGGTGATTTTTGCAGCCGGGTTTAAACTGGGGCGTCAGTATCAGGACGCGGTTGTTGTTGCCGGCACGGACTCTGCGACAAAGCTTGCCGAAACCAATACCACGGACGTGAAAGTGCCCAAGGATTGAGGCGTGTAAGCGTCCAAGGCTTGAACAGACAGCAACGGCGGGCGCAAAGAATTTGGTTGCAAACGTCTGTCGAATGCGCTGTTTTCGGTTCATGCGCTGTTCAGGTCGCTTATCATAACGTCGCACCATGGAATTCAGAAGACTGATATCGGCATGGCGCGCCCGTGCAAACAGCGCCGCAATGCCTTTGTGTTTCGCGGCGGCTTTGCTTGCGGTCTGTTTGAATGCGCCGGCGTCGGCCGGATATCTCATGACGTCAAAGCCCGACAGTGTCGAACGAATCCAGGATGCCAGCAAAGACACGTCTTTGAGGCCGGTAGGCTGGAAAGCCCGCAGAGGTCTAAGGCGGGCTTCCAAAGCATCTTCCCGACGTATTTTTCAGTCCGCTCCACGGCCTCCCCCGAGTTTGAGAATTGCCCAGGGCCGCCCGCCGCGGCGGGTCATCCGGCAAGCCCGGCAGATGAAGGGTTTGCCACCGTCTGCACGCGCCGTTGGGTGGCGTCTTGTCAACAGAAATGGCAGCAGTGATTGGAAGATCATTTTTCTGGTGGGTAACCGTCAGGTTCTCGTGACTGTGCCGGCGGGGCGGTGAGCGTTGCCGTCGCAATTGACAGACCACCTCACTATATAACGATGAATGCGTCTACTGGGGAGCTTTGACGATGCGCCTGCTTGTTGTGGAAGACGATGCCGATCTCAACCGTCAGCTTACGGCAGCGCTGACCGATGCCGGTTATGTGGTTGACAGCGCACATGACGGAGAGGAGGGCCACTTTCTTGGCGATACCGAACCCTACGACGCCGTGATCCTGGATCTGGGTCTTCCGGTCATGGACGGCGTATCCGTTCTTGAAAGCTGGCGGCGTGACGAACGCAAGATGCCGGTTCTCATACTAACCGCACGAGACCGCTGGAGCGACAAGGTTTCCGGTTTCGACGCCGGCGCCGACGACTACGTTTCAAAACCGTTCCATATGGAAGAGATCCTGGCACGGGTCCGTGCCCTGCTGCGGCGCAGCGCCGGGCATGCGACCAGCGAATTCGTCTGTGGGCCGGTTCAACTAGACACCAGAAGTGCCCGGGTGACCGTCGATGGCCAGGCGATCAAGCTGACCTCTCTCGAGTATCGTCTTCTGGCCTATCTCATGCATCATCTTGGGAGGGTGGTGTCGCGTACGGAACTGGTGGAGCATCTTTACGATCAGGACTTCGACCGGGACTCCAACACGATCGAGGTCTTCATCGGGCGTCTGCGCAAGAAACTTGGCGCCGACTATATTCGAACGGTTCGGGGTCTGGGCTACTGCCTGACAAATCCGGAAGATGCGGCGTAACTCCCTCGCCTTCAGGCTGCTGACCTATGCGGCGATGTGGAGCATCGTCGCACTGCTGGGTACCGGCTGGGTGTTGTCTTCGTTGTTTCGAAGTGCCATGGAGCGAAATTTCGATGCCCGGCTGCAGGCCCATCTGTATGGCCTTGTCGGTATCGTGGAACTGGACGAATCCGGCAGCCTCAATCAGCTCGGACAGATCGGCGAGGCTCGTTTTGACCTTCTGGAGTCCGGCTGGTACTGGCAGGTGTCGCCGCCGTCCGGCAGCAGCGATTCGGGGTCCCTGAGTTCGCGTTCCCTGCTGGACCAGACATTTCCTCCGATCGCCGAGCCGATCACGTCAACAGGCGAAGACGGGCTGGTGCACTATTACAGCGACGGTCCCAAGAACCAGCGGCTGCGGGTCATCCAGCAGAGCATTCAGCTTGCCGGTTCCGACGCGCTGTATGCTTTCACTGTCGGTGGCGACAGCAAGGAACTTGAAAGGGAAATCTCGACTTTCAACAACACTCTGGCCATTGCCCTTTCTCTGGTGTGTCTGGGGGTGATCATGACGGGGCTTCTGCAGGTGCGTTTCGGGTTGCACCCGCTTCGGGTGTTTCAGCAATCGTTGAGCAGCATACGGTCGGGCAGCAAGACCCGTTTGTCGGGTACATACCCTGAAGAACTCGAACCTCTCGCCGAAGAGCTGAATGCTCTGCTGAAATCGAACGAAGAAATTGTCGAGCGCGCCCGAACCCACGTCGGCAACCTCGCACATGCCCTGAAGACACCCCTCAGCGTCATCATCAATGAAGCTGAAACCGACCCCGGACCATTTGCAGGCAAGGTCAGCGAACAGGCGGTGCTGATGCGCGATCAGGTCAATCATTATCTTGACCGCGCGCGCGTGGCCGCACGGGGCCGCGCATTGGGAGCGGTAACCGATATTGCGCCGGTGGTTCAGGCTCTGCATCGCACACTGGCAAAGATCTATGCGAACAAGGAACTGAAAGTCGTGGTTTCCTGTCCCGATGACGTCCGGTTTCAGGGCGAGCGTCAGGACATCGAGGAAATGGTTGGCAATGTGCTGGAAAACGCCTTCAAGTGGGCCGAGGGCAGCGTTTCAGTCGATGTATCCCGTCATGTTGCCGGTTCGGGCCCGGACACGCCGCCTTCCGGGCAATCGGTAGCGATCGTTATTGACGACGACGGACCCGGACTGCCGGACAGCCAGAAACAAGAAGCGCTCAAGCGGGGCCGCCGGCTTGACGAAACCACACCGGGAACCGGCCTTGGCCTGTCAATTGTTGCCGAGTTGGTCTCGCTTTACTCCGGAAATGTGAATTTGTCGGACTCTCCGCTGGGCGGGTTGAGGGTGACGCTGATCTTGCCCGGACACTGACGCCAGGATCCGCCGCCTGGACGCTCGGGATTTGATTAACCATAACTTGTGCTTTGCTTAGACCGCATCTGGTCGAGTTGATCATGGCCTAATGTCCGCCGGGATCTGGTGAGGCATGTGCGTGTTATGGCGCACGGCCACTAAATCAATTTAATTGATGTACAAAACAGTCATATTCAAATATGAATTTTCATAGTGTTGTCTGCCTAATTGCCCCCGGTCGCAGGCTTCACTAATTTGGAGGCGGGCTCCCGTTCTGGGAGTCCGCCTTTTTTGTGCCATGTCGCGTCGCCGCGGAATCCGATGAAGGTTGGGGCATTGTCGCCAATTGGCAATTGGTTACCGGGCGGTGAATCAATTGAACGGATTATTAAATGATTTGGACGATAATCCAATCACATGGGGACACCGGGCACGTGCTGTGGGGATCGTGCGATGGTCACAATGCCGGAACTCGCGGACATGAATCTAAGCTCATTAAAGACAGAACAGCTTGAAGCATACCTGTCGTCTCTGACGCCTGCTGCAGCGCGATTTCTGATTCGCGAGGTCGAGCTTGACCGGTTGCACGGGGGAGAGTCCTTCCCGCACGATCTCATATTGTCATATGCCAGGAACGCGCTGGCCGATCAGGAAAATCAGGGAGAACGGGTTGGTTCGCCGTTGCGTCTTTTCTGCCGGCCGTTCGAGGACCTGCTGGTCGACAAGACGACAGCCGACAAGCAGGTCGGGCGCATTGATCGCCAGTCGATCGAGCCGATCTGGAACTGGCTTTGCAATGACCTTGCCGTCGAGCAGATCGGCGAGCTGGACGAGATACTTTCCCGTTCGCTGATCGACGAAGACCGCGAAAGCGTTGCCAGATGCACGCGTGAACTCCACATCTTATGTCAACGCGCCCTTGCCGAACAGATCACCCCGCTTGAGGTCGGCGGCATCGAATACATGCGGCTTGCCGCGCAACTCGGCGGAGACCGTGTTCTCGAGGATGCTCGCGATATCTCTTTCGTTCTTGAACGCGCAGAGACCGCCATCAAGTTCACCGATTCCTTGCCCCATCATTTGGAGAGCCTCAATCTCCAGGATGCAAAGCGATATGCCTCGCTTTACGCGGAAGCCAGAACAAAGGCCCCCGAACACGCCTATCTACTTTTGCTCTTCCTGTCTTCACGCCTCGGGCGGGCCGCCGATATCATGAAGGTTGTGATCGAGGTCGTCGGAACCGACAGTGACGACGTCATCCGGTCAAGCGAGCTTTCGACCATCGGCGACTGTCTCTTGCATGACATGGAAGTTGCCGCTCACGGCGCACTTCAGGCGATTGCCGGCCGCGCGCCGATTGATCTCGTCGAACGATTCCTGGGTCACTACTTCGCCATTGCGGAAGGCTTTATGAACCACGTCGATGTCGATATGAGGGCCGGTTGGGGGTGGCGCGTAATTGCGATCCGCAACGCGCTTTCGGCGAGCCTGAAGTCCGCCCTGGAGGCAGCCCCCCGTTTGATCAAACTGGCATTGTACCGCAAGGGCCGCAACAACACCGGAGACACGGCACCAACGTTGAACTGGCCTGATGGCCGCGCAGTAGAAGACGCCGAGTTTGTCGTTCGGCTTATGCTATGCGTGCAGCCCTTGCTCAGTCAGATACCGATCAATGCTAACTATGCTAACGTTCGTTCAAACGTCTGCTCCTTCATCGAGTCGATAGGTGAAATTTCACTCGATGACGTCCGCCGGTGCAGCGGCGAGGAGAGCCGTTGTGCTGAAGCCTATTTGAAGGCCATCGCCGGTTTCACCGAACTGGTGTTCGGCGTCGAGACGGCTGAAATGTTGCGCCGGCGTGGCCGTGTCGCCATGCAACGCGACGATTCCGCCAACGGAGCCTCCTAGAGCTTTCCACAGTCATTCTTGTCCGCGTGAAACGCGGTTGAGGTTCCAATCGCCACCGCCGATACTGTCCGACCGGACAGGGAGATCGGCACAAGATCAGGATTCAATTGGTTGGAGCGGTATCCGTGCGGAGAGCCGCCCACACCTTTTCTCATCCCGCTTTAGGCCCTCGGGCGTATCACGCTTCGATCTTCTGCTCGCTGGTCTGGCGCCCGTCTGAGGGCACGCCCTGTTCGCGATAGGGCGTGCGGCCATAAAACGCGCGATAGCATTTGGAGAAGTGGGACGGCGATGAAAAGCCGCACGCCAGGGCCACGTTGATGACCGACATGTCGGTTTGCAACAGCAACAGCCGGGCCTTCTTGAGCCGCAGTTCCAGATAATAGCGCTTGGGCGAACGGTCTATGTAGCGGCGAAACAATCGTTCGAGTTGCCGGGTCGACAGTCCGGCGTCGCGCGCCAGGATGCTCGGGCTCAGGGGTTCCTCGAGATTGTTTTCCATCTTCTCGATGATGCCGATGAGTTTGGGATGCCGGGCGCCGATGCGCGCCGGCAACGACATCCGCTGGTGTTCGCTGTGGTGGCGGATCGGAGAATGGATGATCTGTTCGGCGACGGCCGACGCCAGTTCGGGGCCGTGTTGTGACGAAATCACGGCGAGCATCATGTCAACTGCAGCCGTGCCGCCGGCGCAAGTGAACCGGTCGCGGTCGATCTCGAACAGGCTCCCGCTCATCCGGATTTCGGGGAACGCCTCGGCGAAGGCCGGCATGTTCTCCCAATGTATGGTGCAGGTGTGGTCGTCAAGAAGGCCGGCTTCTGCCAGCACATAGCAGCCCGTGCACAGCGACCCGATACCGAGACCCTGCCGGGCCATTTTGCGAAGCCAGTTGAGCGTCGGCTTGCCGGCATAGTCCTGGATGTTGAGGCCGCCGCAGACAATGATGCTGGTCCGCCCCCCCACTTTACCATGATCGCTGTCAGGAGAAAGCAGGAGCCCGTTGGATGCCGATACGGGTTTGCCGTCGGTCGTCACCATTTGCCACGAATAGAGTTCCTTCTCCGAGACTCTGTTCGCCAGCCTGAGGGGTTCAATCGCCGCCGTCACTGGCATCATGGAAAATTCCGGCAACAACAGGAGAGCGAATTTCTGAGGCAGTTCGCGCGGTGTGTCTCCCAGCATCTCTGCTTAAATCCTTGTCTCGGTCATCACGGCTCCGAAGGTTGTATCCCCTGGAAGCGGTCCGGAAAGCGAAGAGCGACGTCGTTCCTCAACTTATCCTATACGACGGATGCCCATTGCCGAACAAGAAACGTGCAGGAGATTTCTGCCGATGCCGACAATCAGACCTTCGGGGCCGGTTGTTTGGTAAACAGGTCAATCCGCGAGCCGTCGCCGGCGGTTGCCTTGATCCACTCCCAGGCATAATCGGCATAAGAGCGGAAGACATAGACATCGATGACATCGGGATCGGTTTCCACGAAGTGGCACATGGCGGCGATTTCCGCGAATGTCATGCGTCTGGCCGTGCCCTGTTTGCAGTCACCGCGGGTGAGATCGACCGATGTCCCTTTCATCAGGACTTCCCGCGCGCCGTCGCCATCGAGACGGATAATCGCGCGGGCATCGCTCATGTCGCAGACCAGGGCAAACAAGGAGGCTGTCTTGCTTGTCAGATCCTCGACGATCCGGTCCTTGGCGTCGATCGGCATTGTGATCAGCCATTGGTCGATCGACAGCCACAATACGGTCAGGTCGCCGACGTTTGCCGAGGTTCGCGGTGCCGTCGGCAGTGCCACGCCCAGGACGCTTTTGGCGGCCGCCATGAACTTCCTGTCTTTTGCATCGCCCCGCAGGTCGATCATGCCGCGGTCGGATATCTCGTGAACAGTGACGGCATAGCCGGCATCCAGGCGATCATATCCAAACTGCTCGAGCGGGCTCTGGCGAACGGGCTCAGCCATTGAGGCGTTCTCCTTCCTTGTCATAGAAAACCGGATCGACAATCTTGGCGGTAACCACCTTGTCCTCCAGCGGGAAACTGATGGTGTCGCCCATCCGCGCGCGGCCATTGCAGATCAGACCCATGGCGATCGAGCGTTTCAGCGTCGGGCTGTAGTAGCTGGAAGAGACCTGGCCGATCATCTTCATGGGCGGTTTGGGTTCGACTTTTTCCACCGCATAGGCGCCATCCGGCAGAACGGTTGCCGGATCGTCGGTCAGCAGACCGACGAGTTCCTTGCGGTCCGGGCCGGACAGGTAGGATCGTTCAAGCGAGCGCTTGCCGATATAGTCCGGCTTCTTTTTGGAAACCGCCCAGTTGAGCGCCAGGTCGAGCGGGGTCACGGTGCCGTCGGTTTCGTCGCCAATGGCAATGAAGCCCTTTTCGGCGCGAAGCACGTGCAGGGCTTCGGTGCCGTAAGGCTCGATTCCGAACTCGTCGCCGGCGTCCATCAGGGCGTCCCAAAGGTGACGGCCATATCCCGCCGGCGTTGCAATCTCATAAGACAACTCGCCGGAAAAGCTGATTCGGAAAATACGGACCGGCACTCCGGCAAGCGTTCCTTCTTTCATGGTCAGGAATTCAAACGACTCGTTGTCCAGATCGATCGTACTGTCGAGCTTGGCCAGAACGTCCCGGGCTCTGGGGCCCGCAAGGGCAAATTGCGACCACTGTTCGGTCGCCTGGGTCACGAACACCTTGTAGTCGGTCCATTCGGTCTGCAGCCATTCCTCGAACCAGGCGTGAATGCGGTCCGCGTTGCCCGATGTGGTGTGGACCAGGAAGTGATCGTCGCCAAGACGCACGGTAACCCCGTCCTCGAACAGAAAGCCGTCTTCCGTCAGCATCAGGCCATAACGGCAGCGGCCGAGCTTGAGTGTCGAGAACGTGTTGGAGTAGACCCGGTCGAGCAGGGCACCGGCATCCGGTCCTTTGACCTCGATCTTGCCCAGGGTCGAGGCATCGATCAGTCCGACTTTCTCGCGCACCGCCAGAATTTCACGGTTGACCGCGTCACGGCGGGTCTCGGTGTGAACCGGATAGCAATAGGGGCGCCGCCACTGGCTGATCGGCTCGTAGTCGGCCTTGCGGTTTTCCTGCCATGACCATACCGCCGATTTGCGCACCGGCAGGAACAGGTGCTTGGTCTGTGTCCCGGCAATCGATCCAAACGAGATCGGGGTGTAAGGGGGGCGAAATGTTGTGGTGCCGACTTCCGGTATGGTCTTGTCCAGGACATCGGAGACAATGCCCAGGGCATTGATGTTGCTGGTCTTGCCCTGATCGGTTGCCATGCCGAGCGTGGTGTAGCGCTTGAGATGTTCGACCGAGCG
>JAJFHD010000024.1 GCA_021775805.1 Alphaproteobacteria bacterium | reverse complement strand
GAGCGCCGTCTTTGCCCCCGATGGCAAGGCCGTCCTCACAGCGTCCAGCGATGGAACCGCCCATCTGTGGGATCTGGAAGCCGCCGCAGAGATCAGGCAGTTCAAGGGCCACGAGCAACCGGTTCGGAGCGCCGTCTTTGCTCCCGATGGCAAGACCGTCCTCACTGCGTCCAGCGATGGAACCGCCCGTCTGTGGGATCTGGAAACCGCCACCGAGATCAGGCAGTTCAAGGGCCACGAGCAACCGGTTCGGAGCGCCGTCTTTGCCCCCGATAGCAAGACCATCCTCACGGCGTCCAGCGATGGAACCGCCCGTCTGTGGGATCTGGAAACCGCCGCCGAGATCGGGCAGTTCAAGGGCCACGAGCGACCGGTTCAGAGCGCCGTCTTTGCCCCCGATGGCAAGGCCGTCCTCACCGCGTCCTACGATGGAACCGCCCGTCTGTGGGATCTGGAAACCGCCGTCGAGATCAGGCAGTTCAAGGGCCACGAAGGTGCGGTTCAGAGTGCCGTCTTTGCTCCCGATGGCAAGACCGTCCTCACTGCGTCCAGCGATAAAACCGCCCGCCTGTGGGATCTGGAAACCACCGCCGAGATCAGGCAGTTCCGTGCCACAGGTGTGTCAGGTGTGTCAGGTGTGTCAGGTGTGTCAGGTGTAAGTGCTGCAATTTCAATCGACGGCAAGAAAATTGTCCTCGCGTCCGGCAGCGGCATTGTCCGCATCATCGAACTTGCCGGGGGCGAGACCGAACAGAACTACATTTCTCTCCCCGACAGTTGGGCCCTGCTCGATGATGATCTAGACGTGCTGAAGACGGGTCCCAACGCATGGAAATACATCCACGGCGTCAAAACCAACGCAGACGGTTCGACGAGCATCGTCAACCCGGTCGAATATCTTCCAGCGGCCGGTCTCGATATATAGGGATCGCGGTCAGGACCGAGGCAGCGGGTATCCCGGTCTCCCGGACGAAGCCTTCCAATCGGCCGGCGTCAGCAACGCCGGAAGGGGCGCACGACTTAGCGCTGACGGGCCTTCCTCGCGGCGTAACGGCGGTCGCGTTCGGCCTTGCGTTCCGTTTCGTAGTCCGCCAACTGCTTTGCCTGTTTTTCCAGTGTGGTCTGGCGCGCCAGCGCTTCGGCTGCTTCGCGCGCTTCGGTTTCAGCCTTTTCGCGCGCCGCGGTCTCCCGCTTCACCCGTTCGCGTTCGGCACGCCGCTCTTCGCGTGCTTTTGCCAGCGCCTCGCGTTCGGCCCGCTTGGCAATCATTTCAGGATCGTCCTGTTTCGGGGCCGCGGCAAACTTTTCGAGCAGCTTCTTCTTTGCGGCATCGGCCGTACTGAGGCGATCGGAAAAACTGTTGTCCCTTTGGCCCTTCATAGAATATTCGCCTTCTTCAACGCCGTTCTCCTGTTGGTTGATGTGTTCGCGCACGCTGCAGGCCAGTGGCCTGCCTCGGCGGCGCATAGGTCGCAGAAATGCAGTTTGAGCGTGTCGTCTAACCCATCACGCCGCGAGAAACAACTGTTTGCCTCGACAATAGTGGATTTGACGCAGGATTGCCTGAGCCCATGGGGTAAATCTGCAACACCCATTTTCGCATTGACGTCCCTGTGGCGTTACCCCTCTATATCTGTCGGGCAGTAAACTTTCGGACAACCTGGCATGTCGGCAATCGAGGGACGCTCTCTCGCCTTGAACTATCCTGTGGGAATCGCCCTGGGCCTGACCGGCGCGCTGGGCCTGAGCAGCGGCGGCATTCTGCTGCGCTCGATCGAGGCCGCCGACGGCTGGCAGATCATGATCTACCGCTCGGTGTTTTTTATCATCACCCTGCTCGTCGTTATCGCCGTTCGCCACCGCGGGCGGGTTCTGGCGCCGTTCGGCAAGATCGGCACGGACGGCATCCTGGTCGCGCTGATCCTGGGCGCGGGGTTCACGGCCTACGTCTTTGCCATCCTCAACACCACGGTCGCCAACGCCATGTTCATCCTGTCCGGCGCCCCGGTGCTTGCGGCCCTGTTCGGCTGGCTCATCATTCACGAACGGATCCGGCGGTCCACCTGGCTGATCATCGTCGTCTCGATTGCCGGCATCGGCATCATGGTGGCAAACGGCCTGGCCACCGGGCGTATCCTCGGCAACCTCTGCGCCTTGGGCGCCGCCCTCACCTTCGCCATTGCCATTACCCTGTTGCGGCGGTCGTCGGCTGAAGACATGCTGCCGGCGACCTGTCTTGCCGGCGTCGTCGCCCTGTTGTGCGCCCTGGCCCTTGCCGACAGCTACACTATTTCGTCGTGGGACCTGATGTTGTGCCTCGTGCTCGGCGTGTTTCAGGTCGGCGTCGGCTTCATATGCTACACCTACGCGCCCCGCTTCATCCCCGCCGCCGAGGTTGCATTGCTCGGGCTTCTGGAAACCATCCTGTCGCCCGTATGGGTCTGGATCGGCATCGGCGAGACCCCCGACCAGTTCACCATGATCGGCGGTCTGGTGGTTTTTGCCTGCGTCTGTATCTTTACCGTCAACGCCCTGCTCGAGCAGCGTTCCCGGTCCAAGGCCCGCCTCCGCAAGAGCCGGGAATGAGTGCCGTGAGTTCCGGCAACCTGCGCGGCATCGCGGCCCTGTCGGTGGCAATGATCTGCCTGACGATCAACGACGTCACGGTCAAACTCACCAGTTCCGGCATGCCCACCGGCCAGCTGATTTTCCTGCGCGGTCTGGCGGCCTGCGTGTTCACGCTCGTCCTTTGCGTTGTCATGGACAAGCACAGGCGCCTCGCCGAGGCGGTCACGCCGCATGTCTTGGCCCGCGCCTTCGCCAATCTCCTGGGCACGGTCACCTACCTGACCGCACTTTTCAACATGCCGATTGCCAATGTCAGTGCCATCGTCCAGGCGATACCGCTGGTGCTGACGGCCATGGCCGCGCTCTTCCTCAAGGAGAAAGTCGGCATACGCCGGTGGTCCGCTATTGTGGTCGGCATGATCGGGGTCCTGTTCATTGTCCGGCCGACAACGGACGCCTTCAACATTTTTGCCATGAGCGCGCTTGCCACGGTCCTGCTGATCGCCGTCCGCGACCTGCTGACCCGCATCGCCCACACCGACATCCCGTCAATCGTGATCACCTTTGCCACCACGGCCGTCGTCACCCTGGGGGCCGGCATGTTGAGCTTCTTCGAGGACTGGGTGCGCGTGGATTTTGAGCAGGCAACCTACATTACCGTCGCTGCCGTGTTCCTGGTTCTGGGCATCCAACTGGTGATCGTCGCCCTGCGCGCAGGTGCCGTGGCGGTGGTCGCCCCCTTCCGGTTTTCAATCGTGCTCTGGGCAACCCTGGCGGGATATTTCATCTGGGGCGAAATCCCCGACCGCTGGTCGATCGTCGGCACGGCCCTGATCGTCAGCGCCGCGATTTACACGCTGTGGCGTGAACGCGTGGCGGCCCGGTCCGGAACAGCCATCATTCGGCCGCCGCATACATGATACCTCTTACGCAGTCGTCCCCTCACGCAACCGGGCGACGCAGGTGACCTCAACTAGACTGCCGCCGAAGAGCTTGTCCGACTGCACGCAGGTGCGGGCCGGAAAGGCGCCCGCTCCAAAAAAACCCGCATAGACCGCATTCATCTCATCCATCTGGTCGAGGTCGGTCAGATGAACATCGCAGCGCACGATGTCGCTCATGTCCAGGCCCAGCCGCCCGAGCAGCGCACGGATGGTTGTCAGGACACTCCTGGTTTCATCGCCCACATCCCCGAGCGCGTCGCGGCCCTCCGGCATGTCGGCTGCGACAATTCCCGCAAGGAATGCGTATCGGTCGTCCACCACCACATTCGAAAAGGGAGCCCCGATATCGATAAGATCGGGAAAGTTCAGGTGCTTCGGCATGGGTGTTACTCCTGGGGGGTCCTAATTCACAGACGGGCGTTGATGCGTGTCGAAAGCACGGTCAGTCCGGTCAGCACCACACCGACCGTTATGAACACCGCGTCTATCGGGAAGAAGATCAGGACAACGCTGAAAAACGCCGCATGGCTCACATCGCCGATATCGCGTTGTGCTGAGAAGATCGGCGTCATCTCGGTTCGCTGCGACGGTTTGCAGGCTCTCAGAAAAAGCGCATTGCCGTAGCCGTCGATAATCGTCATGGCGAATGCCGCCATGACCAGGCAGGCAGCACCTGTCCACGGCGACGCGAAGGGCAACGTTGAAAGCAGCGTCCCTATCGCCGCCACCGGAAAAGCAAACAGACTGACCCGCCTTATGCCGTACCGTCGGGCGAACCATCCCCACAACGGGACGCCGAGCAGGAACGCCGATCCCGCAGAAACGATGTAACCGCCCAGAGCCGGATCGTGGCCTCTGCTCGATGCCCACAGGGGCGAGTAGAAGATCAGGCAGTTCCAGAACATGCCGCGGCCGATCGCATGGACCAGGGCCAGCCGCAGCCTCGGCTGCCGCAGATAGACGCCCATGTTCGCAAACGGGTTGCGCTGCTGCCGCCGCTTTGCCGAACGCACGATCGGCAGATCACGCACCCGAAGTGTCCAGAAATAGATGAAGGCAAGCGCCATCATGAGGGCGCTGCCGGCGAACGGCGCCCAGTCGCCTGCATGCTCATTCAACAACACGCCGATGATCGGCCCGACGGTCCACGAGATACCCACCGACAGCATGCGAAGCGGTTCCGACCGGCCTATGTCGTTGCGCTTGATGCGGTCCATGATGAACATGCTCAGGCCCGCGTAGAGGATGGCGATCCCGCTGGCACGCAGAACAAAACCGGCGACCTGCGACGGCACCGCCTGCATCGTGAACAGGATCATGGCAGCGGCAATCATCACCAGGGCAAGCGAGCACAGCCGGGCCCGGCCCATCCATTCCGCCAGGCGCGGAATCAGGAAAATCATGGAAAGCGCCGATGCCGAGCCGACGAAATAGAGCAGGCTGACATCCTCGTCACTGCCCATCAGCCGCAACGTCTGTATCGGCAGGGCCGACGTCACCAGCGCACGGGCCATGGCTTCGAAACCGAACAGGATCGAAAAGGCCCCTGCCCCCGGCGTTGCCAGGCGCGACATCCAGACAACTGGTCTCGTCGGCATCGGCCTGCGCCCCTCTACCCAACCCTGGTTGGTGTCAGCCGCTGGTGTCTACACGGACTCCGCGAATTTCGGATTGGCACCGGCAAGCGGAATACCGGTCTCGTGTGTCGTCTGCAGCGTAATCGATCGAAGGTCTTCGGGTTCCAGATTGTGGACGTTGGTCTTGCCCGTACACCGTGCCATGATCGAGGCCTCGCCAGACAGGGCGCGCAGCAGCGAAGCGGCACCGTCTACACGGTCTTCGTGCTCGTAGTCGGCGTGGAAAACAAACTGGTGGCCACCGTCCACCTGACCACCCAAAGCAAAGGCCATCGAGGCCCCCAACGCCACTGCGTTGGCTCCCATGCCGATGAGCTTTGCGCCATCCGTCCCGGAACGAACTCCGCCGAAGTAGACCAGTTCCATATCTTCTTCACGATTCATTTTTCTCATTATCGCGATGGCGTCGCGCATCACGCTAAGATCCGGCGCTCCGTCCAGTTCCGGCCACGGTGAGTCGATCGGCCCGTTGCCCGTCAGCACCAGCATGTCGAGCCCGGCATCGAGTGCGCGCGGAATTGCAGCTTCCAGATCTGCCGCACCGACCGCCAGCCCCAGTCCGGCATTGCCTGTACGCACTGCACTTTCGATACAGCTCAGGTCGCCATCGTTCGGGACGATGATATGCCCGAGCGCGTTCGGATCTGGTTGATCGTGATCGGCGCGGACCAGTTGAATGTAGCGGCCGTCTTCCGAAAGCCTGGTGCGGCCCAGATAGACGGACCCTTGTGCAGCGATGCCTTGCGCCAGCGCCCGGCGCACTTCTTCAGGCGCCTCGTCAAATCCCGTCACCATGAAGGGACTCTCGATCCGGTGCGCTCCCCAGAACAACTCAGTTGCCACGTTACAGGCATCCCGATAAGGGTCGATCACAAGCCGCGACAGGTTGGCCGGCAGGAAAATCAGGTCTTCCAGCGTGGCGTTGGGCTGGTCGGCAAACGGATCCTCACGCAGTTGAAGATGTTTGCGCAACATCGCTTTCTGTGTACGCGCGTCATTGGGGTTTGTCCTGGCCATGACGAAGATGTCTTCGCGATTACGTACTGAGTAGTCCGAGGACCCGGTTTCCGCATCGCAGCGATAACAACGCGCCGCCTCGTTTTTGGCTTCTTCCGGTGTGTAGGTGGACTCGATTTCCGGGAACGAAACCGGGTCGTCGCCTACCCCGTGAAAGGGTTGCTCGAACCGGTTGAAAACTTCCCAGTTCATATCCTGAGCCACCGGCACCCGGCGCGTTCTAAACGGCGTACGGTATGCCAGAGGCTCTTTTATGCCATCGAGGAAGGCACGAACGTAATACGCTGCCCGGTGACCATGTTGCATGGCCATGACGATCGTCGAACCACCGAACGCACCGTCACCAGCGGCGAACACCTTCTCGTCGCCGGTACGCATCGTGTCCCACGACGTGCGGACCCGGTCCCATTCCATCAGGCCAAGTGAGGACAGTTCTTCGGATTCAGACTTCTGTCCCACGGCCAGGATGACCTGGCCGCATTCGAAGTCGCGTTCGGAACCGGGCACGTTTTCCGGACGCCTGCGGCCGTCTTCTTCCGGTTCGCCAAGTCTGGTTTCAACGCACCGCAATGCAAACCGGCCGCCCTCGGAAACAACTTCCACAGGCTGCGTGTTGTAGATGATCTCGACATCCTCGGCGATCGCGCCTTCAAGCTCGTCGCGGCGCGCGGGAATTTCGTCGGGCCCGCGCCGGTAGATCACCTTTACCTCTTTGCAGCCGGGCAGGCGCTTTGCCACCCGGCAGGCATCCATGGCCACATCGCCGCCGCCGATCACCAGCACGGTTTCCGGTGACGCGGGCCGCTCGCCGCCATTGATCCGACGCAAGTATCCGACGCCGTCGACGATACGCTCGTCATCGGCACCGGGGATGTCCATCGTCTTGCCCCACCACGCACCGATGGTTAGCACCACCGCGTCGTGTTTTTCCTTGAGGGCGTCGAGTGTAATGTCTTTGCCCAGTTCCATGTTGACGTGAATCTTGATGCCGGGGCAGTGGTTGAGCATACGGTTCATGTCTTCTTCGACAGTCCCCGGCGGCAGGCGAAAGGCCGGGATGCCCCAGACCATCATGCCGCCCGGCCGGTCGCTCATCTCGTACACATGGACCTCGAACCCGGCTTCCGCCAGGTCCTGGGCTGCCGTCAGGCCGGCGGGACCGGCACCGACAATGCCGATCGTCTCATTGCGCGTAACCTCGACCGCCGGCAGGTGATGATCCTTGCCAAGCTGATCCATGACGTAGCGCTTGAGGTTGCGGATCGCCAACGGACCGTCGGAATCGGTGCGCCGGCAGACCGGTTCGCACGGCGCATCGCAGACCCGGCCGCAGATCGAGCTGAACGGGTTGGTTGCGGTAATCGCTTCGAACGCCTCTTCGTTTTTACCCTCCCAGATATAGGCAATGTAGGATGGCGCGTCGGTGCCGACCGGACAGCCGACCTGACACGGGGCGGGAACGAAATGGGCATCAGATACATCATCGGGAAACTCTTCCGGGGCAGGTGGTGTCAGCACCCGGTCGATGTCGTAAACATTCGTCATGTCAGGATGCCTTCTTCAGCATGTCCGCGTTCAGGTCGCGGTATTCAGGAGCATAGGGAAGCCGGGTAATGGCCGCTGCTTCCGGGGTCAGGGCCACCAGATCGTCGCGGCTGACCTTGTGCACGTCGTCGTGACCCAGCGCCTGGGTGATCGCTGCGATCTGCCAGCGCACGGATTCCAGATACCGGTGAATGTTCTGGGCCTCGACCGGCACGTTATAGCGCTTCTCATGTTCGGGATCCTGCGTGGCAATACCGACCACGCACTGTCCCACATGGCATTGCAGACAGGCGATGCAACCGCCGGCGATAATCGCGGATGTGCCCACAGCCACGGCTTCAGCGCCGAGCGCCAGGGCCTTGACCGCGTCGGCACCGTCCTTGACGCCGCCCATCAACACGATCGGCATGTCCTCGCGCCCACCCACTTCCTCGAGCGCGTCCATGGCTTCCTGGATCGCGGACAGGGTCGGGATCCCGACAAATTCGAGCACTTCATTGCCGGCGGCCCCGGTCGATCCCTGCAGGCCGTCCAGTTCGACAAAATCGAAACCGTCCTTCCAGGCAATCTTGATGTCGTCGCGTACCCGCCCGGCACCCAGCTTGACCGACACCGGCACTTTGTAGCCGGTTGCTTCGCGAAACTCCTCGACCTTGATGACCAGATCGTCGGCGCCCAGCACATCCGGGTGCCGTGACGGCGAACGCAGGTCGATGCCTTCGGGAATGCCTCTGATGCGGGCGATTTCCTTGGTCACCTTCTTGGCCATCAGCTGACCGCCCAAACCTGGCTTTGCCCCTTGGGAGATGTAGATTTCAAGCCCGTTGGCCCGCTGCATGTCGTGGATCGACCACCCCAGCCGCCCAGACAGGCACTGGTAGATCAGCTGGTTGGCTTCCGCGCGCTGCTCGTCCGACATGCCGCCTTCGCCCGTATTCTCGGAGATGTCGGAGAGTTTCGAGGCAATCGCCAGGGCGAGCTTGGTGGACTTCGACAAGGCACCGTAGCTCATCGGCGCGATCATCACCGGCATGGAAAGCTTGATCGGCGCCCCACCGCTGCGCCCACCGATCTCGGTTCTCATATGGACCTTCTCGACCACGTCCGCCGCCGGTTCGATCGACGTCAGGTCCTTCCTGAACCCGATGTCCGACAGGTGAGGCAGCGCCCGAGTCGCGCCGTAGCCCCTGATGCGATAGCGCCCGATCTGCGACTTGACGTGAATGTCTTCCTGAACCTTTTCGTTCCAGTAGTCCGATTTGCCGGTGGATACGAAAAACGGAATATTGCGCACCCGCGGTTCGGTGCGGTTGTAGCGAAGCTGCTTTCCGGCATTCTGGACCTTCTGGAATGTGCCGCTGAATGGGATTTTGTATTTGTCGAGAAAAGCCCGCAGGTCCTCGTCTTCGGCCGACGGCAGATCGATCTGGGCGGCATCGTTGCCGAGCGAGTTGATGTGCCCACCCACATAGATTTCGCCGCCGGTCATGTCCTGGCCGATCTGCTCGCCAGAATCTCCGAGAATGACAATCCGCCCGCCATACATCATGTAACCGGCCATGAAGTTGGCATTGCCGGCGCACAACAAGGTGCCTTTCTTCATGACCTGGCCGGCCCGAGAACCAATATTTCCATGGACGATGACATCAGCGCCACGAATCGCCACGCCGGCAATGGCCCCGGCATTGCCGTGGACCACGACCGAGCCGCCGAGCATGTTGTCGGCAAGCCCCCAACCGACATTGTTGTCGATCACGAAGCGTGCGCCGTCCGTCAGTCCGGCACAGAAGTACCCCGCCGACCCCTGCACGTGCACATTGATGTCATGAACCAGGCCGACGCCGATGTGATGGCGCGCATCCGGGTTGAGAACTTCCACGTCCTCTCCCTCGCTACCGAATTTGCGGATAAGTTCGTTGGCGTCCCGGACTGAGACTTCAGCTAGATCGATCTTTGCCATGTGTTGAAGGTCCCCGGCGGTGGTTCTGATGTATTGAGCGCCTGGCCGGGAAACAGCTTGTTGAGGGAAACTTCCTCGGAGGCGATGGCGATGATGTCGTCGGTTTCGTATTTGACCATCGGCTTGGCCGCGAGACGGTCTTTTGCGTATCCGATTTCATCCTTGGTCGACACCAGGAACGAAAACGTGCCGTCCATGTCGTCGATTGACGTCTTCAGCGCATCTTTCAGCGTGACTTCCTGCGAAAGCTTGTCCGCCAGATAAACCGCGATCAGTTCGCTGTCATTGTCCGTATTGAATTCAAAACCGCGCTTTTCGAGCCGGCGGCGCATTTTCCAGTAGTTGGTGATCTGGCCGTTGTGAACAATCGCAATGTCGGCAAAGCCGGTCGCCCAGAACGGATGCGAGGCTTCGGGTGCCACGTCGGATTCGGTTGCCAGCCGCACATGACCGATACCGTGCGTGCCGTGAAACGAGTCGACATCATAGGTGTCGTCAACATCGTGGGCGCCGCCGATGTCCTTGATGATGTCGAGGCTTTCGCCGATCGAAACCACCTTTGCGGCGTGTTCCATGGCGTAGGAGAACCGTCTCAGATCGCCGGTGAACTCAACCGTCACCCGGTAGGTTGTCCCGACGCGCTCGTCGCGGATGATTTTTGCCTGAAATTCCGTGAGCTTGCCCTGAATGCGCTCGATCGCTTCATCGGCTTCGTTATCGTCGCCGACAAAGAATCTCAACCTGAGATGACCGGGTATCGGCTCATGATAGAGCGCAAATCCGGTCGAATCGGGACCGCGATGCTGACACCCGTCGAGCATGGATATCAACGACTTGCCGACGTCCGCATCGGCAGACAGGTTTTTGTACAAAATGCCAGCTATACCGCACATGGGTTCCGCCTCATTCCGAGAGTGGGTGAACGATCCGGCCACATGGCCCTAGAAGGAACCGCCTCCGCAGGTCCGCCGGTGCCTGTCATTTTAGATCAAAACGGATGCCCGCGCAAACCACGAAACAAATTTTCCTGAGAGGAAACACGGCGGCGGCTCTACACCGAATAACCGGCAACACCGGAGGCTATTCCGGCTTGTAGGCAACCACCTCGATCTCGACCCGCACATCGACCAGAAGATCGCTGACCACGCCGGAACGGGTTGGCGGATCGTGGGGAAAATACTCGCCGTAGACTGCATTAAAACCGGGAAAGTCGGCACGCTCACGGAGCCACACCATCGACTTGATCACGTCGCTGTAATCACAGCCCGCCTGTTCGAGCGTTTCACCGATCAGGTCGAGCGTCACCCGCGTCTGCTCTTCGATCGTACCGGTTGTCATCGGCACCCCGTCCCTGAACGGCACCTGCCCGGTGAGAAACACAAAATCCCCAGCCCTCATTGCCCTTGACAGGGACAGTGTCCGGCCGCCGATCACGACCGGATCGCCGATCACCTTCGCCTTCTTCGTCATGTCTGCGCACCCTTCCATTGACCGTAATTCAGTCCGCGCCAAGCATACGTCAACACGGGCTTGCTGCAATCGCGAACATCGTCATATGCTGCCCGCCAGCAAACAACACGATCCGAACAGGGGAAACGCTATGACAGGTCTCAAACGCTACCAGATGCTCATCGACGGCAAATGGGTCGATGCCCAGGACGGCAGCACGTTCGAGAGTGTCAACCCGGCAACCGAACAGCCCTGGGCCGAGATTCCCTCAGCAACGGCTGATGACGTGGACAATGCGGTCCGCGCCGCCCATCGCGCATTTACCGAAGGACCGTGGTCGAAGACGACCGCGTCCGAACGCGGCAAATACCTGAGAAAACTTGGCGATCTGCTCGGCGAGCAGTCCGAGCATCTGGGCCGGACTGAGACCATCGACACCGGCAAGATGTTCAAGGAAACCCGCTGGCAGGCCAAGTACATCGCCGACTTCTTTCACTACAATGCAGGCCTTGCCGACAAGATTCACGGCGATACTTTCCCCATCGACAAACCCGACTTGTGCGTTTTCACCAACCGCGAGCCCCTGGGGGTCGTGGCAGCGGTCGTGCCGTGGAATTCACAACTGTTTCTCACCGCCGTCAAGGTCGGCCCGGCACTGGCCGCCGGTAACACCGTCGTCCTGAAGGCGTCGGAACATGCCTCCGCCCCCATGCTCGAATTCGGCAAGCTCATAGCCGAGGCCGGCATTCCCGACGGCGTCGTCAACATCGTGACCGGTTTCGGCGACCCGTGCGGCCGCATCCTGACATCGCATCCGCTGGTCAACCGGATCAGCTTCACCGGTGGTCCGGGCACGGCACGCAATATCATGCACAATGCAGCGGAGAATTTTGCCGAAGTCTCTCTCGAACTGGGCGGCAAATCGCCGGTCATGGTGTTCGAAGACGCCGACCTCGAAAGCGCGTCAAACGGTGTTGTTGCAGGAATCTTCGGTGCTACCGGACAAAGCTGTGTCGCCGGTTCGCGTCTGTACGTTCAGGAAAAAGTGGCCGACGGATTCATCGACGGTCTGGTTGAGAAGGCCAGCAAGATACAGATCGGCGACCCTCTGGAAGAAGACACCCAGATGGGACCACTGGCCACCCGCGCCCAGCTCGATCACATCGAAACCCAGGTCGCAAAGGCATTGGACGAAGGCGCCACGTTGCGCCATGGCGGCGCCCGGCCCAAGGAAATGAACGCCGGCTGGTACTACCAGCCGACGATCCTCGACTGTCCCAGGCAGGATCTGGCCATCGTCGATACCGAGTTGTTCGGGCCGGTCCTCAGCGTCCAGCGTTTCCGCGACGAGGACGAAGTGATCAAACTGGCCAACGACACCAAATACGGCCTGGCATCGGGCATCTTTACCCGCGATATCGGGCGGGCGATGCGCGTTTCCAAGGCGGTGCGCGCCGGGATCGTGTGGATCAACACTTATCGGGTTGTCTCCCCGATCGCCGAGTTCGGCGGCTTCGGGGACAGCGGGACGGGGCGTGAATCGGGCTTCCAGGCAATTTTCGACTACACCCGGCCCAAGACCATCTGGATCAACACCTCGGCAGAACCGATGGGCAACCCGTTCGTGATGCGCTGATATCGTGGCGGGAGTACTTACTGGGAAATGACCACAAAGCGGCCGGCATGAATATTGTCGATGTCGTCGCTGGTGTAACCCATCGACGTCAGTTCCGAATCGCTTCGTTGTTGTAGAATCTGCACGATCTGACCCCGGGCTTCGTTCATGCGGGCATTGACCATGGCCTGGAAAACTTTCTGGAAGGCGGCACTCAAACCACCGGACTTGCTGTTGCTGCCGTGCAGCGTGGACTCGAATTCGTTGGCGTTCGTGACGCTCATTGTAAACTCCTGTTGTGAACCTGAATCGAATCTGTATGTAGGGTCCTTCCGGCCGATTTGGCAGGGGCATTTGGGGGCGGCAGCATTGCGCTGAACGCATAACACTGTCACAAAATGTTCAGGCAAACATGCAAGGGCCCTGCAATCGATATCATGATCGGCAGGGCTTTGTTGAACAACGCAAGAGGATTGGCCTCATGCCAGAAGGCTCGGAACCGTCCCGCGATCTGATCGGTTATCGTGATGCCCCACCCAAGGCCAATTGGCCGAACGGGGCCCGAATCGCGGTCAACTTCTGTATCAACTACGAGGAAGGTGCGGAGCTGTGCATTCTGAACGGTGACGACCGATCCGAAACCCGCATCTCGGACGTCATCGTCGACGCCCGCGTCGGCGGCCGCGATCTCAACATCGAATCGAGCTACGAGTTCGGCGCCCGTGTCGGCTATTGGCGGTTGCTCAAAGCCTTCACCGACCGGGGTCTGACCGGCACCGTGAACCTCGTCGGCGCCGCCGCCCAGGCAAATCCTCACGCCCTCGACGCCATGATCGAGGCCGGCTTCGACCTTCAGCCCCACGGCTGGCGCTGGATCGATTATTCGACCCTGAGCGAGGATCGGGAACGCGAGGATATCGCGCGCTCGGTCGAACAGGTGAAACAGCTCACCGGCAAACCGCCGCTTGGATACTACGCCGGACTGCCCAGTCTCAATACCCGCCGGCTGTTGATCGAGCAGGGTGACTTTCTCTACGATTCCGACGCCTATAACGACGAACTGCCCTACTGGACGACCGACTTCCACCGCCCGCACCTCATCCTGCCCTATTCGCTCGACACCAACGATTCCCGGTTTGCCCGATGTCAGGGTTACCAGGTCGCCGACGAGTTTTTCACCTATGTGAGGGACTCCTTCGACTGCCTTTACGCCGAAGGCGAAACCAAACCGAAAATGCTGACCGTCGGCCTTCACGCCCGGCTTCTGGGCAGGCCCGGCCGGATTTCCTCATTGACCCGGTTGCTCGACTACATGACCGGCCACGACCGCGTCTGGATCTGCCGTCGCGACGACATTGCGCACCATTGGGCGGAACATCACCGGTTTGAACAGGATCGCCACCGGTTTTAGTATCTGTTGAGTATCAAGATTGTGATGCCTTCGCGCAGACGAGCCGCAAGACTCACGAAAGGAGCACACTGTGATCGATCATGTTTCGATTGCCGTCAGCGACCTCGCCGCCGCCGCAGCGTTCTATGCACACGTTCTGCAACCCTTGGGATTCACGCAGCTGGCGGACCGCGAACGCACGGTCGGCTTCGGCAGGAAGTATCCCGAGTTCTGGCTCAACGCCCGGCCCCGGATGGCTCCGGTTCCCGACAACACCGGCAACCATGTTTGTCTGCGCGCCCTGAACCGGGAGGCTGTTGTCTTGTTCCATGAGCGCGCGGTTTCTTCCGGCGGTCGGAGCGATGGAGAGCCCGGCATCCGTCAGGGCCAGATGACAGAATACTTTGGCGCATTCATCCGCGACCCCGATGGCAACAGGATCGAAGTGGCGACTTTTCCACGCAACGGTGATGGCACATCGTAGTGTCAGCCATCGCACGGTTTTGCATGCAGAAGGCATGTGTATCGAAGCTGCCCCTGCAAAGCCTTTCTGCACCGAAAGACGCTGTCTATTGCCTTGTTCCAGTCCGCATAGCTTCTGCCGAACTGAATGTCAGCCTGCTCCGACCAGAGATGGGCCGCTTTCTTTTCGGCATCGGTTCTTGAGGTGCCGCGCATGCCGACGATCAATTCGCGTTTGCAATTTGGTCTGGCCAGGTACCGGTTCAGAACCCATCGGTTTGGGGAAATCTCGTAATTCCTTATCTGGTTGTGAGGCCTCTTGCAGTAAACAGTAAGGTCGAGCGGTCCAAACATCGTTTTCGAGTCACAACGGCCCTTGCCGCCGCCCTGGTACTTGATCGCAACTCGAAATCGGCCAATCACGCGCTTGTCCTGCGTTACGTCGGACGACGAGCGTTGAAAGTCCTTTCCCAGGGTCCGGCTGTTGCAGATCAGGTCTTTCAAGATGGTCTGGCCACGCAGGCGGCGGAGTTTGTAGCCTGAAAGGCCCTGATCGTTTCGGCCCGGGTTGGCGTTGGCTGACTTCGCGGCACAGCGACCTTGCGTTCGAATACAGCGATTGCCGGAGAGAGTGCGGCAAGCGCAGGTTTGGGCAAGGTCGTTGAGTCTCTTGTTCGCCTCACTTGCATAGGATTGGCGTGCCCACGCAACGAAGTCGGACTCAGGCAGCACCCGTTTTGTCAGGCCCGCACCGCTGACCTCGAGGTTAAAGGGACATTTGCGGTACTCCTTTGCCGCCAGCGTCGAGGCGGAGGTCATAGCTACAATCCCGGCCAGCAGAATCGAGTGAACTTGTTTCATTGATCCCCCTTTGATGTTGTTGACGACTGTTCACCTGCCGTCTACCGGTAGCTCACCGGTTCATGAGATATGGTAGCGAGTTGCGATTCAAGACCGGACAAGCGCCGTGCAGCCGCCTCGATCGACGGTACCCTGCCCGTTATATCGTCATTGATAATCATCTGTGAAGCCAGTCTCATGCCTTTGGAATTCTTCGCCTTTCTTGACAATGACCGAACAACCCCGGCGTGACTGCGAATGGTCTTCAAAGACCGTTTCAGGGATGCTTTGAGTTTCGGCGTGAGGCCTCGTTTCGCCTGCCGTGACAACTGGTTGAACCGTGCAATGGCCCTACGCAAGGCCAACCGGGAGCGTTTGTATTTCGATGCATCGGTGCGATTGAGAACGATTCCCTGACGGCTGGGGAAGGTGTCCGTCTGTATGAGAGTGCCGGCTCTCGAACTCGATGGCGATGTCGTCGTGCCGCCTGATGAGCCCTCGTCGCTCGCTGCGGCCACGCTCACCGTGGCGAAGGCGACAAGAGCGGCAGTCAATGCGATTCCAATATGATTATTCATGATCTGGTTCTCCGGTCAACTGGGCCACTTGTTTGCGAAGTGACGCCCTGCAAACATGGCAACCGGAGAACTGGAATTCATGACGCAAATGCGTCATGCGCGAAGATGTTTTGCGGGATCTTTGAGCCACCGACCCGTTCCGGCGAGGTCTTTCACTCTTCGAAAATGCCAAAAGGCGATGCCAAGAGGTGCATGCGACGGACAAAATCAGCTTGATTGCGCGATTCCGTTTTCCTCAGTAGTACGCGCATCTGGTTGCGTACGGTATGCCGGCTGAGCTTGTTCAGGTCGGCATAGTCATAAAGTGACAGCCCGTCGACCAGGGCTTGTGCCAACCGGGCTTCTGCCGGCGTGGCGCCGAACGCTTTTACAATTTGCTTGTGAGAGTTGGCACCGCGAAGTCCCAGCGAACCGGTTATTACGATCGCACCGGCGACCGGATCCGCCCATGCCGCACAAGGGAAATTGTGATCCGCTTCAGCCGGGAATACGTGAGTGTGGAAAACACACGGACCGAGGCCTCCGGTTGTCATTGCCAGCGGTTCTGGAACAGCGTCAAGCCGGTTTTCACACAGTGCACTCATGGCAGTACTAAGATAGGCGCGCAGGCTCTCATTCTGTGTGGCCAGCTTTTCGCCAAGGCCGACGGTAACCAGCCCTGTTTTGGAAATAAGCCGGTCTGCCGCAGAGTTTACAAATCCTACCCGGCCGCTCCTGCGGACGAGAACAATCCCATGAAGGCTCGCTTCCAGGTATGGAAAGGACGCAACGCCGCCGTCAGACAACGCCGTCGACAGGGCAATCGAACGTGCCATATGAGGGGCCAGGTCTTCGAACAGCCGGTGACTGTCCGGCAACGTATTGTCGACTCTGCGCGACGGGCATGCGGCAGCCATGGCGACAAACCGGTCGCTCGACCGGTAACAGATCATGGCAGGTCCGCCGACAATGTTTTCCTGCGGGCGAAGCCAGTCGTTGTAGAATTCCGTCTTGAACAAGTCGTCCCGCGCCAGGGCCTGATCCGATACGCCCACGGCTCCCATCGGCATGACCATATTCATGTGCATCCACGGGTTCTGGTCCGCAAAATGCGCGTGGTACCGGTCAAGCTCCACTGGGTCGAGCCCACCGGCAATAATGCCCAGGCTCTCGTCGGAACAGATGTTGTGTCCGAACATCATGATGGGAACGGTGGAAAACGCGTTCAACTCGTCGCAGAAAGACTGCCACTTCGAACGGTCAGTGACCGTCGCATAGAGCAGCGAAAGCAGTGATTGAGATGTGTCTGATTGAAGCAAAGCCTAGGCTCCTGCGAAGCACTCGTAGAATTGCTGTAGTTCAACAGAAGAAAACTAGCACCGGGCCTGTGCAGGGTAAAGACGATCACGGGAACGTGAAATTGCAGCGTTCACTTAAACCGGCATGACTTCACACAGCGTCAGTTCACACTGCATGCAGCACTCAAGTCTCCGGGTCCCGGAAAAGAACAACCGACAGGAACGCCGTATTCATCGCCCCGGTTTTCCGCTAAAACTAAGGCGAAGTCGACTTGCTGCCGGTGTCCGTCGGTCGAACTGACGCTCAATTTCTCAGGGGACCATTTTGACCGGAACGCACGCACCGTCGCAGCCGTTGCCACGTCAGGGATTTGGCGTTGGCGCAATTCTGTTGGGGGCCGTTTTTGTCGGCTTCATGCCGAATGCCGCAAAGATCGCCTATCAGGAAGGTGCCAACACGCTTGGAGTCGTGACGATCCGTTGCATCGTCGGCATGATCGGTCTGGGGATTTTCCTTGCCGCACGCGGGCGATTCAGAGTCGATTGGCAGGTCTTCCGAAGCAGCGTTCCGACCGGCGGGGCTCAGGCTCTGGCGTCGCTCGGCATGATGGGGGCCGTTGCCTACATCGATGTCAGCCTGGCGATTTTGATCATCTTCATTCATCCCGTTCTGATTGCCGTTGCCTGTCATCTTAAGGGCGAAAGCCGGCTAACGATCCCCGTCGTTATCTGCATTGCCGTTGCCATGGCCGGTTTGGCACTGGTTCTGACCGTGGACGTCGATCACCTCAATCCGATTGGCATCGGTCTGGCGTTGCTTGCAGCTGTCGCTTTGACATTCCTTGTATTTTTGGTCGTCACGGCGTCAAAGAAGGTGGGCCCCGCCGCGGCCAATTTTTACATGACGGCATGGGCCTCTCTCTATTTCATTGTTATCGCAGCCATCGGACCGCCTCTGGGACTGATAGATGCCATTGCCGTGCCCGAAACCCTGAGAGGCTGGATTGCCCTCCTGACCACCGGGGTCTCCTTCACTATGGGTTACCTTCTGTTTTTCGTCGGTGCCGCCATCATTGGAACAACCCGTGCCTCGATGCTCAGCATCATCGAACCCGTGCTCACAATCCTGATTGCCATCTGGCTGGTCAATGAATGGCTGACGGCCGTTCAATGGCTGGGAGTGGCCATCGTCGTCACCTGTCTTTTCGTCATGGAATTGCCGCAGAGGAGCCGCTGACCGACGGACTCGATGGTCTATCCGGGATCTGCCGTGAATCCGGCGGCCTCGATCCCTGTAACGGCGCAGATTTCATCATTGTCGGACGAATCGCCGGTCACGCCCACCGCACCGATAATGCCATCGCCGTCACGGATCAGGACACCGCCCGGCACGGGCACCAGATAGCCACCGGTCAGGGCATTCATCGACTGAATGAAATAGGGCTGTTCCTGGGCGCGCTGGAACAGGGTTCGCGACCCCAGACCCATGGCAATTGCCCCGCCGGCCTTGCCTTGCGCGATGTCGGGCCGAAGCGTACTGGCTCCATCTTCCCGGCTCAGGCACTTCAGGTGCCCGCCCGCGTCAAGCACGGCAACCGTGAGCGGTTTGAGTCCCAGTTCCCGGCCCTTGGCCAAAGTTGTCGCAAGAATCGTCTGGGCTGCCTCAAGAGTCAAAGTCATCTGTCATTTCCTCCAGTCTGAATCCGCCCTAGCGATAGAAATATTCCACCAGGAACATGGGAATCGCAGGCACATAGGTGCAGATTAGCAGAACGACCAAAAGCACGGCGACGAAGTACACATTGATCTTCGAGACTTCCCAGATATTGGCTCGCGCGACGGCGCACGACGTGATCAGCACGCTGGCCACCGGTGGCGTCTGCTGGCCAATGGCCAGGTTCAGGGTCACCACCAGACCAAAATGCACCGGATCGATTCCGGCTGCGGCAATCAGCGGCACGACGATCGGCACCACCAGGATAATCGCGGCGGCAGAGTGCAGGAAGAAGCCGATGATTAGGAAGAAGAAATTCAGGATCAGGAGGATCATCCACTTGTTGCTGGTGATGTCGAGGATGCCGGCGGCCAACTCCTGGGGCATCTGGGCGCGCGTCAGGAAACCGCCCATCAAAACCGACGCCGCGACCAGGAGCATGACAACGGCAGTCTGCATGCCGCCGTCCAGCATCGCCCGCCGGAGATGTTTCATATCCATCTGGCGATACCACAGGCCGACCAGAAAGGCCGCGATGACGGCAAGACCTGCCGCTTCGGTCGCGGTAACAAAACCGCCGAAGATGCCGCCGAGAATGATCACGGGAAGTGAGAACGCAGGCAACGCTTCGAGGAATGTTTCGCGCAGCCGTTTCATGTTGAAGGCTTCTTCAACGGGCAGATTGTAGCGGCGCGCAAACATGTGTGCGACACCCATCAGTCCAGCAGCCCCCATCAGCCCTGGTACAAACCCCGCCACGAAGAGTTGTTCAACGGACGTGTTCGCAGACGTTGCATAGAGGATCATCGGGATCGACGGCGGGATGATGATGGCGAGCGATGCAGACGACGACGTCACCGCCGCCGAAAACGGCGCACTGTATCCACGTTTTTTCATTTGCGGTATCAGGATCGAGCCAAGCGCTGCCACATCGGCCACCGCAGAGCCTGAAATTTCAGCAAAAAACAGCGACACGCCGATGTTGACCATAGCCAGACCGCCGCGCACGAAGCCGACCATTGCGGAAACAAAATTGATCAGCCGGTCAGTGACCCCGCCGGCATTCATGATCGCCCCTGCGAGCACGAACATCGGGATGGCGATAAGAGAAAACTTGGTGGACCCGTCATACATGTCGAGGGCGACCGTCACAATACTGTCGGTACCCTCGGTTGCCAGCAGGCCGAGGATCGCAGCCACGGCCAGAGCCACCGCGATCGGCACGTTCAGGCAGATCATGGTCAGGAGTGCCAGGAATATGAGCAGCATCAACATCTCACGGCCGCCCTTGCGCTTTCTGGAGTTCGGTTTCGACCTCCTCCTCGATTTCGGCATGATCAAGCGAAGTTCCCGCCGCCGTCAGTTGCCAGTAACGCGGAAAACTCAGAAGTTCACACAACACAAACAAGGCGCCGCCGATCGGAATGACCGATTGTGTCACCTGAACGGGCATCCACGTGAGCGACACCAGCCGTTCGCCTTCGAGTACCTCAAGCACCTGCCATCCGGTCAATGTCAAAATGACGAAGAAGCCCAGAACGACGACCTCGGCAATAGTCACACAGACCATTCGCGCCGGCATCGGAATCGACAACAGGACACTGTCAAACCCGATGTGACGGCGCTTGAGAGCGGCAAGGGCCGCACCGTAATAGGTAATCCAGGAGAGCTGGATGGCCGCGATTTCGTCATACCAGGATAGCGAGTCGCCGGCGAGACGGAACAGGACGGCGACGATGACAACGATGGTAAGCATCACCATCAGAACGATCACCACCCATTCCAGAACGGTTTCGAGAATGCGGCTGATCTGTACGGACATGACGAACCTGGTCGTTTTGGGCGAGTGGGTGAGCAGCCCGGTCGACTGATCGTACCCGGACTGCTCAATTTCGCGAAGAGAAGATCGGCGACAGGGTCGCCGCCGATCGCTTTTTTATTCAGGAACCGCTGGCCAATGCCTGAACTTTCTTGATCAGGTCGCCGCCGCCTTCGACCGTGCTTGAAAACTCGTCATAGATCGGCTTTGACGCGGCGATGAAGGCGTTCTTGTCGGCTTCGTTGACAGCAACACCGGCAGCCTTGATCACGTCCAAAAGCTCGGTTTCGAGCTTGGCCGCCAGATCGTAGACAAAGTCTTGCGTCTCCGCGCCACACTTCTCCAGCCCTGCGCGCACATCTTCAGGCAGCTTGGCATAATGCTTGTCGGACACAAGAACATAGGCCGGCGTGTAGACGTGACCGGTGATCGACAGGTACTTCTGGACTTCCTGGAACTTTGCCGATGCGATCTGCGCGTAAGGGTTTTCCTGGCCGTCGATGACGCTGGTCTGCAACGCCGTGAAGACCTCGGAGAAAGCCATCGGTGTCGGGTTTGCGCCGTAAAGCTTGAACATCTTGACCCGCCAGGCGCCCTTTGGCGTGCGCAGTTTGACGCCTGCCAGATCTTCCGGCTTGTTCACCGCCCGCACGTTGTTGGTGATGTGGCGGAAGCCGTTTTCGAACAATCCGATGATCCGGTAGCCCTTGGCTTGTGCCGCGGCCTGGAAGGTGCCCATCAGTTCGCCCTGGACCCGGCGCATGTGGCCACGGTCCTTGATGATGTAAGGCATTTCAAAAACACCGAACTCATCGGCAACGGACGACATCACTGAAGACGGCAATGAGAAGGTGATCTGACCAAGCTTGAGCTTTTGCAGCAACTCCTTGTCCTTGCCAAGCTGAGACGACCCGAAGGTCTGGACTTCGGCCTTGTCGCCCAGCGCCTTGTTGGCACATTCGGCAAACGCGTTCACGCTTGATTCAAAGAGCGAACCGGGCTTGCCCACATGCCCGAACTTCAGGGTCAACTCGGCTGAATGGCCAGGTACCGCAAACAGCGTGGAGACGGCCGCACTGATCAGAATTGTCTTGAGTTTCATTTTGTTTTCTCCCTTGGATTTAGGTTTCGTCCGAACTGTTGTTTTTCCATCGCCTTATGCCGCCCCATTGGACGCTGACGAGGTTTGCAATAGATGTTCCATGGCCGCTTGCGCGCCACCATTCTTATGGGGAACGCCGGATTTGGCCAACCCCATCTCGACGCCCGACAGTGTTGCCATCAGGGTAAGGTCGTTGAAATCCCCGAGGTGGCCGATGCGGAACACCTTGTCGGCCACTTTGGAAAGCCCGTTGCCGAGCGACAAGTCGAAATTTTTCAAGGTCGTTGCCCGGAAGGCGTCGGCGCTGTGGCCCTCGGGAACCATCACAGCCGTCAGCACACCGCTTTCCTGGCCCTGGCGACTACAAAGAACTTCCAGTCCCCAGGTCCGCACCGCATGCCGGGTCGCTTCGCCGTGGCGTCCGTGCCGGGCGAACACCGCGTCCAGCCCCTCTTCGTGCAGCATGTCGATGGCCTCGTTGAGCCCGTAAAGCATGTTGGTGGCCGGCGTATAGGGAAAATAGCCCTTCTCGTTTGGTGCAACCATGTCCTCCCACGACCAGTAGGAGCGCGGCATTACCGCCGTCTTCGATACCTTCATGGCCTTTTCGCTGACCGCATTGAAAGCAATTCCCGGCGGCAGCATCAGGCCTTTCTGTGAACCCGATACCGCCACGTCGACACCCCACTCATCGTGTCGGTAGTCAATCGCCGCCAGACCGGAGATCGTATCGACCATGAGCAACGCCGGGTGGCCGGCAGCATCAATCGCCTTGCGGACTTCGAGCACAGGCGTCACAGAACCGGTCGACGTTTCATTGTGAACGACGCACACCGCCTTGATGTTGTGGTTCTTGTCCTCGCGCAAACGCTGTTCGATCCTGTCGGCCTCGGCACCGCCGCGCCAGTCGCCTTCGATGAATTCCGGCTTCAGGCCGATGCGCAGAGCAAGTGCCTGCCACAGCGTCGCAAAATGACCGGTCTCGTACATCAGCACCCGGTCGCCGGGAGACGTACTGTTGACCAAAGCCGCTTCCCAGGCACCGGTTCCCGATGACGGGTAGATGAATACATGGGACTCGGTCTTGAAGATCGACTTCATGCCATCGAGCGACCGCCTACCGACATCGGCAAAGGCCGGCCCCCGATGATCGATGGTCGGCATGTCGATCGCCCGCAGAATCCTGTCCGGCACCGGGCTTGGTCCCGGAATCTGCAGAAAGTGACGCCCGGCCGTCCTCATCGGATAAATTTTCCTGCGTTGTTGGCATCCGGAAAAACACGTGAACAGCGCTCAGGCGGTCCGATCCGAAAGCATCTTAATGATTGTCTAAATTGAATTATGAATTCATAATTACGTCAAGCGAAAACATTGGAGCGAACGCATGGTTGTGGTGGCGAGTCCTGGTTTTGAGCGCCGGTTGCGGCGTGAAATCTCGGGCGACGTCATGTTCGACCGGTTCAGCCGCGGCCGTTACGCCACGGACGCCTCGATTTATCAGATGATGCCGGTCGGTGTTGTGGTGCCCGAATCGATTGACGATGTCCGTGCATGCATTGCCGCGGCCCGCGACGAAGTGCTCTCGATTCTGCCTCGCGGCGGCGGCACCTCCCAATGCGGACAAACGGTCAATCAGTCGATCGTCATCGACAACTCCAAACACCTCAACCGGGTCCTTGAACTGGACGTGGAAAACCGGCGGTGCCGAGTCGAACCGGGCGTTGTTCTTGACGAGTTGAACCGTTTCCTGAAACCCCACGGCTTGTGGTTTCCGGTCGATGTGTCGACCGCCTCCCGGGCCACGATCGGCGGCATGGCGGGCAACAATTCCTGTGGCGGACGGTCGATCCGTTACGGCACCATGCGGGACAACGTACTGTCTATCGACGCCATTCTGGCCGACGGGTCACGAGGCCGTTTCGGTCCGGTCACTCGGGATAACCTGCATAACGGATCGCCTGAGGCTGGACTCATCTCCCGCATGCTTGCGCTGGGAGAAAGGGAGGCCAACGAAATTGCCGATCGCTTCCCCAACGTTCTGCGGCGGGTGGGCGGCTACAACATTGATGCCCTCGTGCCTGCCAACACGCCGAACAATCTGGCTCATCTGCTGGTCGGGTCAGAGGGCACGCTTGCCTATTCGGAAGCGATTGAACTGAAGCTCTCGCCCCTGGTGAAGAACAAGGTCATGGGCGTCTGCCACTTCTCCACATTCTATCAGGCTATGGAGGCGACCCAGCATCTCGTAAAGCTGGGTGTTCAGGCCGTCGAACTGGTTGACTCCACCATGATCGCGCTCGCCCGGGAGATCGACATGTTTCGGCCAACCGTTGAACGTTTTGTCCGCGGCGACCCGCAGGCCCTGCTATTGGTCGAGTTCGCGGAGGACGGCGCAGGTGAAAACCAACGGAAACTCCAACATCTCGACGATGCCATGGCTGACCTTGGGTTTTCATGGCAAGCAGAAGGTACAAACTGGGGTGGCGTCGTCCACGCCTTAGACAATGACTTGCAAGCTGCAATTGCCGAAGTTCGAAAGTCGGGCCTCAACATCATGATGTCCATGAAGGCCGAGGGAAAGCCGGTCTCGTTTGTCGAGGATTGTGCGGTTGAACTGCCCGATCTCGCCGACTACACCGCCGGCCTCACGGAGATTTTTGCCAGACACGGCACCAAGGGCACCTGGTATGCCCATGCCTCGGTCGGCTGCCTGCATGTCCGGCCGGTCCTCAACCTGAAACAGGACAAGGACGTCGCCACCATGCGGGCAATTGCCGAGGAAGCCTTCGAGCTTGTCCGCAAGTACAAGGGATCGCACTCCGGCGAACACGGCGACGGGATTGTCCGCTCCGAATTCCACGAACCCATGTTCGGGTCGCGGATCACGGCCGCCTTCGAGGAGGTCAAACAGGATTTTGACCCGGCCGGCTTGTTCAATCCCGGGAAAATCGTATCACCGCCGCGGATGGACGACCGCTCCCTGTTCCGGTACCCGCCCGGATACAAAGTCGGCGACCTCGAGACCCAACTCGACTGGTCGGCCTGGCCCGGCGCCGGCGGCGGTTTCCAGGGCGCGGTTGAAATGTGCAACAACAACGGCGCCTGCCGTAAACTGGCCGGCGGTGTCATGTGTCCGTCCTACCGGGTGACACGCAACGAGCGCGATCTCACCCGTGGACGCGCCAACGCCCTGCGGCTCGCCATATCTGGTCAATTAGGAGAGGACGCCTTTGCCTCCGACGACATGATGGAAGCGATGAAGCTCTGTGTGTCATGCAAAGGTTGCAGGCGCGAGTGCCCGACCGGGGTCGATATGGCGCGCATGAAGATCGAGGTCCTGGCCGCACGTGCCCGTGACAAGGGCATTTCGCTGCATGACCGGCTGGTCGCCTTCCTGCCCCGCTACGCCCCGATGGCATCCAGAACGCCGTGGCTCATGAATGCGCGCAACACGATTCCGGGCTTGGCCGGCATACTCGAGAGGCCGACCGGATTCACGGCAGCCCGCAAACTTCCCCAATGGTCCACGAGACCTTTTCGCGATGACGAAGTGTCACCATCCCCGGAACCGCAAGCCGTTCTTTTTGCCGACACATTTAATCGCTATTTCGAACCGGACAATCTGAGATCTGCGGTCCGTGTATTGGAGAGATCCGAAACCCCTGTGCAAGTGGCCAGCCCTCGCGAACGCGGCCGGCCCCTGTGTTGCGGCCGGACATTCTTGTCAGCAGGCCTTGTCGATGAAGCCAAGGCCGAAGCGCAGCGCCTGATTACCGCCGTGTTGCCCCATGCCCTTCGCGGCACGCCGATCGTCGGGCTGGAACCGAGTTGCCTGTTGACGCTGAGAGACGAAATACCGGGATTGCTTCCCGGCCCGGAAACCGACGCCATTGCCGGAAACGTCTTCATGTTCGAGGAATACCTGGCGCGCAAGGCCGTCGACGGCACACTCAACTTGCCGCTGAAACATCTGAACCGCAAAATCCTGCTGCATGGACATTGCCACCAAAAGTCGTTTGGCATGATGTCTGATATCGAAAAGACACTCGCCCTGCTTCCCGATACCGATGCCGAAATCATTCAGTCCGGTTGTTGTGGTATGGCGGGCTCGTTCGGCTATGGATCCGACACGCACGAGATTTCCCTGGCCATGGGCGAGCTTGATCTGTTTCCCGCGATACGCCACGATCCGGACGCCTTGCTTGTCGCCGACGGCACGTCCTGCCGTCACCAGATTGCCGATGCCACCGGGCGCCCGGCGGTTCATGTTGCACGACTGCTGGAAATGGCGCTCGAGCCGAACTAATATTGAGCCATGGATATTGCACAGCCCATCGAATCGATTGCCAGACGCTCCCTTCACGTCGAACTGGTCGACCGCCTGCACGCCATGATCGTCGAGGGCGCGCTGCCGCCGGGCGGCAAGATCCCCGAGAAAGCATTGTGCGAACGGTTCGGCGTGTCGCGCACACCGATGCGGGAAGCCCTGAAAGTGCTTGCCGCCGACGGGCTGGTGTTGCTCGCGCCCAACCGCGGTGCCTGGGTCAGCAAGATGACGGTCGCCGAACTCGAAGAAGTGTTCCCGATCATGGGCGCGCTCGAAGCCCTGTCGGGTGAGCTTGCCTGCGAGCGCATCACGGACAGCCAGATCGAGCGCATTCGAAAAACCCACAAGGACATGCTCAAACACTACCGTGCCGGCGATCTTACCGAGTACTTCCGGGCCAATCAGAAAATCCACGAAGCGATTCTTGAAGCCGCCGACAACGCAACCCTTGCCACACAGTATCGTACGCTCGCCTCGCGGGTGCGGCGGGCCCGTTATCTGGCTAACATGTCGGACGAACGCTGGGCCCGCGCCGTGGCTGAACACGAGCAGATCCTGCAGGCCCTGGAAAACCGGCAGGGCGCTCAGCTGGCTGTTATTCTCAGGCAGCACCTCAAGAACAAGTTTGAAACCGTCCGCCAATGGCTGGCGACCCAGGGCGACGACTTCTGAGGAACTTGGCGCCAAGGCCCGATCGTCCGACCCGGATCAGGCGACTCCATTGATTTTTCTGGACATTGTCCGTGCGCCGCGCGATTTTTCCCGTGCCGTGCAAATATCCTTTGCGTTGTTTCCCCCGGCTATCGACCAATCGAAGGAGCCATCATGAGCGAAACCCTGGGCAGTGTTGCCGCACCCGGCCACAACCAGCCCGACGAGACCGCCATTTCCCTGGCCTACCGGGCCAAGACACCCGGGTCCGCCCGTCTTGCCCAGGAAGCGTCGACCTGCTTTCCCAGCGGCGTTACCCATGACAGCCGCTACCTCAAGCCCTACGGTCTTTATGTCGACCGGGCGCAAGGGGCCCACAAATGGGACGTGGACGGCAACCGTTACGTCGATTTTTTCGGCGGCCACGGTGCCTTGCTGCTGGGCCACAATCATCCAGGCGTCATGCCCGCAGTTCACGCAGCCCTGGACCGCAGCACCCAGTTCGCCGCCAGCCACGCCCACGAAATTCGCTGGGCCGAACTGGTCAAGGAAATGGTGCCGTGCGCTGAACGGGTGCGCTTCACGTCGTCCGGCACGGAGGCCACCTCCATGGCCATCCGCCTTGCCCGCGCGTTCACCGGAAAAAGCCGGATCCTGCGTTTCAAGGGTCATTTCCACGGCTGGCATGACGATGCCGCCATGGGCTATTCCTCCCATTTTGACGGTTCCGCACCGGTCGGCGTTCCCGACACTGTCGCAGGCAACAGCATATTGCTCGACGTCAACGACTTTGCAGCCCTCGACGAGGTTTTTTCGTCTGAAAGAGACTTGGCGGCGGTGGTCGTCGAGGCCCTGGGCGCGGCCACCGGCATGGTGCCGCTGGCGCCGGGATTTCATGAAAAGCTGCGTGAACTGTCGACCCGTCACGGCGTTGTCCTGATATTCGACGAAGTCATCACCGGATTTCGGGCAGCTCCCGGCGGTGTTCAGGAACTGACCGGCGTCATGCCCGACCTGACGGCCTTTGCCAAGATCCTGGCCGGCGGCATGCCCGGTGGCGCAGTAGCCGGACGCGAGGACATTCTGGCACGGCTTGATTTCGACAGGATGCGGGAGAATGGCAAGGAAAAGATGGTTCACCCGGGCACGTTCAACGCCAATCCGGTCTCGGCCTGTGCTGGCATAGCAGCCCTGGAAATCATAAAATCTACTGATGCTTGCGCCAAAGCCGCAGCCAGCGCCACAGCCCTGATCGAGGGCTGGAATACGGTCCTGGAACAGGAAGACGTCCCGTGGGTCGCCTACGGTCAATGTTCGACGTTTCACCTCTACATGAACCCCGACGAGACCGATTTTGACCGACACAAGTTTGATCCCATAAGCATGTCCCGCGAGCAATTGCAGACCAAAAATGCCGAAAATGTGCGGCAATTGCGCTTGGCCCTGTTGGCCAACGGTGTCGACATCTCGGGCTGGCCCGGCGGCCTGCTTTCGGCGGTTCATGAGTCCGGCGACATTGCCGATTGTGTCGATGCCTTCCGCGAAAGCCTGCGCATGTTGAAAAAAATTTGAACAGTCGATGAATTAAAGTAACGCAGAATTCTGGCAGTGTTGACCGCCTGAAGCAACGTGAAGGGATTTACACCCTTCTTGCGGTTATGCAATGCTACGGCACCAAAGATCTCGCACGATCCCGAAGAAGGATCTGCAGATGGACTAATCGCTTTGAAACCAACGTCTCACGGGAGGGACTATGACTAAAAAAAAAACCCAGGGTCTTGTTGTCGGTGACGTGGGCTATGACAGCCTCAGCGTCGACGACAAATATCTGATCCGCAGGGCCCTGAACAAAGGCGCCACGCGGCGCGATGTGATGGGTATGCTTATGGGCGCCGGCGTCACCATCGCCGCCGCCGGCTCGATCGTCACGGCAGCTTCCGACGCCATTGCCATGACGCCAAAAAGAGGCGGCAAGCTTCGTTTTGCATGGGACCTTCACGGGCCATCCGACACGCTTGATCCCGTCCTGTTCACATCGTCGATCGATTATGGACGCGGACGCCTGACCTACAACAACCTGTGCCGGCTCGCAGAAGACCTGACGGCTGGACCTGAGCTGGCTGAATCCTTTGAAGCCAATGCAGACGCCACCGAATGGACTTTCAAGCTGCGCAAGGATGTCGAATGGCATGACGGCTCGAAGTTTTCCGCCGATGACGTGATCTATTCCATGAACCGTCACCTGGGCGAGAAGTCCACATCCAAGGCCAAGGTTCTGGTCGGCGACATCAAGGAATGGGTCAAGGACGATGCCCACACCGTGCGCGCCGTCCTGAGCGCCCCGAATGCGGAAATTCCGATCATTCTGGGCACATTCCACTTCAAGATCCTCAAGAACGGCACGACCGACTTCTCGCTGCCGGTCGGTACCGGCCCCTACAAGCTCGGTGAATTCAAGCCAGGTGTGCGCTCGGTTCATACCCGCAACGACAATTACTGGAACGAGGGTCGTCCCTATATCGACGAGATCGAGGTTTTCGCCATCACCGATGGTGTCGCCCGCGTCAACGCCCTGATCTCCGGCGATATCCAGATGATGGGTAACTGCGACCCGAAGGCCGTACCTCAGGTCGAGGCCGCCGACGGCGTTGAAGTGTTTGCCGTGCCATCGGGCGCCTATATGGACATCATTGCCCGTATGGACACAGCACCCGGCAACAACCCGGACTTCATCGAAGGTCTGAAGTACCTGCAGCGCCGCGATCGCGTGCTTAAGGTGGTTCAGAAGGGTATTGGCGATATCGGCAACGACCATCCGATCGGACCGGCTTATGGTGCGGCATACTGCAAAGAGCAGGAAATCCGCGCCTATGATCCGGACAAGGCCAAGCACCACCTCAAGAAGTCGGGCATCACGTCCGCCAAGCTTGATGTGGCCGAAGTGGGTCCTGGCCTTACCGATATCTGCCTCATGCTGCAGCGTGAATGCGCCAAGGTTGGCTTCGAGTTGCAGATCAACAAAGTGCCGAACGACGGTTATTGGGGTGCTGTCTGGCTCAAGACGCCTATGCATGTCTCGTCATGGAACATGCGTCCAAGCGCCAACATCATGATGACACTCGCCTACAAGAGCGATGCGCCGTGGAATGAGTCGGCCTGGAAGAGTGAGCGGTTTGATTCGCTGCTCGCCGGAGCCCGTGCCGAACTTGATCCCAAGAAGCGTTATGAGATGAACTGCGAAATGCAGAAGCTCATTTCTGCAGGCGCCGGCACGCTGGTCTCGACGCACCGCGCCTATGTCGATGCCAAGGCCTCCAATGTGAAGGGTTTCCCGAGGGTGCCGATTGCGGCCTTCGGCGGCATGGAATGGCCCGAGTGGATCTGGATCGACTCCTGATCGACTCATACAAGAACACAGCCCCAGCGCATAATCGCGCTGGGGTTTGTTTTTAAGGCGTTGTCTGATTGCGCTGCCGCAAGCGGCAAACAATAAAAATAGCAACGGGCATTCAGAATCTCGAGGAGGGGAAATTCGCCATGTGGTCGTTGGTACTTCGTCGCGTCGGTATCGGGATCGTCCTAATCTGGGTGGTTTCCATTCTGATATTTTTTGCGTGCCAGATTCTTCCCGGCGACGCAGCACAGATCAGGCTTGGCCAGACGGCGACGCCGGAAACCCTGGCTGCACTTCGAAAAGAAATGGGCCTGGATCAACCCGCAATCATCCAGTACTTCATCTGGATCGGCAATATCATGACCGGCGAACTGGGCATCTCGGCAGCCGGCGGCGCGACCATTCAGAGTCTGATTGGCAACCGAATCGGCAACACGATCTTCATGACCGGAATCGTGTCTTTGATATCCATCCCCCTTTCAGTCTCCATCGGCCTGCTGGCCGCGATGTATCCGGGCCAAGGGATCGACCGCATTGTCACGTCGGCAACGCTTGGTCTGATCGCGGTACCAGATTTTCTCCTGGCGATCGTTCTGATCCTGATACTCGGCGTTTGGTTGGGCATCGTTCCCGCTGTTTCCTACCTCAGCGGCACGGAAGGGTTCTGGAAATCCCTGCATGTTCTGGCACTGCCGATTGCAACGCTGGTGATCGTGATTTCCGCTCAGATGATCCGCATGACACGTGCCGGGGTTCTGAACGTCATGAGCTCGCCCTACATCGAAATGGCCATTCTGAAGGGCGTACCGAGGCGTCGCATTATCCTGCGCCATGCGCTGTTCAACGCGATCGGGCCAATCGTCAACGTGATCGCCCTGAACCTTGCTTATCTCGTGGGCGGTGTCGTGGTCATTGAAACCATTTTCGCCTATCCCGGCCTGGCAAAACTGATGGTTGACGGCGTGCAGACCAGGGATATGGCCCTGGTACAGGCCTGCGGCATGATCTTCTGTTCGACCTATGTCGTCCTGATCCTGATCGCAGACATTGCATCCATCGTGTCCAATCCCCGTCTGAGGCATCCGAAATGACAAACGAAGACAACACCACACAATCCGCAGCCCCTCAGGCAGCCGCAGCGACCGCCGCCACGCCGGGGAAAACCATATACGACGAACTGCCCGACGCGCCGCCAAAGGCGAAAATGAAGCTGTCGATGACCGGCAAGATCGCGACCGCAATCGTCGTCCTGTGGGTCGTCGTCGCCTTCATCGGCCCCTACATTTCCCCTTTCAGTGAATCAGAGTTCATCGAAGAGAATCTAGCGGGCGAATTCTATGACGATCCCAGTTTCCTGACACCAAACGCCCAGGTCTGGCTTGGCACCGATTATCTGGGCCGGGATGTCCTCTCGCGCATCATCTGGGGCGCACGCACCACGATCGGCATCTCCTTTGTCGCCACCCTGCTCGCCTATTTCTTCGGTATTACATTGGGCATAGCCGCAGCCGTTGCCAGGGGTTGGATCGATACTGTGCTCAGTCGGTTTGTTGACGCCGTGTTGTCCTTTCCAAATCTCATGTTGGGATTGATCTTCATTGCAGCCTTTGGTTCGTCCATACCTCTCCTGATATTTCTTGCGGGCTTGATCTATGCGGCAAGCGTGTTCCGAATTGCGCGGGCGCTGGGCCAGGACATTATGGTTCAGGATTTTGTCGAAGCCGCCCGTGCCCGGGGAGAAGGTCTGTGGTGGATCATCACGCGGGAGGTCCTGCCGAACGCCGCCATGCCTCTCGCCACGGACTTCGGGCTTCGCCTCGTGTTTGTCATTTTGTTCATCTCAAGCCTGAGCTTTTTGGGGCTTGGCGTTCAACCGCCGACATCGGACTGGGGCAGCATGGTCCGTGAAAACCTTTCAGGTCTGGGTAACGGACTTGGCGGCGGCGCCATTGCGTCCCTCGCACCGGCCTTCGCCATTGCCTTGCTCACCATATCCATCAACCTGATCGTCGATGACATTTCCGCCCAAGCCGGCGGCAGCCTAGCAAAGAAGATGGTCTGATGAGCAAGCTCCTGGAAGTCAACGACCTCAAAATTCAGGCCCGTAAGGACGACGGCACTCCAATACCCATCGTCAAGGGCGTTACGTTCGACATCAATCCCGGCGAGGTGGTCGCTCTGATCGGCGAATCCGGTTCGGGCAAGACGACAATCTCGCTGTCGTCGCTCGCCTACTGCAAGCCTGGCCTCGAGTTCGCCGGCGGCGAGGTTTTGCTCAACGGCAAGGATGTGCTCAAAATGACGTCCGATGAGGCCCGTGACATGCGCGGACGTCAGGTTGCGTACCTGGCACAAAGTGCTGCCGCCACGTTCAACCCGGCCATCAAGATCGGCGAACAGGTCACCGAGTCCTCGGTGCTCCACGGCATCCTCAACCAGGAACAGGCGACGGAACGGGCGGAGTCGCTCTATCGGGCGCTGGAACTCCCTGATCCGGACAGGCTGGGAGGCCGGTACCCCCACCAGGTGTCCGGAGGCCAGTTGCAACGGCTGATGGCGGCAATGGCTTTGTGCGGCAAACCGGACCTGCTTGTCCTGGACGAACCGACAACCGCGCTCGACGTGACGACGCAGATCGAGGTCCTCAAGGCGTTCAAGAAGGTCATCAGCGAGGAAGGCTCCGCAGCCATCTACGTCACTCACGATCTGGCGGTTGTCGCTCAGGTCGCCGACAAGATCGTCGTGCTTTACAGCGGCGAGATCCAGGAGATGGGCAGCGCCGACCAGATCGTCAACCATGCCTCCCATCCCTACACCCAGCGGCTGATGGCGGCTGTCAGGCCGACGCCTGCTGCCGGCCAGGGAGATGAACTGAGCGGCGAGCATCACAAGGTGATACCGGCACTCCAGGTCAAGGACCTGACCGCCGGGTATGGCGCCATCGTCGACGGCGAACCCACGGTCCCTGTGCTGCGTGACATCAACGTGTCCATCCAGAACGGCCACGTGGTCGGTGTGATCGGCGAATCGGGTTGCGGCAAGTCCACCCTGGCCCGGGTCATGGCCGGTCTCTTGCCGGCCGCCCGGGGCGACGTCATCCTCGACGGACAGAACCTCGAGCCCGACCTGAAGAACCGCTCGCGCGACGAACTGCGCAAGGTCCAGTTCGTCTTCCAGATGGCGGACACGGCGTTGAATCCCAAGCAGACGATCGGCGAAATCCTCGCCCGTCCGATGACATTCTACCGTGGCCTCAGGGGCGATGACAGGCGTCGCGAGGTTCTGGAACTCATGAAGCTGGTGGAACTGCCACAGGAGTTCGAGAACCGGTTCCCGCAGGAGCTTTCCGGCGGTCAGAAGCAAAGGGTCAATCTGGCGCGCGCCTTGGCGGCAGACCCGGAAGTCCTGCTTTGTGATGAGGTAACCTCTGCACTCGATACCATCGTTGGCGCCAACGTCATTGAACTGCTCAAAGGTTTGCGCAGCAATCTGGGCGTTTCGTTCGTTTTCATCAGCCACGACCTGTCCACTGTGGCATCGTTTGCTGATGAGATCGTCGTGCTCTACGCCGGACGGGTGGTCGAACAAGGGCCTGTCGATACTGTCCTGTCGCCGCCCTATCACCCTTACACCCGCCTTCTGATCACGTCCGTACCGGAAATGCGTATCGGCTGGCTTGAAGACACCATGAAAACCCAGGAGGCGGCAGCTGGCATCGCCCGGGCCGTAGAAATTACCGCCGTCGGATGCCCGTTCTTCAACCGTTGCCCCGTGGCGATTGACGGCACCTGCGATGTTAGAGTGCCACCCATCAGGCAGGACCGGCCGGGTCACGAGATCGCGTGCCATCTGTCTCTGGACGAGGTCGCCGAAACTGAGGCGAAACCGCAGAAGATACTGCATGAATTTGATAGGATTCCAGCCGAGGACGATCCCAAGGCAGTGCCGGTTTGACCCAGACTGAGAAACATCGATCAACCCCGAGGCACATCCCTCGGGGTTTTTTTGTTTTCCCATGCCGTCACTCCGGTCCACACTCACCGACTTGCCAATCGCCAAGACCATGAGCCCAATATGACTACAGAGCACGACACCACGATGCCCGTCGACCCTCTCCTGCAACCCCTGAAAATCAGAAAACTGGTTCTCCGCAACCGCGTCATGAGCACAAGCCACGCCTGCGGCCTCGAAGAAGGCGGCCTGCCGAAAGACCGCTACCAGAGTTATCACGAGGAGAAAGCCAGGGGCGGACTGGCGCTGACGATGTTCGGCGGCTCCAGCAATGTCTCCCCGGACTCGCCCAACATTTTTCAGCAGCTCAATGTCGGCAGTGACGAGATCATTCCGCATTTCCAGAAATTCTCCGAGCGCGTCCACACTCAGGGCGCCGCTTTGATGTGCCAGATCACCCATCTCGGCCGGCGCGGTGAATCCTACAAAGACAACTGGTTGCCCACCATTGCACCCTCCGCGTCGCGCGAAACACTCCACCGCAGCTTCGCACGCGCCATGGACGAGAACGATATCGAGCGTGTGATCAGGGACTTCGGTGACGCCGCCATGCGTTGCAAAGAAGGCGGTCTCGACGGCATCGAGACCCTGGCCGGCGGTCATCTGATCGGCCAGTTTCTGTCACCATCAACCAACCGGCGCACCGACGGCTACGGCGGGTCGGTTGAAAACCGCTGCCGCTTCGGGCTGATGGTCTACGATGAGATCCGCAGGCGGGTTGGCGACGACTTCGTTGTCGGCTTTCGCTATGTCGTCGACGAAGGCATGAAGGGCGGCCTGACATTCGACGATTGTGTCGAGATTGCCGGCATTTTTGAACGTTCCGGCACCATCGATTTCTTCAACGCCGTCTATGGCCGGATGGATACCGAAGTTGCGCTCGCGGTCGACAACATGCCGGGCATGGCGTCACCCATGGCGCCGTGGCTGGCCAATGCCGCAGCGTTCAAAAGGGAAGTCGGCCTGCCGGTGTTTCACGCCGCCCGGATTGCCGACGTCGCCACGGCCCGTTACGCGATTTCCGAGGGGCTCCTCGATATGGTCGCCATGACCCGGGCGCATATTGCAGACCCTCATATTGTGTCGAAACTGACCGCCGGCCACGAGGATCGCATCCGCCCCTGCGTCGGCGCCACCCATTGCATGAGCGAGGCTCGTCCCAGCTGCATCCACAACCCGGCAACCGGCCGGGAAACGGTGTTTGCCCACAAGGTGGAGAAAGCCCCGACGTCGCGCGAAATAGTCATCGTGGGCGGCGGGCCCGCGGGTCTTGAAGCCGCCCGACTGTGCGCTGAACGCGGCCATGATGTAACTGTCCTGGAAGCCGCCAGTGAACCCGGCGGCCAGTTGCGCATGGCGACACAGGCGAGCTGGCGCGGCGACGTCATCGGCATCGTCGACTGGCGGGTGGGCGAGCTTGATCGTCTGGGTGTCGACATCAGGCTCAACACCTATGCCGAACCGTCCGATGTAACCGCACTCAATCCCGAGATCATCATCGTTGCCACCGGCGGCACTCCGGATCTTGACTGGCTTGACGGCACCGAGCATTGCACCAGCGTCTGGGACGCCCTGACGAACTCTGTCCCGGCAGATGACGACATTATTGTTTATGACGGCACAGGCAGGCACCCCGCCCCGTCGTGTGCGGAACGGTTCGCCATGGCTGGCCGCAACGTCTCTCTGATATGCCTCGACGACCGGCTCGCTGCCGAAATGGCTTACGCCGAACGCACCTTGTGGAAGAAGCGCCTCTATGACTTGAAAGTTCCGGTCACGCCCGACCTCCGGCTTCAAAGGATCGAACGCAATGGCAACCGTCTCACCGGCTTGTTCGTCAACGAATCTTCCGGCGAAACGATCGAGCGTGACGCCAGCATGATCGTTGTCGAGCACGGCACCGTCCCTGCGACCGAAACTTTCGACGGCCTGAGAGCCATGGCAAAGAACAAGGGCGTAACCGACCTAGGCGCGCTTCTGGAAGGCAGGCCGCAACCTGAGCCGGTCAACCCGGACGGCGCCTTCGAGCTCTACCGCATCGGCGACGCGGTCACCAGCCGGAACGTCCATACCGCCATGCTCGATGCACTGAGGTTATGCCGGACACTGTAGATCTCTCAGAGAACAACCTCTTCGTCGCCGGCCGTGTCCGCCACTTCACCCAGCGTCACCGGCTTGATCGGCGATCTGATCCTGTAGTAGCCGACGTCATCCATGACGACGCCGCGTTCGGCCGCAATGATTTCAGAGACGGTCAAACCGCAAAACCGTCCCTGGCACGGCCCCATGCCGGGCCGCCCGAACGCCTTGGTTTGGTTCGGCCCAAGGCACCCCAGCGTCACATAACGCCGGACATCGCCCGCCGTAACCTCTTCGCATCGGCAGATGACGGTGTCATCCTCAGGCGTCAGAAATGCTTGATGGGGCCGATAGAGCGCGTCCAGGAAAGGCCGGGCCTTCAGGTGCCTGTGCAAGGCAGCGCGTGCTTTATCGGCACGCGCGCTAAAACCGGCCGGATCGACGCCATCCAATCCCGACATGGCCGAAACGGCAGCCAGGCAACCCTGGTGAACAGCCGCATCAGCTCCTGAAATTCCGGCCCCGTCTCCCGCCACCAGAATGCCGTCCAGGTCGGTCGTCAGATCCTCGTTGACACGCGGCCGCCAGCACCGCTGTTGCGCGCTCCAGTCATGAGGCAATTCCAAAGAACGCGTAATCTGCGTATTGGGAACGACGCCTTGATGGATCAAAAGCTGAGAGGTCGGCTGTTCCTGCCACTTGTTGCCCGCCCGGTAACGGACGGTTTCAATATGACCATCGCCCGTGGCTTTCAGTTCATGGACGCGGGATACACGCGGGATGCCGGCCTTCCGAAGTTCTTTGAGCAAGGTCAACCCCTTGGCCAGATAGCCCGGTGCCGTAACGAACCCGGCAAGACCGGCAAGCACCTTGGTCGGATCGGGTTTGGGTGCGGTTTCCAGGACCATGGTAACGTCCGCGCCAATCCGGACGGCCTGAGCGGCAAACAGATAGAGCAGAGGACCGCTGCCAGCCAGAACGATCGGACCATCCCATATGAGACCTGATGACTTCAGGAGCGTTTGCGCGCCGCCAATGGTCATCACACCGGGCAATGTCCAGCCCGGAAAGGGCATCGGGCGTTCCATGGCACCGGTCGCTAGAATCACGCGGTCACCCGTCACGGTGTGACCACGGCCATCGATTGAATAACAGACCTCCCGCTCGCCGGTGACCTGCCAGACCGTGGCGCCGGGCCGGTACTCCACATTGCCGTGTTCCAACCCCTTCAGCAGTGACGCTCCTTTGGTGTAGTCGGGCCCAAGGACGTCTCCCAATGGCTGGTTGGCTTTCCCGATCGCCCGGTAGACCTGGCCTCCAGGCGCCGGCTGATCGTCAAGCACGACCACGTTGAGTCCGGCCTCGCCGAGAACATCGGCTGCACTCAAACCCGCCGGTCCCGCCCCGACGATGACGATGTCGGTCCGCTCACGCACTGTCGTCTCCCTCTGCGACGGTCCTGGCGCCCTGCATCGGCACAACCGTCATGCCCTCGCGCACCTCGATCATGCAGGCCTGCAGGTTGGGCACGCCGTCGATTTCGACCAGGCAGTCAAAACAGACACCCATCATGCAGAAAGGCGCCCGCGGCTGTCCGGAAACAGGCGTCGTACGGAATGCGGTTGTGGCATTGCTCAGGAGTGCGGCCGCCACCGTGTCACCGGTCCGCGCGCTGAGCTCGCGACCGTCGAAACTGAAGGCAAGCGTATCCTCGTCCTGAACCGGCGTCCGGTCGAGCAGGCGCGCAAAACGGTGTGATTTACTGGAATCGACTGGCACTCATATTCTCCACAAATTCAGGGATCTCGCCGCCGCCGAGCCACGGTGCCAGAACCTGGGCATGAACCGCGGCAAGGGTAATGCCACTGTGACAGTTCACCACCGAGGCGCCGGGGCACGACGTCGAAACGTCATAGATTGGGCACCCGTCTGCGCTCAGCACTCTGAGAGCACCCCAGGAGCGAACCAGGCGGACGTTCTCGAGGACCGGAAACGTCCGCACAGCCCGCTTCGCGATCGCTGCAATGACGTTGGGTGTGGTGCCGTCGTCCAGTCCCACATTCTCATGGGAATCGCCGATCTGAATCGCGCCGGTTCCGACCTGGCGCACATGTATAGTCGGATAATTCAGAAACGGTTTCACCCGTTCGGTAATCAGCACCTGGCCCCGTTGCGGTGAAATCGGTGCGTCGAGGCCCACCATCGGCGCAAGTTTCGCGTTCCCCAGCCCTGCACACAGCACCAGTTTCTGGGCCTTGTGCTGAAGGCCGGCCTCGATCGTAAAACCATCGTTTCCATGGTCAATCGACGTCACCGCCGATCCGTTGACGATCCGACCGCCACACCGCAAGAAACCTGTGTGCAAAGCCCGGAGCAGATGAAGCGGGTTGGCATGCCCGTCTTCGGGAAAATAGGTGGCCCCGGCAACATCGGGCCCGATCTCAGGCAGCAGTTTCCGCAGGGCATTGTGACCCAACCGTTCAAACGGGTAATCCCCGTCGAGCGCCTGCTTGAGCGATTCAAGACCGGCTGTTTCCCGGTCCAGTTCCTCTTCGCTCAGTGCAATGATCAACCCACCCGGCTGTTTCAGTTCAAGGTCCGTGTCCGACAACGCGCCCAGGTCGTCGGCAAACGCCTTCCAGAGTCGCGCCGACAACCGGGTCCAGCAGGCGTAGTCGAGCAGGCCGGCGCCTTTGGACTGAACCCACACCAGCCCGAAATTGCCACGCGACGCCCGCAGGGCACGGTCGCCTTCATCGAATACTGTGACTGAATGCCCCGAGCGCACAAGGCCGTAGGCCACGGCCATGCCAACCATGCCGCCGCCGATGACGGCAATCTCGGAGTCCCTGTCCTGTGACATGAAGGATCGTCCCTGAAATTTGCTGCCGCCAAGTCTTGCGCGGTGTCGCCTGTAGCGTCAAGCTGAATGGGTGGGAAAACGGGACGGGCGAAGCGCCACTACAACGCAGTCCTCAACGCCTTTGTTCTCGAGGTCTGAATCAGGGGCAGTTTCAGACGACTCCGCGCCCGCGCAGCACCTCCAGGTTTTCCACTGAAATCCCCAGCTCCGCGAAAATCGTTTCGTTGTGCTCGCCAAGCCTCGCAGGCGGTGCCGTGACAACCGGTCCGTCTTCGGAAAACATTGCAGCCGATACCGGTGTCCTGAACATGGCATTGGAATTCGGATTGGTCATCAGGTCCTGGAGCACGCCACGCGACGCCACCTGGTCGTGATCGAGCGCTTCGTCGAGGGTGCGGACCCGGGCGGCCGGCACATGGGCCTGATTGAGAATGTCTTCCCACTCGTCGGCCGTTTTCGTGAGAAAGATCTCCCCCAGAACAGCGGCGTCAGCCGCCATCCGCTCAGGAAAGACGTCTATACCCTGTCGTTCTATTTCAAGGCCGGTTGCTTCCCGTCCAAGCACCGTCCACAGACGTCTATGCTGTTTGGCGGTAAAGGCACCGATCATCAGCAGACCGTTCTTGGTCGGATAACAGGCATATCCGGCATTGCTCAAGCTACTGTTGCCCGGCGCCGGTGGCGGGCCGCCGTCGGACTGGACCTCCATGATCGTCATGGTCATCAGCATCAGTGCTGCGTCGAGCATGGCAACATCGATCCGCTGGCCCTTGCCGGTTCGTTCGCGCCGCAGCAGGGACGCGGAAATCGCAAACGCCGTCTGCGCTCCGGTGCCGTAGTCGAGCACCGGCGGTCCTACCCGGACCGGGGCTGTCTCAGCCGATCCGGTCGCCGCCATGAGACCTGAAAATGCCTGTATGACGTTGTCGTAGGCCGGATGGTCCTTTTTGGGACCGGTGTGGCCAAACCCGGTGACCGTGCAATAAATTAGTTTGGGATTGATTTCGCACAACGCCGCATAACCCAACCCGAAACCTTCCATGACGCCGGCGGTGTAGTTTTCGACCACCACGTCTGCCGTCGCCACCAGTTTGCGGAACAGATCGCGGCCTTCGTCCGATTTGAGGTTGAGGGTGATGGCGCGCTTGTTCGCCGACTGGCCCAGAAATCGGACCCCGCGGCCCTCCTCGTTCAGGCTGTCGATCGAACCCTCGGGACGCATCATGTCCGGATTGTTCGGCGGTTCCACCTTGATGACGTCTGCGCCCATGACCGCAAGCTGATAGGTTGAAAACGGACCGGCGAGAACATGGGTCAGGTCGAGAACCCGGAAGCCTTCGAATGGTTTCATGATGATGCGTCCTCAAAGGGTGCAAGGCTATCTGCCGTTTTGGGCAGCTTTTCCGCAATGTCACGGTTTTTCAGGCAGGTCAAACATATTGTTTTCATCGATCTCAACGCGACGACAGCACCGCAACTCCGGCAAAAACGATCAGGACGCCGAACCATTGCCGGAGCGTCAGGCGTTCGCGCAGGATAATCAGGGCAAGCAGAATCGTGACCGCGCCGAAACAGGCAGAGACCACCGCGGCAATTTCGGCAAATTCACCGTCGCTGCCCTTAAGCAGAAATAGGAACCCGGCCGCATCGAGACTCCCCTGAACGCCAATCAGCAACCAAAGCCTCACGGGAACCGTCGGGCTTTGCCGCCGGACCAGAAGCAACGCCAAGAGGGTGACCAAGCTGACGAAGCGGCCAACCCAGATGGTCTCGAGGTCGCCGTAGACAGGCACCGCATGCTGTCCGGCAATCACCATCGCGGCATAGGCGACACAGGCGCCGGAGGCGACGACAATCGTCCGCGATATCGGTCCGGATGCTGCCCCGCCATCCACCGTTTCGGCCTCATGGTCGGCATAACGCGCGACGATCAACGCCCCCACCATTGTCGCGACAATCGCCAGCCATTGCAGCGCGTCGGGCCGCGACCCAAGCAACACTGCAAAGACCACGACCAGGGCCGGATGGGCCGCAACAATCGGCGCTGCCAGACTGATCGGCCCGAGTGCCAGGGCCTGATAGAGCAGCAGCATGGCGAGCGTGGTCAACGCCCCGAACAGCACAGGCAACCACAGGTGCGCAAGATCGACGGAGAGGGCGCGGCCATCGAGGATCATAGTGCCGGTCAGGACCAGGCAACTGACGACGAAGACGCCGAACAGGGCGCGGTCTGCACCCACGGCACGGCTGGAATAGCGGGCCAGGAAATCTGCCGTACCCAACGAAAGCGCACTTAACAGTCCCCACAAGGCCTGGTTCATCGACCCGCTCCGCACCGTCTGACCGCCCGAGTGCTCACCGCCTCAGCCTGTCAGGTTTGCGGTGTCGCGCGAACCTTGCGCGAAGGAATGAACAGCACTGCCGCAAGCGCCAGACAAATAAGCACAAGGCCAGTGAAGTCGCGAAGACCGACAACTTCATCAAGGATGACGGCACCGGAATAGACCCCCACAACCGGAATCAGAAGCGTCCCGATCGCCGCGATGCTGGCGGGGAACAGACGTACCGTCTTGAAATAGGCCCACTGGCAAAAAAGCATGGGGAAGGCAAAAACATAAAGCACAGCGAGAATGGCTTTCGTGCTGAGTGACGAGACGTCCGGCACGGTCTCGAACAGCACGGCACCGGCGGTGATGGGTATGGCCGCCGCGATCAGTTGCCAGCCCACCAGGCTGGTGGTCGGAATGCTCCAGTCAAAGCGCTTGAGAAGCACGGTCCCCAGCGCCCATGAGAGTGCCGCACCCAGCATGAAGATTGCACCGACCGGTGCCGTTCCAAGGACGATGAGATCCGGCCCGATCAACGCACACAGTCCGGCTACGCCGAGCGCAAGGCCGACGATCTTGCCGCGTGTCAGCGGCTCGTCGAGCAGGATGCTGCTCAGGATCGATGCCCAGACCGGCATCGTGAAAGCAATGATCGCCGCCCGGCCTGCCGGGATCAGGGATACCCCGTAGGCCGAACAAAGGTGCCAGCCGATCACATTGAACAACGCGCAGATCAGAAGATTGCGCCGCTCGGCCTTGGGCACGAAGATGCCGGCGCCGCTCAACCGGGCGACCAGAAGCAGGCCGATCCCGCCGACCAGGAGACAGGCTGTGCGAAACCACCAGACGGGCAACTCCGACAGGGCGATTTTCATCGCCGGCCAGTTGGTCCCCCAGAAAAAGGTGAGTGCCACCAGAAGCAGATAGCCCTGCAACGGCAGGGCTGACTGCGTCGAGGCGCGCGCTGAATCATCCGTTGCCATGGCTGGCGACCCTACAGGGTCACCGTGGCAATATCCATTACTGAATTGGATCAGAACCCGGCGTTATTACAGCGTGCGGGACCTTCAGGTGTTGATCTCGAACGTGATCTTTGTCGTCACCCGATAAGCCGTGATCTTGCCCTTAGCGTTGACGGCACAGCTTTGGTCCTTGATCCAGACCGACCGGATGTTATTGACCGACTTCGAGGCTTGCTTGACTGCAGCACGTGCAGCGGCTTCCCAGGAATCCGCCGAATCCGCCAACACTTCAATTGTTTTCAACACGGCCATGTTCTTACTCCAGCTATTGAATTACGCAACAAACAACCCAGCGTGACGGATTAAGCGGCAATAGGCAAGCTTCGCCCTCGAACCTTGGTAAACCCTGCGTTGCGTCACAGGAGTGAAAACAGCGACAAGGCCAGAGCAGCGACAGCAAACGCCGCCAGGGAAAACACGCCGTTCCAGCGCCACGACAGCGTCCGGCCGTCGATTCCCGTCGCCCGTGCGAGCACAAGAGAACTTGCTCCGAATGGCGAGGCCGTGAGATTGATCGCCCAGCCAAACACGAAGGCCAGCCCGAGCATCGTCGGATCGTATCCAAGCCCGGGCGTCGCCACCAGCATGCCGCCAATGAACGTGACGACAAATATCGGCGGCATGGCAGCGTTGGACGCCAGAGGCACGATTGCGGTAATCGCGATGTAAAGCAGAACCGGCGGCACCTGATCGAGACCGAAAAAGGCCGCCACCACCGGGGCCGGAACCAGACCGGCGACGACGATGCCGCAAAAACCCGCAGCCGAGAGCGTCAGGGCTTCCGGCGACACATCGGGAACCGCGCGAAAAGCGACCGCGCGATAGCGATTGCGCAGAACAGCCATGGGACGGCCGTGGCGCAGGTATTGAACCGCAATCCAGATAACCGTGACCAGGGGGGCCGCAAGCATCAGCGCCTGGACCGTTCTAACGCCGGTGCCGGCAATGATCGCCACGGTCAGAAGCACCAGAAACAGGCATGCCGATCCGAACCGCACAAATGCCTGTGCCGGAAACACCGGCGCCATGCGTTCCGGCAAAACGCCCTGAGCTGCAAGCCTGGAGCGGGCATGCCGCCACCTGATCCGGTCCTCGACCCATCCGACAATGAATATGACCAGGGTTGTCGCAAGTCCCATCGCCATCATGCGGTTGGGATCGGCACCGATCACGATGGCTGGAATCAGGGCCTGACTGACGGCTGTGGGAGACCAGGCTATGATCCAGGAAAACCCCCGGTCGAGCGCTGCAATCTGGCGCTGCTCGCGAATCGCGGTCACGGCATCGCCATCCGCCGACATTGCCCTGACACCACGCTGGATCAACGGTCCGAGCAGGCTGAGCGCGCCGAAATTCAGGACCGCACCCAGCGCATGGCCGCCGGTCTGGAGCACCACGTAACGGCGCCCGGGCGGCTGTTGGGTAAGATAAGCGCCCACGGTCTGGACCGAGTCCGACGTGATCGCCGCCTCCTTGAGCAGCGCCAGCAGGATCATGAAGGAGGCAAGAAACGTGGCGCTGGCCACGGCGGCAAAGATCAGACCGGTGGCATCCGGCAATATTACCAGGGCTGCAGTGACAGCCAGCCCCGCCATGGCAAGCAGGAAGCGTTCCCGAAGCCTGAAATGTGCCTGGCCCACGACAGCAAACAAAACCCACGCCGCCCCGGCAAAGACGTTCGCCCACGCCGCCCCGCTATAGAGTGCGGTCAATGAAAAACCGCACACGGCCATCAACGTGACTGCCGTCGCAAACTCTATGATGCCGATCGCGGATGCGTCATCTTCATCGCTCAATGGTGTGTCCATTCCCTAGAACGGACAGTCCGGAGCGAATTTCGGGGGCCGTTTTTCACGCAGCGAAGCACAGCCCTCATTCACATCGGGACCGGAAAAACCCAGAAACTCCAGGGCGAGCGAGGCGTCGAATGTCGGTCCTGCCAGCCGCAGCCAGTTGTTGAGCGCGTGCTTGGTCAGCCTGATGGCGGACTGAGAGCCGTTGGCAAGTTTCTCGCAAACCTCCATGGCGGTCTCGATCACCTTGTCGTCATCGACGCACAGAGACACAAGGCCCTGACGCTCGGCTTCCTCGCCGGTGAGTTTTTCGCACAGCAGCAGATAATATTTGGCCTTGGCCATGCCGCACAGCAGGGGCCACACGATTGCCGAGTGATCGCCCGCCGCCACGCCCAGTCGCGTGTGGCCGTCGATGATCCGTGACGTGCGGCCGGCGACCGTGATATCGGCCACGAGGGCTGCCGCCAGACCGGCGCCGACCGCCGGGCCTTCTATGGCCGCGACCACCGCTTTTGAGCAATTGATCACGTTGTAGACAAGGTCGCTTGCCTCCTTCCAGACCCGCATGCGGGTCTCCCACTCCGCCGCCATGTCTTCGACCAGGCCCAGGTCGCCGCCGGCGGAATAGACCCCGCCCTCGCCACGCAGGAGCACCACCGCGGTGTCCCGGTCCCGGTCGATGTCGCGCCAGACGTCTGCCAGTTCGCGATGGCCGTCATGGTCGAGCGCATTGAGTTTGCCCGGCTGGGAAAGAATCACTTCAAGAATGCGCGGGCTCGGGCGGTTGAACTTCAACGCTTTGTAGCGGCCATAGTCGACGTCCATTGAGGGATCTCCGTTTGCTGTTCTGGTGGAACTTTAGCGCGATAGGGCGGCGGCGCAATGCGGCGTATGCACGTCGGCGCCAGATTGCGACAGTGCGCGGTCTCGCGTTCACCCCAAACCGCCGTTTCCCGGGCGCAATGCGGCACGTCACTGCTGCTTTGCAGAATCGGGACCGCCCAAATCGCAAAGGCTGGCGTCCGGAACGGCCCCGGCTCACGCTAACGCGTGTCCGGGGAACGAAACCGTATCGGATTCCCGTGTCCCCCTCAAAAGACACCAGCCTCCAGCCCCGCCGCCATGGCCATGCCCAACTCTACACACCGGTCCTCGAATTCACTGACATACTCACCCTTGCACAGAACCGGATCCTGCACTGCGCGCCAGCGCAGGCCGGTCACGATTGTCTCGACGCCGCGCCGGGTGCCGGTGCCGTCCAACCCTGCCCTGATGTAGAATCCGTAGGGTAGCCCCTGAGTTTCTTCGAGGCAGGGGTAGTAGATCCGGTCGAAGAAATCCTTCAGGGCACCGCTCATGTATCCAAGGTTTTCGGTCGTCCCCAGGATAATGCCGTTGCAGGTGAGCACATGTTCAGGCGTTGCCTCGAATGGGGTCAGGGCGGTGACCGTCACACCGTCAATGCCTTCATGTGCCGCGCCGCGCACCACCGCGTCGCGCAGGGCTTGCGTGTTCGGCGACGGCACGTGCCCGACGATCAGGAGTTTCTTGGCTGCCGGGTTCATTTTTTCAATAGGCCTGCCGGATTTCGATGTAGCATGTGGCGGTCAAGAACAGTCATTCCCCGGGAGGATTACCGTGAGCGGTGAAGATGTCTATGAAATATTTGCCCTGAAATACGGTTCCCGGTCAATGCGGACCCGCAACGATACCTTTATCTTTGCCGATGACCACAACAGTCCCCATCCGATCGACTATTTTGTCTGGGTTATCCGCAACCGGAACCACACGATCCTCGTTGACACAGGCTATGACACGGCGGAAGGCGAAAAGCGCGGGCGTCTGGTCGATGCGCCGCCCCGCGAAATTCTGAAGACCATCGATGTCGACGCCGAGAAGATCGAAGAAGTCATCGTCACCCATTTGCATTACGACCATGCCGGCACGCTGAACCACTTCCCGTCCGCAAAATTCTATCTCCAGGAAGCCGAGATGGCCTACGCCACAGGCCCGTGCATGTGCCACGACGAACTGCGTGACCCGTTCACCGCCGATCACATCTGCGACATGGTCCGGCATGTTTATTCGGGGCGGGTCGTGTTTGTCGACGGTGATGCCCAGATCGCCCCCAACATTACCGTCCACCAGATCGGTGGCCATTCAAAGGGCCTGCAATGTGTCCGGGTGCTGACCAAACGCGGCTGGGTCGTGCTGGCGTCAGATGCTTCGCACTTCTACGAGAATTTCCAGCGCCGGAAGATGTTCCCGATCGTCCTCGACGCCAAGGCGATGCTCGACGGCTTCGAAACGCTGTATCGTCTGGCCGACAGCCCGGACCACATCATTCCCGGCCACGATCCGCTGGTGCTGGTCAATTACCCGCCCGTCAACGACGCCCTGCAGGGCATCGCCCACCGCCTTGACGCCGCACCGCGGGCCTGAACGGAATCCATGACCGATCAAGCCGACATCAAACCGCCGGTGGGCTTCATCGGCCTGGGCAACATGGGCACGCCCATGGTCCGCTGTCTGGAGAAAGCGGGAGTCAACCTCGTCGTCCATGACCTCAGGGAAGAACGCGCCGCCGCCCTGGCCGGTTCTTCCCCGGCGATTACCGCCGGTGGCAATGCTGCCGATGTCGGACGGACCTGCCAGACCGTCGTCACAATGTTGCCGGATGCCGCAATCGTACGCGAGGCCGCGACCGGATCGGGCGGCCTGGCTGAGACCATGGCACCAGGCGGCACGATCATCGACATGAGTTCGTCGGCTCCGCTGTCGACAAAGGCGCTCGGCGAAAGTCTCGGCAGACACGATATCGCCCTTGTCGACGCCCCCGTGTCGGGCGGCGTCCCGCGCGCGGTCGACGCCACCTTGACCATCATGGCCGGAGGCGAGGCCCGTCACATCGATCCCGTGGAACCCATACTGGACGCCATGGGCACGGTCTACCGCACCGGCCCATTGGGCTCCGGTCATGCCATGAAGGCACTCAACAATTACGTCTCCGCTGCCGGGCTTCTGGCCGTTTGCGAGGCCCTGCTCGTGGCCGGCGAATTCGGTCTCGATCCGGCCGTCCTGAACAACGTGCTGAACGTCTCCACCGGCCGCAACAACACCACCGAGCGCAAGGTCGAGCGTCACATCCTCAACCGGTCGTTCGACTCCGGATTTTCTCTCGACCTCATGTGCAAGGATGTCGGCATGGCAAAGGACCTTGCCCGCGAACTTGGCCTCGACGCGCCGTGGCTTGAAGGGTGCGCAAGCTTGCTTTCTGAGGCAGGCGACACCTTGGGGCCGGGTACCGATCACACGGCGGTGTTCGGGTATCTGGAAGGCATTCTGGACAAACACCGATAAACACCGGTCAGGCATCTGCGATTCGAAGCGACAACCATTTGGAAGGGCGGTGGGAACAACGCTTCCGTTTTGTACCGCGGATCAGCTTCAGGAATGAACCCCATACATTGCAACATGCGTTACCACGCTCCCCTCACCGCAACCTGTTCAAAAGCGCTACCGTCGGGTAGGAATCCGCCGGCATTCCCAGTTTCAACTGCATGGCTTTGACCGCCGCCCGGGTTCCGGCGCCCAGCACGCCGTCGATCTTGCCCACATCATAACCGCGCCGGTGCAGGATGCTCTGCAACTGTTTCATCTGGCCGCCCGTGAGCGGCGAAGCTTTGCCGTTGCCTTGGCTGACCGGTCGCGCGCCGGCCAGGCGGGTGGCGAAATAGGCAGCCGTCGTGGTGTAAACCAGCGAATGGTTCCATTCCAGGTAGATGCCGAAATTGGGATAGGCCAGAAAAGCCGGTCCGTTGCGGCCCATCGGCAGCACCAGGGAGGCCGGTGTGTTGTCGGCCCGCAAAGCCTTGCCGTTGGCGCGTTTCACGCCCCACTTGGCCCATTGCGACACAGGGTGCTTGATGGCGATGTCGGCCTCCTGCCACGGCAGGTCTCGGGGCACGCGGACTTCGCGCAGCCAGGGTTGGCCCGCCTGCCAGCCGAAATGCCGGATCACATTGGCGGTCGACGCCAGCACGTCCGGCAGGCTGCGCCGCAGGTTGCGCTTGCCGTCGCCGTCGAAATCGATGGCGAACTTGTTGTATTCGGTCGGCAGGAATTGCGTCTGCCCGATCTCTCCGGCCCAGGCGCCGACCATCTCTGACAAACGCAAGTCGCCATTCTCAAGCAGCCTCAGGGCATCCATAAGCTGGGGTCGGAATTTGTCCGGACGCCGGCAGTCATAGGCCAGTGTCGCCAGCGACCGGAGCACGGAAAAATCTCCCATGTTGCCGCCAAAATCGGTTTCCAGCCCCCAGAAGGCGGCGATCACCGCGCCGGGCACGCCATAGCGCTGTTCGACCTTCTTGAACAGGGCCCTGTGCTTCTTAAGCCGTGCACGGCCGTTGCCCAACCGGTTCTTGTTGATCATCCGGCTGGCAAACTTGAGGAATGACTGGGAGAACACTCCCTGGCTGCGGTCGCGTTTTACCACCCGCGGATCGAAGGTCACGTTGCCCAGCGCCGACCGGATCGTCGAGCGCGAAATGCCGTCGGCCCGTGCTTCTTTTCTGAAACCGTCCAGCCAGCCCTCGAAGCTGCCCGAATTCCGGCAACCGGCAGCCTGTGCCGGACCGGCACCCGCAACGCCGGCAATTATCAGTGTCGCAAGAGCGCTCTTGACCAGCAGGCTCCGCACCGGACCATTCCGCATCGACTTCTCCTCGTGATTCGTTCCAGGCCCCTCGGGCTTACTGTGGCAGACCGGACGCAACAGTCAAGAATCCGCATGCTACTTCGGTCGTTGATGGCGATTCATCGCAATTGCGCTGTCTCGCCGGAGTCGCATCCCGTCCTGCTTCAAATCCCGATTGTAGACAGAGCCGGAATGTCCCATTGTTCCCGGCCCTGTGCCACAAAGCAACAAGATCGGATGAAATCAGATGCCGCATTCCACCTACCTGCCCGACCGAATGGGTCACGCCACCGTCTCCCCGACCGGACGCTTCGAAGCCGGCTCCTTCCAGGAGTTTACGGTGACCTATACCGCCGGCCACTTCGGCATCGACGACACCGGCTCGATCAAGATCGTACACCGGTTTGCGTCAGACATGGGGAGACCGCAGTTCGATAATCCGAAGGCGGCCAACTACACCACCGTGGAAGCCTCCAACGGGGCGGTGCTGCATGTGGAATACGACATGAAGCGCAACATCCGACCATGGGACAAGACACTTTACATCAAGGTGGTGCGCGGGTTCCTGCGCGAGGGCGACCGGATCGTCGTGCGTTTCGGTGACTGCCGCCAGGGATCGCCCGGCATCCGTGTTCAGACATTCTGCGAAGAAACCTTCGAATTCCGGGTGCTGGTCGATGCCATCGCCACCTATAACTATGTCGAGTTACCGGAGCAGCCGGTGATTGCCATCGTCCCGGCACGTCCGGCGCGCTACAAGGCCATACTGCCGACCCTGAGACGGCTCGGCGAGCCTGTCCGTCTCTGCCTCAAGGGCGAAGACGCCTGGGGAAATCCATCGGATCAGGCCGATGCCACATTCAAACTGAGAGCCAACCTGCCGGTCTCGAACCTGCCCGGGACCGTGACCTTCGAGCCCGGCAGGTTTGCCGCGATCCTCGAAGATCTCAGGCCGGAGGCAAGCGGCGACCTGTGCATCGATCTTGTCGATGACGGCGGCGAAATTGTCTGCCGGTCAAACCCCCTGCGCCTTGTCGGCGACGCGCCACTGCTGCCCTTCTGGGGCGACCTTCACGGCCAGTCGGAAGAGACCATCGGCACCAATTCGGCCCGTGATTTTTACGAGTTCGGCCGCGACCGGGCGTTCCTTGACGTCTGTGTTCATCAAGGCAACGATTTCCAGATCACCAACGAATTCTGGGCGTGGCTGAACCAACTGTCCGCAGAGTTCACACGAGACGGGCGCTTCGTGGTCTATCCGGGCTACGAGTGGTCGGGCAACACCGGACTGGGTGGCGACCGCAACGTTCTCTACATGAAGGAAGGCCGCCCGATCCATCGCTCGTCCCATGCCCTGGTCGACGACCTTTCCGACACCGACACCGACGCCACCTCGGCCGAGGACCTGTTTGAAAGGCTCAAGGACGAGGACGTCAACGTCTTCGCCCATATCGGCGGACGCTATGCCGACATCAAGATGGCCCACGATGTGCGGCTGGAACGCGCCGTCGAGGTCCACTCGGCCTGGGGTACCTTCGAGTGGCTGATCCATGATGCCTTCGAACAGGGCTATCGGGTGGGCATCATGTCGAACTCCGATGGCCACAAGGGCCGGCCGGGCGCAAGCCATCCCGGCGCCACCAAATTCGGCTCCTACGGCGGGCTCACCTGTATGCTTGCAACCGATCTCTCCCGGGCCGGCATCATGAGCGCCTTGCGCAAGCGTCACCACTACGGCACCACCGGCTGCCGCATGGTGCTGGACACGCGGCTCAGGTTCGACAATCAGGCCGAGCTGTTTGACGACGATCCCAACCTGGGTGACACGTCTTCGAGCATGGTCAGCGAAGCGATGATGGGCGACATCGTGCGCTCGGACGATGCCGCTGCAACCTTCGTGGTCGACGTTCATGCCAGCGCTCCGGTAGAGCGTATCGAGATCCGGAATCAGCTTGAAACCCTGGAAACCTTCCGTCCTTTCAAGGCCGAGCACCTTGGCAAGCGGATAAGGGTCGTATGGGAAGGTTCCGAATATCGCGGACGCGGCCGCGAAACCATCTGGGACGGGCAAGCAGAGCTCTTAGGCAACAGCTTTGAGCGTGTCGCCCCCATCAACCGCTACAATCTGGACAAACGCTTCGACCAGACCTCCGATACGACCCTTGAGTGGACGGCACTGACCACGGGCGGGATCGGCGGTTTTGACGCCTGGCTGAGTGACGAGGCCGGTGGCACCCTGAAGATCGACACCGCCCTGATAAAGCAGGAGATTGCCATTGCCGATATCGGACTTGAAGATATCGTGTTCGAAAACGGCGGCATCAACCGGCGCATTCGCATCTTCCGCATGCCCGACGACAACCCGCACTGTCAGGTAAAACTCGAACGCCGCATCGACCTCGTCGACGCCCACGACAACGCGGCCTATGTCTGCATCACCCAGGAAGACGGGCATTTGATCTGGTCAAGCCCGGTCTACGTGTTCCGATAGGCTGGGTATCCTCACCGTACCGCTCTGGCAACGCGGGATCGGTCGGAAATTTGACAAAATGCGCAATCGCCCTCTAATGTCAAAATTAATTTGCGAAACCGTCGTGATCAGTGATTGACGCCCCGTGCCATGAGCCATGTTCTCGATTTCCCACAGACCGGTGTTCTGACACCGAGCCAGCATTTGCGCATTGAAATGGCGCGCCTCGGCGTCGACCAGCAGTCTCTGGCGGCAAAACTGGGCGTTTCGCGGCAGATCGTCAATTACGTCCTTAACGACAAGCAACGCATCTCGCGCAACATGGCGGCCAAACTCGGTACCCTGATGGGTGTGCCGGCCGACTACTGGCTTCGGTCGTCCTTTCCTGCCGGCGATGCCGCGCCGGATCAAGAAGCGAAGGCCATCGATCCGTCGGCCGGCACCGGTCAAAGGCCGCGTTCCGCCATACTGGTCGATTTCGAGCTTCGCCGCCTGATTGACGACGGCACCATATCGATCACCGATTTCGTTGACGGCAACATCAAGCCGGCATCCGTCGACCTCACCATTGGGGAATTTGCCATCGACATGTGGGGCAATTCCTTCGAGGTTTCAGAAGATGCGCCATACATTCTTGAGCCCGGCCATGCGGTAAACCTGGCTACATTCGAGACCATCCGCCTGACGCAACATTATGTCGGCCGGGTCGGTGGCCTGACAGAGCATGCGAGGCTGGGCCTCGTGCTCAGTCACGGCTTCCAGGTCGATCCCGGGTTTCACGGCGTCCTGGAGTTTTGCCTGTTCAATGCCGGCGTCCGCAATTTCGAGGTGACACCCGGCATCGCCGTGATCAGCCTTGAAATCGCACCACTTGCCGTCCCCCCGCAAAAACCCTTCACCGAAAAGGACGCGCGCCTGAACAAGCTCCGGGATGAGACACGGTCCACACTCAAGGACGCTGATCGGGTCAATGCCATAGAATCCTTCCTCGAACAGGAACTGATGGCCCTGGTAAAGATCGAGGGCGACGGCGGCAACTCCGTGGCCTCTCTTGAGGGGCTGACGGCCAGGACCCAGTCTGTGAAACCGGAAAAAGCGCGCGCCAACTGCGCATCCGCTGCCGCACGGCGCATCGTTTCCTGCCTCGGCAACACTGAGATCGAGTACGCTGACGACATTCTGGAGTCATTCAACGCTCTGGCGGCCCAGATCAAACTGGGCAAAGACCGGCTCCGCGATTTCTGCACGGCCTTGGGAGCGACGGTATCGCCCCCCAACCTTGTTGCCTGGCCGGATGGCCGCCGCAACTCTGTTTCCATGCCTGAACCGGAGTGTTTTGTCAGCCTCGGCGATCTTTGCCTGGAACTGGGCGGCACCCCATCGCAGGTCTTGTCGTCTCACAGACAATGACCAACCGCCGGTGGCGTGTGTAGGCGCAAACAATTTGACAAAACGCAAATAAAATTTGCAAATATTAATTCTTTGTGAATTAATACTGGCGAGGGGCCCGCCATGCAGGACGTAAGCCTCTTTCCGGTCCGATTACCCCGGCCACCTATCCGCCAGGAACGGTAACGCTCAACTTTTCGGGTGATCGGATCTCTATGCCAACTTCATGGAGGACGATATGGGTTACATCAGAAACAGTTGGACGCTGAACAAGATCCGGCTCGTGGAAAACATTGGCCGAAGCATCGAGGCGGTTGCCTTCCCGATCGAGTCGACCATCGATTCACCCTACCCGGTCTGGCTCGTCGACGAGCGCCAGAAATATTCCGGAAGCCACAAGGTTCATCTCGTTTCCGAGGCCCTTGTCGCCGGCCTGTCCGATGGCCGGATAGGTCCCGCAACCCAGCTCGTCACCGACAGCAGCGGGACAACGGCGCTCACCGTGGCAAGGTTCGCCCGCGACATGAAACTCGGCTGTTCGGTGTTCTGTCCCCAGGCCACGTCGGATGCCAAGCTGGAGATGCTCCTGGAACTCGATGCCCAGATATACATGTTCGACAATCTGATGGCCTGCACACGGGCCGTCGAGAAATACTGTCAGACCGTCGACGCGTTTCACGTCAAGCAGTTTGCCCAGACCTCCTGGAGTCATGACCCGCTCAACAGCTATGGAACCTGTTTCCTTGATGCCGCGACCCGTGCCAGCGCAACCATTCCCACAGATGTGTTCGCCTGCATCGGAACCGGCAGTTCGTTGATGTCGTTGAAGCGGGCGATCAGCCGGCGGAACTATGCCACACGCCTGCATCTTGTCGATCTGCCGAACGGCCGGTACAGCGGTTCGGACGACACCGGATCCGGCACCGACATCGACATTGTCATCGACGGCGTCAACCAGGAATTCATACCCGACGGCATCAACAACGCCGCGTTTGACGATGTGGTACCGGCGGGCCATGCAGAGACTTTCGCCACAGCGAAGATCCTCGATGACCTGTTCGGCATCGCCAGCGGACCTTCCACAGGTTTCGTCGTCGCCGGTGCACTCCGCTGGCGGCAGGGCCGGATCCAGTCGAACCATACAGGGACGATTTGCTTACCGGTCTACGATTGTGCCGAACGTTACGCCGGGGAACTCGGCGATCTCCGGATTCTCGAACAGCTGGGAAACGACTATCCACAGGCCTACGGTGAAATGCTGGCGCTGTTCGGCAGCAAGGGCGCCGGCAAGACGATTGCGGCATGAAAGTCTGTCCGCCAACGTGACGCCGGCGAAAACCTGGTTTGCGCGATTGGAAATGGACAAGGCTCGGGTCAGCGGTTGCGCGCCAGAGGGGCCTTGAGAACATTGCGGCGGCCCATGATCGTCTCACGGTAGAAGACATACAGGCCGGCCCCGGCAATCAGGCTGATTCCGATCCAGGCCACCGCGTCCGGCCAGTCGTTCCAGATCATGACGCCCCAGAACACAGCCAGCGGCATGGTCAGGTATTCAAACGGCGCCACCAGCGCTGCTTCGCACAACCGGTAGCCCTGGCTGATCAGATACCCCCCGGCGGCGCTGAAGACGCCAAGCGCTGCCATGATCCCGATGTCGCGTGCCGGCGGCCAGACCCAGGCCTTGGTCAGAAATTCGATGTTGGCGTTGCCTGTCCCGGCATAGCGGCCGTCGCCAAGGGTCAGTCCGATTACCGTGCACACGATGATGAACGTCATCTGTATGTAGAAAGCCATTGTCGAGGCCTTGTCGGTGACGCCGATCTTTCGGGTCATGATCTGCAGCAGGGCGTAGGCCAAGGCGGCCACCATCGGCAGCAGTGCGGCCCACTGGAAGGAGGCGCCCGGCCGCAGCACGATGATCACCCCGCACAAACCCACCAACACCGCGATCCAGCGCCTCAGGCCCACGGTTTCGCCCAGGAAAACCACCGAGAATGCGGTGATGAACAGCGGTGCCATGAAAAAAATGGCCGTGGCTTCGCCGAGCGGCAACGACACCAGGCCGACAAAAAACGTCATGTTGGCGACCACAACGGCCAACCCGCGCAAGAAATGAATGAAGGGCCGGCGGGTCTTGAGGTTCACAAAGCCGCCTTCGAGCGGGATGATGATCGCCAGTGTCAGAATCATTGCGACGATGGCCCGAACCAGGACGATCTGGTGCAGCGGATAATCGCCGGACAGCCACTTTACCGTCATGTCGTTGGCCGAAAACGCCACCGATGCCCCGACCACACACAATATGCCGATCAGAGTAGGCGACCGCCCAAGCACCAGCGGACCGGTCGGCTCGGCCGCGGCGGCCGACGCTGCGGCATTCGGTTTCGATCGTCGTTCGGGTGCGGTCACGGGGGATCTCTGGTCGATTCGATTCCGCGACGGTATCGGCCGCAGACTCTCGCCGCAACCAAATTGAATCCGCCGGTTCAGGCGGCCGGCTTGGCTGCACGAAAACTGCACTTCGCTGCACGGAATTTCATGACCGTGCCCACCAGGCCTGCAATCCGGGCCGGCATCTTGGTTGCATGCAGAAAAGACACGCCTTCCGAAACCGCACCAATCGCCTGCCGGACTCGATTCTGAGAGACGGCTGGTGGCTGGACACCGCCCCGTCCCCCGGACCAGGCGCCACGATAATCCCCTTTCGCGCCCCGGCCGCCGGACCAGATCCTTCGGCTTCCTGCCGGATCCCCCCGCTGCCCCTTCCTTCACGCCCCACAAAGAAAACCAAACCATGACTCACGCCGTTAGCCGTTCGGGTGCCCCGTTCTCGCGTCCCACCCGTTTCCAGGTTCAGGTCGTTTCGGCCTTGGTTCTGATGGTCATCGCGGATTGGCTGTTTTACGATCAGGCGGTCGGCGTCACCTTCGCCTGCTTCCTGTCGCTCGCCGCCGCCGCAGTGAAACTGACAAGCCCGGAGGCCATCCCGAGGCGGACCGCCATCAAGGGAACAGCTGTGTTCGCGTTGTCGGTTCTACCCAGTCTTGAAGCCTTCAATCTTCTGGCGATGGCCCTGGGTCTGACAGGCATCGTCGTTTTCACCCTGCTGGTGAACCGCAGGTTCCAGTGCGGTTTCAAGGGCAGCCTGAGCATCGTCATACTGTTTGTCTCCCTCAGCCCGTTCCGGCTCATATCCGACCTCGTGAGGCTGCGCCGGGTGCACAGGCATAACCGCTCCGGCGGCCGGCCACGGCCGGGCATGGTTGCCTGGGTCGTGCCCGCACTCCTCGGCACGGCCTTCCTTGCCCTGTTCACAACCGCCAATCCGATCATTGCGGACTGGTTGCTTTCCTTCAGTCCTGCAGACGCTCTGGATACATTCGACTTGGTGCGAATGCTTTTCTGGGCGCTGATGCTGCTGGTCTGCTGGCCCTTTATCCGTGTCCGCCTGCCAAACCCTCCAGCGCTGAAGAATTCGGCAGGCGGCGCGGCCGCATGTCCCGCGCCGCCGTCGCCTCAGGGGTTGTTCAGCCCGGCGGCCGTGATGCGCGGGCTGGTAGTCTTCAATCTGATTTTTGCGGCGCAGACCGCACTTGACGCGACCTTTCTGTGGGCCGGAGCACAATTGCCGGACGGCATGACCTACGCCACTTACGCCCTGCAAGGCGCCTACCCTTTGCTGATTGCGGCAGTGCTCTCGGCCCTGTTCGTACTGGCGGCTCTTCGGCCTGGCTCAAAGCTCGGGACCTCCGCTCTCGTTCGCACTCTTGTGTTTGCCTGGATCGCCCAGAACATTGTGCTCATGATCTCCGCTCTCCTGCGGCTTTCAGCCTACGTGGAGTTCTACTCCCTGACCTACTGGCGGGTCGCAGCCTTCGTCTGGATGTGCCTGGTCGCCATCGGCCTGGCGCTGATATTGTTGCGAATATTCCTGAACCGGTCGAATACCTGGCTGGTCGGTTGCAACCTTGCCGCCGTCGCCATCATTCTGTATGGAATCGGCTTGGCGAACCTTCCCCATGTCATCGCTTCCTACAACATAAACCACAGTTTCGAGGTCGACGGCAACGGACCGCGTCTCGACATGGCATACCTTGCCCACCTCGGTCCCCAGGCAATCCCCGCCATAGAACGGTATCTGGGTCACGCTGAGCCCGGCGGTTGCCCGACGGCACGGAATACAAGCCTATGCTTAATCAGAAACCGGCTTAAAGTGATTCATGGAACAGCACAGGCCGACTGGCGCCGCTGGGGCTTCCGCCGCCAGCGCCTCCAGTGGTACATCAACGCCAAGGCCAATGCTGGTTTTTCGAATACAGGTGCATATGATGGTTTGTAACGGCAACAGCACAGGGTTTGCCCCATGAACACCGTCCTGGTCGTGGATGACGATCCCCACATCCGCGATGTCATCTGTTTTGCGCTCGAGAAAGCCGGCATGACTGCGCGGGTTGCCTGTGACGGCGCGCAGGCAATGACCCTGTTTTCAGAACAGGCCCCGGACATCGTGATTCTGGATATCGGTCTGCCTGAACTCGACGGCCTCGAAGTCTGCCGGCGGATCCGCAAGTCCTCCGATGTACCGATCCTCTTCCTGTCTGCCCGCGACGACGAGATCGACCGGATTCTGGGCCTCGAAATCGGCGGCGACGATTATGTCACCAAACCCTTCAGTCCGCGTGAGTTGGTCGCCCGTGTCGGCGTCATCCTGAAACGCACGACGTCGACACCAAGACCCGGCCCGGACAGCCAGAAGGTCCTTGCCCAGGGCGGACTCACACTCGATGCCACACATCGTTCCGGCCATTTCGACGGTCAGCCGATCGCCCTGACGGCCATCGAGTTCGACATTCTGACAACATTCCTCGCCCGCCCGCGCATGACCTTCACCCGTGAACAGATTGTCGACGCGGCCTATCCCGTAAACATCCACGTTTCCGATCGCACGATAGACAGCCACATCCGCAACATCAGGTCGAAGATTTCGGCAATCGGCTGCAGCGACGTGATTGAAACCATGCATGGCGTCGGATTCCGGCTCGGTTCATGCCGGTCTCAGACCCCGTGAGACCACCGACCACGAAGAAGTGGCGCCCGACGCTGAGTATGATCGTCGTCGTCATGCTGCTCTCAATGATCGCCCTGCCGCTGGCGGGTCTGTTCTTCTTCCGGCTTTACGAGAACCAGCTCATACGCCAGACCGAAGCCGAGCTGATTGCCCAGGGCGCGGTCTTGTCGGCCTATATGGCAGCGGAACTCGCAGCCCGCGACAGCGATGGCCTTCAATTGGGCACGCCCCTGCCGCCGGAACTTCTGCCGGACCCCGACGAACCCTATCATCCGGTCGTTCCCTCACTTGATCTTGCCGGCGATGAAATTCTGGGCCCCCGGCCCGAACCCCGCCAACCCGAACGCCCGACACAACCAGCCTTCGCCGCCATCGGCGCCAGAATGTACGATCTCACATCGGCAGCCCAGAAGACGTCGCTTGCCGGTTTCCGCATTCTCGACCCCTTCGGCACCGTAATTGCCGGACGTCACGAAACCGGCACATCGCTTGCGCATGTGGCCGAAGTCGCATCGGCGCTCAAGGGGCGATACGCAAGCGTCATGAGGGTCCGGGTTTCCAATCAGCCGCCGCCATCGCTTTATTCTCTGAGCCGGGGCACCGGCGTACGGGTTTTCGTCACCGTGCCGGTCATCCACAAGTCCCGCGTTGCCGGCATCATTTACATGTCGCGGACCCCCAGCAACATCGTCAAACAGCTCTACAACGAACGCAAGAACCTGGTACTGGCCCTCCTGTTTGTGCTGACCCTCACCATAATCATCGGGTTTCTGTTTCTGCGCACCATCTCGGGGCCGCTCAACGAGCTGATTGCCCGGACGTCACGCATCAGCCGGGGCGATCGCGCCGCCATGCAGCCGTTGCAGCGCCACGGCAGCCGCGAGATAGCCAAGCTCTCGGAAAGCTTCCTTGCCATGGCCGAAAGCCTTCAGGACCGCACCGACTACATTGCAAACTTCGCAGCCCATGTGTCTCACGAACTGAAGTCGCCGTTGACGTCGATTCAGGGCGCTGCGGAACTGCTGCGCGATTCCGGTGCCTCCATGACGCCTGAAGAACGCGAGAAGTTTCTCGACAACATCGTCGCCGATACCAAGCGTCAGACGATACTGGTTGAACGTCTGCGCGACCTCGCCCGCGCCGACAACCCTCAGACCGGTGGCAGTTGCACGCTCTCCGGCGTGATAGACAGGCTCCGGCAGAAATTCAGCGAGCTCGAATTCGCCGTCGAGACGATCGGCGATTCATCCATTGCCGTCTCCGACGAGAACACCGGCATCATACTTGGCCATCTTCTGGAAAACGCGGCCCAGCACAATGCCCGCACCGTACGCCTCACCGCCGCGCCGGACGGCAACGATCTCGTGGTTCTGGTCAGCGACGACGGCGACGGCATCACCGGCCAGGACCGCAGCAGGATCTTCGATGCCTTCTTCACGACCCGGCGCGAAGCCGGCGGCACCGGCATGGGTCTTGGCATTGTCAAAGCGATGCTGACGGCGCACAGGGGCACCATCCATTTGCTCCCGTCGCAGACCGGCGCCCTGTTCGAACTGAGATTTCCCCGGCCGGCCTGACCACGGCAGTCATGGCCGGTCCTGAAAGCCTCAGGTGTCGCCTGAAGCAAGCCGGCGAAACGATCCCGGACTGAGATCGAACTGGCGTTTGAAGGCATGGCCGAAGGCAGACTCGGACTTGTAGCCGACGCGCTCGGCGATCTCAGGCAGGGAGTTGTCCGTCGTCTTCAGGTATTCCTGTGCCTTGAGCATGCGCCAGCGCGTCAGGTAGTCCATTGGCGTTTCTGCCAGGATCGACTTGAATTTCAGGGCAAGTCCGGACCGCGACATCCCGGCTTCGCGGGCAATGTCGGCGAGGGTCAGCGCTGAACTCATCCGTCCGTGAATAGCGCTGAGCGCCCGATTGATCTGCACGTCATGTATCGCTGCAAGAAACCCGTTGACCGGTCTGGTCTGCTGCAGGAACGCCCGCAGCACCTGGACAAACAACACCTCCGCCAACCGGTCGACAACCGTGGCACTGCCGGGTTGACCGGCCTGAGTTTCCTTGATCAGGACGCGGGTGATGGTCTCGAACAACTCGGATTGCCCGGTTGAGAACCCCTTGATGTGGATGACGGCCGGCAGCTCATCGACGAGCGGGTGCTTGAATGCCCGGTCGACGGCGAAATGCCCGCACAGCAGTTGCGCGCGCGGGGGGCCGTCGGCAAAGATCGGTTGCCCTTTCAGGTGAGCCTCAAACACGCTCATGCCAGGAACCGGAACCGTGTCAGGGGTATCCAGCAACCGGTGCCCGTCGCCGCGCGGAAAGACGACAACGTCGCCATTCGATAGTTCGGTTGTCCTGCCACCCGTCTCGAACCAGCACCGCCCCCGGACCACCATATGGAATTGTGCAAACGGACCCTCCGGCATCTCCATGCCCCAGGCACCGGCAAATTCCCGGAGAAAATAGACAACGCCCTGCAACCGCATCAGATTCAGCACATCGCTCAGAGTGTCCAAGGTTTTTCCCTTTCCGGCAGTTGGGCCGGTGGCATCCGGCCAGGTCGAGACTACACCACTGCCTTGCCGGGAGAACCTAAAAATCCAGTTCTCCCTCCTCGTTTGGACGCTTGAGCATGAATTCTGGACTAAACCGCATTCAAACAACTATCAATTCTGACTTTAATGAGAGCCGTCCCCAGAGACAATCATGATCAGCAACTCCAGAAAGGTAGAATAATGAATATGTCCAAAATACTGCTTTCACCAGCCAAAGTGTTGAAGATCGCAACAGGCATCGCCCTTGCCGGCATTCTGTTTGCGGCGCCGACGCCGATATCGGCCGGCGAACAGGATCAGATTGGCGTCTACGATGTCAATGTCGGCCACGGCCTGACCTTTACCGGTCAACCCAATGACGCTCCGGCACCGCTTGCATTGCGCGGATACGACACCGTGAGCTATTTCACCGAGGGCAAACCGCAGATTGGTTCGCTCCGGCATGCGGTCGTCCATGATGGGGCGATATACTGGTTCGAATCCGCCGAGCACAAAAAAATGTTCCTGGCGGAACCTTCGCGTTTCCTGCCCCAGTATGGCGGTTTCTGCGCCTTCGGAGTGACCCAGCAGACCAAGTTCGACGGCGACCCCCTGCTGTGGAACATCCATGAGGGCAAGCTCTATCTGAACGTTACACCGGATCTGCGGGCAAAATGGCTCGGAAAGGGTCTGACCGGCTCCAGTCTCGAAAAAAATGTTGCGGAAGCAGGCCGCATCTGGCCCGCCATCCGGAAATCGAAACCGCAATCGCTGTTCATGGCCTGGCTGGCCAGGCAGTAGTTCCCGGTCGCTTGCGGGGCGGCTCTCGCACGGAGCCGCCCCGCGCAATCCCCCGGAAATCCTACAAGGAGAGTTTCAGGCCCTCATGACTGGCTTCAAAGCCCAGGGACGCATAGAACCGAAGCGCATCGGGCCGCGTCTTGTCTGAAGTCAGCTGAACCAATCCGCAGCCGCGCTCCCGGAACCGATCGATCGCCCACTCGAAAAACCGCCTGCCGACACCACCGCCCCGCAATCGGGCGGCAACACGCACGTTCTCGATCTGACCGCGCCACATGCCCGTGCGCGACAGGCCCGGGATAAACGTCAATTGCATGCAGCCGACCACCTCACCGGCTTCGGTGTTTTTGTCGATGATCACGGCAAACAACTGGTTCGGGTCTGCATCGATGGCCTCGAAGGCTGACGAATATCTGGCGTCGAGCGGGTCGGACAACACCTCCCGCGTCTGACCAATTGGATCGTCGACGAGCAGCCGGACGATTTCCGGGAGATCTGGCTTGGTCGCCTGCCGGAACGCGATCTCTTCCATAACGGTATCCTTGAGGAAACACCCGACGCCGATCACAGGGTGCGGCGACGGACGACCAACGGCAATGCCGCAGTCAGCAACGGCAACTCCTTATCTATTGGAACGGCCCAAGGGTGACAAGCCACTGTGACGCGAGAACCCGGCAAACGGATACAGCCAGTCTTTCAAATATATTCCGACGGCAGCCGCACCATTATTGACCAGTGTCATCGCGGCCTTTGGCTGGAAGGACTTTTGTGCCATTCTACCACCGGTCCTGCTGGGGAGTTGAACTGACGCCGCTTGTATTCAAGAGAAGGGAGCGTTCATGCTGAAGGTTCTGATTGCCGCGGTTGTGTTTCTGGGGTGGGTTGGTGTTGCCCTTGCCGAAAAGCGCGTCGCCCTGGTGATTGGAAATTCCAGTTATAAACTCATCCCGGCACTTGCCAATTCAGGGAATGATGCCCGATTGATGGCCTCTTCACTCGAGGCCGTTGGGTTCGACGTCGTAACCGCCATTGACCTGGAGGCGCGTGGCATGCGCCGGGTCGTGGTTCGTTTCATCCGGTTATTGAGAAAAGCCGGGCGGGGCTCGACCGGCCTGTTCTACTATTCAGGTCACAGTGCCCAGGCTGGCGGCATGAACTATCTGGTTCCGCTCGCCGCTGAAATACAGACGCCCGGCGATCTTGATTTTGAAGCGCTTTCTGTCTCGCAGATCCTGTCACAGATGGAGGACTCCGGCAGCAGACAAAACATCGTCATCCTCGATGCCAGCAGAACGAACCCTTTCAGGACCGGTTTCAGGTCGGCGGGCCGTGGGCTTGCCCCCATGAAGGCAGCGGCAGGATCCATAATCATTTTTGCACAGTCCCCTGGGAAGGTGGCAACAGATGGCGACGGCAGCAATTCGCCATTTGCATCTGCCTTGGCCGACGCACTGCGCATCCCCAACGTCTCAGTGGAGCGAATGTTCGATCAGGTACAATCGAAAGTCAGTGCCCGAACCAACGGCGACCAGGTGCCATGGAAAGAGTCCGCCTTGAGAGCCGACTTTGGATTTGCGGCGCCGTGGGAGACGTCAAATCAAGTGCAGACGGCGGCGATCGAACCGAAGAACGAACCGCCTTCTGATGTTCAATCGGATATGGAGGTTCATTTTTGGAATTCGGTCAAGGACAGCAACGATCCCTTGCTCTACGAGGCCTACATCAGCCGCTTCCCCGGAGGCACGTTTGCCGGCCTTGCCAGATTTCGGCTTCAACAACTGAATCGCAGGAAACAGGTGCCGACTTCCAGCTCATCAACCACGCGCGGCGAGGTTGTAGTGGCCCTGCGTGCACCGGCGATGCCCGCGACTTTGCCGGCTGCAATCGCTCCCCGCCCGGCGGCTCTCCCCGGTTTTCCGTGGCCGCCGCCGGAACCGTCCGTGCAGATCCGGTTGCCGCGGCAACCGTTTGCCGGCGCGACCGATCTTGGCGCACTCTCGGCACGCCTTATCGGTGCCTTGCGCAAGGCCGGTTATTGGGAACACAGTTTTCACCGGGTACCAAATGGCTTCGCTCTGGTCACCCGGCTTGAGCGCATTAACGCGGACGGTTCCAAGGTTACCGAAGATGCCCGCTACCGGTTGCCCGGAGACAAAGAGACATTCTCGCTCGCCGCCTACATCAAGCGCCTGTTCTTTGCTCAACCAGGCTTCTACCGTTTGATCGTGTTTATCGTCACCGACCGCCCGTTTGCTGCAACCGGTGATCCCATCAAGGAGAAACAGGCCCTGAAACTGTTACGCGGCGGCGCCAATGTGCTGCCGCCCGAGCTTTCCGAAATGGAATTCGGTGCCGCTTATGGTGTCGATGCCCTGATTTACGAGTTTAGAAAGAATTCGGGCGACGAAAATGTGAGTTTTCTGCTTCCGGGCCGGATTAGCCCTCTGATCCATCTGAGAAATGCCGGCTTGTCCGCGGCGTTCGGCCTTCAATAAGTCTGCTACGGTCGTGCGCATATTCATAAGTTACCGCCGAAGCGACACGCAGCATCTTGCCGGGCGAATCGCCGACCGCTTGCGCAGCGACAAGGATATCGACGAGGTCTTCCTCGACGTTGACGGCATCGCGCCGGGCGAGGAGTTCGAAACCAGGATCAAGAAGGCAATTGCCGACAGCACAGTCTGTCTGGTGTTGATCGGACAGAACTGGCTCGGTCTCCATGACGGGGCTACCGAGACCAGACCGCGGATATTCGACGACCGCGACTTTATCCGGCTTGAGACCCGTGTCGCCCTGGCCAGCGGCCGAAAGGTCGTGCCTGTGCTGGTGGAAGAAGTGGCCATGCCCCGAGAGCAAGACCTGCCCGAAGACCTGTACAATCTGCTTCGGCTGAATGCTGTATCGATCCGTCATCTCCATTTCAATCAGGATATGGAAAGCCTTTTGGACGGGCTTCTTGGACGGGAGATGCGGGCCGACGCGCCCGCGATGTCCCCCCAGCGCAATCTGCTGAGCCATCTGCTTCGTGGCGTGGCGGGGGTCTGCATCGCGGCAATCGCCCTCGTCGGCATCGCATTTGTCCACAATGTGGTCACGGACGGACGTGCGCTCAACGAAAGTTTCGGCGGCAGCGGCCAGGTCTGGTTGCTGATCCTCGGCATCCTCGCCCTCGGCGCTCTGGCACCATGGCTGCTGCATCGTTTAGGCAAGCGCGGCTAGACCGGGATGAGGAAAAGTGCGCACGCTTTTCCTCATCCCGGTCTAGAACCTCGCGAGCGATCAGGTTTCATGAATTATGGTTGATTCAACCATGATTCATCCTGATCTAGACCCGCAAATGACAGAAGAGAACACTGTGATTGAAATCGAAATTCCACCGCGTGAAGGCCGTGCGCTACGCGTTGCCCAGGGCGAACGGCTGGTCATTGCGACGCCGGAGGGCCGCCAGGCGGCTGACTTCTTTGCCTTCAACGCCGCCAACATTGGCGAATGGCTGTCCCCCAATCATACCTGGATAACGAATTTCCACACCAAGCCGCGCCAGGGCGACGTGTTACTGTCGCGTTTCCGCCGGCCGATGCTGCTGTTCTTGCGAGATGGCGCAGGCGGCATACATGACATGATGATTCCCGCCTGCGATCAGTTTCGTTACGAGTTCTTTGGCCACCGCGGACCGCACGCCAGTTGTTCGGAAAACCTCTGCGTCGCGATGCGGCGCGAGGGTTACAATATCGACGTGATCCCCCAGCCGATCAATTTCTTCACCAACACCACTGTCGAGCCCGATGGCGCCATTGTTTCGCCGCCAAACCCGGTATCTCCAGGCGCGGAGGTCGAACTGGAGGCACTGATGGACTTGATCTGCGTCATCTCCTCGTGTCCGTTCGATCTCGGCATAGAAGGCTGGGAGATCAATGCCGGTTCGCAGATTACGAGATTGGCTGCCAAAGTCTTGATCGGGAACAAAGACTGATTTGAGCATTGGCGGAGAGAGAGGGATTCGAACCCTCGGTACTGTTACCAGTACAACGGTTTTCGAGACCGCCCCGTTCGACCACTCCGGCACCTCTCCGTCTTTTGTTTTCAATGGCTTAGGGGTTTTTGGTATTGACAGAAGTCGATTTTTGCCACCCATTTGCCACCGGCGATTTGATCGCGGGCTCTTATTGACACAATTTCGTCGATACGGGAAGCCGCTTCACGCTGCAAATTTTCACCCACATGGCTGTAGAGATCGAACGTCACGGCAACGCTCGAAGGCCAGGTTTGTTCCGACGCCACTTTAGCGTGAACACCGCTTTCGAGAAGGTGCGTTATGTGCATGTGCCGAACACCGTGAAATGTGATCTGTTGAATGTCCAGTTTGGAGACGACATTGCCAAACCGGCGTGACAACCATTCTTTGTTTCCGCTGTTCCTGTATGTGACGCTTGAGTTCGTCAATCCGGAATGTGGGCAGTGTAATGCTTCTTCTGCTTCGCTTCGTCTTTGGGGGCTTCAGGGACAAGCCTTCATTCGTCTCATGCCGGTAGCCGATGCAATCAGAACCGACACATAATACGGTGTTCCGTGGACGGCATCAATCAGCGCATTTAATTCATCACGGCCTAGCGTCAAGATCTCTGCCCGTGGCACCTTCGGCGGGTCAAAGCTTTCGACCAGGTTTCGAGCGCGCGCAGGAGCCATAGGTCCGCGCGCCGGTTCTCGACGTCTTCTTCCTATGGTGTTACGTTAACCCTGCAGTGGCCTGTAATCGCGGTCAGCACTGTGTGCATTGTCGGGCGTTTTGGATTTGACCTGTCGCCCGGGCATCAAGTCGAGATTCGTTGACCAGATGGTTGATTTGGGGCGCACGCCATGGATTGCAGCATCACCATAGAAGGCATTATTTCATATCAGGCCGGAAACAGTTCGAATGTCGGTTTGATCAACATGTATGGCGTGGCTATTGAATGTACAAACATCGCGATCTCGGTTCAGAACGGTAACGACACTTTTAGCGGAAACGCCAGCGTGGATTCAAATGGCGGTTGGTCAGCGGAGATCGACATTACCGCGGCTGACCTACCCTGCGATGCTGGCGTTGTCGACATCGACATCACCGCGCGTTGCGAAACCGATGACGGTTGCTTTGCAACAACGAAATTGACCACGTTCGTCTGCCAGACAGAGGGAGCCTGCCCGCATTTCATAAAATTTGGTGCAACTGCCGTCGACGATGCTGACGGCGGATGTTTTGAGGGCAAACGCCAGGTCGTATTTAGCGCCGAATTGACTGCCCCACCTCCTGACGGTGCATCGGTTGTTGTCGAGTTCTGGGCAAGGCAGGTCGGCTCATCCGAGGAACTGTTGCTTGGTGCAATAGTGGCTGAACCGGGCGTACTTCTTAGCGTAGTCTCCGCGCTGTCCGGTGGCAGCTATTCCTACGGCCTCAGAATTGTATTGCCCGCATTTTGCCCCGGCCCCGTTGGAGTGCTGGATGTGCCGGACTGTCCCTCAACCGCAGAACCGGTTTGTCCTGCGATTTCCTTTGACGATGTCCAGATATCGGAGAAATGTACGCCTCAGGGACGCCGCATTGTCACGGCCTCCGTCACGGTCACGCCTGAGCCTGGCAGTCCGGTCGATGCCACGCTGCAAATCCGTCAAGGCGATACGATTGTCGCAACAATGGAGAGCCGGTCCGGCGCGACGAGCCAGTTTGCGCTGATCGGCGAAGTTAATCTACTGCCAGGTGACTACAGTATCGCTGTGGATGTAACTGGGCCTAACACATGCAATGTAAGTCAGCAGGAGATCAACGTACCACCATGCTTGGCAGTGCCACCGCCGATAACGGGCGGAGATCCGGAACCCGACCTGCCCGACGACGAAGAGGTTGAGGGTTTTGCGATCCCTTGGTGTCTCATCGTCATGATTGCCGGTTTTGTGATGGCTGTCTTTGGCGGGATTCTGCTCGGTATCGGATTTTGCCTAATGGGCTTTTTTGTTAATCCGATCGTCGTGGGCGTCTTCGCCGTGATGATCAATGTGGGTCTGGTGCTGTTGCTGTTGGGCATACTGATACTACTTCTGTGGCTAATCCTCTGCGGCAGTTGCTTGAACAACTGTCATCTCTTGGCCTACCTAAAATTGGCGCTTGCAGTAGCTGATGTGATATGGGCGGGCTTCCTCTTCGTTGGTTCCGCACTCACCTTCTTGAGTCCGTTTTGCTTTGTGGGTTGGGCTATCGACTTTGTCAGTTTCAGTGTCCTTCTGACATTGGTCATCTATTGGGAATATGTGGCCGGCTGCATTCCCTGGCCGCGAGGTTGGCCGAATTGGGCTCGTGTGACGCTGCCAGACTGGCTCCGTTCCCTGTGCCGTCAAGACAACTGAGCCGCTCATGCCGCACCATCCGGATTGTATGACCCGCGTAATTGGGCCGTTCTTGCCGTATGCCGCAATCCCACCTAATCCCGGCTGATACCGGATAATCCCGCTTAGAACAAACCGCGAAAACGGAAAATCAGGATTTGCCACCCGTTTGCCACCGAACAAAGCCAGACCGAACGAAACCCGGACGGACGAGGACAAGCGGTTTTCGAGACCGCCCCGTTCGACCACTCCGGCACCTCTCCGCAATTGTTTCTGTTGAGTTTTTCGACTTCCAAAACACTGTCGACCCAACAGATGGTCACAATTAGGTCACAACGGACCTAATGTTTGTTCTCTGGACGTTTCCCTAGCGCAGACTGCCAAGCTTTGTCCAGCTTAGAAGTGGCATCTTCCTGCATCCCCGGCAAAACATGGGAATAAAGATCTAGAGTGACAGCGATTGTGCTATGCCCGAGTCTCTCCTGAACAATTTTCGGATGGATGCCCAACTTGAAAAGTTGCGTAGCATGAAGGTGACGAAGATCATGGTATCTCATGGGCCGAATACCAGATTTTTTGACAAACGAGGCAAATGCGCTGGTCAATGTGTTCGGGTTTATCGCATCGCCATGAGGATCGGAACACACCAATCGATCCAAATTCCAACCACATCCTAAACGAAGGGATTCTTCTTTTTGTATGCGCATGTGCTGTCTTAGAGCTGAAATGGCAAACTCTGGTATTGGTATCTGTCGCCGGCCTCTCTTCGTCTTTGGCGCCTTAAACTGAAGACCGCTGCTTCGGGTTTTCGACAGAGAACGTCGCACCCACAACGAACCGTATTCGAAGTCAATATCACTCCATCGAAGAGCGAGAGCCTCGCCTCGACGTACGCCCGTTGAGACAGCTAAAAGCACAGGAATATGGAGCCATGACTCTTCCGTCGCGTGAAGTAAACTTGCCGCATCGTCGTCGTCAGGGACGACCATTTCCTTTTCAGATGGCTTTGGTGGGGAAGCCGTAGCCGCTGGGTTGTCGGAACGCAGTTTCCATATCGTCGCCTGCTTGAGTGCTTGAAACAACACCCTATGAATATGAAGTACCGTACGTGCCGACAATCCGCCGGGTCGGTTCTTTCGCCCACTTTTGAGAAGCTCAGCATAAAACTGATCGATCTGATCATTGCGAAGTTCCGACAGCTTCAGACGCCCGAGGCCGACAATTAGATTGTTTCGGCAAATCTCCTCATAACGTTCATGGGTTTTTGCTGTTGTTGTCGGTACAACATGGTCCAACCATCGCAACAGAAATTCTCCCACGGTCAAATTACCGGGATCGATAAAGCCGCCGTTGGCATGTTTTGCGAGAACCTGTGTCAGTGCAGCCTGCGCAGCCTTTTTTGTGCCGTGTACAGTCGAGGTCTTCTGGCATCGTTTCCCAGATGCATCTCTGCCAACATCAAATACTAAACGCCATGTGTTCGTGCCACGTCTCTGGATACTGCCTCTCATTAAGCCGACCTCCTTTGGCGTTTATTGAACGCCTTCCGACATCGGTCCGAACAATATTGCGCGCTGCTTCGCCGACCGGTGCCGGTACCAAAAACGAACCATTTTGAACACAAGTTACACGATTGCATCCGTTCAGACGACGAGACGTGCTGCGCCAGCCGCAGCCACATCGCTGAAATCAAGTCATCGGGAACGACATGTAGCGTCGGTCGCAGTGGTTCATCGGTACGCCGGAGTTTTGCCGACATACTCACCCTCCTGTCTGGACCACTGCCCCTGTAGATTTCCTTGTTGAATCTGTCAGCCCAAGCACGGAGGCTGCCACGCTCTGTACTTTTTTCTAGGCCCCGAATCGCGTTTCTCATCTCTTTGATCTGCCTATACCAATTTTCAACCTGAGATGGCCCTCCAGCTGGCTTGCTCAATAAACCGTATTGGTCAGCAAATTTTCTTATTTCTTCTGGTTGAAGTGACAGCTCCGCAAACTCTCTAAAAATTGCGGGATTCTGTTCTAAGGGACGGGAGATTACGCTGTCGTCGCCCATAGGCTCAAGGACCGTAATTGGCTCCTCCAATCCGTAGAGGGTCATGCCGTACTTACGTAGCAAGACGGCCGTTTCGTCCGAACACCCCGATGGAACAGCAACATTATAATCAGGGCCGTCCATTTCCCATGAAAGTCCTTTCGGGTCGAACGTTAGCAGCCTGTATCCGTCTCGGTCCTTTTCCCAGTCAAACCACAGTAGGTTCGTCATTATCGCCTCCAGTGGTGACGATAAAAAGACATTTACCGTCATTAATGGTTTAATCGTCTTCTAACACGGTTCGACACGTGATACAAGATGCGGGACCAAATCAACACGGATAGTTCCATGACGGACAAAATTGCGCTGCCGGGACAACAAGGCTCTGCAGCTCCCAACACTGAGACGGACGCATGCGTCGAGGTACAGGAAGTTGACGAAGGGCCAGACAACAGAAGCAAACAAAAGTGGGCCTTTTCTGTTCCTGAGGCAGGCGAAAAGATAGGTCTCGGGCGATCCGCCTCTTATGGGGCCGCCCGACGGGGTGAAATTCCTACAGTCAAAATCGGCAACCGCCAGTTCGTGCCCATTGCAATCTTTAAGAGAATGTTTGGTGTGGAAGATTGAGCATGCGACAGCAGAAAATCAATTTCGAAGCCCTCAACAAAGCCCTCATCCCCAACTTGAATGGGTTGCTCCATGAGTGGCTTCCCGGCGGGGTCATGCTGGGACACGAATATACGGCCCTGAACCCCACACGTGTGGATCGAAGTCTGGGTTCCTTCAGGATCAACATCCAGACCGGGCGTTGGGGGGATTTCGCCACCGGCGACAGAGGAGGTGATGTCATCAGTCTGTATGCCTACCTGAACAGGCTGTCTCAGTATGACGCGGCGAAGGAACTCAACCGCATGGTCGGGATAACAAGATGACGGCCAAGCCCGATACAGTCGCCACGGTCAGCTCTGACGAACTGCTCGAAACAGATCATGGCGAATCAGGCGCAACCTCAAAGCCAGCACGGACAAACCTCCCGGCGACGGCAGACCAGCTTTGCACCGAGGATCTCGACGATTACCGACATACTCAGTTCGGCAAGCCTCATCATCGATGGCTCTATCACGACGCTGAGGGTCATCTTGTCGGGGCCATTGCACGGTGGGATGGGGTCGAGGAAGGAACGTCGAAGACGATCCGTCCACTGACTTATCAACAGACAGAGGGCAGGCGCTTTAGGTGGAGGTCCGGTGGTTTTCCCGAACCACGACCCCTGTACCGCTTGCCGGAAATTATCAAGAACCCGACCAAGTCTATTCTGATCTGTGAGGGCGAGAAGGCGGCCGGCGCTGCACAGGAACTGTTTCCAGACTACGTCGCAACAACGCCCCCACATGGTGCGCAATCACCCCATAAAGCCGACTGGTCCTCAGTAAGGGGCCGGGATGTTGTTGTCTGGCCAGACAATGACGAGCCCGGACGAGACTTCGCCCAAAAAGTCGCAAAGCCTGCGTCTGAGGCCGGCGCCGCCGAAATCCGCATCGTGGAGATCCCGGGAGATTTCCCAGAGACATGGGATCTGGCAGATGACCTGCCCGAGGGCATGAGCGAATCCGACATTCGCGCCCTTATGGATGAGGCCCAACTGTGGGTGCCGACAGCACCAAAACATTATGTCTCCTGTGGATCGTTCCGCTCTGATGAGAGGGGCGTGTATCAACTCAGCAGTGACGCAAACAAACCGGACGTGTTTCTCTGCGACCCGCTGGAGGTGCTTGCCGGGAGCCGTGATTTTGACGGCGACAACTGGGGGAAAATTCTCAGGTGGACTGATCCTGACGGGATCGTACACAAATGGCCATTGCCGTTGGAGCTTCTCGCTGGCGACGGTGCCGAGATTCGCCGTGAATTTCTGAGGCAAGGACTGAACGTCGGCACAAGCACGTTTGCACGACAGCAGCTCTTGACTTATCTCCAACAAGCCAACCCTGACGCCCGGGTGCACGTGGTGGATCGGGTTGGGTGGCATGAAAACTGTTTCGTGTTTCCGGACGGGGCAATCCACCCAGACGACGGCGAAGAGGTTCTGTTTCAGTCGACCACGCAACTTGATCACGCTTACCGACAAGCCGGTTCGCTTGAAGACTGGCAGAACGAGGTGGCTGCGCTGGCGGTCGGCAACAACAGGCTCATGTTCGTAATCTGCTGCGCGTTAGCCGCCCCCCTCCTCAAGATGACCGACTCAGAAAGTGGCGGCTTCCATCTTCGGGGGGCGAGCAGTACCGGAAAAACTACCGCCCTCAACATGGCAGGAAGTGTCTTTGGTGGCGGCGGCACTCACGGTTACACAAGACAGTGGCGCACAACAGACAATGCCCTCGAAGGTGTTGCTGCTACCCATTGCGACACCCTCCTATGTCTTGACGAGCTATCCCAGATCGATGGCCGTCACGCAGGCAATATCGCTTACATGCTGGCCAATGGGCAGGGCAAGGGCCGTGCTAAGCAGACCGGCTCAAATCGGCCAGTGCGGACATGGAGAACCTTGTTCCTCTCAACCGGTGAGATTGGACTTGCGCAAAAGATCGCTGAGGACGGTCGGGGAAGGCGTTCAACAGCCGGGCAGGAGGTTCGTGTCATCGACATACCAGCGGATGCCGGTGAAGGCTTGGGAATTTTTCAGGATCTTCACGGTTTCGAAAATGCGGGCTTACTCGCCCAGCACATCAAGGAGAAATCTGGTCAACTCTATGGCACACCGGCAATCACTTTCCTCCAACGACTTGTCGAGGACAAGGCGAAATCTCCCAATGAACTACGTGACGCGACCCTCGGCTATCAACGCGAGTTTGTCGAAGAGGTCTGCCCAGAAAATGCTCATGGCCAAGTGAAGCGGGTGGCACAACGGTTTGGGCTTGTTGCAGCGGCCGGAGAACTGGCGATATCGCTGGGGGTCTTGCCATGGGGCAAAGGCAACGCCACAGAAGCTGTTCGGGTATGTTTCGAAGACTGGCTTGCTGAACGGGACGGCACTGAACCGGCAGAGATAACGGCAGCAATTGCCCAAGTTCGACATTTCTTCGAAGCACATGGCGAAAGCAGGTTCACGCCTAGGGATGCTGATCCCGACAACCGGGTGACAATCAACCGTGCCGGTTATCGCAAAAAGAACGATGATGGTGAATGGGAATATTTCGTCCTGTCGGAAGCATGGAACTCTGAGATATGTGCTGGCCATGATCCCAAGTTGGTCAACAAAGTCTTGATCGAACGTGGGCTGCTTATCCCAGACAAGAGTGACGAAAAAGTGCAAAGTCGGCATCGCCTTCCCGACTTCAAAGATCCCAAGCGTTGCTATCACGTCAGCGCAGCGATCCTTGGGAGGTGACCATGCCTAGGGACTGGTTTGCAGCGTTTGCCAGAGATCCAGACTACGATGTTGATCAAAAATTAGGGGCAACACGGGCAACAAGGGCAACAAAGCTCCCAAGTGTTTGTTCTCAAACATTTTTACCTGTTGCCCAGACCACAGAAGACGACTGTGACGATAGGGCAACAAGGGCAACAGACACTGCGGTTTTTCAGGGTCCTACCAACCCATCCGAGAAACCGCTCGAAAACGTTGCCCACGTTGCCCACGGTGTCACCCCCGAGGGTAACACGCCAACAGCCAGTAAAATCAAGCAAAAACAATATCTTAATCCGGATGTTGCCCTTGTTGCCCATGTTGCCCACAAATCAGACGGCTTGCTCGGCGACACCTGTCTGAACGAGCAATGGACCTACGAAGACTGGCAAGCCTTCTACGATGAAAGGGCACGGGAGGCTTGCATCACCGAGTGGCTCAACCGGAATCCGGCACCATCAGAACCCGGGTCATGCGCGCATTGTGGTCGGGCGGAACAGGCTGGTGCGATGGTCGTTCCCTTTGGCGTCAAGAAGAATACTTCTATTCGTACATGGCTTCATCCTGAGTGTTATCCGGTGTGGCGACGCGAGCGCCGCCAAACCGCCGAGGAGTACCTTATCAGTATTGGGGTCTGGGACCATGACTGACGACGTCCACCAGATCATTGAGCACCTGTTGACCTAACTCGGTACCCTGTGCCCATGGGAAAGGGTCTTCCTGAAGTCAGCCGCCGGGTGTCCATCGATCTCCGAATCGCAGGCGAGGGTCATCCGGAGAATTGCGGCCCGGCAGACGACTTAGGCCCATGTCCATGATGGCGTCTACACAGCGATATCCGAGTCGCTGAGAGGCTTTCTTGGAGAACGGTGGGTATGGCTCAAAAACACCAGACGCCTGTCAGCGAGCCTCTATGGACCACTATGGCCCCATGGGTCTCAGGTGCAATTCTCAACTCTGGTAGGTGCGGTGACGGAGTGCGTGCGGCATGAACGTACTCCACTGGTTGTCCGGTTGATGACGGAGAATCCTGTTGTATGATACCCGTGAGACGCAGGGGTTTAATCTTCGCTGGGCTGGCGTCAGATTTAGTTATGAATACGTTGATTTTCGTGGTGTTCGTGGTGAGCGTTTCGTCCACACTGCTGTGGGGCGCAATCATGTGGTGGCGTGGCCCCGTCAGACATCGTGAACATCTTGAACGCGTCCCGAAGGAACCTGTGGACAACGGCGAGACTCCTGTCTTTCCTTCACGCATGGTCATTAAGAAAAACCTTGAAGACGGCCATTCGACCGAGTCTCGCAAGCGTGCGGCTTCTGCAGATGCTCAATCCAAGAGCGGAAACTCGTATGAGCCTGTGTCCGGCGAGAAGCCCAAACCTGTGAAAAAGCACAAATTGTCCGACGACGGAATTGTCCTGTCGAACGACAACGCCAAAGAGTTATCCGTATCTCAGCTTGGGAGCAGCGGTCTCAGGACCCCGGTACGCCCAGAGACTGACTGGCAGATCACCAAGAAACAAAAATCTGGGACGCCTGCCAAACAGGGGCGGAGACTTCGGCAAATCTTGAAACCGCTTGGCGGGCAACCGGGAAGCATCACGACGGGCCAGCAGGTCGCCGTACGGTCCTTTCTTGGCCGCCCCGCTCCAGACTGGATGTCTGATCGTCAGGCCCGTGTCCTGCTCAGCGTGCGGTACTGCTGTGAGCACATACTTCTTAACGTCATGGGTCCCCACGAAGACGCGGTCGTCGACCCAGACGTGCTGCGACGGTTGACCGTGACCATCGTGTCTGACCAGACTATTCGAGATCAGGTTGTGGCGTGGGACGCCCACGCTGGTCTCGATTCGAACGGCAAGCCGGTCTACCGCCACCGGGACCCGAAGACTGTCAGACTGGTCGAGGGCTTTGCCCGGAAGCTTCTCGAGGACGGCACGGTAGACACCATCGAAACCTCTAGAAAATCAGCGTGAACCGGGAAATCTGTGATCGGCAATCACCTGATTGAGGACCGCCCCCATCCGGACACCGGCCTGTTTGAGCCGTACACGGACGATGGGAACCGTTTGCGCCAGATAAGCCTTGTTGGCATCGACAATCTTGGAGTTGCCGCTCGTGTACACCCGACGGCCCCAGCCATGCCAACAGGCACTATTAAGGCCGCTGGTTCACTTGACACCACGAGCAACGAAATACCGGCGCTGCGATTGCCGGCGTAAGACATGACAACGTCAACGACGCTGATTTGATCGGTCTGCCAATGAGCCCCCGGCCGATGATCAACTAGTGAGGACCATCACTAAGGGACGCACATGAACCTCACGTGAATTGATCCATCCTGCAGCAAAAAATGTCAGGGACAACACCTACACAAATTGGGTGCGACGTGTACCAGAGGTACCGGCCTTATCGATTATTCAGTGAACGCCAGCTCAAAATGGCGTATGTTGCATTAAAGACGCAAGGGCTGGCCTTTCGCGGGGTGGCGTCGGTTATCTGTATGAGTACGTTGATTTTTGTCGTGTTTATGGTGAGCTTGTGTTCCACGCTTGTGTGGGGAGCACTCATGTCAGTGCGTCCTCGAAGACACAACAGAAGTGACCGCCGTTCTCAGAATGCTGAACAGGGCCCGAACGATGTAAACTATCAACCGGTGTCGTCATCACGCATCCAGCAGGATTATGAGGACGACTTCACGACTGAATCTGGTGAACATTCAGGGCCTGAAATTATACAGCCTTACAGTGAGACTCCACTTCAATCTGCGGTCTGCACTGATTCCATACCTCTTTACGAGAACAGTTTATCCAGCGGTGGACACGCTCCATTGAACGATGGCGACCATCGTATAACCGCATCACAGCGGCCGCAGAGTAGTGACCAAGAACACCTTGAGGATGACGACACTCATTGGCACGACCCTGACGTGCCTCCACGTCCAAACGGCCAAAGAATGGCGGGACAGGATTCTCAGATACATTGCGCCCTCTCAGCAGACGCCACTTACGGGGTTGCAAGGGGATCTATACCCCGACCTCACCTGACCCACCGGCCATCTGGGTTCATACAAAATAGAAAACCCAGCTCTTTAACGCGACCCAGAGCAAACTTTCGAAAGATCATGGAACCACTGGGTGGAGAGCCGGGAAGCATCACGGCTGTCCAGCAGATTTTTGTCAGTACCCTTCTGGGCTGTTTGGCCCCGGAGTGGATGTCGGACCGACAGGCAAGTGTTCTGCTCAGTGCACGGTCCTGCTGTGAAGACATTTTGAGAGGTGTCACGGGCTCTCATGGTGAAGCCGACCCTGTTGCCCTGCTGCGCCTGACACTTGCCGTGACCGCGGACAGAGCGGTATGTGGTCAAGCTGTAAAGTGGGAAGCCATGAAAACCCTCGATCAGCATGGCAATCCGGTTTACCGGAACCGCGACCCGGAGATCGTCAGACGGATTGAGAATTGTGCCCGGAAGATACTCCGGGAACTGAACGATGATGAGGAAGACCAAACGACTTCCTTTGAAAGTCCCAAAGAGGGTCGGGTGCACCGTGACATCATTCGCCTGCATACACCTGATTGAGGACCGCCCCCAACCGAACACCGGCCTGTTTCAACCGCATACGGACTATAGGAGCTTGCTCCGCCAGATAGGCATTGTTGGCGTCCACGGTCTTCTTTGACCCTCCTGAGTATTTCAGACGGCCTTCATCGTACCAGCAGGCACCTTCCCTCTGGATGCAGTATCGGACAGCGGGGCTGACCGTGATGGCGAAGGACTCGTTTGCCCAGCTGATCACCGTCTTGATGTCCACATCTTGTGACGCCCATGAGGACCTGTCTGTGTCAGTGATCTCCTGTCGCAGGTCCCCGGCGCTTTGAAGACACAGCAATCA
>JAJFHD010000023.1 GCA_021775805.1 Alphaproteobacteria bacterium | reverse complement strand
TAATACCCTCGGTGGAAATTACTGACCGATATGTGCCCATTGTCTCATTCCGATTGATTTGATTGTTTCGGGCTGGTCGATGAGACGGTTCCAGGCGTCACATCCGGCATCGATGATGGCGTCGTAGTTCTCGAAGACCCGGTTGGACAGGTAGTTTGCGCGCAGGTACTGCCAGACGTTTTCGACCGGGTTCAGTTCCGGTGAGCGCGACGGCAGCAGAATGATAGTGATGTTCTTCGGGATATTGAGCTTGGCCGCCCTGTGCCATCCGGCCCGATCCATCAAGACAACGGCGTGGGCATTGCGGGCAACGTACAGGCTGATCTCATCGAGATGCAGCTGCATGGCTTGTGTGTTGACCCAAGGTAACATCAGGCCCGCGCCTGTCCCCCGCTTGGGGCAGATGGCGCCAAACAGATAGGCATTGGCATAGCGCTGGTCTGCCGGCACCTGCGGGCGTGTTCCTTTCTTTGCCCATAGGCGTGTTTGCCCGTTCTTCTGACCCAGTCGGGCCTCGTCTTGAAACCACACCTCGATCGGCGTGCCTTCGGGCAGATGGCTCAAGTGTGCGCCGAGCGTGCGGGGGAAGTTTTTTTGAACGCCTCGATCACTCGGGGCTCCTGGCCGGGATGCTTTGGCCGACCGCTGATATGAGAGAAGCCAAGCTCCTTCAGAAGATCGGAGATCGTGGCCTCCTTGTAGGTCACGCCAAAGCGTTCCTCTATCACAGCCACAAGATCGATCCGCCGCCAGCGAACCACGCCATCGGTTGCAGGATCGGGATTACCTACTCCATCTCCCCAATCTCACCGTACCTGAACAGTTTCTCCGGTTCGCCATATTCCCCGATGTCAGGCTCGGCCGACAGGGCCCAAGCGATGACGCCGGCATAACCCCCGGCTAGGTCCTTGGTAATGCGCACGGCGCGGTCCTCACTGTCGAACTGCATACGCTCCATTACCGGTAGGAGTTCCTCGGTCCCTGGATCTGGGTCAAAGGCAATAACGACGATAAGGCGCTTGAGTTCGGTCATTGGGTTGGCTCAGATGTTCAGGGCTTACTCACAAGATGAACTGCGACATTGGTCCGCGTGGCCTGTTCAACGCAGTACGTGTATGTGCCCCCTGGAAACAAGATACCTTTGTCCAGCACGCAACTTTTGATTGTTGCTCGGCATTCTTCGATGGTCGGCTGTGGGGTAAAAACTAGCATAGCGGCAACCATCGGCTGACCATATCGTTCGTCCATTCCATCCAATGCAACTGGCCAGTATCCACGCTTCTTGAGTTTTGGAAATTTGTCAGAGGCGATTTCATCTTTCAGGAATGCCTTTGGCGATTTTTCAGAAGGCGGGTGCGGTGTGTAGAGTTCCTTGTCACAAATTGTGGCCGACAAACTCGGACTCGTTGAAATGAAAACCGCCACAACGACACTCAATAGAAGGAATTGTTTGAACAGCATTTTCTCTGCTCCCTATGCCCGTATGGTTGCCTGGCCAATCATTTGATGACGAAACCGTATCGTTGTGTTCTGCAGTAGGCAACGAAGAAAGCTGAATCATCTGCGCGGGCGAATTGATTTCTCATCGCCCTGCTTTCCAAATGCAGAACAGCCCGAACAGCACCGCGAAGTTGCCTGATCCCAAAACCATCATCACACAAATCTGGATTGTGTTGTCCTTGCGACAATTGGTGCGCGAACGCTGTGCGCTGTCTGTCGGGTGGTTTTGCTTTTCTAGAACTTATGCCATTCTCAGTGATCTGCATCACAACACTTAAAGATTCACTGCGATACGTTGTGAATAGGGAGATGGTGGGGGCAATGCTCAGAAGTCTTGTTTTCACAGTTGCGTTGATAGTTGCGTCGAGCGCGGCCCAGGCTGAAAAGCGTGTCGCGTTGGTGATCGGTAACTCAAGCTACAAGCTGATCTCACATCTCGACAATCCAAAGAATGATGCTCGTTTGATGGCGTCGACTTTGAAGAATGTGGGATTTTAAGTAGTCACCGCAATTGATGTGGATTATCGAGGCATGCGTCAGGCCGTGCGCAAGTTTGGGAAAGCGCTGCGGGGTTCCGGCAAGGACGCGGTTGGTCTGTTGTTCTATGCTGGTCACGGAATTCAGGCGAAAGGACAAAACTTTCTGATTCCGCTTGGGGCGCAAATAGAGTCAACAGCGGACCTCAGTCTGGAGGCTCTGTCTGCATCGGACATCCTGGCTCAGATGGAGGAAGCAGGGAACCGATTGAACCTGGTGATTCTCGATGCCTGCCGGAACAATCCATTGAAGGGAAGAGTGCGCTCTGGTGGTAGGGGTCTTGCAAGAATACAGGCCGCATCCGGATCACTGGTCGCATTTGCTGCCGCACCCGGTCAGGTGGCGTCCGACGGACCAGGTACTAACTCGCCGTACACATCGGCCCTCGTCAAGGCCATGCGTGAACCGGGTCTTGCTGTTGAGCAGGTATTTAAACTTGCTCGTGTGAATGTTGAAAACGAGACCGGGGGCGAACAAACACCGTGGGAGGAGTCCTCACTTAGGGGGGACTTCTATTTTGTGTCGGGACGGCCGAGTGCATCGGATTCCCAACCGAGTACACCAGCGACAGTTAGCACCGATGCATTGGACCTTGCCTTTTGGAAATCGATTCAGGACACCAAAAGCCCGGCGTATATGAATTCGTACCTCAAGAAATATCCGAAGGGTCAGTTTGCCGCCATCGCACGATTGAGACTGGAACAGCTTGAGGCGGAGCTGACGCCGTCCACGGGTCAATCTGATGCAGACGACAAAGTCTCCGGTCGGGAACTTATGCTTGGTGTGCAGCAAGAACTTGACCGACTGGGTTGTAAACCCGGAAAGCCGGATGGTGTTTGGGGCCGCAAGAGCAAAAGAGCACTTGATGCGTATGCACGCCACGCTGGCGTGACGTTTGCCAACCTCGATCCCTCGATTGATATGCTCAATGACCTCAAGTCAAAGACAGGCCGCGTGTGCCCGTTGGTCTGCGGACCAAGGTATACCGTCAAGGGTCAGGTCTGTGTTCTCAAGCGCTGTCCAAAAGGCCAGAAACTCAGAAGCAGCGGCGTTTGCAGTGTGCAGAAAGCTAAGTCCGCCCGCCGCAGCAAAACTGAGTCCAGTCGCCGCAAAAAGCCCAAGTTCGATCATCCTGATGCGGCTACGTCCCCAACAGGACAATTGCCGATTCCGAGGTCAGACGGGCCATGACCTGCATCCAGTATCAGGAAAAGCGGTTCTCAATCAGGTGTTTGCCGACAATGAGTGATTCCCGGATTGAGCCAGTTGCGTCCGGGTTACCCAATACGTGTCACGTTCTATTCACGCATGTTCTCTAGTGTCTGGTCTCATTGGTCAATCAACGGCCGAGGCTCATTGTCAAACCGCTCAATTCAGCGTCGTCGGCGCTGTCGGGAGTTTTCCTGTCCCCCACGTGTTGCGCCATACGGTTGTAACGCACCTCGTTCAGGCTGGCGTTGATCTGCCGACAGTCCAGCGGATTTCCGGTCACAAGACACTTTCCATGGTCGCGAGATATGCGCATCAGAGCGGTTCGCATATCAAGGCCGCAATGTCGAAACTTGAACAGTCCGTCACATCAAAAGATTCGAAGATCCATTCATTCGACGAGCCAACACCGGTCAAGAGCCAAGCGCGCAAATTGGACTAGGTCGTGTACCTACAACTCGGAAGAGTTTGTTTGCCTTGGAGAATGTCCGGAACACCTTCAACTCCGATCATTAGATGATCGGATGCGATAGGGAGATTTTGTGCCAGAAGCGGTCATCTCCGATAGATACGATTTGGACTACCGGCCCGTTTTCTTTCGCCACGCGGCAAAAGCGGACTGAGATGCATCGCTGGTTGCGGGATAGAGTCCAATGACGGCGTCTCCGGCGGCCACCCGTTCGGAAACAAAATCCTCGAATGCTGTCATCTCTTCAGCTTCACGAGAGATCTCGTCAGCCATGTGCAACGGGATAACGACCACACCTTCATCATCGCCGACAACCACATCGCCTGGAAATACGGCCACGTCTCCACATCCGATCGGTCCATTGAGCTCGATTGCTTGATGTCTTGTCAGATTAGTCGGCGCCGATGGCCGGTTGTGATAGCAGGGGATGTCCATCGCCGCGATCTCCGGCGAGTCCCTGAAGCCGCCATCTGTCACCACACCAGCAACGCCGCGTTGCATCATGCGGGCTACCAGAATGGACCCGGCGGACGCAGCACGTGGATCCTTGCGCGAGTCAATGACCATGACGAATCCCGAGGGACACTCTTCAACACCCACGCGCTGCGGGTGCGTCGGATCCTTGAAGACGGAAATGGGATTGAGGTCTTCGCGCGCGGGAATGTAGCGCAAGGTATAGGCTTGCCCGACCATGTTCCGGCCCCTGGATCCCAGGGGCCGCACATCCTGAATGAACTGGTTGCACAGTCCGACCTTGAACAACGCGGTACACAATGTTGCCACGCTAACGCCCTCAAGCCGGGATTTGGTTTCTGGATCAAGTTGGGAAGCACTCATTTATAGGAATCTCCGTCAAACACATTCGCGGTTTATTCTTTATGCGGCTCAAGGCAGCAGCACTTTAGTTCCAAAGATAAGGTTTGCCTGTGCTGACTGGCACCAACCTGGTTACTCTCCGAGCAGCCGCGGCAGTGTCAGGGATATCGCCGGAACAAACGTAACCAACATCACCGCGACTAAGATCGCCAGATAAAATGGCCAGATCGTCCTAACTGCTTTCTCAATAGGTAACTTCCCGACGGCGCATCCGACAAACAGACAGGTCCCCACAGGCGGTGTGCAGAGGCCGAGACCGAGATTGACCAGCATCATTATTCCGAACTGCAGGGGGTCCATGCCAAGGCTGTTGGCGACGGGCAGGAAGATCGGGGTGCAGATCAGGATCAGTGCAGCCATGTCCATGATCATGCCCAGAAGCAGCAACACCGCGTTTATCATCAAGAGGATCAGGATCGGGTTGTCCGTAATTCCCTGCAGAAGGTCGACGGTCTGGCTGGGCACGCGGTAGAAGGTGAGCATGTAGGCGAAGGCGCCCGCGCAGGCGATCAGGATCATCACCATCGAGGTCGTGCGCACCGATTGCACGACGGCGGTCTTGAATTTCTCCCAGGTGATGCTGCGGTAAATCAGAAGGGTCACGACAAACGCGTACATGGCGCCGAAAGCGCCGGATTCGGTCACGGTGAAGACACCGGAAAGAACGCCGCCGACAATGATGACTGCCGTCATGAGGCCGGGAACGGCACTGGCAAAACTCAGGGCGACCGCAGTCCAGCCGGGAAATTGTTCGGCAGGGTAGCCGCGTTTTACCGCGACCACGTATGCAGCGACCGCAAGGCAGATACACATCAGGACACCGGGCACCACACCGGCAAGAAAGAGTTTGGATATCGAAACGGCGCCGCCCGTTGCCAGAGCGAAAATGATCATGTTGTGACTGGGCGGGATGATGATCCCCGCGATCGAGGAGGTTACGGTGACGTTTACGGCGTAGTCGGCGTCGTAACCCTTGTCCTTCATGACCGGGACAAGGATCGAACCCAGTGCTGAAATATCAGCGATGGCCGACCCGGAAATCCCCCCAAACAGCATAGACGAAAAAACATTCACAATTCCGAGGCCGCCACGCATGGCGCCAACCGCGGCTTGAGCGAATCGTACCAGACGCATTGCTATGCCGCCGTGGAACATCAGCTCGCCGGCGAAGATGAAAAACGGGATCGCCATCAGCGAAAACACATTGATCCCTGAAACGATCCGCTGAAAGACTACAAAGAGCGGCAGGCCCTCGAACCAGAACGCAGTAAGGGCGCCGACGCCCAACGCAAATGCAACCGGCATCCCGATAACGACACAGAGTGCAAATACCCCCAGAAGCAGCAGAAGTCCCATTTTCGCCCCTTACTCTATGCTGTCTTTGCGTTCGTCTCGCCCGAGCAACAGGCGGATCAGATGGCCGGTGGAAAAAAGGAAAAGCAGCGCCCCGCAGATGGCCAGCGGCAGCGAACGCAGACCTTCGGACCATTGGATCAGCGGGATCAGCGTCTTCCATTTGAAGATTGTCAGTTCGGTGCCGTACCAGAACATCATGCCGCCGAACATGGCCATGAGCACGTCAGACACGAAGACGAACCCGGTCCGCACCCACGAAGGCACGATATTGCGGAACACAACAACGGACAGGTGGGTGTGCTGGTGTACGCCTACCGCCGCACCGAGAAACGCAATGACCATCACGAGCAGAAGCGATACCTGTTCTACCCATGTCGGCGTGTCATTCAGAACGTAGCGGCCGAAAACCAGCCACGCAAAGATCGATGTCATCACAACGAGCGCCGTACCAGCCAGAACAACGCAGATCCGGGAAATCAGATCGAATGCTGCATCCATTTTCCGAAGAATTGCTGGCGGCGCTTTCGAGTCACCCATTGGGTCTTCTCCGTTGACAAACGCCCGGCGTCCTTGTGAGGAGCCGGGCGTTCTTAAGCATTTTTATCGACTGGATGTCACTTTGTCGACTTCGCGATGTCCACCAGCTTGCGCATATCCGGGTTGGCGGCCAGGTAGTCTTCATAGACCTTGCCCATCGCATTCTGGAATGGGCTCTTGTCGGCGATCTCGTTGACCTTGATGCCGGCTTTTTCAACATCCTTGCGAGCCTGGCCTGACTGGACTGCCCAGAGTTCGCGCTGATACAAAGCAGCCTTCTCGGCAGCGCCCCTGACGGCGGCTTGCAGTTCCGGCGACAGCGCTTCGAACTTCTTGGTGTTCACGCAGATGCACTCGGGGATGATCAGGTGTTCGCTGAGCGAATAGTGGGTGGTCACTTCGTAGTGGCCCACATTCTTGAACGACGGGAAGTTGTTCTCCGCACCGTCAACAACGCCGGTTTTCAGCGCCTGCTGAACTTCCGAGAAAGCCATCGGCGAAGGGTTGCCGCCCATTGCCGAGATCATGGCCGTATACAGGTTGTTGTTCATGACCCGTATCTTCAGACCCTTGACGTCATCTGGCGTATTGATGGGCTTCTGGCTGTAGAAAGACCGTGCCCCGGCGTCAATCCACGCCAACGGCAGAATGCCGGCGCCGGCCATCGCCTTTGCCATGATATCGCCGGCCTCACCGTCGAGCACGCGGAACATGTGCGGGACGCTTTTGAAGATGAAGGGCAGCGAAACCAGATTGGCTTCTTTGACCATCGGGCCGATCGGCCCCAGGTTGAAGTTGCCGACTTCAATCGCGCCGATGCGAACCTGTTCCAACGCGTCAGGCTGAGAGCCAAGAACGCCGCCATGGAACACCTGCACCTTGATTTCACCTTTGGTGGCCTCATTGACGAGTTCCGCGAAGCGGTCCATCGCAGCGGTGTTCGGGTGACCGTCATGGTGGATGTTCCACACACGCCAATCCGCCGCTGCGGCCACGCCGCACATTAGCGACAAGGCCGTTGCCGCGCCGAGTAGTTTTGCTGATAGTTTCTGGTACATAAGTTCCTCCCTTGGATGGTTGACCAGTGTTGCGAAAGTGAAGACGGGGGCCGGCTTATGAAAAGAGCAGACCTCCGTTGATGTCGACGTTGGTGCCGGTAATGAACGACGCCTGGTCGGAAGCCAGGTAGGTCACGAGATTTGCCACATCTTCGGATGTTCCTTCACGTTTCAGAGGTGTAATGCCCGCCACATGACTGCGGACCTCAGGTTTGGTGAAGGTGTTATGGAAGTCGGTATCGATCATGCCCGGGCACACTGAATTGACCCGGATTTTCGGTCCCAACTCCTTGGCCAGGCCGCGCGTCATGGTCATCACCGCGCCTTTCGAGGCGGCATAGGCGACAGCTCCCGGCCCGCCACCATCGCGTCCAGCCTGACTGGCCAGTCCGACAATGGAGCCACCGTTGGACATGTGAGGCAGTGCGGCCTTGATCACGCGCACGAACGATGTGGCATTGAGATCCATCACACGATTCCAGTGGTCGATGTCCATTTCAGCGATGGTTTTTCGTGCCACAAGCCCGCCGGTGACATGCACAAGGATGTCGATACTATCGCCGAATTCCTGAACGGTTTCGGCAACAAGGGCCTTTACGTCCAGACCTGACGTCATGTCGCCTTGCTTTGCCAGGGCTCTGCTTCCCGCAGCCGTTATCTCGCCAACCGCGCTGTCCGCTCCTGCTGATGAGCTGTGATAGTTGATTGCAACAGACGCTCCTGCGGCCGCCAATCTCAGAGCGCAGGCACGACCGATGTCACGACCGCCGCCTGTCACGAGAGCAACTTTTCCCTCAAGCGGCCTTGAAAACCCGGCTGCCAGCCCTGCTGTCTCCTGCATGGAGTGTTTCCTCTCATTTCATCTGTGATGCACCGGACAATCGGACAGGTGCGTTTTTCCTGATTTCCCGCCGCAACGCGATAAGCGCATGGGGATAATTAGCTTGAATAGGAGACTAGTATACTAGTATTGTCAAGCGGGATTTGCTACTAATGCTCACGACGACAACTGGGAGCATGATGGCCGGCACCGACGGATTGAGGAGAAAGTACGTGGCATCAATTCGAGAAATGTTTGCGCGCACCTGCAGTCCGCGTTAAACGGTCAAACAAAGAAAGTGATGCAGAATGCAGGAACTAGCCGGCCTTTTTGAGAGACGCACGACCGCCGACGTAGTGTTCGATCAGCTGCACGAAGAGATCGCGTCTCTAAAGGTTTTGCCTGGTGCAAAGCTGTCGGAAACCGAGGTCGCGCGCCGATTTGGCGTCTCTCGTCAACCGGTTCGCGATGCTTTTGCGAAGCTGGAAAACCTGGATCTGCTGCGCATCCGGCCGCAAAAGGTCACCGAAGTGCGCGGTTTTTCGCTGCAGCGTGTTTCCCATGCACGGTTTGTCAGGTTGGCCGTCGAACTGGAAGTGATTCGGCACGCAAGTTCGGTCTGGGACGACGGTTGCATAGAAAACATGGAGCGAAACCTGGACCTGCAACAGCAATCGGTCGATGCAGACCAGCCTGACAATTTTCATGCGTTGGACTACGAGTTCCACAAAATGATTTGCGAACTCAGTGGCCGTCCGATGGCCTTCGAAACGATCGAAGAGTGCAAACACAAGATTGACCGTCTGTGCATACTCAGCTTCGGCAGGGCAAATGAGTCGGGGACCCTGTTGGAAGACCACCGTAAATTGGCGCACGCCCTTAAAACGGGCTCGGCTGAAAAAGCGGTGGCCATCGCCCGGCAGCATCTGAGCCGCCTGGACGACACCATTGCCGACATTCATAAGGCCCATCCGGAGTATTTTGAGTAGTCGGAAACCGCCTGGAGTTTCCGAAACCATCTTGCTGCAGTCATTCGTAGTTTTGCGAGAGTGCATCGTCTTGGCAGGTTGGGGAGAACACTTGGTGACCGGGTCAAGTTGACGTCCATCGCCGCAAAGGAGAACAGATCATGGACCCTCTAACGATTCGCCCTGCTGCCGATTGCCGGTACGACATTGTATCGCTGGGCGAGGTGATGCTGCGTCTGGATCCGGGCGAAGGCCGCATCCGGACGGCGCGCCGTTTCCGCGCCTGGGAAGGTGGCGGCGAATACAACGTGGCGCGGGGCTTACGCCGTTGCTTCGGCAAACGCGCCGCGATCGTGACGGCTTTTGCTGCCAACGAGGTCGGCCTGTTGATGGAGGACCTGATCTTGCAGGGCGGCGTCGATACGGCACACATCAAATGGGACGACTATGACGGCATTGGCCGTACCGTACGCAACGGCATGAATTTCACCGAACGCGGTTTCGGCATTCGCGGCGCCGTCGGTTGCTCCGATCGCGGCAACACGGCGGCATCACAGTTGAAACCCGGCGATATCGACTGGAATCGTCTGTTCGGCGAGTTAGGCGTGCGCTGGTTTCATACCGGCGGCATCTTCGCCGGGTTGTCCGAGACCACCGGTCCGGTGATCATTGAAGCAACTGAGGCAGCGAAGAAATACGGCACCGTCGTTTCCTACGATCTCAACTACCGGCCATCCCTGTGGAAAGGCTTCGGCGGTCTTGAAAAATGCCAGGAGATCAACCGCGAGATCGCCAGACATGTCGACGTGATGATCGGCAATGAAGAGGACTTTACCGCGTGTCTGGGCTTTCAGGTAGAGGGGGCAGACGAGAACCTGACCGATTTGGAGGTCGGTGCTTTCCAGCAAATGATCGGAAGGGCGGTAAAGGATTTCCCGAACTTCAAGGCGACGGCGACCACGATGCGCGGTGTCAAGTCAGCGACGGTCAACGATTGGGGAGCGATGTGCTGGCATGACGGCCAGTTCTACACTGCGACGCAACGACCGGGACTGGAAATCCTGGACCGTGTCGGCGGCGGCGACAGCTTCGCCTCAGGATTCATCTACGGGTTGATGACCTTTGGCGATGCGCAAATGGCGGTCGAGTATGGTGCCGCCCACGGCGCTCTGGCCATGACCACGCCCGGCGACACGACGATGGCTTCACTAAATGAGGTTGAGAAACTGGTCGGTGGCGGCGGCGCCCGGGTGGATCGTTAGGGACCGGACAGCAGAAAGCTATGCGGAGCGTGTTCAATTGTTAGGGGAAAGAACAAAGATATGTTGGAAGAACTTCTGAAACGACCGATCGTTCCGGTGATTGTCATCGAGGATGCCAATGACGCAGAGCCGCTTGCCGAAGCTCTCCTTTCTGGCGGCATTGATGTGATTGAAGTGACTTATCGAACGGCGGCGGCGGGCGAAGCCATCGCTCGAATTAAAAAGGCATTCCCTGACATGTTGCTCGGCGCCGGAACGGTGCTGAGCCCCGAACAGGCCGACCAGGCGATCGAGGCAGGCGCCGGCTTCGGCCTTGCCCCCGGCCTCAATCCGGACGTCGTGGACCGGTTCCAGTCCCATGGCGGTGTCTTCATACCAGGGGTAATGACGCCTTCAGAGATTGAGAAGGGGCTGACGCTGGGCTGCACATTCCTTAAATTCTTCCCGGCCGAGACGGCTGGCGGACTGCCCGCTTTGAAGGCGATGGCCGGACCCTACGTAGCGACAGGCGTCAAGTTCTGCCCGACGGGCGGCGTCAATCTCGCCAACATGACCGACTACCTGAACCTTCCCATAGTTGCGTCCATCGGCGGATCTTGGATCGCCACGAAACAGCAGATAGGTCAAAAGGACTGGAAGGCCATCACGAGGCAAGCGAGCGAGGCGTTGGCCAGGTCGAAAGCCGTCAAGTAGACGGTTGTAATAACAGCGGCGTCTTGTTTCTGCTGTTCTAACATTCGCCAATGAGGTTCGGAGCATCGGCTTTTGCCTGATAAATTCTGGTTTTGCCGTCTGCGTACCTGCGAAATACGCGCGCCGTCCGTACAGCGGCCCGTCAGCAACACATACATTAGACGATGAGAAGATGAGGTAGAACACGACTTGCCAAGATTGCTTTTGAGACTTGCTGCTTAAATCGCTATCAGGAGGGAGTTGTCCGCAATTTGCGGCCTTTCAATCTCAAGCTACACCTGTGAACAATCAAAGGACACCAAATGACAGTAACTAAGCCTCGCGTTGGCGCGCATATCGACGAACTCAGCTTTCCGATCGCCGATGGCGGAGGATCGATCACGATCGGCCAGGCCAGGGATCGCTGGACGATGCTGTTTGTTTACCGAGGTCGACACTGCCCTCGATGCAAGCGTTTCTTGAACAAGCTGAACGATGCTTTGCCCTCATGGGTCGCCATAATGGATGTTGCGGTCGTCTCAGCAGATAGCCGCGAGAAAGCGTTGGCGGACAAGGAAGAGTTCGGCTGGGAATTCGATCTTTGCTACGGTATGACAGAAGAACAAATGCGGTCACTCGGTCTCTACGTCTCCGAGCCACTCTCCGAGGCAGAAACTTCGCACCTGTTTTCTGAACCTGGCGCTTTTGCAATTTGTCCGGATGGATCGCTCATGCTCGTCGATATTTCGAATGGTCCTGCCGCGCGCCCCGACCTGGAGGAGCTTTTGGACGGGATGAAATTCAACATCGACAACAATCGTCCAGTCAGGGGAACCGCCTAACGGTCGCAACGCAGATGAGGCAGACGGGCAAATTGGGCTGCAACCGGACAGCTCCGCACTTCCAAAAGGAGTCGAAATTGCTCGTAAGACCTAAGGTGACATTTGGGGATAAAACTGTCGCTATCCGAAAGCACGTCGAACTTCAGGAAAGTGGCTTTCCTTCCGTCATTCAGCACCGGCCAAGGTTCAATTAATGGCACATTTGAGAAGTGTCTGTCGCCACCGAACAACAGCAGGACTACCCCTGAAAGCCGACGTAGCAGTTACATGACTGCCTCATTGTCTGTCCAATCCGTCGAAATTCTTCGTGCCAATCAAAGGTGCGTGTCATGTCGAACCAGGTTGCGCTACAATTACTGGCACCAATTTCGTGTCATCGTTACACCAAAATCACACACAACTCCAAATCGAGACCAATTGAGTTTCCATAAGTCATTGAAAGGTATGGTGCCCAGGGGCGGAATCGAACCACCGACACGCGGATTTTCAGTCCGCTGCTCTACCAACTGAGCTACCTGGGCCTGCGGGCCGGCACGGGGCTTGAGTGCCTGGCCATTTGAGGGTCGCGCGGGCCTTGCTGTCGCGCGAACGCCCGCGTTTATAGGCAATCGCACCGGCCCTGTCCAGTTGCCAAAAGCCTCATCGCGCGCTTTTTTGAGGTCACCGAAACGGCGCCGGGCCGCAACCCGTGGAGGTCCGGC
>JAJFHD010000022.1 GCA_021775805.1 Alphaproteobacteria bacterium | reverse complement strand
GGCTTCCTTTTCTCCGGAAGCGGAGAGCCCGGTACGGTCATTACGCTGAATAGTGGCGGCGAAGATGTGATTACCCAGGACGGGATCCTGGCTGTCGGCGGTGACGACATCCTCAGAGGCGGTGCGGGCAACGACATAATTCGCGGCGGTGCCGGCGTCGACACGCTGACCGGTGATGACGGGATCGATACGATCGATGGCGAGGGCGATGGCCAGTTCGGCATTCGTCAACTCTTCGATACCGTGGATTACGGCAAGGAATTCAGTGTCGGTGGCACACTCGGCGTGACGGTCAATTTGTCGTTGTCTTCGAACAACGCCACCGACACGTTCGGCAACACCGAAACCGTGATTAACATCGAACGCGTAATCGGTACGATCCAGGCTGACACCCTGACCGGCGGCAACACGGACAACGACGATTTCGAAGAGTTCGTCGGCGGTGCCGGCAATGACATCATCGACGGCGGCACCGGTTTCGACAGGGCGAGCTACGAATTCGATTCCGGCGGTGCGGTTTTGAACTTCTCGATCAGTTCCTTCACCGACGGCTTCGGCAACATCGACACCCTGCTCAACATCGACTCCGTCGAAGGATCCGAGTTTGCCGACACGATCACGGCGGCTGGCGGCAACTTCCTGCAGGTCCGCGGCCGTGGCGGCAATGACACGATCGTCGGCAACGCCACGGACACACAGATCGATTATCTTTTCGCCGGTGCAGCGTCGGGCGCAACGATAAACCTGTCCGCCGCTCAGATCACGAGCGTCATATCCGCAAACAACGTCGACGCCGGTAGAGCGGAAGATGGCACCGGCGGGTTGGACATTCTTTCAGGGATTACATCGGTCCGGGGAACAGGGTTTGGCGATCACCTTGTCGGCGGTGCTGCAGATGAGATATTTGTCGGCGTTGGCGGCGACGACACGATCGACGGTGGCGGAAACACTGCGACTGGCGATACGGTCAATTACTCGAGTGCCGTGTTCCTGGGCAACAATGATGTCACGAGCAACTTGGGCAGAAAAGGCGACGGGGGTGTCGACGTAAACCTTTCTACAGGTGTCGCGATCGACCCGTTTGGCGACACAGACACTCTTTTGAACATAGAAAATGTGATCGGCACGTCCAACACCGACTTGATCATTGGCGACGGAAACGACAACGTGCTAACGGCGGGCGGCAACGTTCAGAGCTTTACCGCCGACAACGACCGCCTTGTCGGCGGCGGCGGCAACGATAATCTGTCGACCACGGGCGGCTTCGTGCTCATGCGTGGGGACGCCGGCGACGACACGTTCTCCAGCACCGACGCCGGTGACAATTTCGATTTCACCCAGGTAACCTACATCTCGTCTCCGGGAGCAATTACTGTTACGTCGCCGGGCGGCGGCGTGCTCAGCGTCGCCGACGGATTTGGCGGCACGGATACGATTATTGGCGCCCATGTGGTCCGTGACAGCCGCTTCGGTGACTCCATAACCATCGACAACGCGGACTACACCAACAGCTTCGGCAACTTCATCGAGGTACGCTTGTCCGAGGGTGACGATAATGTCATCTTCCAGAACCCGACCGGCACCACGCGGATCAGCTACAAGAACGCCTTCGGTGGCGTCACCGCAAGCCTGTTTTTAGGTACCGCCACCGATAAAATCGCGAACGACACCCATATCGGCAACGACACCTTCTCCGGCGCCAATTTCCTGCGCGGCTCGGACTTCAATGACGATCTGTTTGGCGGCGCGGATGACGAATTCTTCCGCGGTTCCGGCGGCAACGACTTCATTAACGGCGGGGCTGGAACCGACCGGATCGACTTCGGTGACTCGACCGGCGGCGCGACTGTCGATCTTTCCCAGAACACGGTTTCTGACGACGGATTGGGCGGGACCGACACACTCGACAGCATCGAAAACGTGCGCGGCGGCTTCTTCGACGACACCATTACCGGCGACGCCAACGCCAACGACCTGCGCGGCGGCGACGGCAACGACACGATCAACGGCGGCGGCGGCAATGACATCGTCGACGGCGACGATGGCGACGACGTGCTCGACGGCGGCGACGACGAGGACACGATCCGCGGCGAAGACGGCGACGACATCATGCGCGGCGGCGACGGCTTCGATTTCATCGTCGCCGGGGCCGGCAACGACATCATCGAAGGCGGCAAGGACATCGACTCCGATGTGGGCGTGCGCTCGACATTCGATTTTGTCGATTATTCCGGTGCTGCCGGCGGCATCAACGTCAATCTGCGGACCGGCCTCGTGTCGGACGACGGCGACGGCGGCCAGGACCTGATTACCGGCATCGAAGCCGTCAAAGGCACATCGGGTGACGATACGCTGGTTGGCGGCAATCCGAACAATGACGGTTTCGAGGACTTCCGGCCGCTGGATGGCAACGACACGGTCGACGGCGGCGACGGTTTCGACCGCGTGCGCTATCAGGACTCCTCCGCGGGTGTGGTCGTCAACCTGTCGAATGCGGTTCAGGCGACTGTGAATCCCGGAGAGGCCGACGACGGCGAGGGTGGCACGGATACACTGATCAGCATCGAGTCGATCGTTGGCTCCAACTTCGACGACCAGTTGTTCGGCAATTCAACGACCAGCACCCAGTTCCGGCCGCGCAACGGAACGGACTCGGTTACGGGGGGAACGGACAATGATGAGGTCGACTACTCCTTCGGCGGCTTCGCCAGCAGTGGCGGCGTCAATGTCAACCTCAGCACAAATTCTGCGATAGACATCGGCACCAGCGGCACGAACTCGAACGACACTTTGACCAGCATCGAGAATGTGCGCGGCACATTTTTCGCGGACATCATCGTCGGTGACGGTTCGGACAACCGCTTCAGGGGCCTCGCCGGCAACGACTCGTTTAACGGCAACGGCGGCTTCGATACGGTCGATTACAGTATCGACCTCGGCATTTCCGCTGCGGCCGGCAACGGATTCATCGGCGACAGCGGTGTCAGCGTCAACCTGGCCAGCGGCTCGGCCACCGACGGCTTCGGCAACACTGACACTCTCACTGACATCGACGAGGTTATCGGTACCCGGTTCAACGACGAGTTTTTTGGCGACGCCAATGCCAACGAGTTTGTCGGCGGCGACGGATCCGACTTCTTCAGCTTTGGAGTCGGCAACGGCGCTGGCGCGGATGTCATCAGCGGCGGCAACGATTTTGACTTTGAAATCTTCAAGCTGACCGGCATCGAGGCGCGGGCCAATTTCGACTTTGTCGATTATCGGAATGCGGGAAGTGCTGTTAACGTCAACCTTTCGACCGGTGTTGTTACCGGTGGAGCAACCCAGACACTGAGTGGCATCGAAGTGGTGCGTGGCTCTTCAGCGGGCGATACCCTCACCGGCGGCAACACGGCAAACGACGATTTTGAACTGTTCCGCCCCCTCGGTGGCGCGGATATCGTCAACGGCGGATCGGGCTTTGATCGCATTCGATATTTCGAAGGTGCGACCAATACGACCGGGGTGACGGTCAATCTCTCCAATGCCGCCGTCGTCAGCCTGCTGACTGCCGTCTCCACCGCCGCGGGTACGGCGCAAGACGGTTTTGGCGGCGGTGTCGGCAGTATCGACACTCTGACGAGCTTCGAGTCGATCCAGGGCACCAATTTCGCAGATCACCTGATCGGCAATTCGACGACCAGCACCCAGTTCCGCGCCATGAAGGGTGACGACACGATCGTCGGTGGCACGGCGACTACGGACGAAGTTGACTATTCGTTCTCTGGTCTGCGCTTCGACGGAGTAACGGTCAATCTGGGCACGAATTCTGCGACCTTTACCGACCTCGACGGCGACCTCAACGCCACCGACGAAAGCTTCACCGATACGATCACGGGCATCGAACGGATCCGCGGCACATTCGGCGATGACATCCTGACCGGCGATGGCAACGACAACCGCTTCAGGGGTTTGGCCGGTGACGACACGATCGACGGGGGCGCCAATGCTGCAGGTGGCGACACGGTCGATTACAGTGCGGATTTCGGTCTGTCAGCTGATTCCGGTACCGGCTTGTTCGGCATCAATGGCGTCAGCGTCAATCTGAGCGGTGCGACCGCTCTGGGCATCGCGGCCAATACCGGCATTGACGGCTTCGGCGATACCGACACGCTCTCGAACATCGAGAACGTCACGGGCACAAGGTTCAACGACACCCTGGTCGGCGGCATTGGCGACAATGTGCTCGATGGCGGCGAAGGCAGTGACACGCTGGTCGGCGGCAGTGGCGCCGACACCCTGACGGGTGGCGGGGATCTCGATCCCGTGCTGGGCGTCCGGTCGTTTTTCGATATCGTCGACTACAGCCAGGAAACCGGTCTTAACGCCGTCGACGTGGACCTTTCTGCAGGAACGGGAATCGATACATTCGGCAATCTGGATACGCTTTCCGGCATCGAGGTCGTCATCGGCACATCCGGCAATGACATCCTGACCGGCGGTAACGTCGCCAACGATGAGTTTGAGCTATTCGAAGGCCTCGGGGGCAACAACACGATTGACGGCGGGTCGGGTTTCGACCGTGTTCGGTATATCAACGCCCAGGGCCCTGTCGACGTCGATCTTTCCGCAGGCACGGCCAGCAATGGCTTCGGCGGAACCGACACTCTGACCAGTATCGAGTCCGTTCAAGGTTCGGCCTTCGACGACGATCTCATCGGTGACGCCAATGACAATCAGTTCCGTCCGATGGCGGACGACGACTTTATCGACGGCGGAGCGGGTACCGACGAGCTCGATTACGCTTTCACCGGCGGCACGCAAGGTGCCGTGGTCGACCTGCATGCCGCGACTGGCACGGACACCTTCGGCGATACCGATTTTTACATCAACATCGAAAACGTGCGCGGCAGTTTCCTCGACGACATCCTGAACGGCGACGATCTGGACAACGTCTTCCGTCCGCTAGCCGGCAGTGACGTGATCGACGGCAAGCAGGGTTCCGACACTGTCAACTACAGCACGGATTTCGACCTTTCAGCGGATAACGCCTTTGTCGCCGACCAGGGCGTGCGGGTCGATCTTGCCAACGGGTTTGCCATCGACGGTTACGACCAGATCGACCGGCTGACGAACATCGAGAACGTGATCGGCACCCAGTTCGACGATATCCTGACCGGCGACGACAACGACAACATCCTGACGGCAGGCGACGGCGATGACATCGTCAATGGCGGCGGCGGCGACGATACCATCGTGGCCGGCACCGGGCTCGGCGACGACACCTATGACGGTGGTGCCGATGGCATCGACGGCGACACGATCGACTATTCCAGCACCACTGCCGGGGTCAGCGTGGACCTATCTTCTGGCGAGGGCGCCGGTGCGGAAGTCGGCTTCGATACACTCGTCCTGGGTACGATCGAAAACGTGATCGGCGGCAGCGGCAATGACGTTCTTACAGGGAACGCGAGCGAGAACACTCTGAGAGGCGGGGCCGGCAACGACACCCTCGACGGCGGCACCGGCACTTCCAACACCGCCAGCTATGAAGACTCCACAGGCGGCGTTATTGCCAATCTCGTGACCGGGGTCGCCACGGATATTACCGGTTCGGACATCGGAACGGACTCACTCGCAATCGGCACTATCCAACAGATTATTGGCGGGTCCGGTAATGACGTCCTGGTCGGCGATGCCAACGAAAACGAACTGGCCGGCGGCGACGGTTCCGACACCCTCACCGGCGGTGTGGATTCCCTTGAAGACGTATTCATCTTCAACCAGGGCGAAACCGGCATCGACACGATCACCGACTTCGATCTGGCGAACGACACGATCGACCTGATCTCGTTCCTGGATGCGAATTTCACGTCGCCCTTGAAGGATACCTTTGTCCAGGCGACGGTCAATGGCGGCGACACGGAAATCCGCGTGGACAGCGACGGCAGCGGGACATTTGCCGCACCGGTGCATGTGGCGACACTGTCCGGCATCTCGACGGGTTCCGTGACGTTTATTTTCGACGAAGCCGACAACACCGATTCGGTAGTCATTACCTGAGTTGACGAATTCGGTAACAAACGGGTCGAACAAGAAGAGTTGAGTGCAGGGGATGCTGGGGAAACTTACTAGAGGTGCGGGCCTGTCGCGTCTGCTCGGCTTCGTTCTCCTACTCGGCTTTATCGGCTTCCGCTACTGGGATCCGCCACCGCTCGAGGCGTTCAGGCTGAAAGTGTTCGACTTCTACCAGATCTTCAAGCCGAGAGTGTCTCCACCTCAACCGGTCGTGATTGCCGATATCGACGATGAGAGCCTGAAATCACTCGGCCAATGGCCGTGGCCCAGAACAATGATTGCCGATCTGGTGACACGGATCACGCAATCGGGCGGGGTCGCAATTGCCTTCGATATTGTGTTTGCCGAGCCTGACCGGCTGTCGCCCAATCTGGTGGCCGATACGCTCAAGAGCATCGACGAGGAGACCCGCACCCGATTGCGCCAGGCACCCAGCAACGATTTGATCCTGTCTCTTGCGATGAGGAAATCGCTTGTGGTCGTCGGCCAGTCCGGTTTTCACCGGGTTCTCGAGGCCACGGAAAAGCTCAAGCCCCAATCAAGCCTCGCCATGAAAAAACTGCACAAGGATGCAGTGGAGCCCAAACACTATCTCCTCAAATACCCCGGTTTGCTGGTCAATGTGCCCGAACTTGAATCGACCGCCAAAGGGCATGGCGTATTTTCCGTGCAACCGGACTACGACGGCATTGTGCGGCGGGTGCCGATCGCCATTGTGGCGCAGAACCGCGTTCTGCCAGCCATCACCACCGAACTCTTGCGGGTCGCCACAGGCAAGGATGCGATTCTGCTCAAATCGGATCAGAGGGGCATCTCGAGTATTGTGGTGGCAAACGTAGAAATCCCGACCGATTCGCGCGGCCAGCTCCTGATCTATTTCAATAAACACGACGCCAAGAGGTTTATCTCGGTCAAGGACATCCTCACCGGCCCGATGCCGGTACCGGGGCTCGCCGGCAAACTGGTGCTGGTCGGCACGTCGGCGGTTGGCCTTCACGATCTCAAGGCAACGCCTGTCAGCCCCGCGATGCCCGGTGTCGAAGTTCACGCTCAGGTTCTGGAAAACATCCTGACCAAATCCTATCTGCGTCGGCCCGGCTGGCTTCTGGGCGCCGAGATCGCTGTTGCTTTCTTTATGGGCATTTCGATCATCCTGCTGGCGCCTGCCCTGGGACCATTGCCGGTTCTCGGACTCGGCAGTTTGATCGCGGCGACACTTATGGGACTTTCCTGGTACCAGTTCGCGAAAAACAGCATGCTCGTGGATGTCGCCTATCCGCTGGTTTCAAGCTTCGCAATTTTCCTTGTGCTCACCTTCATGAATTATTTCCGTGAGGAGGCCCAGCGCAAACAGGTGCGCAGTGCCTTCGGTCAATACATCTCGCCTGATCTCGTCGAGCAACTGGCGGAAGACCCCGACAAACTGGTTCTCGGCGGTGAAACCAAGGACATGACGATCCTGTTCAGCGACGTGCGCGGCTTCACGTCGATTTCGGAACTTTACAAGACAGATCCGCAAGGTCTGACCAGGCTGATGAACCGTTTCCTGACACCGCTGTCGGATGCGATCATGGAACGCAAGGGCACGATCGACAAATACATGGGCGACTGCATCATGGCGTTCTGGAACGCGCCGATCAACGATCCGGACCACGCGGTCAATGCTACGGTTTCCGGGCTGGAGATGCTCGAGCGCCTGGAGACCGTCAATGTCGAGCGCCGGCGTGAAGCCGAGGAGTCCGGGCAAAAATACGTGCCGCTCAATGTGGGTGTCGGCATCAATACCGGCGAATGCGTCGTCGGCAACATGGGGTCGGAGACACGGTTCGATTACTCGGTCCTCGGCGATTGCGTCAACCTGGCCTCGCGGCTCGAGGGCCAGACGAAGACCTACGGCGTCAACCTCATGGTAGGATCGGCCACGGCCGCGCTCATCAAGCACAAGTTCAAGCTGCTCGAACTCGACACCATCCGGGTCAAAGGCAAGGAAGATCCAGAGAAGATCTTCGCGACCATGGGCAGCCTGGAAGACGGTGAAAAACCGGAGATCAGGGAATATGCCGAAACCCACGAGAAGATGCTGGCGTGCTACCTGAACCAGGATTGGGACGGCGTCGAAGCCAATCTTGCCCTGCTTGAGCCCAATGCCGAAAGTGTTGGCTTCAAGGGTCTTCATGACCTCTACAAGGAACGTCTTGCCCTTTTCCGTGAAACGCCGCCTCCGGCCGACTGGGATGGGGTGTGGACGATGGACACAAAATAGGCTTCAGTTTCCGTTGCCATCTTACAAAACTGACAGAAGAATCCACTGTCGGTCGCCGCGGCCGCTTGTTATGAAACAGGTGCGTTTTCATTTCAGGGGAATTCCGTTGAACAATTCACACCAGAACCTCCGCGTGGCTGTGTTCGGCCTTGGCTCCATGGGCTACGGCATGGCCTCTTCCCTGCTCACTGCAGGTTTTCCGGTCTGGGGTTTCGATGTTTCGCGCGAACAGGAAGACCGGTTCCACAGCGAAGGCGGACAACAAGGCACGCGCCTGGAGGCCGTGAAGCAGGCCGACCTGGTGATTTGCGTGGTCGTCAATGCCCGCCAGACTGAAGACGTGCTGTTCGGTGATGAGGGCATCGCTTCTGTCATGAAAACCGGCGCCGTCTTCATGTCGTGTGCGACCGTCGCGCCCGAATTCGCAAAAGATATGGCCGGAAGGCTCGCCGCTCTGGACGTCGACTACCTCGACACTCCGATTTCGGGCGGGTCGGTGAAAGCGGCAGCCGGCGCCCTGACCATCCTTGGCTCCGGCCCGCCCGCCGCGTTCGATCGCATCCGGCCGGCGGTCGACGCCGTCGCCGAGAAAGTCTTTCGCCTTGGCGACGACATCGGTCCGGGCTCGGCCATGAAAGTGGTCAATCAGTTGCTGGCCGGCGTCCATATCGCCGCCGCGGCCGAGGCGGTAACATTCGCCCTGAGCCAGGGGATCGCACCGGAGACCACGCTCGACGTCATTTCCCAGTGTGCGGGCACAAGCTGGATGTTCGAGAATCGCGTGCCTCACATCGTCGATGGGGACTATACGCCGCATTCCGCCGTCGACATCTTTGTAAAAGACTTAGGGATTGTCGCGGATGTGGCCCACGGATCGGCGTTTTCCGCCCCCCTCACCGCCGCAGCGCTACAGCAGTTTCTGGCGGCAAAGGGGATGGGGCTTGGCCGTGAAGACGATTCGGCCGTCGCCAAGGTCTATGCCCGCAATGCCGGGTTGTCGTTGCCGGGCGAGCCGTAAGGATCACGCCAAAGCAAATCGAAAGGATGTCGCTCCATGGATCTGGGACAGTCGGAACGCCTGAAACCTCTTCTTGAGCAAGTGCGCGCGATGGTTCGCGACGAGATCATTCCCCTGGAGGGCGAGTACGAAGCGGCCCTTGGAAGCGGCGCCTCACGGTTCGCCCCCAATGCCCGCCAGACAGAGATCATGGAGGGTCTCAAGACGAAGGCACGCGAAAACGGTTTGTGGAACTTCTGGCTGACGGATTCCGAGCGCGGGTTCGGCCTGACGACCGTTGAGTACGCCTATCTGGCAGAGGAAATGGGGCGTTCGAGCATTGCGGCGGAAGTCTTCAACTGCTCAGCGCCCGATACCGGCAACATGGAGGTCCTGGAACGGTTCGGAAGCCAGGCCCACAAGGATCGATGGCTGGGCGACCTGCTCGAGGGCCGGACCCGTTCGGCCTACCTGATGACGGAACCGGACGTGGCGTCCTCCGATGCCACGAACATTTCGCTTCAGGCCCGCCGCGACGGCAGTGACTATGTGCTCAACGGCGAGAAATGGTGGGCGTCGGGTGCCGGCGATCCCCGCTGCGCGATCTACATCGTCATGTGCCTGACCAACCCGGATGCGGACAAACACAGCCGCCACAGCCAGATCCTGGTGCCAGCGGACACGCCCGGGGTCGAGGTACTTCGCGCCATGGAGGTGTTCGGCAATGACGACGCCCCCCACGGACACATGCATATCCGGTTCACCGACGTGCGCGTGCCGGCAGAGAACCTGATCCTCGGCGAAGGCCGCGGCTTTGAAATTGCCCAGGGACGGCTCGGTCCGGGCCGCATCCACCACTGCATGCGGGCAATCGGCCAGGCGGAGCGCGCGCTTGAGCTGATGTGCCGGCGCTCGCTCGCCCGCGAAGCCTTCGGCAAGCCGCTTGCCGAACTTGGCGCCAATTACGACGTCATCGCGGAAAGCCGGATGGAAATCGAAATGGCCAGGCTCCTGTGCCTGAAGGCTGCCTACATGATGGATACCACCAGCCGGCGGGAAGCGGCTCCCTGGATTTCGCAGATCAAAGTGGTGGCGCCGCGCATTGCGCTGAAAATCACCGACGAGGCGATCCAGCTTCACGGCGCCATGGGGGTCAGCCAGGACGTGCCGCTGGCACGAATGTATGCGGGCCTGCGCACCCTGAGGCTTGCCGACGGCCCCGACGCCGTCCACCGCCGCCAGGTGGCACGCGCCGAACTTCGGCAATACACAAACAAGAACACGTAATGAAACTGAGCTGCGTAGACTGCGCCAAATCACTTCGGATCTGATCGAACTCATCAATTTTTTGGCACGGTATTTCCCTGAAATCCGTCGTGTTCGTGCTTGACACGAACATCTCCTGACTCGCGATGCAGGAGGTCCTCGTGTCGACGCACGGGGGCGACAGATTCGGGAAGAACGTCAGTTCCGGGATAAAGACGAAACAGATACAGGTTCCATAAATCGCGGCTTGTTCTAGCCGGTTGCCAGAACAATGGTCCGCGTGAATTCACGTTCTTCCAGATTGTTGCCCGGACCGCCGCGGTCGACGATCAGAAAGTCGCTGTCTGGTTCGAGCACCAGCAGCGGGTGGTGCCAGACGTTGCGGGCATAGCTCACGCCCTGTTGTCCGGTGGCCCGGAACGCCCGAAGACTGGAAGGGTCCAACGGATCTGCATCCGGCTTTGCGACGACCGCCAACCATGCACGGTCCTGCAACGGGTAGAATGCCTGTGTGCCCAGGGGATGACGCTCCATCAGATCAAGCCGGATCGGCTGCGGTCTCGGCTGGCTGCGGAAGATGCTGATCTGGGGCCAGCCGCCTTGTGAAAGAACATCGACCCTGCTGAGATTGTTGTAGCGTTCGGTGGTGCCCTGATTGATCGTGAAGCGTTCCGCGCCTTCAGTTTCAATGACTTCCCCGAATGGCGAGAACTCGGTCCTGGACAGAGGCTCGATCTGTAGTTTTACCGTCATCGTCACGTATCCTCAAAGGGAGGCAGCGGTTCGCGCCGCCTGATCGTACTGACCGGAAATTGCCCGCAACATGGTCGACAATTTGCTGACCTGTTCACCGTCGAACCCCAGTTCCCTGATGGTGCGCTCGAGCACGGCTTCGCGGATTTCACGATAGGCCAAGCACGCCTTTTCACCGGCTTCCGATATCTCCACCGTCTTTTCCTTGCCCAGCCGTCCGGAGACGATCAGACCCCGTTTCTCCAGTTTTTTCAATGCGTAGTTCACCGTGTAAGTGTCTTCGACATTGAGAACAAGACAGATGTCGGCAAGCTTTTTTGGCCGGCCTCTGTGATTCACAGCATGAAGCACGAGCGTATCCAGCGCCGACAGTTCGGCAACGCCGGCCGCCGCCATGCACCGGACTATCCAGCGCTCAAAAGCGTGAGACGCCATGATCAGGCCAAATTCGAACTCCGACAGTTCCGGCAGGGCGCCGCCGGCCAGATGAGACGAGGAGACCAGAGGGCCAATGGTATTTCGAGACTGTGTGTTTGCCATGAGCCAATTTCCCATACGCGAATAATTTGTCAACAAATCATTGATAAATTCACGTTGATTTTGACTGTACCTGCTGTTGTCCAGCGCGTTCGTCCCGAGACGGAGGAAAGTTTTCCAGCTTTCTATTTAGCGGATATAGTGTGTTTTATAGAACAAGGTCGCCCCGTCGTTCCGGAGCCGTCCAGTCCGGATGCCGGGGTCGACCACAAACGTGGGAGGTTTGCAATGACGAGAAAACTTGGAAATATTCTTGGTGCGGCAACACTTGCGGTCCTGGCCGCCACGTCACCGGCTCTGGCAGACGAAGTGACACTGACGGGTGCCAGCTGCTTCCCGATCGGCAGCCCGCCCGGCAAACCGTTCGAAGCTGTCGTTAATGAAATCAACAAACAGGGCAATGGTGTTATCCAGATCAAGATGGTTGGCGGCGCGCCGGCCATCGGCAGCCCCTTTACACTGACCCAGAAGATGTCGAAGGGCGCCTATGACGTGGTCGGCTGCACGGAAGCCTATTTCGGCAATGTTCTGCCCGAAGCACCGGCGTTGCGGTTTTCGGAGCATTCCTATGCCGAGCTGCGCAGGAACGGCGCGCTTGACTACATGCAGAAGCTGCTGAATGACAAGAACATCCATTTCCTTGCCCGACATCATGATTTCGGCCCGTTCCACCTGTGGCTCAGCAAGCCGATCGAGGGCCCCGATCTCAAAGGCCTGAATCTCCGGGTCTCACCGGTCTACACGGCTTTTTTCAAATCGCTGGGGGCGACGGTTCAGACCTCGAACATCGCGCAGGTTTACACCTACATGGAAAACGGCACGGTTCAGGGCTACGGCTGGCCCGCGCTTGGCTGGGTGCCGACCTGGGTCAAAGTCACAAAATATCGCGTCGACCCCGGTTTCTACAGCGCGAGCCTGCACACGCTGGTCAACTTGGAGAAGTGGAACACGCTGACGAAGGAACAGCAGGATGTGATGACCAAGGTCGGGCTGGCGTTTGAAGAGAAAGCCGAACCCTCGAGCGATGGCTTCAAGGCCGCCCTCAAAAAACAGAACACCTGGACCGCCAGCGAGGGCATGAAGACCATCGCCATGGAAGGGGCCAACCGCGACAAGTGGCTGGCCGGTGCTGCCAAGGCCGGCTGGGACGAAGTCATCGAGCGCAGCCCGGAACACGGGCCGAAGCTCAAGGCGCTGTTCTCGAAGTAGTCTCCAAATTTTTGGGAACGCGGAGCCAAGGGATTGACCTCCGCGTTCCTGACGAAATCACCTCACGGATTCGACAGATCGCGCGATGCAGCATCTCCTTGATCGCTTCGAGACCGGTTTTAACAGGCTCGTGCTTTTTCTCGCCTGCCTCGTGGCGGGATCGATCGGGCTGATTGCCGTTCTGATCCCGGTTAACCTGTTCCTCGTCAAGACCCAGATCGGCAGCCTGTGGTGGCTTTACGAAGGGGTCGAATATGCCCTGTATACCGGCGTTTTCATCGGCGCTCCCTGGGTTTTACAGCAAGGTGCGCACATCAAAATCGACGTGCTGATCGGTGCGTTGCCGGCACAGTTCACGTCTTCCCTGGAGAAACTGCTCGATGGAGCGGGCATGTCGCTATGCCTGGTCCTGTGCTTCTACGGTGTTCGTGCAGCCCTTTCCGAATTCGAGGACGGCACCCTGCCCGACAAGGATCTGCGGATCGAGAACTGGATCGTGCTCGTGATCTTTGCCCTGTCGTTTCTCTTGCTTGCCGTGGAGTTCGCACTGCGTCTGCTGCGGGCCCAGCGATCTGCCCCGGACGCCGGTGACGCCGCAAAAACCGCCCGGTCGGGATTCTGAGCCATGGAATGGTATCTAGCGCTGGTTCTGCTGCTCGGTACGGTCTGTACTGCAATGTTCCTCGGCATGCCGGTTGCTCTTGCGTTCTTTGCCGCCAACGTGCTGGGCACCGCCCTGTTCATCAACGGCGACATCGGTCTGGTCTTCATGCCGATGGAATTTCACAACGCGATCAAGTTCACGCTGGCGCCCATCGCCCTGTTTTTGCTGATGGGCGAGATCCTCTTGCAGACCGGGGTTGCCTTCAAGGCCATCGGCGCGATCGACCGGATGATATCGCGCGTGCCCGGCAGGCTGTCGGTGGTGTCGATTGTCGGCGGCACGGTGTTTTCGTCGCTGTCGGGCTCGACCATCGCCAACACCGCCATCCTGGGCTCGGTTCTCCTGCCCGACATGCTCAAGCGCGGCTATCAGCCGTCCATCGCCATGGGACCGATCATGGCAGTCGGCGGCATTGCCATGCTGATCCCGCCGTCGGCGTTGGCGGTCCTGCTGGCAAGCCTTGCCGAACAGTCGGTAGCGCAATTGCTGATCGCGGGCATCGTGCCGGGTGTCCTCATGGCTGTGCTGTTCGTGGCCTATGTCATCGGTCGCTGCACGATCAATCCGGAACTGGCGCCCAGCTACGTGCCCGACGAAGCCGCACTCGACGAGCCGGTCACTTTAGAGTTTGTCATTGGCGGTCAAACGCGCTTGTACGCCGCCTATGGGGGCAAGTGGCGGCGCCCGGTCAACCGCGTACTCCCGTTCGTGTTCTACATCCTGCCGCTGCTCATAATCTTTGTTGTCGTGGTCGGCAGCATTTTCTACAAGATCGCCGCGCCTACAGAAGCGGCCGCGCTGGGCTGCATGGCGTCTTTGGCAGCGTGCTGTTTCTTCCGCCTGTTCAAGAACACGATCAGGATCTCCGGTGTCGAGGGCGCAGATTTTACCTGGCGGGCCATCACAAAGTCGCTGATGGAAACCGCGAAGATCAACACCATGATCCTGTTCATCATCGCGGGATCGCTGGTGTTCAGCCAGGCGCTGTCGAACTCCGGTGCCACCGACGGCCTGCTGACCTATGTGGCCACGCTTGACCTGACACCGCTGAGCGTGGTGCTTATCATGATGGGCGTGCTGCTGTTTCTGGGCGCCTTCATGGATCAGGTCAGCATGCTGCTGCTGACCTTGCCGTTTTTCCTGTTGGGATCGCAGTCGTTTCAGGTGGTGTTCGACATCGACGTCGTCTGGCTGATGGTGCTGATGCTGATCACCATGGAGATTTCTCTCCTGACGCCGCCATTCGGGCTGCTGCTCTATGTGATGAAGGGCGTCGCCCCCATGCACGTGACACTTGGACAGGTGGTACGGTCGGCGCTGCCGTTCATCGCGATCGAGGGCTTTGTGCTCGGGCTGCTGATTGCCTTTCCGGAGATGGCGACCTGGCTGCCAAAGCAGATCAACTGATGTTTTTGGGAAAAACCCGCTCCATCCCCTCTTAACTGTCGTCCTCGTGCGCAGTTGTTCAGGAGATGTACGCGTCAAACACATACATGACAAGTTTTTTTGGCGCGTCGAGCCTCTTGATAGACATGGTGATCAGTCGAGATACTCGATCGTCGTATCGGTGACGAACCGCCGGCGCCGGAGTTCCTCGAAGTACTCCGAAACGTCAAAAAACTCCTCCGGCGCCCAGACGCCCGGCCGCGGACCGTTCTTCAGCATCAACTGGGCCGAAATCGAGACGTTCATCGAAGTTCCGGCATCGACATAGTCGTCGTACATCGGATCCGGACGTACGATCACCTGACATTTCACCCGGGCAGGACGCCCCTCCCGTGTACCGTGGCCGATCGCGAAATGAATTTCGTGTCCTTCCTGCTCCGGCATCCGGTCGGTGTTCTGCTCGATGTTGCGATTGATCACGGCACCCAGGACGTCGAGTGCGCGCACCTTGTTACCGTTGATCTCGACGCTTGCGTCGAGGTCACCGAAGCCCGCCTTGACCAGTCCGACCCAGGCTTCGTGCTCGCGGTGCGGCAGATGGAGTTTCCAGGTGAACTCCTGGATGCCCTTCTCACGAATGCCGTCGGCCAGAGGAACCGTCAGTTGTTCGGAATGAGGTGAGTACATGAATTCGGTCCGGCCCCAGGGTTCCGGCAGATCCAAGACTTCCACCCCTGTCATGGGCGCACATTCTGTGTGCCGGCCGTCGAGAAACTGAGTGCTGGGATGAGCATACTCCGCCAGAACCGTGGAAATGCTGTAGGGCGGCACAAGCACCGGATTTTCCGGACCCACGAGCTCCGCGGCCCAGTAGAGATTGATGCGGTCAATCCGGTCGAGCTCGTCGGCCACGGCACGGCAGGTCACATTCGACATGCCCGGGTCGGAGCCTGTGCTGATGACAGCGGTGACTCCGGCTGAGAGAAAACGCTCGTGCTCGGCTTTCTGCTTGACCGTATAGACGCCGAGCCCGCCCAGATCGACATAAGCGCTGTGCGCGTCAAAGGCTGCTTCAAATATCTGCATCTGGAAGCCCGCCATTGTTGGCACCGCGTTGATGCAAAGATCGAAGCCTTCGACGGCCGCCGCAAGCTGCGTCTTGTCTGACGCGTCGAGCCGATGGGTCTCAAGCCGGCTGTCCTTCAGTTCGTCCGTCAGTTTTTCCATTGCTGGGTTTGACACATCGCAGATCCTGATCCGGTCGATGTCGACAATCGCCAGATCCGATACCAGATCGCGCACGACGCCAGAGCCCATCAAGCCGGCCCCACCCAGGATCACAATGTCAGCCATCTGCGTTCTCCGTTGCGGGCGATGCCGTCTGACCGTCCAGTTTCCGGCCGCCGGTTTCATAGAACCAATCGTCGGGATAGGGATACCACCACTCATGAAGAATGGGATTGTGATCGATCATAACCATCTTTGTCTGGCGGAAGGCATCGAGACCGAGCCGTCCCAGTTCCCGGCCCACACCGGACATCTTCCAGCCGCCGAAGGGAAGCGCGTCATTGTCGATCAGCGGGTTGTTGACCCAGACCATTCCCGACTGGATGCGCTCGACCGCTTCCATGGCCTGCGCCATGTCGGTGGTAAAGATGCAGGCGCCGAGACCGAAGGGGCTGTCGTTCGCTCGCTCGATGGCTTCTTCAAAACTCGCCACCTTGCAGATGCCTGCAACCGGTCCGAAGCATTCTTCCTGCATGATGGTCATCTCTGGCGTGACACCGGTCAGGATGGTCGGCTCATAGAACCAACCCGCGTCCAGTCCTTCCGGCCGTTTACCGCCGCATTCGACGATTGCCCCGGCTGATACTGCCTGGGCAATCAGTCCTTCGACCTTGTCCCGCGCGGCCTTGCTGACCATGGGTCCGATTTCGGATTTTTCCAGACCTGGACCGATCCGAAGCTTTCTGGTGTGCTTCACGAAGGCATCGACAAACCGGTCGTGAACCGCTTCATGAACAAAGAACCGTTCCGCCGAGGTGCAGATCTGCCCGCTTAGATGAAATGCCGCGGTTACACTGCCCTGAGCCGCGATGTCGAGAGGCGCGTGTTCCGTGATGATCATCGGATCGGACCCGCCAGCCTCAATCACGCATGGCTTGAGCAACGCGGCGCAATCAGCGGCAACCGCCTTGCCACCGGCGACCGAACCGGTAAACACAACGGCATGGGTATCGCCGGACCGGACCAACGTCTGGCCGGTTTCAGCTCCGCCCGGAAGACAGGAGACGAGCCCTGCAGGCAGACCGGAAAAATTCTCCATGAATTTCAGCGTGGAAAGAGTGGTTGGCTCCGCCGGTTTGACGATGCAGGCATTGCCTGCCGCCAGCGATGCTGCAACGGTCCAGCAGGCCAGAAGTATGGGGAAGTTGAACGGCACGATGTGAACGGACACGCCGTAAGGCTCAACACGGCTATACTGAAACGATCCGGTCTGCGTGGTTCCCGCGATCTTTCCCGCGTCGTCGCGGGCCATTTCGGCAAAATAACGAAAGACCGCACCGCAGTTAGCAATCTCGCCGACGGATTCCGGATAGGGTTTGCCCATCTCACGGGTCAGCAGCACGCTGCAGGGCGCCGGATCGGAGTTCTCGATCGCGTCGGCAATGCGGTGCAGGTACCCTGCCCGTGTCTTTACGTCCAGGCGGGCCCAGGCCTTCTGGGCTGTGTTTGCCTCCAGGATGACGCCGTCGACAGTTTGACGATCGCAGACGACACGTTTTCCAACAAAGCTCTGGTCTGCCGGGTCGGTGACGTCAACACAAGGATCATCCGTCAGGCGACGATAACCGGGCGCCACGAAGCAACAGGGGTCGTTGTGATCGTAACAGATCATGGAGAATCCTCGATTCCGAGACTCAGCGGATCATGTAGACCTTGCGGACGGTTTCATGCACCCGGCACGTGCCCTTCCAGTCTTTTGGGAAAAACGCTGCCGTGTCCGGTTCTATCTCGATGACTTCGCCGGACTCGTGTGTGTAGGTGCAGCGGCCTTCGAGAAAGTGGCACATTTCATCGGCAGTCACATGACAGTTCCAGTAGCCGGGGGTGCAGATCCAGACCCCGGACTCAGGGCTGCCATCCGGCCCCTTGTGGAGCAGGACGCCGGAGGTCCGGCTTTCCCCCTCGATCATGGTCGGGATAACGCCCCAATCGACCACATCCGCAATCTCACGCGGATTGCGCATTACCGGCGTCGCGGTCTCGGTTTGATTTTTGCTTAATGCACTCATGAGATTCCTTTTTAACGAAACATGTAAACGCTGCGAATGGTTTCGTGGACAACCACCGTGCCTGACCATCCCTCCTGGAAGTGCACGACAGTGGCCGGTGCCACCTCAATAACCTCGCCATTGTCGGCACTGTAGGTTGCCCGGCCCGACACAAAGTGCACCAGTTCGTCACGGGGCAGTTCGAGGCGCCAACTACCGGGCGTGCATTGCCAGACGCCGGCTTCCGGCAGGCCGTCCTCCTCGCCTTTCCACAACAGCCTGCCGGTATTGGTCGACTGTCCGTCAATCGGCTCCAGATGGCCGCCCCAGTCGACCAGATCGTCAGACCAGGTTGAGGCTCCGGCGATATGCGGGGCTGATGCATTGAGGTTGGTCGGCATGTTCAGGCGCCCAGCAGGTCGTTGAGGATGCCGGCGGCCTTGGTTGGACCGTGCTGCGACTGCATGTGGGCCGAGGTTGCAGCGAGTTTGGCTTTCATCGCACCGTCGGTCAGCATGGCGTTGATCCTGGCGGCCATGTCCTCGTCGGTCCAGTCGTAACGGTCAAGCTTGAAACCATGGCCGGTCTCCTGGACTCTGGTGGCATTGTCATGTCCGTCCCAGACGTATGCCATGATGATTGCCGGTTTGCCGAAGTACAGGCATTCGGTGAAACTGTTGTTGCCCCCGTGGTGGATCACAGCGTCGACCTGCGGGATCACTGAGGGTTGCGGATACCAGCCGGCGATATGGACATTGTCGGGGATGTCGTCGTAGGCCGCCTCGTAGTCGCCGACATTGACCAGGGCGCGAACTTCCATTTTCGAGATCGTCGCAATCACCCGTTTCAGCAGTTCGGTGTCGCCTGCCCCCAGTGATCCATAACTCACATAGAGCAGGGGCTTGTCGTTGTGGGCCTTGAACTGCGGGATCTGATAATCCTCGTCCTTGCGCACGCAGCCTTCCAGGTACTGAAACCGGGCAGGGTCCAGTGGCTTGGAACGGTTGAATTTTACGGACTCGGGATAGAGCAGCAGGTTCATGTGAGGCGAGGCCTCGAAGAACTCCCCGATGGGATAAGGCGCTTCATCGCACGACGCCAGGAACGCATTAAAGTCGTCATGGATCGGCTTGATGACTTCATGGAATCGCGCGCGGTAGCTTGCGTGACAGGCGGAGTCGTTCTCGCCGCAACCGGACAGGTGAGGCGGGATTGCCGGGTCCTCGATTTCGTTTTCCGAACACGAAATGATGCGGACCCACGGCTTGCCGTTCTCGGCGGCGTATCGCTTGATCGCCGGGAACAGGATCACGTTGTCGACACAGATGACATCCGGCTTGATCGTTGCCAGCACGCCCGGCAGATCCTTTTCGGCCCATTTCGCGCTGTCGACGATAGCCTCCCAGCATTCCTTGACGTAATTGTCGATCTGATCGTATGGGCTCTTGGCAAAATTGGGGATATGGCCATTGATGAAATCCTCCCAGAACTTTGCCATCTCTTCCGGCGGCATCGGCTCAGACAGGTTCACCGGATGGCAATCGAAGCCATAGCCTTGATAGATCTCGACGAATCCCGGGTCTGACAGAAAGACGGCCTTGTGGCCCAGTTTTTCGACAGCCTGGGCAATGCCGACCGAGTTGAGCGCCGGGCCGAAGGCGGCCTCGGGGAAAAAAGCAATTGTTTTCTGGGTCATGGTGTCCTCCCTCTTGAATATCTAGTTCGTCAAAATGCGCCCGTGTTCAGGACGCCAGTTGCACCAGACCGTCTGGCCGATGCTGAAGCTGCGGCTCTTGTCATCGGCCGCCGAAATCCGGGCCAGTACAGCGTTTTTGCTGCCGGCCGCAAGCACATGAATGTTGATGTCCTGGCCATGATAGGCGATATCGCTGATCTGACCGCTGACCGAGTTCTGGTCCTCAAGCCTGTCCGGTGCCGACAACGAGATTCGTTCCGGCCTGACAGCAATGGCGCAGCTGGCACCGGTTTCGGCACCGCCCTCACCGCGAAAGACATCGCCGGCTTCGGTTTCGACTCCATCGCCGGTCGCCCGGCCCTCGAAGAAGTTCGACACACCGATGAAATCGGCAACGAAACGCGATCCGGGGCGCTCATAGAGTTGTTCCGGTGCGCCCAATTGCTCGATCCGGCCGTCCTTCATCAACGCGATCCGGTCGGCCATGACCAGGGCTTCTTCCTGATCATGGGTAACAACGACGAAAGTGATCCCCAGGTCGTGCTGCAGTTTCTTGAGTTCGAGCTGCATCTGTCCGCGCAGTTTCTTGTCAAGCGCGCCGAGAGGCTCGTCCAGCAACAGCACCCGGGGACGCTTGACCAGCGCGCGGGCAAGGGCGACACGCTGGCGTTGACCGCCGGAAAGCTGATCGGGCTTACGGTGGGCCAGGGCATCGAGCTGGGTCATGGCGAGCATTTCATCGACGCGGCCTTCGATTTCAGATTTCGAGCAATTCTCCATCTCGAGCCCGTAGGCGATGTTGTTGTAGACGGTCATGTGCGGAAACAAGGCATAGGATTGAAACATCAGATTCACCGGCCGGCGGTTCGGCCGCAGTTGTGTAATGTCGCGACCGTCCAGCAGAACCTTGCCCTCATCGGGTTCCTCGAAGCCGGCGATTACTCGCAACAAAGTGGTCTTGCCGCAGCCGGAAGGTCCCAGAAGCGCAAAGAACTCGCCTTCCACCAGGTCAACCGACACATGGTCGACGGCTGTGACCGCCTCGAAGCGCTTGGTGACAGCATCCAGGCCTATGACGGGAGCTGTGCTCATCTTGAGCCAAACACCTCCCTGTTCAGCCGCTGGGACAGGAAAACGAGAGTGAAACTTACCATCATGATGATCGTTGCCATGGCATTGATCTCCGGCGTCACGCCGAACCGGATCATCGAATAGATGCGCATGGGCAGCGTGGTCGAACTGGAGCCGGCGCCTGCGGTAAAGAAGGCGATGATGAACTCATCGAACGACAGGGTAAACGCAAGCAGCGCACCGGCAAGGACGCCGGGAAAGATCACGGGAAGCGTGACGCGCCGAAATGTCGTGAACCGGTCGGCCCCCAGATCAATCGAGGCTTCGACGATGGCATGGTCGAAATTCTTCAGCCGCGTGCGGACAACGGCGCAGACAAAGGCGATGTTGAACACCGCATGGGACAGAATGATCGAGTGCAGCCCAAGGGTAAAATTGAGCAGTGTATAAAATGACAACAAGGCGATCGCCAGGACGATATCCGGGATGATCATGGGGGCGAACAGAATGGCGTCGAGGCCGCTCGAGGCCTTGCGCCGCTCCACGCCAAGGGCCAGCATTGTTCCCAGGACTGTCGAGATCAGAGTCGATGCGACGGCGACAATCACCGTGTTGACAGCAGCCGAGAGGATTTCAGGGCTGTTGGCCAGTTTGACATACCAGTCGAATGAGAATCCGGTCCACGCGGTGGGCATGCCGCCGCGATTGAAACTGAGGGCCATCAGTACGAGAATCGGCAGGTAGAGAAAGGCATAGGTCAGCCGCAGATGGCTCATGAGGATTCTTCTGGCGGGGTGAACTCTAGCCACGGGCATGCCCCTCATCCTGCTGGGCGCGGTTTACGGCCACCGCCTGGGCAAACAGCAACAGCATCATGATGAAGATCAGGACGAGAGACAAAGCCGCACCGAAGGGCCAGTCGCGCGCCGAAAGGAATTGATCGTAGATCAGGTTCCCGACCATCTGCTGCCGCCCGCCACCAAGCAGGTCCGGGGTAATGAAATTGCCGATTGAAAGGACAAAGACAAACACGGCCCCGGCCGCCACGCCTGGCAGGGTAAGTGGCAAGGTAACCCGTGTGAAAGTTTTCCACGATGGGGCGCCGAGGTCTTCCGAGGCTTCCCTGATTTCGGGGTTAAGCCTCTGAATTGACGAATATATCGCCAGAATGACAAAGGGCAGATAGTTGTAGACCAGGCCTGTCACGACCGCGAATTCATTGTAGAGGATGGACAAGGGTTCATCGATCACGCCTGCGGCCCCGAGCGACTTGTTGATGATGCCTTCCCGATTGAGCAACACGATCCAGGCATAGGTCCGGATCAGGTAGTTGCTCCAGAACGGCAGCATGACGAGAAACAGATACCGGGTCTGCCGGTTCCGGGGTGCCAGGGAGATTGCATAGGCCGCCGGATAGGCGACGACAACGGCAATGACCGTTGCAAGCGTGGCGATGCGGGCCGAGTCAAGAAAGATGGAGAGGTAGACGGGCTCGGCGGCACGGGTGAAGTTTTCGAAGTTGAAATTGTAGTCGATACCGCCATAGGTGCCGCGTTCGAAAAAACTGAAAAAGAAGATGATCAGGCAGGGAACGATCATGAAAGCGGTCAGCCAGCCCAGTCCGGGCAGGATGAGCAGCAGGGAGCGGATCTGCTTCATGATGTGGATTGCCGTGCGCTGATCGCGATGCCCGTCAGGCGGCCCCCGACAAGGGGCCGCCTGGAGGGACAACTCTGTTACTTGGACGCGGTTATTTCAGTGACAGCCTTGGTGTAGGCTTTCTGGGCGTCGCCAAGGTCGCGCAGCTGCTCCTGCTTCATCATGTCGGCAGGCGCCATGCCCAGGTTCGGAAAGGTGTCGAACAGGGATTTGTCGAGCGATTCCATGGCGGCCTTGTTGGGGACCTTGTAGAGGATGTTCTCTGCAACCCACTTGCCGGTGTCGGCGCTGAGCACATAGTTGATGAACTTGTGGGCAGCGGCCTTGTTCTCGGAAGCCGCCGTCACGACCATGGTGTCGACCCAGAGGTCGGTGCCTTCCTTGGGGATGACGTACTTGATCTTGTTGTTTTCGCCGATGCCGTAGTTGCACCAGCCGTCCCAGGCATGAACCAGGCTGGCTTCACCGGACACGAGCTTGGAATAGAACGTGGTGTCGTCGTAAGCGAGCAGGTTCTTCTTGGCATCGATCAGGAGGTTCTTGACTTCGTCGATATGCGCCTGATCGGCGTCATTGACCGAGTACCCCTTGGCAAGCAGGCCGGCTGCCATAAGCCATCGGTCGGTTGCCAGCATCGTAATCTTTCCTTTGAGCGCGGCCGCAGGCTTGAGCAGATCATTCCAGCTCGACGGGTCGCCTTCGACCAGATCGGAGCGATAACACAGGCCCGTGGTGCCCCAGGCATAGGGTGCCGAGAACGTATTGCCCGGATCATAGGCGAGCTTGCCGGCCTCTGGATAAAGATTGGCCATGTTGGGGACCTGGGCGTGGTCGATTTTGGCGGACAGGCCGAGCTTGTTCAACACCTCGGCGAAAGGCGATGATACGAACAGCACATCGTAGCCCTTGCCCTTGCCGGCCACGACCTTGCCCATAATTTCCTCGTTGGTCGCATGAAGCGAGACTTCAACTTCGATGCCGGTTGCCGCCTTGAATTTTTCCGGCAGGTCCTTCGGCATATAGCCGTCCCAGTTGGAGATGACGATCTTGTCTGCCGCCATCGAAGCGCCCAGCCCTAATGCAGCCGCGACGGCTAACGCAGCACCTGCAGATAAAAGTTTGATCATTTTCATGGATGATTTTCCTCCCTGCTCTTTCCACCAAAATTCGCAGACTCAAAGGCAATGTTCCACCGCCGGCAAACCTGCGCACGTTTGTTTCTTGCCGCTATATTGTTTTTTTATCGAAAATAATACAACAACTTTTTTAAACGCACTGGCCTTGTCATTCCAGTTTTGAGAAAATACCTCAAATACTCAATGACTTAGCGGCGTGTCAGCCGACGGTGCGCCAGAACGCGCACTTTGCGGAAGTCGGGGCGGGTTTCGTCCGAATGCTGGATGTGCAGAGTCATTTTGTCGGCGGCCTCGGCCAGGTTGCCTGCCTCGACGGCGTCGAGAATGGCCATGTGTTCGGCAAAGGATACTTCGTGCTGTTCACGGGAGATATAGGTCTCATATTCCGACAACCGCCGCAGCCTAGTCTGCTGGCAGATGGCCTGGGCCAGGAAGCGGTTGCCGCAGGCTCGGGCCAGAGTGTCGTGAAACTCGGCATCGATGTTGAACAGGCTGGCGATCGATTCGTTTTCCAGGCCGGCATCGAGGGCTGCTTCGTGCATCCGGCGCAATTGGCGGCTCTTGGCATCGGGCAGGTCGAACCCGGCTTCGCGCAGAGCCGCCGGCTCGATCGTCAGGCGATAGCGGTAGCTTTCCTGGTACGACGCTTCATCGTTCAGAGCCGGCCCGAAAACCCAGTTGTGGCCAGTCGTCTTTTCCACCAGCCCGTCTTCCTGCATGCGGGCAAGCACTTTCAGGATGACTGCTCTGCCGACATCGTAACGGCGGACCAGATCGCCGACCGACACCTGATTGCCCAGAAGATTGGCGAAGCGTTCGCTGGCAATCTGGCGGTAGATGCGTTCCGTCTCGGCCTGGGGCAGGCTGATCTGTTCGAAGTCGGGCGTACCCGGTGTCAGCTGCAGAAAATATCCCTGATTCTGCTCTGAACGGACAACCTGCAGCTGCTCGAGCTGCTTCAGGGCGGTGCGGATCGGCGAGCGCGAGATGCCCAGGACATCGGCCAGCCACTGCTCGCGGATGTGAAAGCCCGACGCCGCACCCTCGCGACGCAGGATATCAAGGATCTTTCTGGTCACCTCTGTTTTTGACATTGTGCTCCATACATCGGCTGCAACTGGGACCGTTGATCTTATAGTCTGAAAATCTACGCAACGGGAGGTTGTTTACCGGAAATCTGGTTGGATCCGCTCCGAGGACGCATGGCCAGAACATCTCCAACAAATACCCACAGAACGGTACATTCGTTTTATATTCGCGTCTGAACGGATAAGCACATACGCCTGCATTTTGCTCGATCAGGTCAGGCTACCAGGAAGTAACTTGATGATAATAAAAAAGAAAACGGCAGAAGAGCTGCGCAGTTTCCGATGGCTTGGCGTACAGGACCTGCGCGCCTTCGGGCATCGTTCGCGTGCCATGCAGATGGGGTATGGGCCTGAGGACTGGGTCGGCAAACCGCTGATTGCCATTCTCAATACCTGGTCGGATATCAATCCGTGCCATGCCCATTTCAAGCACCGGGTGGACGACGTCAAGCGCGGTGTGCTGCAGGCCGGCGGTTTTCCGATCGAGCTGCCGGCTCTTTCGCTGTCGGAGAATTTCGTCAAACCAACCACCATGCTCTACCGCAATCTGCTGGCCATGGAAGTGGAGGAACTGCTCAGGTCACATCCGGTCGACGGCGCTGTGCTGATGGGCGGATGCGACAAGACCACGCCCGGCCTGTTGCTGGGGGCCACCAGCATGAACATTCCGGCGATCTACTTGCCCGCCGGGCCAATGCTGCGCGGCAACTGGCGGGGCAAGACCCTGGGATCGGGCTCTGACGGCTGGAAATACTGGGACGAGATGCGTGCCGGCGAGATCTCGCCGCAGCAATGGTCGGAGATCGAAGGCGGCATTGCACGATCCTACGGCCATTGCATGACCATGGGCACGGCAAGCACGATGACGGCGACCACGGAGGCGCTCGGCATGACCCTGCCCGGCGCGTCGTCGATACCGGCAGCCGATGCCAATCACATCCGCATGAGCGCTGCCACCGGCCGGCGGATCGTGGAAATGGTCTGGGAGGATGTGACCCCTGACGCGATACTGACCCGGCCCGCATTCGGCAATGCCATCACCGTGGCCATGGCCATGGGCTGCTCAACCAACGCCACCATTCACCTGATCGCCCAGGCACGGCGCGCAGGGCACGACCTGGGGCTGGATGATTTTGACAAGGCGAGCCGCACGGTGCCCGTGGTCGCCAATGTCAGGCCATCGGGCGACCGCTACCTGATGGAGGATTTCTACTATGCCGGCGGCCTGCCGGCCCTGATGAAACAGATCGCCGGCCACCTCGACCTGTCGGCGCGCACGGTATCGGGAAAGACCCTTGGCGACGACATCGCCGGCGCCGAAGTCTTCAACGACGACGTCATCCGCAGCACGGACAATCCGATTTACGCCGAAGGCGCGCTCGCCGTGCTGCGCGGAAATCTGGCGCCGGACGGGTGCATCATCAAACCGTCGGCCTGCGAGGCCCGCTTTCTTAAGCACACAGGCCCGGCCCTCGTGTTCGACAGCTATGCCGACCTTAAGGCGCACATCGACGACGAAGACCTCGACGTCACGCCCGACACGGTTCTGATATCACGCAACGACGGACCGCAGGGCGGGCCCGGCATGCCGGAATGGGGCATGTTGCCGATTCCGAAGAAGCTGCTCCGCCAGGGCGTCCGGGACATGTTGCGGATCTCGGATGCCCGGATGAGCGGGACCAGCTACGGCGCCTGCATCCTGCACGTGGCCCCGGAGGCCCATGTGGGCGGGCCACTGGCTCTGATCAGGACCGGCGACAAGGTGACAGTCGACGTGGATGCACGGCGCATCGACATGGACGTGAGCCAGACCGAACTTGATGAACGCCGGCAAAACCTCACGCCCCGCTCGGCAGCGTTCGAACGCGGCTACGGCTGGATGTTCAACCGTCATATCCAGCAGGCCAACCTGGGGTGCGATTTCGACTTTCTGCAGACCGGCTACGGGGCGGCCATAGGAGAACCGGCAATCCTGTAGAACCCTAATCCGGGTTCCAACACCGAACAGTTCGCTCTTCCTTGACCGACAACAGAGCACAATCGGCCAATTCAAGCGCCTTCAAGCCATCTTGCCCGTCGGGATACGGCACATCGTTTCCCGCCGCCAAAGCGCAGAAGGTTTCGATCTCCCGCCTGTAGGCCTGCGCATATCGTTCCAGGAAGAACGGCTTTAACAGTGCGGCGATCTGGCCTCCTGTGCTGGAAACCGAAACCGACGTCGTGCGGTGGTTATCAGCCTGGACCATGCCGTTCGACCCGTGTGCCTCGATGCGCTGGTCATAACCATAGGCTGTGCGGCGGGAATTCGTGATGACCGCAATCCGGCCGCTGGCGGTGCGCAAGGTGGCCGATGCGGTGTCGTAGTCACCGGCATCACCTATTGCCGGGTCTATGAGAACGGATGCCGTGGCACTGACTTCCGTTATCTCTTCGCCAAACAGGAACCGCACCATATCAAAATCATGGATCATCATGTCGCGGAAAATTCCACCGGAACGGCGCAGATAGTCGATTGGCGGCGGCGACGGATCGCGGGACGTAATCTGGATCATTTCCACCTCGCCGACCGATCCGGACTCAATCTCGGCCTTGACCCGAGCGAAACTAGGATCGAAACGGCGGTTGAAGCCGATCATCAGTCTGGTTTGCATGCGCTCGACCGTCTTCAAGCAGGCACGGACACGGCCAGCATCGAGGTCGATTGGCTTTTCGCAAAAGACGACCTTGCCAGCCATTGAGGCTTGTTCAACAAGATCGGCGTGCAGATCTGTCGGGGTTGCGACGATAATCGCAGGAACGTCCGGATCGGCCATGATCTCAGGGACTGTCGCCGACGGCGCGCCCGTCAGATCACAGGCCGTCCGGGCGGCGGATTCATCCGGATCGAAGACAGCCGCGACCTGGGCGTCCTCTACGCCGCCGACGGACGCGGCATGGATCATGCCGATGCGGCCTGCGCCAAGCAATCCGATGTTCACCATTGCAGCAACCCGCCCGGTTGGACTTGATCGGGAAATCGGCGAACCATCCTGCACAGGGAGCCGGTTGTTCCCAATGACCTGACCGTCATTAACCTGATTTCCGTGTTTCCTGAATCAGGTTAACAATGGCATAGAACAACACGACATCAAACGCGGCTGTCTCGGGAGGACACATGACACAGGTTGGCGTAATCGGGCTTGGCGACATGGGATCAGGTTTGGCAAAGAACCTGATTGCCGACGGGTTTGAAACCAGGGGTCTCGATCTTAGTGAAAAACGCATGACGAACTTCACGGCGATGGGCGGCATCGGTGTCGGCTCTGTTGCCGAAATCGGGGCGGCATGCCAGGCGGTCTTTGTCATGGTGATGACCGGGGCGCAGGCGAAACAGGTGATCCTCGGCGACGCCGGCACTCCGGGCCTTGCCGGCAGTATGCAGCCCGGTGGCGTCATCCTGCTCACGGCCACGATCAAGGCCGGCGAAGCCCGTGAAATCGGTGCCGGACTTGCGGACACGCAGCTCGACTTCATCGACACGCCTGTGAGCGGCGGGTTTCCCGGCGCCCAGAACGGCACGCTGACCATGATGGCGTCCGGTTCGTCCGCTCTGCTGGAGAAGGCCCGGCCGGTGATGGAAGCGGTCAGCGGCACGATCCACCATGTGGGCACGGACCCGGGCATGGGCCAGACGGTCAAAGCCTGCCTGCAGTCCCTGATCGGGTCGATATTTTCCGCTACGTTCGAAGCTTCAGCCCTCGCCGCCAAGGCCGGAGTGGACGCGGAGGCGTTTCACAAGGTCGTCTCCACATCGGGTGCGGGCTGCGGTGTAGCCAATTCGGCGCTCGAGAATATCATCGATGGAAAATTTGAAGGAACCGGCAGTCACATCAACACCATGTACAAGGACTTGACGATCTCGCTCGATCTGGCCAGGGACCTCGGTGTGCCCCTGTTCACCGCCGCTACCGCGATGCAGCTTTTCCAGGCAGGCCGGACCAAACATCCCGAAGGCGACAACTGGGTCGTGACGCGGGTCATTGAGGATATAATCGGTGCGGAGCTCAGGCGCTGACGGAGAGCTGAATCATGAAACTTGGCGTTATTACCGACGGCATAAGCCGTGACTTGTCCCACGCTCTGAGCGTCATGGACGAATTCGACCTGGACTATGCCGAACTGCAGTTCATCGACGACAAAGAGGTCGGCGATCTCGACCGGCAGGAGCGAGCCAAGGCGCTCGACCTGATCAACAGGCACGACAAACGGGTTTCCTGCATTTCGCGGCACCTTTTTGCCGGCATGCAGATGGCAACCGCGAGAGCCGGCGATGCGGATCACATCGCGCACATGGACGCGCTCAAGCGCTGCATCGAGATGGCCCAGGAGTTTTCCTGCAAGACCGTGCGTATCATGACCGGCAAGAAGGAGATGATCCTGTGGGGCCTGAACGGTGCGGAAAAATGGAACGTGGCCAAGGGCGCCTGGGATGCGCAACTGCCACTGATCGCACCGGCCGTGGAGCTGGCACGGTCCGAGGGCATGACGCTGGTGGTGGAGACCGGCAATGGCACGATGGTCAATTCCTGCTGGACCGGACGTAAACTGATCGACGACCTGGACGCCAGGGATACCTTGAAAATCCTGTGGGACCCGGCCAACAACTGCTGGGCCCACGAAACCGCCTGGCCCGATGGCTACGACGTGATGAAAGGCGGTTATCTTGGCCACATCCATATCAAGGACGTCCATGTGGACACGCCCAGGGCCACTCTCGAAGTGCGCCCGATGATGCAAGGCCAGCTGGCGGGCCAATTTGAACCCATGGCCGATGCCCTGCGGGCGGACGGTTACGACGGCGTGATCTCGTTCGAAAGCGTTTATCATCCCGGAGACGGCGATTTTGAAGCCGGGTTCCGCCAGAACATCGGCATCTTCAAATCGTTGTTTAATTAGGACAACTGTTTGGCCAGGCGGCAGGCAGAGGCCAGGGAGGCATCCACATGAATACAGTCCGTCTGACCGCTGCCCAGGCGATGGTGCGCTACCTGTCGGCCCAGGCGAACGGCGAGGGCCTCCCCTTCATTGCCGGCGTCTGGGCCATATTCGGTCACGGCAATGTCGCCGGTATCGGCGAAGCGCTATACGCCGCCGGAGACGAAATGCCCACATGGCGCGGCCACAATGAACAGGCGATGGCGCATGCGGCGATCGCCTATGCCAAGGCCCGAAACCGAGGCCGGGCCATGGCGGTGACCACATCGATCGGTCCCGGCGCCACCAATCTCGTGACGGCGGCTGCGCTCGCCCATGTCAACCGCCTGCCGGTACTGTTGCTGCCGGGCGATGTTTTCGCCAACCGCGCCCCCGACCCGGTGCTGCAGCAGATCGAGGATTTCGAGGACGGCACGGTTAGTGCCAACGACTGCCTGCGGCCGGTGAGCCGGTATTTCGACCGCATCACACGGGCCGAACAACTCCTGACAGCCCTGCCCCGGGCGCTCGCCACCATGACCGATCCAGTGGCCTGTGGGCCGGTGACACTGGCGTTTTGCCAGGACGTGCAGACGGAGGCGTTCGACTGGCCGCTTACCTTCTTTGAACCAAGGACATGGTCAATGCGCCGGCCGTTTCCTGACGGACGTGAACTCGAAAACGCCGCGGCAGCCATCGGTGCGGCTGAGCGTCCGCTGATCATTGCCGGTGGCGGGGTTCATTATGCGCAGGCGTGCGGCACGCTCCGGCAATTTGCCGAACGCCACGCCGTCCCGGTCTGCGAAACCCAGGCCGGCAAATCCTCCATCGCCTGGGATCATGCCCTCAATCTCGGCGCCATCGGCGTAACCGGCTCAACCGCCGCCAATGCGGCCGCGGCGGAGGCTGATCTGGTGATTGCAGTCGGGACGCGGCTGCAGGATTTCACGACCGGCTCCCGGGCTCTGTTCAAGAATCCGGCGTGCCGGCTCCTGACCGTGAACGTTGCAGGCTACGACGCCGGCAAGCAGGGTGCCTTGCCGCTGGTATGCGATGCCGGAACCGGCCTTGAGGCGCTGACGCAGATGCTTGGCGATTACACCGCTCCGGTGTTCGACCGCGCCCTCCAGGCGGACTGGATCACGCGTGTGGATCAGGCAACCGCAGCGCCTGCTTCAGACAATGCCCTGCCCAGCGACGCCCAGGTGATCGGCGCCGTCCAGCGTGCCAGCGGTGACGACACGGTTCTGGTGTGTGCTGCAGGCGGACTGCCCGGCGAACTGCACAAATTGTGGAAGGCGCGCAGACCCAACAGCTACCATGTGGAGTATGGCTATTCCTGCATGGGGTACGAAATCGCCGGCGGCCTGGGTGTCAAGATGGCACTGCCTGACCGTGACGTGGTCGTCATGGTCGGCGACGGCAGCTACATGATGATGAATTCCGAAATTGCCACAAGTGTGATGCTTGGCCTGAAGATCACGATCGTCGTTCTGGACAACCGCGGATTCGCTTGCATTAACCGCCTGCAACTGGCCACCGGCGGCGCAGGCTTCAACAACCTGCTCGATGACGCGCGCCATCAAAAACCCGCCGCGATCGATTTTGCGGCTCACGCCGCGTCCATGGGCGCCATGTCAGAAAAGGTATCTTCGGCAAGCGGTCTCGAAGCGGCTCTGATCCGGGCCAGGGACGGTGCTGCCACATCCGTCATCGTGATCGACACCGAGCCGCTGGCGGCAACAGATGCCGGCGGCCACTGGTGGGACGTGGCCGTGCCAGAAGTCTCCGGCCGCGAAGAGGTCAGGGCAGCGCGGGCGGCATATGAGACTGCCGTGAGCAAACGGCAGAAACACGACTGACCGATGATCCGCTACGGCACCAATCCGATTGCCTGGTCGAACGATGACGACCGTACGCTGGGCGCGCATATTCCGCTGGAGCAGTGTCTTTCGGAAGCCGCCGGGATCGGTTTCGACGGGATCGAAATGGGTCACAAGATGCCGACCGGCCCGACCGCTCTGAAAGCCGCCCTTGAGCCCCATGACCTGGCGCTCATCTCCGGTTGGCATTCGCTCAGTCTGCTGGTCAATGACGTGGCGCGCGAGATAGCCCAAATCCAGCCGCACCTGGATCTGCTCAAGGCCATGGGCTGCCAGGTCTGCATCGTGTGCGAAACGTCGAATGCGATATACGGTGACGACGGTATTCCGCTGCGGCGACGTCCATGCCTGCCGCCTGGGCGCTGGGGCGATTTCGGACGCCGCGTCGAGGCCCTCGCCGAGCATTGCGCCCGCCAGGGCATCGATCTTGTCTACCATCACCACATGGGCACGATCGTGCAGTCACGCGCCGACATCGACGCTCTCATGGCCGCAACAGGACCGGCCACCAGCCTGCTGCTTGACACGGGCCACGCCTATTTTGCCGGCATCGATCCCGGCGCCCTTGCCCGGGACCATATGGTCCGCGTCCGTCATCTGCATGCCAAGAACGTGCGGCCCGACGTCATGACGCGGGCCGAAACCGAAAACATGAGCTTCCTGCAGGCCGTCCGTGCCGGTGTCTTCACGGTTCCGGGGGATACCGACGGCATCGTCGACCTTGATCCGGTCCTGGAGGTTGCCGCCGGGCACGGCTATTCGGGCTGGCTGGTCATCGAGGCCGAGCAGGATCCTGATGTCCGAAACCCTGGCGTCTATCAGCGTATGGGTCTGGAGGCCGTCAAATCCGCCGCGCGGCGTACCGGGTTCGCGGCTGTATGACGTCCTTTCAAACTGTCATGCACGTGCTTGCCACGTGCATCTGCAGAGTTGCAACGCTGGAGGGGCCCGTGTCGGCGCACGAGGACGACAATCAGGGAAGGCGGTGAAGCCAAATTTTGGGCGGTACAATGCCGATCAGCACCAGGAATGAATCCCATAAATTGCGACATGCTGTAGACCGTATCTGGTCTAACGTTCGACTTGGATTGCCGTCATTGTATGCTCTGCGGTTGCAGCGAACCGGCCAGAGAGCCGCGTCAGGCCGGTTGCGTCCTGAAGCGCCTGCGACAGCGCTGCATGAAAACCGCCGGCTTCGACATCGAAACCGATCTCGACTTGCTCGAAGCCGAAATAGTATCCCACGGTCGGATACAGAGCCTTGAACAAGCATTCCTTTGCGGAAAACAACGTGCGATCGAGACACAGGGGATGTGATGTCTGTCCGGAAACGGAACTGATTTCCGATTGTTCCCGGTCCGATGCAATCCGTTTCAACAGGCCTGGCGGCAGCGGTTCATTCGGCTCGGCGTCTATGCCCAGAAATACCGTATCTTTCTTGGCGGAGACTGCCGCCGCACAGAGACCGTCGCAATGGGTGATGGAGCCGACAATCTCCGGCGGCCAGTCAGGCAGGCGGTCGTCTCTCCGGCCCAGCGACGGGACCACGATGCCAAGTGCCTTGAGTGCGGCCACGGCACATTTGCGCCCTGTGGCAAACTCCATCTGCCGCTTTTCGATTGCGCCGGATATGTAGGCTTGCTCGTCCGCGCCCAGCGGTCCGTCGCTGGTCAGAACGGTCGTGCTCGCGCACTTCACGGAAGACGGAAAAAGAGATGCAAAACCGGTTGAAGTCGACATCGGGTATCCGTTCACGGCATCGGCGCTTTCCATGCCAATCCAGCATTCAACCGTCATACCGCCAAACGGCGGTCAGGATCGATCCCGATCTAGCGGTTCATCTGGTCCGGCAGGAACATGACAATCTGAGGGAACACGCTGATCAGCACGACACCGACAATCAACAGCGCAAAAAACGGAATGGCCTGCTTCGCAAGCTGTAAAATGTTCTCGCCGGTTATGCCCTGTAACACGAACAGGTTGAAACCGACCGGCGGCGTAATTTGAGACATTTCAACCACGAGCACCAGAAAGATGCCGAACCAAATCCGGTCTATGCCGACGACCTCGACCATCGGGACGATCACGGCAGTGGTCAGCACGACCACTGAAATACCATCCAGAAAACAGCCGAGAACAATAAAAAGCAATGTCAGGGCGATCAGGAGACCGGTTTGCGACAGCCCCAGCTCGCCGATCCACGTGGCAAGGGTGCGGGGAATTCCGGTAAAGCCCATGGTCACGGTCAGGAAGGATGCGCCCGACAGGATAAGGGCAATCATGCAGGATGTGCGGGTTGCCCCGATAAGGCTATCCCGGAACATGCCCCAACTCAACTCACCGTTCCACCACACAAGGAGCAACGAGAGAAGAACGCCGACGGCCGCTGCATCTGTCGGTGATGCAACACCGGCATAGATCGATCCGATCACGCCGATGATCAGCAGCAGGACCGGTATCAGGGTGCGCGAGCCCCTGATCTTGTCGAGAAAGCCGAGGCGTGCATCGGTTATGGTCGGCATTTTCGACTTGTTGATCAGGGCCCAGACGATCACGTACCCCATGAACAGCATCAGCATCATCATGCCGGGGCCGACACCGGCCAGGAACAGACGCGCAATCGATTCCTCGATCGCCACGCCATAGACGATCAGGATGATAGACGGCGGTATCAGCAATCCGAGCGTGCCGGAACCGGCGAGCGTGCCGTTGATCATGCGCTTGTCATACCCGCGCCGCGTCAATTCCGGCACGGACATCTTGCCGATGGTCGAACACGTGGCAGCGGACGACCCGGATACGGCTGCAAAGATGCCGCAACCGATGATGTTCACATGCAGCAATCCCCCCGGTAGCCGCGCCAGCCAGGGCGCGAGCCCAGAGAAAAGATCCTTCGACAGGCTGGAACGAAAAAGAATTTCTCCAATCCAGATAAACAGCGGCAGGGCCGCCAGAGCCCATGAGTTGTTTGCCCCCCATACCGTGGTCGCCAGGATCTGCCCGATCGGCCCATCGGCAAACAGAAAGAGACCCAGGAAACCAACCGCCAGAAGAGAAACAGCAACCCAAACCCCCGATGCCAGAAAGGCAAAGAGCGCGACAACCAGAACGATGCCCGAGATGACCTGTTCCATGCGGTCTACTCCGGCGCCGTTTCGGAGGTCATTTTGTCAACGTACAAAGGCTCCGCCCCGCGCAGCACCTTAAACAGGGAGTCCGCGAAGGCTATCGTCAGGCAAACGAGACCGATGGTCATCGGCAGTTGTGGGATCCAGACCGGGATTGGCAGGATGCCCGGAGAGAGGTCGTCGAACTTCCAGGATTCGTACGCCAAGTTTGCCGACCAGTAGGCGAAATACCCTGCCATGACCAGCCCCATGGTGCAACACCAGCCTTCGACCAACTTGTGCCATGAGTGAGACAGGTTGCGGATAAGCAGCGTTACCCTGATATGGGCGCCATGGTTGAGTGCGCCGGCCAGCGCGAAGAATGTTGCAGCAGCGAGGAAGTTTCCGGTAAGTTCGGCGTAGGATGGCAATACCAGACCAATCGCCTCAGCGCCGAGCGCAACCGCCACCTTGTCAATGATGTTGAAGACCACCTGAACAAGAACGATCAGACAAATTCCGACAATGAACAACGCCGCCAATACCTCACTGGCTTTGTAGATCCGGTCGAGTATCCTTCGCATATGCTGCCCCTCGTCCTGCCCGTCCCCGGCACTCGATAAAAAATACATTGTCCTTTGGAAGACAAAGAAATAGCCGCGGCACCGAGTGCCGCGGCTATTGAATCCTGTGCATTAACTGATTTACTGCTGGTAGGCTTCGACCAGCTTCTTGCCGGCGTCCCCTGCCTGCTTCAGCCATTCCTCGGTCATCGTCTTGCCGACCTCGATCAAGGACGCGCGCAGGGCATCGGTTGGCTTGGCCACCTTGATGCCGTTGTCGGCGAGGCCTTTGGTCTTGGCAGCAGTTTCCGCCATCGATGCCGCCCAACCGCGCGCCTGGGCGGCAGCGGCTGCAAGCATCACAGCTTTCTGCGCGGCCGGATCCAACTTCTGGAACGAACGCTTGTTCATGACAACAACGTTTTTCGGCATCCAGCCCTGGACGTCGTAATAGTTTGTCAGAAAGTCCCATGCCTTGGTGTTGAAGCCCGTCGAGGGCGACGTGATCATGGCATCCACACGGCCGGTAGAAAACGCCTGGGCCAAGTCAGCAACCTCAACCTGCGTCGGCACTGCCTTCGTCAACTGGGCAAAGCGCTCGGTCGCTGCGTTATAGGCCCGGAACTTGAGACCGGCCATATCGCCAACGGCAGCAATTTCCTTCTTTGCATACAGCCCCTGCGGCGGCCACGGCACGGCATACAGAACCATCAGGCCCTGCTTGTCCATCAGCGCCTCGATCGCCGGGCGAGATACATCCCAGAGCTTCTTGGCGTCATTGTAGGATGTTGCGAGAAACGGCACCGAGTCGACACCGAAAAGCGCATCCTCGTTGGACAGCCTTGAGAGTAGAAATTCGCCGATCGGAACCTGACCGCTGCGAACCGCCTGCTTGATTTCGGGATGCTTGAACAACGAACCGGACGGATGCACCTTGATCTTGAGCTCGCCCTTCGTGACGATCTCCAGGTCCTTGGCAAACTGAATGTGGTTCAATGTGTGAAAGTTGTTATCACCGTAAGGAACCGGCATGTTCCAAGTCTCACCCCACGCCGCGGTAGCAAACATCGCGGCCGATGCGACACCCAGAACTTTGACCGTCAAACGGCGCAAGGTGTGGTGACAAATCATTTCATAATTCTCCCGTTTCGAATTCCGGCCATACGAAACCCAACATTGAGCT
>JAJFHD010000021.1 GCA_021775805.1 Alphaproteobacteria bacterium | reverse complement strand
GATGGGTAGCACCATCCTCGACCCGGCAGGTGTCAAGGTATTGTCCGACCTGCCGTCGCTTGACGAACTGCGTGGCAAACTGGTCGGCATGATTCAGACGCCGGCCACGCGTATCGCAGGGGTGTTGCAGGCGCCGGCTGGACAGCTTGCACGTGTCATGGGCGCTTATGCCTCCAAGGACGAAGCGGCTTGATCCGCTGTATTTGTTGTAACTGGTTCAAACTAATTGAAAGACGAGAATAGAAATGGCTGATCTCGAAAAGATTGCTGAAGACCTTTCCGGCCTGACTGTGCTGGAAGCTGCTGAGTTGTCAAAAATGCTTGAGGAAAAGTGGGGCGTGTCCGCCGCTGCTCCTGTGGCCGTTGCCGGTGTTGCAGCCGGTGGTGGTGAAGCTGTTGCCGAAGAAGAAAAGGACGCATTCTCTGTGGTTCTGGCTTCGATCGGCGAAAAGAAGATCAACGTGATCAAGGAAGTCCGTGCGATCACCGGCCTTGGCCTCAAGGAAGCCAAAGACCTGGTTGAAAGCGCGCCGGCGGAAGTCAAAGCCGACGCCACCAAGGACGAAGCAAACGAAATCAAGGAGAAACTCGAAGCGGCTGGTGCTGCTGTCGAGCTCAAGTAAGCCTCCTGAGATTCTCTCGCACGGTCGGGCACAGTGGTCCGGCCGTGCGAATCTGTTAGTAGTTCAGTGAATTTGTCGAATTCAGGTTCTTGAATTGCGGTTTTCTTGAGTATCCGGAACCCCGGAATCTGAAGCAAGCCGTCGTCGAACCTACGAGGAGCGGAAATGTCGCAATCTTTTATCGGTCGCAAGCGTGTTCGGAAGTATTTTGGCAAGATCAAGGAAGTGGCCGAAATGCCAAACCTGATCGAAGTCCAGAAATACTCCTATGACCAGTTTCTTCAGGTCGATAAACCTGAAGGCGGTCGAGAGAATCAGGGACTTCATGCGGTTTTCAGTTCGGTGTTCCCGATCAGCGACTTTGCAAACACCGCAACGCTCGAGTATGTCGACTACGAATTCGAAGCGCCCAAGTATGACGTCGAGGAGTGCCAGCAGCGCGGCATGACCTATGCCGCACCACTGAAAGTTACCCTGCGCCTGATTGTGTTCGAGGTGGACGAGGATACCGATGCCCGTTCCGTCAAGGACATCAAGGAGCAGGACGTCTACATGGGCGATATGCCGTTCATGACGACAAACGGCACCTTCGTGATCAACGGCACCGAACGTGTTATCGTCTCGCAGATGCACCGCAGTCCTGGTGTGTTCTTCGATCACGACAAGGGCAAGACCCACTCCAGCGGCAAACTGCTTTTTGCTGCCCGGATCATTCCTTACCGCGGCTCCTGGCTCGATTTCGAATTTGACGCCAAGGACATCGTCTTCGTGCGTATCGACCGTCGGCGGAAACTGCCGGTCACGACGCTGTTGAAGGCGCTCGGGTACGATGCCGAGGATATCCTCAATCACTTTTATAACGAGGTGCCCTACAAGCTGACAAAGGACGGATGGCGGACACCGTTCGTTGCAGAAAGGCTGCGCGGTGTTAAACCGGCGACCGATCTGATCAACGCGGATACCGGCACGGTAGCCATCGAAGCAGGTAAGAAGATTACACCGCGCCTGGCCAAGAAGCTGGTCGAGGAAGGCCTGAAGGAACTGCTGGTTCAGGACGAGGACCTGCAGGGCCATTTCCTTGCTGCGGAAATGGTGAACGCTGAAACCGGTGAGATCTTTGCCGAGGCCGGTGCCGAGATTACGGCCGACGTGCTGGGCCTGCTGCGCGAGGCCGGCTACGAGGAACTGACCGTACTCGACATCGACCACGTCAACATCGGGGCCTTTATCCGTAACACGCTGGCTGCCGACAAGTGCGACGGCCACGAGCAGGCACTGCTCGACATCTACCGGGTCATGCGCCCGGGCGAACCGCCAACGCGGGAAACCGCCGAAGCGCTGTTCAACAGCCTGTTCTTCGATTCCGAGCGCTATGACCTGTCGGCTGTCGGCCGGGTAAAGATGAACATGCGTCTTGAGCTCGATGCCGAGGATACGGTGCGAACCTTGCGCAAGGAAGACATCATGGCCGTCATCACGACGCTGGTCGGACTGCGCGACGGTCGCGGTGAAATCGACGATATCGACCATCTGGGTAACCGGCGCGTGCGGTCTGTGGGCGAGCTCATGGAAAACCAGTACCGGGTCGGACTTTTGCGCATGGAACGTGCAATCAAGGAACGCATGAGTTCGGTCGATATCGACACGGTTATGCCTCACGATCTGATCAACGCGAAACCTGCGGCCGCTGCGGTACGCGAGTTCTTCGGCTCGTCCCAGCTGTCCCAGTTCATGGATCAGACCAACCCGCTGTCTGAAATCACGCACAAGCGCCGGTTGTCGGCACTTGGACCGGGTGGCCTCACCCGTGAACGTGCGGGCTTCGAAGTGCGCGACGTCCACCCGACGCACTATGGCCGGATCTGTCCGGTTGAAACGCCGGAAGGGCCGAACATCGGCCTGATCAACTCCCTGGCGACATACGCACGGGTCAACAAATACGGCTTTATCGAAAGCCCATATCGCCGCGTGATCGACGGCAAGGTAACCGACGAGACCGTATATCTGTCCGCCATGGAAGAGGGCAAACCCTATATTGCTCAGGCGAACGTGAAGATCACCAAGAAGGGGACCTTCGAGGAAGACCTGATTTTGTGCCGGCACGCCGGCGATGTTCACATGGTTCCGGCTGAACGCGTCGACTTTGTCGATGTGTCGCCAAAACAGCTGGTTTCCGTTGCCGCGGCACTCATTCCGTTCCTGGAGAACGATGACGCCAACCGGGCCCTGATGGGTTCGAACATGCAGCGTCAGGCCGTGCCATTGGTGAAAGCGGAGGCACCGCTGGTGGGGACCGGCATGGAAGCGGTTGTGGCCAGGGATTCCGGGGCGGCAATTGCGTCGCGCCGGGCAGGGGTCATCGACCAGGTCGATGCGACCCGTATCGTGATCCGCGCAACCGACGAAACCGATCCTTCAAAGTCGGGCGTCGATATATACAACCTGCTGAAATTCCAGCGGTCCAACCAGAACACTTGCATCAACCAGCGTCCGCTGGTGCGTGTGGGCGATCGGGTGGAATCTGGTGATATCGTGGCTGACGGTCCGTCGACCGACCTGGGAGATCTGGCTCTTGGCCGTAATGTGCTGGTCGCGTTCATGCCCTGGAACGGGTACAACTTCGAAGACTCGATCCTGATTTCGGAGCGTATCGTCCGTGACGACGTGTTCACCTCGATCCATATCGAGGAATTCGAAGTCATGGCGCGTGACACAAAGCTCGGACCGGAAGAAATCACCCGTGATATTCCCAATGTCGGAGAAGAAGCGCTCAAGAATCTTGATGAGGCCGGCATCGTCTACATCGGCGCCGAGGTCAATCCAGGCGATATTCTGGTCGGCAAGATCACGCCCAAGGGCGAATCCCCGATGACGCCGGAAGAGAAACTGCTGCGCGCGATCTTTGGCGAGAAAGCCTCGGATGTCCGTGACACGTCGCTGAAACTGCCGCCGGGTGTTGCGGGTACCGTCGTTGAGGTCCGGGTGTTCAACCGCCACGGCATCGACAAGGACGAGCGCGCGATGGCGATCGAACGCGAGGAAATCGAGCGGCTTGCGAAAGACCGCGACGATGAACTCGCCATCCTCGACCGTAACTCCTATGGACGTCTGTCGGACTTCCTGGTTGGCAAAATCGCCGCCAGCGGACCGAAGGGCATGCAGGCCGACACCAAGATCACCTTGGGTATCCTTGAGGATGTGCCGCGCAGCCAATGGTGGCAGATCGCTCTCAAGAACGAAAAGGCGATGTCTGAAATCGAGGCCATGAGCCGTCAGTACGACGAGTCGAAATCGCGTCTCGAACAGCGCTTCGTTGACAAGGTCGACAAGCTTCAGCGTGGCGACGAACTGCCGCCGGGCGTCATGAAGATGGTCAAGGTGTTCGTGGCCGTGAAGCGCAAGCTGCAGCCGGGTGACAAGATGGCCGGCCGCCACGGCAACAAGGGTGTAATTTCCAAGATCGTTCCGATCGAGGACATGCCGCACCTTGAAGACGGAACCGCGGTGGATATCGTGCTCAACCCACTGGGTGTGCCGAGCCGCATGAACGTGGGCCAGATCCTGGAGACCCATCTTGGCTGGGCGTGCCGTGGTCTTGGCCGCCAGATCAGCGATGCCGTCGATACCTACCATCGCACCGGCAAGGCCAAGGAGCTCAAGGGCGTCTTGAAAACGGTCTATGGCGATGATGAAACGATTGCTTCGCTCGACGAGCCTCAATTGGCCGAACTTGGCGGCAACATGCGGAACGGGGTTCCGATCGCTACGCCAGTGTTCGATGGTGCCCATGAGTCAGACATCAACGAGATGCTTGCCGCGGCAGGTCTCGATACGTCTGGGCAGGTCCAGTTGTATGACGGGCGTACAGGCGACGCCTTCGACCGCATGGTGACGGTGGGTTACATCTACATGCTCAAGCTTCATCACCTGGTCGATGACAAGATCCATGCCCGTTCGATTGGCCCGTACAGCCTCGTCACGCAGCAGCCGCTGGGCGGTAAGGCTCAGTTCGGCGGACAGCGGTTCGGTGAAATGGAGGTCTGGGCGCTTGAGGCCTACGGTGCCGCGTACACGTTGCAGGAAATGCTGACAGTCAAATCCGACGACGTCGCCGGCCGGACCAAGGTCTATGAGGCGATCGTCCGAGGCGACGACACGTTCGAAGCCGGTATCCCGGAATCGTTCAACGTTCTTGTCAAGGAAATGCGTTCGCTCGGTCTCAACGTGGATCTGACGAACACCCAGCAGCCCTAGCCGGTTGCTCGCCGATTAAGTCCGGGAGCAGGGATGTTCCCGGATGACAAAATCCGATCCCTGGGACGAAGTCCGACGTCCCGCACAATGGCGGCTCAGCCGCCAGCAAAGGAGAGTAGCTCATGAACCAAGAGGTCATGAACCTTTTCAACCCAACCGGTCAGCCGCAGACGTTTGACCACATCCGCATCTCACTCGCCAGCCCCGAAAAGATCCTGTCGTGGTCGTTCGGCGAAATCAAGAAGCCGGAAACCATCAACTACCGTACGTTCAAGCCTGAACGCGACGGTCTGTTCTGCGCGCGTATCTTTGGACCGATCAAGGACTACGAATGCCTGTGCGGCAAGTACAAGCGGATGAAGTACAAGGGCATCATCTGCGAGAAATGCGGTGTCGAGGTAACCCTTTCAAAGGTGCGCCGCGAACGCATGGGGCACATTGAGCTTGCAGCACCGGTCGCGCACATTTGGTTCCTGAAGTCTCTGCCCAGCCGGATCGGCCTGCTTCTGGACATGACGCTCAAGGAACTGGAGCGGGTGCTCTATTTCGAAAGCTTCATTGTCACAGAACCCGGCCTGACACCGCTGAAGGAGTACCAGCTGCTTTCGGAAGAAGAATTCATCGAGGCGCAGGACGAGTACGGTGAAGACAGTTTTACTGCAGGGATCGGTGCAGAGGCTATCCGCGAGCTTCTGATCGCTCTGGATCTTGAGAAGATCAGAGACGATCTTCGTGTGGAAATTGCCGAGTCGACGTCTGAGCTCAAGCCCAAGAAGCTTGCCAAGCGTCTCAAGGTAGTTGAAGGCTTTATCGAGTCGAGCAATCGTCCCGAATGGATGATCCTGACCGTCGTACCGGTGATTCCGCCGGAACTGCGTCCGCTGGTGCCGCTCGACGGTGGCCGCTTTGCGACGTCAGACCTGAACGATCTCTATCGCCGGGTGATCAACCGTAACAACCGCCTGAAACGCCTGATGGAACTGCGCGCGCCGGATATCATCATCCGAAATGAAAAGCGCATGCTCCAGGAGTCCGTCGATGCCCTGTTCGACAATGGCCGGCGCGGCCGTGTCATTACCGGCGCCAACAAGCGGCCATTGAAGTCTCTGGCCGACATGCTCAAGGGCAAGCAGGGCCGGTTCCGTCAGAACCTGCTCGGCAAGCGCGTCGACTATTCCGGCCGCTCGGTCATCGTGGTCGGACCCGAACTGAAACTGCATCAGTGCGGTTTGCCGAAGAAGATGGCCCTGGAACTGTTCAAGCCGTTCATCTATTCGCGTCTTGACGCCAAGGGTCTGGCATCCACTGTGAAACAGGCCAAGAAGCTGGTTGAAAAGGAGAAACCTGAAGTCTGGGATATCCTGGACGAGGTCATCCGCGAACATCCGGTGCTCCTGAACCGGGCGCCGACGCTGCACCGGCTGGGCATTCAGGCGTTTGAGCCGACCCTGATCGAGGGCAAGGCGATCCAGCTGCATCCGCTGGTTTGCGCGGCCTTCAATGCCGACTTCGACGGCGACCAGATGGCGGTCCACGTGCCGCTCTCCCTGGAAGCTCAGCTTGAAGCCCGCGTGCTGATGATGTCGACCAACAACATTCTGCATCCGGCAGACGGTTCGCCGATCATCGTTCCCAGTCAGGACATCGTTCTGGGGCTCTATTACGTGAGCCTGATGAAGCAGAATGAACCGGGCGAGGGCATGACGTTCTCGAACCAGGCGGAAATTGCACACGCCATCGAAAACAATGTCGTGACTCTGCACACCAAGATCAACGGCCGGGTCACGTTTGTCGATCCTGACGGCAATCCGATCACCGAGATTTACGAGACCACGCCGGGCCGTATGATGGTTGGCGCACTCCTGCCGCGTCAGCCGAACATCAACTACAGCCTGGTCAACAAGCTGCTGACCAAGCGCGAAATCTCGAACATGATCAATGTGGTTTACCGGCATTGCGGTCAGAAGGAGACGGTGATCTTTTGCGACCAGATCATGTCGCTTGGGTTCACGCATGCGTTCAAGGCGGGGATTTCGTTCGGCAAGGACGACATGGTGATCCCGGACACGAAAGAGAAATTTGTGGGCGAGACCCAGACCCTGGCCAAGGAGTATGAGCAGCAGTACATCGACGGCCTGATCACCCAGGGTGAAAAGTACAACAAGGTTGTCGACGCCTGGGCAAAATGCACCGATAAGATCGCCGACGAGATGATGGGCCGGATTTCTTCCGTGCAGGTCGACAAGGAGACCGGTCGTGAAAAGCCGATCAACTCGATCTACATGATGGCCCACTCCGGGGCCCGTGGTTCGCCGGCCCAGATGAAACAGCTTGCCGGCATGCGCGGTCTGATGGCGAAGCCGTCGGGTGAAATCATCGAGACGCCGATCATTTCCAACTTCAAGGAAGGCCTGACGGTTCTCGAGTACTTCAACTCGACGCACGGTGCCCGTAAGGGTCTGGCCGATACCGCGCTGAAGACAGCCAACTCCGGTTATCTGACGCGCCGTCTGGTCGACGTGGCCCAGGACTCGATCATCAACGAGTTCGATTGCGGGTCCGAACGCGGCATCACGGTTCAGGCCGTGATCGACGCCGGCGAGGTGATTGCCTCGCTTGGTCAGCGTGTTCTTGGCCGCACGACCGCACAGGATATCAAGGTTCCGGCTACCGGAGATCTGATCCTTGCCCGTAACAACGAGATCCTTGAAGAACACGTCGAGGAACTTGAAGCAGCCGGCGTGCCGGAGCTTCTGATCCGCTCGGTTCTGACTTGTGAAACCCGCAATGGTGTCTGTGCGACCTGTTATGGCCGTGACCTTGCGCGGGGAACACCCGTCAACCACGGTGAGGCCGTTGGTGTCATCGCGGCTCAGTCGATCGGTGAACCGGGAACTCAGCTGACGATGCGGACATTCCACATCGGTGGCACGGCGCAGGTGACGGATCAGTCCTTCATCGAGACCAACCATGACGGCACGATCAAGATCCGCAACCGTAACGTCGTCAAGGACTCCAACGGGCGCTTTATCGTCATGAACCGTAACAGTGCGGTTGTTGTTCTCGACGACGAGGGCAATGACAGGGCGGTTCACAAGGTCACTTACGGCACACGCCTGCGGGTCGATGACGGTGACAAGGTGAAACGCGGCGAACGTCTTGGTGAATGGGACCCGTATACCCGTCCGATCATCTCGGAAGTTGATGGTGTGGTCGAATTTGAAGATCTCGTTGAAGGGGTCTCGATCAGTGAGGTCGCCGATGAGGCGACCGGTATCACCAACCGTGTGGTCACGGACTGGCGCGCCAGCCCCCGGGGCAGCGATCTCAAGCCGGCCTTTGTCATCAAGGACAAGAAGGGTGAGGTCTTCAAGCTGCAACGTGGCGGTGAAGCCCGGTACCTGCTTTCAGTCGACGCGATTCTGTCGGTTGAGTCCGGTGCCAAGGTCAAAGCCGGTGACGTGCTCGCCCGTATTCCGACGGAAGGCGCCAAGACCCGGGACATCACCGGTGGTTTGCCGCGGGTGGCGGAACTGTTTGAAGCCCGCCGTCCGAAGGATCATGCGATCATTGCCGAAATTGATGGACATATCGAATTCGGCCGCGACTACAAGAACAAGCGGCGGATCCGGATCGTCCCGACCGACGAGAGCATGGAGCCCAGTGAATATCTGATTCCGAAGGGCAAGCACCTTCAGGTTCAGGAGGGCGACTACATCGAAAAGGGCGAATATCTGCTCGACGGTCACCCGGCACCGCACGACATTCTGGCGATCAAGGGCGTCGAGGAACTTGCCGCTTACCTGGTCAACGAAATCCAGGAGGTTTACCGGTTGCAGGGCGTGAACATCAACGACAAGCACATTGAAGTTATCGTGCGTCAGATGCTGCAGAAGATTGAAATCGAAGACCCCGGCGACTCCGGTCTCCTGGCGAACGAGCAGATCGACCGGATCGAGTTTGTCGAACTCAACGAAAAGTTGGATGCCGAAGGCAAGAAGCAGGCAACCGGAAATCCCGTTCTGCTGGGGATTACCAAGGCCTCGCTGCAGACCCGGAGCTTCATTTCGGCAGCCTCGTTCCAGGAAACCACGCGTGTGCTGACGGAAGCCGCCATTCAGGGCAAGGCGGATTCGCTGGAGGGCTTGAAGGAAAACGTCATTGTCGGCCGGCTTATTCCGGCGGGCACAGGCGGCATGCTTACAGGCCTCAAGGAAGTTGCCGAAAAGCGCGATCAGCTCATTCTCGACGAGCGGATCAAATCGGGCGAAATCGATGCGGCGGACCTGGAAGACGCCATCGCTGTGGCGGATGGTGCCGGAGACGGCGCGGAAGCCACCGCTTGAGTTTGACGCCACTTAAACGACACAAGCTAAAGCCGCTCCGGTTCCTGGGGCGGCTTTAGTATTTGGTCGACGGCCGGACTATTGATTAACGGCGGTGGATGTATCGTCGACGGTTGGCCGGCGTCCCTGGAACGCCAAACTCTCGCTCTCCATAGCCGCTGCCATGTAGTCCATGAATGTGCGGATACGCGTGGATTTCATGAGGTCCTTGTGAGTCAGAATCCAGACGCTGTTGCTGCACTGGAGGATGTCGTGACCAACCCTGATCAGGGTTGGCGACATGTCGCCAAAACAGCACGGCAGCATGGCGACGCCCAGCCCGAGTTCTGCCGCCTTGCCGAGGGTTACGAAGGTATCGGCTCGGAACGTGAGCCGGGCGTTGGGCAGGTTCTCCCGCATCCAGCGGCCGGGCGTCGTGTTGGCCATGACATCGTCCGGTCCGACCCAGTCCTGATCCGCCATCGCAATGTCCCGGTTCCTTTGCCAATAGTCAGGCGATGCGTAGAAACCGAACATGATTGTGGCGACTTTCTTGCCCACCAGCGGATCAGGTTTGTCGCCGACCGGCCTGATGGCAACGTCGGCGTCGCGTTTGGTCAGGTTCAGCATGCTGTTGGTGACGCTGACCTCAATCAAGATTGACGGGTAAAGGGCATGAAATGCCGCGATGTGGGGACCGATCACGGAGTAGAGAAGGGAGTCGGTGGTGGTCAACCGCACGGTGCCTTCGAGTTTGAGTTCCTTGCCGTCGATCTTGCGTTCCAGGACGGTGACGACATCTTCGACAGATCGTGCCGCATCAAGCAGCTGCTGGCCCTCGGAGGTGAGGGTGTACCCGCTGCGGTGACGTTCAAACAGCCGCACCGCATGGAGTTCCTCGAACGCGTTGACCCGGCGCAGAACCGTCGAATGGTTGACGCCCAGGTTGCGCGCGGCTGCCGCCAGCGACCCGTGATTTGCCACTGCCAGAATGTACTGCAGGTCGTTCCAGTTCAGCTTGTGCATTGACGCATACTCAACATGCCGATTTAGCCAGTTAATGATCAATCCTGCATAGAGTATCTTAATCCGTCTCTTTGGTACAAGTCTTACACGGAAGGAAGCACTTCATGAGGTACATATTGGTGGCAATGTCATTTGTCGTGACATTCATGCTGTCGACACAATACAGCCAGGCCCAATCGGTTGAAAAAGCGATCAAAGCCCGGCAGGCCATAATGCAGCTATACAGTTTCAACCTCGGGTCATTGGCAGCGATGGTCAAAGGGGAAGCCGACTATGATGCGGAAAAGGCCAAGGCATTCGCGGCAGACCTTGCGGCGGCGGCAAACATGTCAAATACCGATATGTGGCCACAGGGTTCCGACAGCTCCAACGCTGCTCTCAAAACCCGCGCGAAACCTGAAATCTGGTCGACCTATCCCGCAATTGCCGAAAAGAGCAAGGCGATGAAAGCCGGTGCGGAAGCCCTGGCGAAGGTGGCCGGCAATGGTCTCGATGCATTGAAAGGCGCTCTTGGCGGCGCCGGAGGCGGTTGCAAGGGGTGCCACGAAACCTATCGGGCGCCCAAGCCCAAGAGTTGATCGTCGCAAAGCCCACTCTCGACGGTACAGGGCTGAGGTTGTTGTCCTGCTGCGTCGAATGAAGTGGCCACCATGTCTGCGGATCTGTTGAACATGGTGGCCATTTTGCGTTGTCGAACCCCCTGCAGCCTGGGTGGGCGTCCGTGTGGCGTTGGAGTTTTTGATTCGGACGCACGCCCATGATGTGATGTTCCGTGAGGCTGAAAACTTGCGCACACCGAATTCTGCAGCATGCTGATACGGAGAATCGCGCTCGGAGAACGCCATTTGAACCAGGAAAAGAACGCCGAAGGCGCGTTTCAGTCAAATCGCAGGAAACTACGGCATTTATTGCCTGTTCTCGCAACAATAAGGGGTTGACGGACAGGGGGGGCATGAGTATGTTCCGCCCACTTTCAGCGACACGGTGGTAGGCCACTTGACCCTAAACACTGTCGCGGAGTAAGCGAAGTCGAAAATGGATCACGATCTTGGTGATGGGAACATCGTCCGAGATCCTCTGTTTTGGCAAGCGGTGCGCATTTAAATCAGTGCGGCAGTGCTTGCCGCTTGCGTTTGCGAGAACGGATGAGCCAGGTTCGGACAGCTCTTTTGGAGATTAGGTAAGGCCTGACGATGCCAACGATTAATCAGCTCATTCGCAAGCCGCGCAAAGCGCCGGTAAAGCGTAACAAAGTCCCGGCAATGGAAGCATGCCCGCAAAAGCGCGGCGTGTGCACTCGTGTCTATACGACGACGCCAAAGAAACCGAACTCTGCGCTGCGTAAAGTGGCCCGTGTCCGGTTGACCAACGGTTTCGAAGTTACAAGTTACATCCCCGGTGAAGGGCACAACCTCCAGGAGCACTCGGTCGTCATGATCCGCGGTGGTCGTGTGAAGGACCTTCCGGGCGTGCGTTATCACATCATTCGCGGTGTCCTAGACACCCAGGGCGTCAAGGATCGGCGTCAGCGCCGGTCCAAGTACGGCGCCAAGCGGCCGAAGTAGGGAGTTCGTTTCATGTCACGTCGCCACCGCGCAGAAAAACGCGACATTATCCCGGATGCAAAATTCGGCGATGTCGTTCTGACCAAATTCATGAACAGCCTGATGATTGACGGCAAGAAATCTGCTGCCGAAAGCATCGTCTACGGTGCCTTCGACATCATCGAAGACAAGACCAGCCAGGAACCGGTGACGATCTTTCACCAGGCCCTGGAGAATGTCATGCCGGCCATCGAAGTGCGCTCACGCCGTGTCGGTGGAGCGACCTATCAGGTGCCGGTCGAAGTGCGGCCTGACCGTCGCCGCGCCCTGGCGATCCGCTGGATCATTGCCGCGGCACGCAACCGTAATGAAACCACGATGATTGGGCGTTTGTCCGGCGAACTGCTGGACGCTTCCAATAATCGCGGAACCGCAGTGAAGAAGCGCGAAGACACCCACCGGATGGCCGAAGCCAACCGGGCGTTCTCGCACTATCGCTGGTAACCCAGACAACAACGTTAGACTTTTAGGTCCGATCTCATGCCTCGTACGACACCCCTCGTGGATTACCGAAATATCGGCATCATGGCCCACATCGATGCTGGCAAGACAACCACGACCGAACGCATTCTGTATTACACCGGTGTAAGCCACAAGATCGGTGAAGTGCACGATGGTGCGGCAACCATGGATTGGATGGAGCAGGAGCAGGAGCGTGGCATCACGATCACATCTGCTGCGACCACATGCTTCTGGAACAATAAACGCATCAACATTATCGACACCCCCGGTCACGTGGATTTCACGATCGAGGTTGAACGGTCATTGCGGGTTCTCGACGGCGCAGTGGCCGTTTTTGATTCTGTGGCGGGTGTTGAGCCTCAATCCGAAACCGTCTGGCGCCAGGCCGACAAGTACAACGTGCCGCGCATGTGCTTCATCAACAAGATGGACCGTACCGGTGCCGACTTCTACCGTTGTGTGGACATGATCGTGGATCGACTCGGGTCTACCCCGGCCATCCTTCAGCTTCCGATCGGTTCGGAAAGCGAATACAAAGGTCTGATCGATCTTCTGAAAATGAAGGCTGTGATCTGGAAAGACGAGAACCTGGGTGCTGAATTCGAGTATCTCGATATTCCTGCCGACCTTCAGGACCAGGCCGACGAATACCGCTCAAAACTCGTTGAAATGGCCGTCGAACTCGACGACGACGCCATGGAAGCCTACCTCGAAGGCAACGAGCCAAGCGAAGACGAACTGAAACGCCTGATCCGTATCGGCACCCTCAATCAGACGTTCGTTCCGGTTCTCAATGGTACGGCGTTCAAAAACAAGGGCGTTCAGCCCTTGCTCGATGCGGTGATCGACTACATGCCGTCACCGGTTGACGTGGACTCCATCCGCGGCATTGATGTGAAGACCGAAGAAGAGATCGTGCGCAAGACGTCCGACGAAGAGCCATTCTCGGCACTGGCCTTCAAGATCATGAACGACCCGTTTGTCGGATCCTTGACATTCGTGAGGATCTATTCCGGTTCGGTGGCAAGCGGCAGCAGCGTTCTCAACTCCGTCAAAGACAATCGCGAGCGCGTGGGCAGAATGCTTCAGATGCATGCCAACAGCCGTGAAGACGTCAAGGAAGCGCACGCCGGCGACATAGTGGCGTTCGCGGGTCTCAAGAACACGACGACAGGCGACACGCTGTGCGATCCGCTTAAACCGGTTATCCTTGAGCGCATGGAATTCCCCGATCCGGTGATCTCGGTGGCCGTGGAACCCAAGACCAAGGCCGACCAGGAAAAGATGGGCGTAGCGCTCAATCGTCTGGCCCAGGAAGATCCTTCATTCCGGGTGACTTCAGACGAAGAATCCGGGCAGACTATCATCAAGGGCATGGGCGAGCTTCACCTGGACATTCTGGTTGACCGCATGAAGCGTGAATTCAAGGTCGATGCCAATGTCGGTGCACCGCATGTGGCTTATCGTGAGACAATCAACAAGAGCGCCGATGTGGACTACACCCACAAGAAACAAACCGGTGGTTCTGGCCAGTTTGCGCGGATCAAGATCACGATCGAACCGCAGGAAGCCGGTGCCGGCTACGAGTTCGAAAGCAAGATCGTTGGCGGTAATGTTCCAAAGGAATATATTCCCGGCGTTGAGAAAGGTGTCCAGAGCGTGTTGGAATCCGGCGTGTTGGCCGGCTTCCCGATGCTGGACCTCAAGGTCACGCTGACGGACGGCGCCTATCACGACGTTGACTCCAGTGTCATGGCCTTCGAAATGGCAGGCCGTGCGGCTTTCCGCGAAGCCTGCGGCAAGGCCGGTGCCAAGCTGCTTGAACCGGTGATGAAGGTCGAAGTCGTGACTCCGGAAGATTACATGGGGGACGTCATCGGCGACCTGAACAGCCGTCGCGGACAGATCAGCGGAACGGAAGCGCGAGGTGTTGCAACGGTGATCAACGCCATGGTGCCTTTGGCCAACATGTTCGGCTATGTGAACACCCTGCGTTCCATGAGCCAGGGACGCGCGCAATATACGATGCAATTCGACCACTACGAACAGGTGCCGCAGGCGGTTTCGGACGAAGTCCGGGCAAAGCTTGCTTGATAGACTAACTGATAGGATTTTTTCCGTTTTTTAGGGAAATGGAGAGGCGATATGGCCAAAGAAAAGTTTGAACGTACGAAGCCGCACTGCAACATCGGCACGATTGGTCACGTTGACCATGGCAAGACGACGTTGACGGCAGCGATTACCAAGGTTCTCGCCGAGAGCGGCGGTGCGGAATTTGCGGCGTACGACCAGATTGACAAGGCGCCTGAGGAAAAGGCGCGCGGGATCACGATTTCAACGGCACACGTGGAGTACGAGACGGCAAACCGTCACTATGCTCACGTCGATTGCCCGGGTCATGCCGACTATGTGAAG
>JAJFHD010000003.1 GCA_021775805.1 Alphaproteobacteria bacterium | reverse complement strand
GAGAAGCGGTTGTAGCGCCACTCGACCCGAGCGCCTGCCTCGACACCATGCCAGCTGTTCCACGGGTTGGGCGGGCGACGCTCGCCGGCGACGGTGAGGCCCGTGAGCCCGTGGATGAACAAGCCGAAGGTCTTGTCGCAGACCGGGTTCGGCGCATAGGGCTCGCCGCAGCGGCCGAGATCCGTCGGCTCGAACTGGTCCATCAGCACGACCAGTTCGGCCCGCACATCTTCGAGCGGGCCGACACTCCAGAACGACCACACGGCCCGGCCTGCCCACAAGGCGATGCGCGAATCTTCGAGGCTCGGCAGCGAAGCGAGGGCCAGGTCCTGGGGATTCCACTGGTCCTGGTTGCGGAAGAGCTCCGTCTTGCCCCACACGACAGTCTGCTTGCCCAGGCGCAACCAGAGCCGACTATCGAACGCTTCGATGTCGAAATAGAGCTCTTTCAGCGCCTTTTCGTCCTGCTGGCTCGCGCCCTGGTTCCATTGCAACTCGTTGACCGTGAAGTTCTGGTCGAAGCTGTCGAAACGACCGTCCCGCAGGGCCTCTGCCAGACGTTCGTTCGGGTAGTAGACGCCACGCGCCTCGTGTTTGGGTGCCCATTCATCTGCCCGGCGCTCCGGAGCGGGTCGATAGGGAAGGGCGCCGGCGCCGACGTCCCCGGTGATCGGGGAAAGATCCAGTGAAGAGAAGGGGTTGGGCTTGCCGGCAAGTTTCCCGGTGGGACGGATCGTGCAAGCCGGCTGCCAGGGGCCCATGATCTGGACACCCACGCCGTCCTGGCTGCCGTGGCGCTTGCGGAAGTTGAACTCGCATTCGTCGGCCAGGATTTCGGAGAAGTAGAAGGGTGCCGGATCGTCTTCGTTTCCGAACACGCCGTCGGCGCCGGGCGAATCGAAGAGCGTGTCGATTCCGCCGATATTGAAGAGAGGTGAGGTGACCCGGGAGCCACGGTCGCGATCCCGGAAGCGGTAGGGAAGCGATTCCCGCGGGATGTCGCGGTAGTAGCGCTGGTCTCCATTGTAGAGCTGGCCGGTCGAACGGAAGCCAGCCCTTCGCCCGTCCGAGAGCCGCTTGGGCTGACGTTCAGGGCGGTCCCCATACACGGAAACATTAGGGAAAAGCCCACACCCCCGACGCCAGACGCAGTCGTAGCGGCCCTCGATTCGCGCGAAGGCCGATATCAAGTCGAAGGGGCCCCACCCTTCGGGGGCAATGTCCGCTTCGATCTCCAGGTTGAGGATGTTGTACCACTGCGTCAGGTCGAGGCCGTCGGACATGTCGAGATCGCGCGCAATCGTGCGCAGCTCCATCTCGAATGCACCGTGGACTTGCACGCGATCTTCGAGGAACTCGATGGCGTTGGCCGAGGAAGCGACGGCCAGGAATGCCAAAGCCCCGAGCGCACCTGCGACGCGTGCACCAGGACCCGACTTCGCGAACGTATGGCGACAACCACTCGGCATGGAAACCCCTCCAAGGACGCGCTGAAGTGGGAGCGAATGGCCCATGTTAACCCAGCGTGACGGGGAAAACTGTCCACCCTCACGCTAGCGACGCGTCAGGCGCGCCCCCTTGCCCCACTGCCGGGTCCTGCTCTGATCCACAGCAGGATTCGTGCCGGTTCCCCGATCAGGCGTCGTGGGCTCGGGCCGCGAATCAGGCCGGGGCCTCAAGGCACGGTGATGACGCGGATCGTGCTCGTGCTGCCGGCCTCGCTGGAGATGCCGGCGGTCACCACGACCGTATCACCGCTGCGGAGGTAGCCGCGTTCGGAGGCCCATTCGAGGGCATGCTCGAGCTTCTCCTCGTCCGAGGCGGCATCCTCGGTCAACCAGGCGGTGACGCCCCAGTTCAGCGCGAGCCTCCGCGCCACTTGGGGCGAGCGGGTCGCCGCGAGGATCGGGCAGCGCGGCCGATACTTGGAGATCTGGCGGGAGGTGAAGCCACTCTCGGTCAAGGTCAAGATGGCACTGGCCGCCAGGTGATTGGCCATTTCGCTGGCCGCACGGCTCACCGCATCCGTGATACGTGCGGTCGGGTGGGCGGAGATCTGCTGCAAGTAGCCGTACTCGCGCAGCGAGGCCTCGGCCACGGAAGCCAGTTCGGCCATGTTCTGGACGGCTTCGACCGGGTAGCGCCCCCGCGCCGTCTCGCCCGAGAGCATCACGGCCGAGGTGCCATCCAGCACCGCATTCACCACATCGCTGGCCTCGGCCCGGGTGGCTTCCGGATTCCGCTCCATCGAGTCGAGCATCTGGGTCGCGGTGATCACCGGCTTCCCGCCGCCCACCGTGTGTCGAATGATCCGCTTCTGAGCCACCGGAACCTGCGCAGCAGAAATCTCCACGCCGAGGTCTCCACGCGCGACCATCGTGCCATCCGCGACCTCGATGATCGCGTCCAGGTTCTGGAGGCCACTAGAGCTCTCGATCTTGGCGATGATCGGGATGTGCTCGCCACCGTGCTCGGCGAGGAAATTGCGAATCGCGGTGACGTCGTCCGCGCTCTGCATGAAGGAGGCGGCGATGTAGTCGATGCCGACATCCGCGGCGAACGCCAGGTCCGCGCGGTTGGCTTCGTTCAGTCCGTCGAGGAGCAGGGAGACCGAGGGCACGTTGACACCCTTGTGGCTTTCGAGTGGGCCACCTCGCAGCACACGGCAGGCGAGCTCCCCGGGCTGGACCGTTTCGACCTCCAGCTCCAGGTGTCCGTCGTCGATCAGCACGCGAGTCCCGGGCTCGAGCCGCTCGACCAGTGCCGGGTAGGAGATCGAAACGCCGGCTTCGTCCCCAAGGATGTCGGCCGCAAACAAGCTGAAGACCGCACCGGGCCGGATCACGACATCTCGCGCGACGCTGCCCGTGCGGATCTCCGCACCTTTCGTATCCATCATCGTCGCGACCATGACGCCGACGCGTTCGCTGGCCTCGCGCACGCTCTCGAGCCGTCGAAGATGGCTCTCGTGATCCTCGTGGGACATGTTGAGCCGGGCCACGTTCATGCCGGCTTCGATCATGCGCGCCAGGAGATCCACGTCGTCACAGGCCGGGCCGATCGTGGCCACGATCTTGGTCTTGCGGAACGAACGTCTCATGACTTCTTGCGGAACTGCTTGAAATCCGGTGCGCGCTTCTGCATGAATGCGACCACGGCCTCGATGTTCTCCGGCGAGCCGGCTCGGAGCATCATTTCCTTGTCTTCGATCTCCCGGGCCGCTGCGATTCCGGCCTGGTGGACGGATTGAAGCGTGCGCTTGATACCGACCAACGCCGAGATCGGCCACTGTGCGATTTCGCGAGCTTTGCCCATCGTGGCTGCCAACAACGCGTCATCGGGAAGGGCGCGGGCCGCCAGGCCGACTTCCAGCGCACGTTTCGCATCGATCCATTCCGCCGTGAACATCAGCTCGTTGGCGCGTTGGCGCCCGATGGCGGATTGGAGCGTATAGCTGCTCGCGATTTCGGGCACGAGCCCGAGGTTCGCGAACGGCAGGCGCATGCGCACGCTCTCGCCCACGTAGACGATGTCCGCCGCCACGGCGAGCGTGCAGCCCCCGCCCACAGCGACACCCTGCACACCGGCCAGAAGCGGCTTGTCGAAAGCGAAGATCGCATCCACGCAGGCAAAGAAGGCGCTGGGCTTGCCATCGGCCCGCGGAGGCGGCGGTTCTCCACTGAAGCTGCTCAAATCGGCGCCGGACGAGAAGTTCCCGCCGGCTCCCGTGAGTACGACGACGGCCACCTGAGCGTCCTCGCGGGCGGCGTCCAGGGCCTGGGCCAGGGCATCCCATTGGGCCTCGTCGAAGGCATTCTTGCGCCGGGGCCGGTTGAGGGTCAGCTGCAGCACGCCCTCCCCATCCAGGTCGGTCAGGATGCGCGGCTCTTCGGTCATCGGGGCTCCTCGTGCCAGGTGCGGGCACGGTACCGGATCGCTCCCGTGGTGCCTGATCCGCCGGCTTTCACGTTCGCGCGGAGTTGGTATCCACAGGTCATCGGATCCACGCTGCCAAGAGGTACGAGGTCGTATGAGTCGGGGACGAGGCTGGGACGAGCCGCCGCTGCCCGATGGCGAGCGGCCCCACACCATGCCCAAGTGGCATTTCGTCGGACTGGGCCTGTTCGCGGCGGCGATCACGGTCGCCATCCTCCTGGCCCTGGAACCGTCGCCGGAAAGGCTGCCCGCGGAATCTCTCGGTGGATTGTCGAGCAAATTCGCCTACGTCGAGGAGCACCGCGACGAACTCGATATCTTCTTCGTGGGTTCCAGCCGGGTGCTGCGCGCGATCGTTCCCGAGCGGGTGGACTCGGCGCTGGCAGCCCTCGGCTGCCCCGGTGTGCGGAGTTACAACCTGGGTTGGGCGGGAATGTCTGCGCCCACCATGGCGCGGGTGGCCGAGGTCGCCTCCCGCGGGCCCAGCAAGCGGCCGCGGCTGGTCCTGATCGAGCCGATGGCCGCGTTCGGGCCGGCGCTACGGACACCCACCGATGTCCGCGCACGTTTCGGGAATCGCGCCTCCACGGTGCCCCTGGGTTTCCTGCAGATCTGGGCTCGTCCAGCGCCGGGACAGTTCGGAAAACGCCCGATTCCTCGTGCATTGATCTTCTTGGGTGTCCCGCCGTCCCCGGCGATCAGCATCGGCTTGTCGGTGGACTACATGCGAACCCTCGCCACGACCGAGCTGGGCGTGGGTCGTGCTCAGCGTTTCGCCTTTGGGGTTCCGGAATCGTCGGGGTCGGAGTCGCCGGAGCAGCTTGCCCAGCGCGGCTACGTTTCCCTCGAGCAGGCGACGGCGGAAGCCAGCGGTGAGATGCGAACCCGTCTGCTCAACCGTCGTCTGGATCTCGTGGCCGACCGCGAAAAATTCGAGGGCGTGACAAGTGACATGGCCAAGGTGGCGGTCGCCCCGGCAGAGCCACTCTCTATGGTGGAGCGGCTCTTCGTCGAGCGTCTACTGGCCTCGGGAGACGGCCCTCATTCCCGAGCCGGTGCGCTCCTGCCTCCGACGATCCGGTACGACGCCCTCGAGTGGGTACGGGATGTGGCGCACCATCTCGCGGAGACGGCTCCCGATCGGCCGGTCGTGATCGTGCCCCCCGACGAGTTGCCCGAACTCTACGAGATGGAGAATTGGCACGACCGGGGGCATCTTGCGGAGCGCGGTGCGCGTCTCTTCTCGGAGGCACTCGCGAGCGATCTTTGTCCCTCGACGTTTCTGACCAAGGGTGGGCGCGCCGCGGTCAGAACTGGAAGTAGATGAAGGGTTTCGCCTCGAGCGGTACCAACAGGAGCGCGAGGCTCCAAGCCAGGCCGTAAGCCGGCGCGAAAGCGAAGCCGGGAATCTCGCCGGCTCTCTCTTCGGGTCGAAGACGCCAGCAGAGTGCGTGCATGCCGACCAGGAGTGCCAGGATGGGCCACACGGTTCCTGGTAAGGCGGTGCTTCCGGGAGATGCCCAGGTGAGATACGCGTGGGCCGCGATCCAAGCGTCGGAAAGCGTTGCCGCCCGGAAGAAGATCCAGCAGAAGACGACCCACCAGGCGGTGAACAACAGGGCCGCGAGCCGCGCGAGGGGCCTGAGCGGGTCGGGGGCGTGATGGATGCCCACAAGGGCTCGCCACTGCCGGTGGACCACCAGGGCGAGGCCGTGAAGCCCGCCCCAGATGACGAAGTTCCAGGATGCACCGTGCCAGAGGCCGCCTAACAACATGGTGGCCATGAGGTTGACGCGAGTGCGGACTGAGCCGTGTCGATTGCCGCCGAGCGAGATGTAGAGGTAGTCGCGCAGCCAGCTCGAAAGCGAGATATGCCAGCGGCGCCAGAACTCCGTCGCCGAGAGACTGAAGTAGGGAGCGGCGAAGTTGCGTGGAAGCCGGTAGCCGAGGAGCCCCGCTGTCGCGATCGCCATGTCGGAATAGCCCGAAAAATCGCAGTAGATCTGCACGGCGTAGAGCCAGGTGGCCCCGATCAACGCGCTCGCAGTATGGGCCGCCGGTTCCGCGTAGACGGGGTCGATCCAGAGGGCCAGATTGTCACCGACGCAGGCTTTCTTGAAGAACCCGATCCAGAAGAGGGTGAGGCATGCGCGTACGGGCACGCCGGAGAAGAGTGGACGGCTCGTGAGCTGGGGAAGGAAATCCCGGGCGCGCACGATGGGTCCGGCAACGAGTTGGGGGAAGAACGCGACGAAAAGGGCAAAATCGAGCGGCTCTCGCCTCGCCTGGATCTCCCGCCGGTAGACGTCGATCGTGTAGCTCATCGACTGGAATGTGAAGAAGCTGATCCCCACTGGAAGCGTCAGGTGGAGGGTCGTCCAACCGGCTTGCAGGCCGACGGCTTCGAGCAGGGCGGTCGCCGAGCCGGCGAAGAAATCCAGGTACTTGAACGTGAAGAGGATGCCGAGGTTGCAGGCCAGGCTCGCCCACAGCCAGGTGCGTCTCCGCCTCTCGTCTTGGCTGGCCTCGATGCGCAGGGCCGCGAGGTAGTCGATCGCCGTCGAGAGCAGGATCAGGCCCAGGAAGCGCCAATCCCACGCCCCGTAGAAGAAGTAGCTTGCGGCCAGCAGCCAGGCCTTGTGGCTGCGGTGGCCACGGCAAGCCCACGCCACCGCGAGCACGACAGCGAAGAAGACGAAGAAGGTCGATTCGACGAACAGCACGGCGGAGGGCCTACTAGTAGCGAATCGGGTCACCCACGTCGTGATTGTTCGATGGTAAGGCTCGGGGCTCGATAGGATCCTACGAGAAGCTCGTTTGATCGGGAACGAGCCTGTTGTTTCGTCGGGTAACGCGCCGTTGGATCGGAAGCTGCATCCAATCCTTGCCGCCCACGCTCTCGAGGAGGCGATCGACTCGCTCGAGGTCTTTCCCTTCGAGAGCCCGATAGTCATCCAGGGGGCGCTGAAGCATCCACTGGCTGTAGGAGCGGATCATGCGCTTGCCATGCGCTCCGCCGATCACGAATTCGTGTTCGCCGACGCCACGCGGAATCTCCTCAGCATCCGGGTTGCCGTCTATCCAAGCCGCGTTGGCGTCGATCGTGGCCATCAGGGCTGGCATGCACTCGTCGAACATCACTTCGAGCAGGGGCAGCAGCGTCTCGGGGATCTCGTCGTCGGGAAGGAAGTGGCCGGAGCCCGGCGCCGGCGTGTTCATCGATCCGACCCAACGAGCGACGTTGGGCGCGAGGCGTCGCATCTGCTCACCGCTCCACGGGTCCCGGTAGTTGTGGGCATAGAGGGGGCCCATCAAGCCGTAGTCCCCGATGCTCGGTCGCGAGCCCAGCAGATATCGATGGTTCGCGAAGTGCGCGTTCAGCCGCAGGAGCAACCGTTCGTAGTCGAGTTCGATCCCCGCAGTCGTATCTTCCGTGATTCCCAGGATCGGTAGTGAGCCGCGGAAGGGTGCGGAGATCTTCTCGCCCATAGCCCGCAGCTCTTCGGGGCTGGCTTCCGGGATCACGATCTTTCCGAATTCTTCGAGAATGAAATCCAGGTTGTAGTTCCAGCGGTAGTGCATTGCAGGAATCACCAGCCACTCGTCTCCATAGACCTCGAAGAGGAGCGCAACGAGGCGCTGCGCGGGCCCAGCCGGATAGATCGAGGTGTCTCTCGTTCCGACCGTCGCGAACCGGGTCTCCAGGTGGTCGATGATGACCGTGGTGTCCTGGATCAACTCATCCTCGGGCGTATGCAATACGGGGATCATGCGGAAGCCGACGCGCTCGAAGATCTCCGGGCTACCGGCCTCCTCGACGAAGGGGATGTTCCGGTACCGCAGATAGGCGCGTGCCTTTCCCGTATAGAGCGAGATGGCAGCACCGTAGAGTCTGTATGCAGGAATCATCCGTCCGTCCCTCGCTCCTCAGCAGGCGCCGTATCGTACCCCGAAGCCGCTCGGTTTCTCCGGGCGAATGCCGATCAAACATTACAAATGTGGACATTTCGGCATCGTGATTGTAATATTTCCCAATGGCCGGACCCACCTCCTCCAACTCTCCGGAGCCCCCGCCCGAGCCTTTCGGTGCTCGGCGCCTGACGATGGAACCGCCGCTCCAGTACCCGGGAGCGATGGTGAACGTCACGAACCATTGCAACCTCGAGTGCGCGCATTGCTTCGTCTTCCGCGAAGGAAATCCCAACGATTCGGAAGGGGAGATGAAGCCCGAACGCCTGCTCGCCGAACTCGAACGCCTGCGCGACCGCCACGGGATTCGACGCATGATGTGGATGGGCGGCGAGCCCATGCTGCGTTGGCGCCTGGTCGAGAAGGGTCTCGCACTCTTCGAGAAGAACACGATCACCACCAACGGTACCGTGGTGTTCAAGGATTTCGGGCCCGATGTCACCTACGTCGTATCTCTCGACGGTCCACGGGACGTGAATGATCCGGTTCGAGGTGACGGCGTCTTCGACCGGGTCATGCAGAACGTCGCTGCCCTCCCAGACGATTTTCAGTCCCTCGTGATGGCGCAATGCGTGTTGCATCGGGGGAACCAGCATCGCCTCGAGGATCTCGTGCGCGAGCTGCTGCCCACGAAGTTCCGAGGCCTGACGTTCAGCTTCTACGTTCCGCGCGCTGACGAGGTCTCACCGAGGGCCTGGGATGACGTCGAGGAGCGCGAGGCGGCGATCGATATCGTCTTCGACTTGAAACGTCGCTACCCGGGGTTCATCTGGAACTCGAGCCGTAGCCTGGAACTGCTTCGCCCCGCCACCGCCAAGCTCGTCACCGACCATTGCCCGATGCAGAAGGTGATGCTGCCGCTCTACATCGAGGGCAACGATTTCACCACGCCTTTCTGTTGCTACGGCAACGACGTGGACTGCGACCGTTGTGGCTCCTGGGGGGTGTTTGCTTCTGCCGCCAAGATGGCCGGCCCCTGGGATTCGATGCTGCAGTCGCCTGCCTAGGCTCCGGTACCCCACGCGAGAGCATTCCTGAGCAATCGCTGGAAGCCCTCGGTTTCCCATGAGCCGCGGAAGAGCAGTGGCGTCTTGCCCTCCGGCGCGACGCTCTCGTCAACGAATGGCTGGCCGTTCGTTTCCGGCGAGTGGCAGTGCCCGAGCGCGATGTACGCGACGCCACCCTTGCCGACATCTCGGCTGTATCCCAATGCCCGAGATCGATTGTCCGGAAGCAGCGAGGTGTCTTCTTCGTAGGTGAAGCCGAAATCCGGAGCCGGGTCCTTCGGAAGCTGCGTGGTCAGGAGGATCTGCGTGTTCTCCCGGTCGAGAAGCTCGATGAAATAGAGCTCATCGCTCACCTCGAAGGAGGCCGGAACTCCGCGCACGATCGGGTGGTCGCCGTCCGCGACGTCCACCTGGAAGCGGCGGATCGGGGGATGATTCAGGAAGAAGCTGCCCAGCGTGTCGTGATGGGGAAGCTTCAGCATACGTCGCGCGTGGGGTTGGCCTTCGATGCGACCCGCCCGGCCACCGCTCGTTCCATGCAGGCCGAGCCAGCGGCCTCCACCGGCCAGCCATTCCTGGACGATGCCGTTCTGATCTCCGATCAGGTGTGGGCCGGCGACGTAGCTCACGAGAAACGCGCAGCCGGGCAGCCAACGCTCGATATCCGTGAAGTCATTGGACACGGTCGTCTGCACGCCCGGCGTCTCTCCCAGGAGGTCGAGCAAGCGACGTCTCGCATAGTCCATGTCGTGGGCAGCCGTCGCTCCCGGCGGAAAGCCTCCTACGATCAGATGAGTCCGGGCCGTGCTCATGTCTTCGGGGTTCTCATCGGTACGGTTCCTTCCCACACTCGAACTCGACGGTTGGATGCTTGCGCAGCCAATGGTACCTGCCCCGGACGCGGTGTAGGGAATGGGCTCAGGGGAACTCCCGGTAGCAACGGGCTATGGGTAGAGGCGGCCCGCGTCGGGCCGGAGGATGCGACGATGGCGGGAGCGCGAGTGGCTTTGGTCGTGGGTGCGGGGCCCGGCCTGGGAGCGTCGATCCTGAAGCGCTTCGCTCGGGAGGGCTTCATCGCTTGCGGGGTGCGCCGGCGACACGGCGATGAACTCGAGACAATGTGCGAGGAGATCCGCGGCGAGGGCGGGCAGGCTCATGGCTTCGAGGTGGACGGGCGCAGGGAGGAAGAGGTCGTCGGGCTCTTCGACCGAATCGAGGCGGAGATCGGGCCGGTCGATGTGGCGGTCTTCAATCCGGGCGCGAACATCAACATCCCCATTCGTGATACGGACGTACGCAAATTCACCAAGGTGTGGGAGATGGCCTGCTTTGCGGGTTTCCTGATGGGACGCGAGGCGGCCCGGCGCATGGTTCCGCGCGGGCGCGGGACCATCCTCTTCACCGGGGCGACCGCCAGCGTGCGTGGTGGCATCGGTTTCGCAGCTTTTGCAAGCGCCAAGCACGGCTTGCGTGCGCTGGCCCAGAGCATGGCGCGCGAGCTGGGGCCCGAGGGCGTCCATGTCGCCCACCTCGTGATCGACGGTGGCATCGATGGTGCGTTCATCCGTGGGCTGATGGGCGATCAACTCGAGGACCGCCCGCCGGATTCGATCCTCGCCCCAGATGACATCGCGGAAACCTTCTGGTCCATCCACGCTCAGCCGCGCAGCGCCTGGACCTTCGAGGCAGACCTGCGGCCGTGGACGGAGCGATGGTAGAGCCGCTGGACGCCGGCACCGATGAGTTGCTCGCTCACATCGATGAAGGTGTGGCCGTACTTACACTGAACCGTCCCAAGGTACGGAATGCTCTCTCGGATACGCTGAGCCCCGCTCTTCGATCCACGATCGCGTCGCTCCGGGACGATGGGCGCGTGCGTGCGGTGCTGGTGACCGGCGCCGGCTCCGCATTCTGCGCAGGTGGTGACGTGAAGGGCATGGGTACTCGCGGGCCAAGCGCAGGTCCTGCTCCGCCACTCGCGGAGGTCGTTGCCGATCAGACCCGTCGCCAGTTGGAGTTGACCGGGGCCCTCTACGCGTTGCGCCAACCGACGATTGCCGCGTTGCCTGGCCCCGCCGCGGGTGCTGGCTTCTCGATCGCGTTGGCCTGCGATCTACGCATCATGGCGGAGAGTGCGTTCGTCACGACCGGCTTCGGAAATGTCGGCCTTTCGGGCGATTATGGCGCGAGCTTCTTTCTCACCCACCTCGTGGGTACGGCCCGCGCGCGGGAACTCTTCTTTTTCAGCGAACGCGTGGCAGCGGACACCTGCGAACAGCTGGGTATCGCGAATCGGGTGGTTCCCGACGACCGTCTGATGGAGGAGGCGATGGCATGGGCGCGGCGTCTGGCCGCGGGTCCGACCGTCGCGTATGGGCTGATGAAGGCCAACCTCGACAGGGCGCTGCATCATGATCTTCCTGCGTGCCTTGCAGGCGAAGCCGAGGGGGTCGTTCGCTCGGCCGGAACGGAAGACCATCGGGAAGCCGTCCGTGCCTTCGTGGAAAAGCGCGCTCCGCGGTTCAGGGGACGCTAGGGCCGGTTCAGCGAATGCGGAATCCTGCATGGCAAGCCACGCAAGAGTTCGTGACCCGCCGCAGCGCAGACAGCGCGGACGGTAGGTCCTCGTCCTTGGCGATCTTGGCGAAATCGGTCGCCGATTGATGCATTCCAAACCCCAGTTGGTGCATTCCAGGAGGCATGAAACGCCCGGGTCCGAAGCCCGTGCCGCGGTGCCTTCCCCTGGCACTGTTTCCGAGGCGAGTTTCCGCCAGTTCGCTCGCCTGTTCGAACTCCGAGGCTGCGAGATGCCCCATCAGCAGGGTGATGACCACGAGATGATCGAACATGTCGCTGCGAAGGAGTCGTTGGGCCTCTTCCGGCATCTCGACGAGTTGACGCGTGTCGGGTTTGGATGTTGCAGCCTTGGCTTCAACGGGTTCGGCTGCGCGGGATACGGCACTCGCTGCCAAGAGAACAGCGATCAGGATCATTGCCCCGTTGCGCCAGAACATGGACTATCGCCTCCTGTTTCCGCCTGGCGGAAGCCGCCTTGGCGAATGAAAAAAATATTACGGATCGAGCCGGGCGCGACGGCCCTCGTCGGCCGTCCCGCGTTCACGCAAGTGTTGAAACCGCTCTAGTCAGATTCGGCGGGCGAGGCGACGAGTTGCAGCACCACCGAGAGCAACGTTCCGCCGATTCCGAGCAGGCAGAGGGCTGCGCCTGGCAATGCAAGGAAACTGAGGGCCTCCTTTGCCTCACCAGTACTCCCGATTCCGGGCGCCGTCAGCCCTGCGGCGAGCCAGAACAGCGAGTAGAGCAGTGCACCTCCGCCGAACGCGATCGCCGAGATGCGTTCGAGACGGCTCGCGCTTCCGAACAAGCCGAGCAGGACGATCGATGCAAGCGCGGCCGCACCAATGGCACCGCCGTGGAGGTGAGCTCTCTTCATGTAGCTCCATGATTTCGAAACGACAGCGTCTCTCTTCTCCGCGTCCCCTTGATAGACCGATTCGAAGACCGCCTCTGCGGAGGAGCGCAGGTTTCCCTTGATGGCGTCCTCAGCGGCCCCAAAAGCTCCACCGAGAAGGAATCCGAACGCAATCGATAGCAGGGCCAGGATGATCCCCGGGGCCAACGGTCTCAAATTCGAAGCGCCATGATGCATGTCGATCCCTCCCTGCTCGGAAGGGTCGCTTTCGTGACGGCGTTGTCGAGACCCGAAATGGGGCGCGGTTAGAGCCCGGCGAAGGCGAGGGCCTGGGAAACGTAGAGTGCTACCGGCAGGTCGCTATGGGGGCCTGGCTGGTTCTGCGAGAGGATGACCCCGACCAGACCGCTCTTCGGGCTGACGAAGAACGTGGTGCCGTAGTACCCACCCCACCAGAAGTCGCCATCCCGATCAGAAAACGGAGTGCTCTCTGAATCGGCGACGACCGATAGCCCCAGGCCCCAGCCCAACCCCTCGAGGCCTTTGCCATCGAGTTCTTGTGCTGCGAGGACTCCCGAGGGCACGTGCAGGCGTGTCATCTCCGCGACGGTCTTTTCTGCGAGGATTCGCGTCCCGTCGTACTCGCCGCGATTCCACAACATCAGCGCAAAGCGCATGTAGTCAGGCGCGGTGGAAACGAGGCCACTACCCCCCGGCGTCCAATCTTCAGCGTCGATGCCAGGTTCCGCCAGCACGAGATCGCCATCTTCATTCTGTGCATAGACGCGGGCCAACTCGTTCTTCCCGGGCTCGGGTGGAAGGAAGCTGGTCGAGGACATTCCGAGCGGCCCGAGGATTCTACGAGCGACGAACTCTCCAAAGGGTTCCCCGGCCGCCACCTCGATCACGCGGGCCAGGACGTCTGCCGAACCGCCGTAGCGCCAACGCATGCCCGGCTGCTCGAAGAGGGGGAGCTGCACGATCCGATCCACCCGCTCGGCGAGCGATCCCGTTGGCGTCGAGCGCAGGCCGTGCTGTTTCCAATGCCTGGCGAGATCCGAGGGACCGGTCATTCCGGGTCCGATGCCAGACGAGAACATCAGGAGGTGGCGAACGGTCGGGATCGGATCCGCCGGCTCGGTGGGGAAGGCACCGTCTGCGTTCCGCGTGTGGCTCGTGGCCACGCGAGCGTTCACGAAGGCCGGGATGTAGCGCTCCACCGGGTCATCCAAGCCGAGCTTTCCTTCTTCGAGAAGGATGTGCGCGGCAACGGCTGTTACCGGCTTGGTCATCGACGCGAAGCGCATCCGCGTATCGAGCGTCATGGGCGTCTGGGCAGCGATGTCGGCGTAGCCAGACGCGGTCGCGTATACGGGGTGACCGTCTCGAGCGAACATGGCTACGAAACCCGAGCGCGCTTCCGTCCACGCGTTCCAGCGCAAGTAGGTATCCATGGCAGCGCGGCTCCACCACGCGAGACCGGTTTCGGACTCGCTCCCGCGAACGGCCGGCGGCACTTCCGATTCGAGGGAGGAGCCGCTGCAGCCCGAGATCAGCGCTACGGCGAGCGCCGAAGCCGCCAGAATTTTCACGATCAATTCTCAGGAAGCCAATTGGCATGGAAGCCGATCGGAACCCGATGCGGTATCTGCACGCGAGCCACGGGCCCGGATTCGAGGTCGCGAGCGTCGAGCACCAGCAGTTCTGATTTCTCCGTTGCCCGGTCGGTTGCAAGCGTCAGCAGGTAGCCGTCGTCTTCCGCCGAAGCGTTCGGATCTGGCGCAAACACGTGCTCGCCACTCACCACGCTCTCGGGGTAGGTGATCTTCTGCTGCGCCCCCGTGTCGTTGTCATACTTGATGACTCCGTTGAAATCGAAATTGAACTCCCACCCACGGGCGATCGAGTTGTACATGTAGCGGGTGGCGTACCCCGCGTATTCGTCGTTCACGCGCGGGAATTCTCCCGGATGCTCGTCGTACTGTTCCGTCTTCACGCTGCCAGCCGCGAGATCGATCGTCCAATGGCGGGGAATGGGCTCATCGACCTGCACCGGATTGTCGAATTGCAGGCCGCCGGGCATTCGGTCGAACGCGGGCCCATGGATTTCGATTTTCGTTCCCCGGTCGTCCGAAGCTTCCCAGGCGTTGAAGAAGTGGACGACGTAGTTGTTGTCCACTTCGAACCAGCGGATCTCCTCGGCGCTGCCGCGGCGGGGAAGCACGCCGATCCGCGTTCCGTGCTCTGGCTCCCAACGCATGCCGGGCTCACCCTGCAACATTGCGTTGACATCGAAGACCGCCGGCGAGTCGAGGAAAAGGACATGATTCTCGGTGAAGGCGAAGTCGTGCATCATCACGGCCCGCGGGATGTCGATCGCGACACTGTGCACGAGCGTTCCTGACGCGTCGGCGACGTGGTAGCGCAGGAAGGGCGGGAAGGGGCTGTAGCCAAAGAAGAGCATCTCGCCCGTCTTGGGGTCGAGCTTGGGGTGCGCTGTCATCGGGCCTTCGAGCTTGCCCTGGAAATCGTATTCGCCAATCGTTTCCAGCTCACGGGAGATTTCGGTCGGCGGCGCCGCCTCCAGCAGCGCGAGGTAGCGGCCGGCGTGTCGAACGAACTGGGTGTTGGCGGTGTTCTTCATCCCCCCGGCTTCTTCGACGACATCCAATTCGGGCGGGGCGAATTGCGAAATGCTTCCGTAGCAGGCGCGTCCTCGCTTCCGCTCCGCGAGCAAGCCGGCGGATTGGATCCAGCGATTGCGATAGCGCACTTCGCCGTTCTCGAAGTAGATCGCGTGGAGCATGCCATCGCCATCGAAGGGGTGGTAGATGTCCCCTTTCGGGGCGTACTGGGGGTTCGGGCCGTTGCGAGTGAAAATGCCCTTGAGTGCGGCCGGCAGTTCTCCTTCCACCGCGAGATCCGTCTCGTCGTGCTCGTCGCTGATCGGTGCCAGCAGGCCTTGAAGAAACGGGTTGCTACTCGTGCTCGGTGCAGTGGACATGTTGGGTCTCCCTGGGAAACGACAGCGGCATTGCGGCTTTCGGCCGGCCACGCTCGCGAACATCTGCTCTCCGAAACGTAGCAGCCGGGTCATGCTCCCTGGAAAGGGGCACGACGCTCCGGGACGAACGACTTGCTGTATCGACTCTTTCCTTCAGGCCGAGTCATCCTCCGAGGCTCCGCCGATGTCCCGGCCGATGTCGCGGCCGCCGCTGCCTTCGGGTGCTGCGATCTCGACGATCCGCTCGTCCACATCGTCGTATTCGAGGCGTAGCGCACGGCACATGGTGGCGTGGAGCTCGTAGGTGCAGACGATGTACGTGAGTTCGAGGATCTCCTCGTCCGAAAGCGATTCCCGGAGTGCTTCGAACGTGCCGTCCGACACCCGTCCCCCGGCGAGTACCAGATCATCGGTGTAGGCGAGGACGGCTCTCTCCAGCGGAGAGAACACCTCGGCGGTGGTCCAGGAAGGAATGGCGGCGATCTTCTCTTCGGGGAGCCCGTTGGCTCGCATGGCCTTGCAATGTTGGGAGAACACGAATTGGCTGCCCCGGGCGAAGCCCGCACGGGTCTGGCCCAGTTCCCGCAATTTCGGGTCGAGGTGGCGCTTGGGATTCATGTAGAGCGCAAATCCCTCGACGGCATGCCGGAAGACGTCGGGCACGAGTGCGAAGACCGTCCACCAGTTTCCCGGGGTGCCGGTGGCCGTGCCCGGTTCGGCGACCGGATCCCTTCCCTCGAAGAGGCGGTCGTACATGGCGCGCACCTCGGGCGTCGCCTCCTTGCGAGAAACCTGGCGAAGCCTCGGCATCGTGATCCTCCATGGGATGAAACTTCAGGATCCCGATGCTAGC
>JAJFHD010000020.1 GCA_021775805.1 Alphaproteobacteria bacterium | reverse complement strand
GTGATGCCATCAACCCGATCCTCGCCGCCGCCGGATACAACTTCCGCCTCATCCTCAAATGGATCAGGCTTTTGGTTGCCCAAATCTGGATATCGGCAATGATCTCCAAAACCCAACAAAACGCGTAGATCACGGTCGACTGGTTTCTGAAGTGCTACCCAAAATCCCCTCGATAGGCGCCAGAGTTTTTCGCCTTTATCAGTGACACGGGCTGGCCACGTGTACTGATTTCATCAGCGCTGCCGGCACGTAGTTGCCTATGGCCCCATGAGGTCGTTGTTCATTGCAGTCTCTACGCCAAGTCTCCAATTTTCCCCCGCATCCGCAAGGCTCAGGCACATCGCGGCCAGCAAGTGGGCCACACGCAAGTACATGAACATGAAACCGCTCTTCGAGGAGCAAACGTCAACTCACGGAGCCGTCGCCTGATGAAATGTGCGAAAGATCTTTGACAGTACCGCTCCTTTCCCAGCCAGGAAAGTCCTCGCAGAAAATCCTAGACAATATCGACGGCGATTTCGTGAGACACATCACACGACAACTCGCAATGCACACATCAGGGCAGAATGTGTTGCAGGCGGATACCCTTCGACACCATGATCAAGGGCAACCAAATCTGGAATGGGAAACTTTTAGATCAAATCCGACCTGACAGATCATCGCTTCAAAACGGCAAACTGTCGAATCTAGTCTGGGCCTCTACACCCTAACCGGTTGCATTTGCTGCGGCCGTACCGTGCAGCCAACTTCCAATCATTCTGGCCAACCCGTCTGGGCTTACTGGCTTTGACATGTAGTCATCCATCCCCGCTTCCAAGCACAACTGTCGATCAAATTCCTGGGCGTGGGCGGAAACTCCGATGATGATTACGCGTTCGTCGGTGACGCCTTCAAGAGACCTAATGGCCTGTGTCGCTTCGACTCCATTCATAACCGGCATGGAGACATCCATGAGAATTACGGCGGGTCTGTTAAGCTCACAATAATCGACCGCAAGTTTTCCGTTCTCAACCAGAACGTACTCGTATCCGGCATCCATCAAAATGTGTTCGATAACAATCTGATTCACGTCATTGTCTTCGGCGACCAGGATCATGCGCTTCTCTTTTCCATCAGTGAGGCGGGTGCACTCGTGTCGGTACAAGTATTTGTTTGTTCGACCCTTCCCAGAATTGCGATGAGAGTTTTGAACAATTGTGCACGCGCCGCAGGCTTTGCTATGTGGCCCTGAATTCCAAGATCTTGGAATTGCGTTTCGGTCGCACAAACAACCGGCGTGAGCATTATTATGGGTGTATTCAGGATCGGAGGCTGCATCCGAATCTGTTGGGCAGCTTCCAAACCATCCATCTCAGGCATGACAGAGTCCAGTATGACAGCATCGAAAGGTCGGTTTAGCGATGCTGCACGATGCAGAGATGCAAGCGCTTCTAAGCCAGAAGAAGCTGTCGTCGCATCAAGCTCCCAATACGAGAGTTGCTCCAACAGTGTGGACCTGTTTACCTCATTGTCATCGACAATAAGTACACGGGCCCCGGACATCCCGCTGGCAGTCTGATTTGAAACATCAGGGCACTCGTGTGGCGTCATAGGAATTTCAAACCAGAAAGTCGATCCCTTGTCTTGTTCACTTTCTGCGCCAATCCTGCCTCCCATCAGTTCAACCAGCATCTTGCAGATCGAAAGACCCAATCCGGTCCCTTCATGGTTGCGGGTATTTGAGCTGTCTCCTTGGCTGAATTTGTCAAACATGCCCGCGACGTCGTCTTTTGGAATGCCAACGCCAGTATCCTTCACCGACACTCGGATACCCGAAAGCGGACCGGCACCGTTGCCGTCCGTTGTAATCGTGGTGGTCGATACATCAACGACGACATGTCCGTGATCAGTGAACTTGATCGCATTGCCGATGATGTTGGTCAGGATCTGACGGATCCGCCCCACATCACCGACAAAGGATTCAGACAGGCCAGGTTCCCAGCGTACGATCAGTTCAAGTCCCTTCTCATCTACCTTTGTGGCAACCAGCGCCGAGACATCATCAAGCGCTTCGGCCAAATTGAACGGTTGTTCATTGAACTTGACCTGACCGGCGTCGATCTTCGAAAAGTCCAAAATATCGTTGATTATGGTCACCAAAGCGGTTCCAGATCTCAATATGACATCAGCGAACATTTCCTGTTTGGTCGATAGTTCGGTTTTTTTCAAAAGCTCCGCCATACCCATGACACCATTCATCGGCGTACGGATCTCATGACTCATATTGGCAAGGAATTCGGATTTGGACCTATTTGCCGCTTGGGCGAGTGCATGGGCCTTTCTCAATTCAATTTGTTGATTGGTCGCTTCGGTTACATCACGCCCTGAGCCTACATACCCTTGAAATACACCCTGCTCATCAAACACCGGATTCCCGTTTATGGACAGCCACACGAGCGAGCCGTCAGGTTTCGTTCTGGAATGCGTGAAGTCACGGAACGGCTTGTGGGCGTCAAGTTGACGGAGATGATGTTCAAACACTTCAGGTTCGACTGAAGGAACGCCGGTTTCTCGTCTGGTTTTCCCCAACAACATGCTTGGAACGACCCCTGTCACTTGTTCAAATGAGTCTGAAAAATGAACAAATTGCAGTTTGTGGTTCATTTCCCAGAACCAGTCTGAATTGGAGTCAGCAATCGCCTTAAAACGCTGCTTACTCACATCCACTAAGGAGACCATCAAATTGTAGCTGTCCTGAAGCTCTATCAACTCTACAGCCGGTCGGGTTTTGGTGTGAAAAAGGAACTTTTTTAACTGGCCTGGATCGGTGATATTTCTTAGGGACACAGTCAATTGTTCCAACGGTCTGACGACGGATTCCAGAAAGAGAATTGCTAGAACAATCGAAACAAGAAATCCGACGGCGATGGCCAACAACACCGATTGGTTGTTCTCGTAAACTTTTCCATACAATTCGGAGATCGGTTGCGGGATCATCACTCCCCATCCGGGGCCCTTTACCGAGGTCAGACCGGCAATCATGTCCCCTTTTAACGCTGGAGAAAAGAACTGCTCAATTCCTGTTTCTCCATTGAGCATTCGCTTGACTGCAGAAACCTTTGAAATATTTTTCCTGGATGTAACCCAGTCCGGAACAGGATGTGCCAGAACGTTTCCAGCATGATCGACAATTGCCGCATGGCCCCTAACACCAAATGAAATTGATTTCCCGAGTTGAACAAAATAGTTGGTGCTTACCGTCGTGACGGCCAATTTGTCACCGATCCCTCGAACCGCATAAAGAACGTTGTTGCCGTCTGGAGACGCCGTGACTTCAGAGAAGTTTGTTTTCCCTGGTACTGCCAAGGACACTAACTTTTCCAACAACGGCCTAGCGAGAGCCATTTCTTTCGATGGATTTCTCTCGGTCTTTGCGAGAATATAACCGGTGTTGCGTTCCACAACCACAATGCGTTCGATATTGAGACCCTCGAGAATCCCATTGATCTCCGGAATGCCCTGCTTTTGTAACATTGACGATGAAATTGAGTCGGCAACCGCGACAAGATCGACATGATAGCGCTCCAGCGCACTGCCGATGCTCCGCGCCAAAAGAAGATGCCGGTCCGAAACCTCAGCGAACTCCCTTTTTACCCCATCTCGATAGGCCCACCAGCCAAAGAGTGCGGAAGGCACTACGGTTGCAACCAATATTGCCAATATCAGTAGAATTCGGATACGCATGACCAAATCACCTCTATTTGCAAGAATAAGGCAGAATGATTGGAATTTAGTGAATGATCCGTCCCGGGATTACCGGAAACCCCAGCTTTTGAGAAAAAGGGGCCGTTATGAGCAAGACGACGAACAGGTCTTCATCTGAAGTACAGGCGCGGGCAGTGCGTGAAAAAGGCCGTGATTGAAGGCGGCTAACGGTCCACAGTGAAAAGCTCAAGGTTTCTGGACCCTACCCGACAGATCGATACCTTACGCCGACAGCTCAAGTTTTGTCTGTTTTCTGAGCCAGAACTGAACTTTTCGTGTCAGCATGTCGGTGGAAATTGGCTTTGGAATGTAATCGTCCATTCCAACTTCGATACACCGTTCCTTGTCACCATTTAGCGCATGAGCTGTCACGCCGATGATAGGTGTGTGTCGCCCGTTGTCGCGCTCAATTTCTCGGATCGCCTTTGTAGCATCTAACCCATTCATTACTGGCATGGATACGTCCATCAGAATTACCTTTGGACGAGATGACTTGTACGCCTGAACTGCTAAGGCACCGTTTTCAACGATCTGAAACCGTACATTACTCTGATGAAGAACTTGACTCATCACGATCTGATTGACCTCATTGTCCTCGACGATGAGCACGTCGAATGAAATTAGGTCGGATTGCGTAGCATCTTCAAAATCTGAACCTGCAGACATCGGCCAATCTGCTTTGTTTCGTGCAACCAGGGACATTCCGGGCTGCGCAGCTATATAATTAGAGGAGTCATGTTCTGAACTTGCCGGCGTGCCATGCCCAAGTTGCAATTCCGCCAAAACCTTTTTCACAGCACTGTTTTCGGCATTCTGAGTCTTGCTGGTTCGTGACCGTTGCAAAACGTCCACCACCGTTTCCAGCAACAATGATGAACGGATGGGCTTTATCAAGTGGCCCTGAATTTCAAGTGAAGAGATGGTTTCGCCTATTTCTGGCAGATCAACCGATGTCAGCATGATTATCGGAATGCCTGCGAATGCGCCTTCTCCGCGTATGGTGTTGACCAATTCGGCGCCATTCATTTGAGGCATCTGATAATCAAGGAGGATAACATCGATCGGACTGTTCAGACTGGTCGCCACGCGCAACCGCGAGAGAGCGTCAGCACCTGATGACACAACGGTATGTTCAAATTGCCACGAGGCAACTTGCTCGGCCAAAATGGACCGGTTCACTGCATTGTCATCGACAATCAATACATGTGCACCTGAAACATCCATCGGAACCGGTTTTGTCTGATGGACCGCAGTCTGAACTGGAAGGTCGATGGTGAACCAGAAAGTAGAACCGCCACTCTCATTGCTTTCAACGCCCATTTTCCCGCCCATCAACTGAACTAGCGATAAAGAAATTGCCAGACCTAGTCCGGTTCCTTCATGTTTTCGCGTTGTGCTCTGGTCCACCTGGCTGAACTTCTCGAAGATTTTGTTCCGTTCGTCAGCAGATATGCCAATGCCTGTATCTTCAATGCTGAAGGTAAGTTGCAGAACATTTTGTGCGCCCGATGTGGCCGATGCATTGTCGGACACATCAACAAAAACGTGGCCCTTCTCAGTAAACTTCACTGCATTGCCGATCAGATTCGTGATCACCTGCCGGATACGGCCTACATCGCCGACAAACACTGAAGGTAGCTTCGGATCGACGCGGACAACAAGTTCAAGATTTTTTTCGACAGCGCTCGAAGAAACAAGCGCCGTTACTTGTTCGACCGCATCTCTCAATCGGAAGGGCTCCAAATCCAGTTCCAACTGACCAGCTTCAATTTTTGAGAAGTCCAAAATGTCATTGATAATCGTCAGCAATGCTGTTCCCGACTTCACAATAAGGTCGGTGAACATAGCCTGCTTGGCATCTAATTCGGTTCTCGCCAGCAGTTCAGCCATCCCCATGACCCCATTCATGGGTGTCCGGATCTCATGAGACATGTTTGCGAGAAATTCAGACTTTGCTTGATCCGACGCCTTTGCCGCGGCGGCGACATCCTTTGCATGGCTGGCTTCCAATTCCAAACTCAAACGCCGCGTCAGTTCTCCCCTAAATTTGTTAAGGGACCGAGCCAGAGCTCCCAATGCATCCGGTCTTTTTTCGCCATCAAATGTTACCGCATCCACGCCACTAGCGATTTTATCTGCTGCATTGGCCAGTTCGCCGATTGGACGAAGTACGGTCGTTCGTAGCAGGAAGTAAATCAGTCCGAGTGTCAACATTACGATGCAAAAGTTTGCGAAAACTGCAGCTATGCTCCGTCTCTTCCAGATTGCATAAGCATCTCTGATGTCAACCTCGGCGCTGTATGCGCCAATGACTTCACCATCGGAAATACCCATCAGTGCGGTATGACATTCTGCGCATTTGGCATTCCCGGCGGAACCCTGCCCCATAATCACGGGACGCGTGAGGCGAAACGTGTTGGTGCCTACAAAACGATGCTGTATCCTCTTTAAACTCAAAGCCAGGACGTCAACTTCATCTTGTGGACCCTCAACTTCCGTCTGGTTGTTGGCCGCTTGAAAATTCAAGACCTTTGGACTCATGACCAACCAAAGCTTCACATTTCGGCTTTGATTGGAAAACTGCTCCATGGTCCCATTAAGCGTGTCAATAGCTGGGTCATTGTCGGCAGTTTGTTTACGAAAGAGCATTGCCTGAACATGAACGGATTCGAGCATATCCAGTGCGGCAATCGCCTCACGTTCTGTCGCGTGCTCGATCTCTCTGTATTCTGATCCTATTTGGAGAACCGTCACAGGTATCAGGACACCCAGCAATACGATACCAACCGAGAACAAGATGATGGCAGAAAGTGAAAGACGGCTTAGAAAACTCGACATGGCAAACCCCGCAAGACGCCAGATTCTCCGCGATTTCTGTTAATATGTAATAAATGGGATGCCAGTTTTGTATCGCGCCAAATTCAGCCTGAGAGGACCATCAGGGAGTGTCAATTTTTGGCGCTCATCGGGCAAAGCCGTCGTCAGCGATTCTAGTTTGTTGAACCCCTGATTACTGAACTTCGAGCAACAGGCCTGACAACTGGACGACACCGTAACACCACGGGCAGAGATATCCCCTATTGTGGTGCTCGTTCGGTCATCAAAGCCGGCATGGTTGCGAGCTGCATTAACTCGAATTTTGGATATGAACGTCAGATTTGCGTTGCTGGATCAGCTCTCCAGCACGATCACTGGTACCTCCAAGATTTTGCCCCCCGGCCCGGTCTGGGAGTTATTGTCTCGACCTACTTGGTCAGAAAACCCAACATCGCCCCAACCTACATTTCCGGATCAATTCCAAGCAACCAAAACCCTAACCGGAACTATCGATTGACCCAAGAGTGCTTGCCTACGGTCCACTTCGTCTAGGCTGCCGAGTCTTTTACTGTGAGGTCGAGTTGGTCACGACGCTCCAGTCCATTGTAGTTCGGATCGTCCGCCCAACGGCGATCGGCCCCCCCTTTACGCAAACCCACGAGGAACTGATCGACTTCAGTTTTGAGGATTTCTGCTTGCGTTGAAAGTTCATCGGACGCACCGCTTACATCGCGCGCAGCCGAGTCCGTTTTCTGGCTATTGCCGGCAACATCGGCGATTTGCATCGACACTTCATTTGACCCTGTGGCAGCGCGTTGTATGTTGGACGCAATTTCCTGGGTTGCGGCGCCCTGTTCTTCCATGGCCGCCGCTATCTCCGTAGACGTTATATCCACGTCACAGATGATTTCGCTAATACCCGACATCGAAGCAGCTGCCTGTTTGGTGGCTGCCTGGATTTCTTCAATCTGAGCAACAATTTGTTCGGTTGCCGACGCAGTCTGTCCAGCTAGTTCTTTGACCTCGCTGGCAACGACTGCAAATCCCCTTCCAGCTTCGCCCGCCCGTGCGGACTCGATGGTTGCATTCAGAGCGAGCAGGTTTGTTTGCTCAGCGATGTCGGAAATCATTTTGATCACCTCACCTATTCTATCGGCTGTCTGGGCCAGATCATCCATCTGGCCGCCAGTCTTTTTGACCTCTTCCACTGCTTTTCGGGAGGCATCAGACGCCTGGGCAATCCGGCCTTTGATTTCATCAATCGAATGAGACATTTCTTCCGCTGCGGCAGCGACGGCCTGTACACTTGCCGACGTATCTTGTGACGTGGATGCTACAACGTCTACCTGACCGTTCGTCTGCTCGGAGATCACAGCCATCGACTGGGCGGTAGAATTCAGCGTTGCCGCTGATGACGAAACTGCGTCCACGATCGCCCCGATTCCTTCGGAGAAACCAGTCGTCAGTTTTTCGGCGCGCGCACGTTCCTCAGCCTTTATCCGACTTTCTTCTGCCTGTCCTTCTTCGAGCTCGTTGTTGCGGATAGCATTGTCCTTGAATATCCGGACGGCTTCGGTCATCTGCCCGACTTCGTCCTTGCGCTTTTCGTCGAGAATACTAGCTGACAAGTCCCCGTCGGCGAGCAGCTTCATGGTTCCGGTCAGATGCATTATCGGATTGGCAATAGATCGCGCACCGACAACAATCAAACCGATCAGGATTAGCCCGGTTACGACAAGGGCCATTATGAGCTTGTTGCTCAGACTTCCTGCAGCCGCAATCTCCGGAGTGATATTCGTCGTCACTTCCAGCACTCCGCGCACATCGCCCAATTTCCAGTCAGCTTTCGGCGTCTGGGAATGGTTGTTGTGACAATCTACACACCCCTGTGCGGACATCGTGTCCGCCATCGCCACGCGCAAGATTCGTTGGTCTCCCCGGTCTTCTTCCCGTATGAAATTGCCTGTGGGGTTGGCGTTGAGATAAGCCCAAGCGTCATTTTGAAACTCGTCGAGTTCCCGGCCCTTTCTGAGTGGAAAGGGGAATTCACTGTAAAGCGCGATAGCCGTATCTTCAGCGGCCAGAAGTTTACTCAGATCATGAATGAGGGTTGCCGGCAGCGGGATGCTATTTGGTTCGGTGGCGTGATTGAAAGAAGGCTTGAGTCCACCGTTAGCTTTGGCCTTCTTGATTACGTTTTTAGTGTAGTACCCGCGTATGGTTTTGAACTGTTTGACAGTCTGAACCGCTGAACGAACCGCTGCATCACGTGTGTTGTCAGTCACCATGCGCGGGACGAAGAACCACGCAGCAATCACGCAACAGGCCAAAATTATCGGTAGCGGTAATATCAGTTTCCACACGATACTTTCTTGGTAAAACATGAACCAAATCCAGCTTGGCAAAATTTCTCGACGGATTTTATCCGAAAAGTTCTCGACGACACAATATCTCCTACAAGTTTAAGAAATGTTAACCATAAACGAGAAAATGCTCGCACGGTTCGTTGAGCTTGAATCGTACTGCTCAACGGATTGCTTCAGATTTTTACAATGTGCCTGTCTGGTTTTGTAGCCAGCAACTCTACACCGACGCTCTGTTCTCGGCCGTTGTCAATTGCAACAAGGCGTGGTGCTCCTGCATCCAGTAGGCGGGTCAGGTGTTCCGGCCACACAGGCATAAGAAGACCGTTTTGGCGCTTAAACCGAAGCGTCGTCGTCGTGACCATTTTGATGTGATCGACAAGCACTTCAGCGCTCAGTGGCCTTTGAAGGATAAGCGACGCGCCCGCACGCACAGCATTGAGCACCAAAGGAAGCGTCGTCATTGCCGAATAGGCAATTATAGGCACTCGGGGATTCGCGCTTTGCTTCGGGTCGCGCAACGTGGCCACGAAGGTTTCGAATTGCTCATCAGGATTGGCAATACCTGTAATAACGACGTTGAAATGGCCAGATGAGAAACTGTCAAGTGCCTGTTTTGCGCTGCTTGCTTTTCGGAATGTCGTTATGCCGTGCGCTGACAACATGTATGCAGTGAGCGAAGTCATGTAGGAATCCGGATCGAAAATCAGTATTTGCAGCGCCCCCAAATTGGCGCGCGTTCTCAAAATCCCCTGCTTTCCACCCCTGGTCAGCCTGTCTACACTTATGCCGGACTTTTGGCATTGTCGCTAGAATGAGTACTCTAACGGGCATGGTTGAAGAGACGGTTAATCGGCTTTCCAATACTCACGGCGACCAAGCTCCAGAAAACTCGGTTTGGGAAACGCCGATAGTTCTTTCTGCGCAGGTCCCGCCCAACCCGGAAAATCAAGGGCCTGCGACCCAGGTCGCTTTCAAGTTGATCCGACGGGCCGCATATTGCGAATGACGAGATATAAGTAATGGGGAAGTGACAATTAATCAAATTTTAACCTAGCGTCACCAGACTTGAATGGGCTTGTGAATGACTCTCCAGCAACTGCAAGCACGGCTCGGATCAGGTTCGCACCCCGCTGGTTGATCCGAGCCATTTCCTTTCACGAATAAACACATTTTCATTTGGGCATTCGTTCCTATGCGCTCGTTCGTGACTACCATGTTACCTGCATTCCTTCGTCCAGGTTCCGAACTTGTCCATTTCGTCTTCCAGCGTGGGAACCGAAACCAGACAAGTATGACGACCAACGGCATTCTTGGCTCTGCCTTTGGTCAACGCTCAAGCACCTCACTGATGTTTCGATCCACCTGTATGAAAACGTCCCAATCGATAGCGCAAAGCTGTTCAAAGCGTGAGCCAAACCGGTGTATCAAGTTTTGAGTCTAATACGCATTAACCGGAAATTAACCATGATCCGCCCATGTTTTCCGACACAAAGGGCCGCTGGGCTGTAGTCTTCATTGCGATTTACCCAAAAATCTTTGCGGTGATGGAGCCTCCGATGGCATGCCGCCGACTCTGGCATCTGCTGAATAAGGAATTCGGTATGATCCTCATTGCTGAAGACAACCTCGTTAACCAGATTGTTATCCAACAAATGTTGGCGGACACTGGCTACGACCACGCATTGGTCGAGAACGGGAAGCTCGCTGTAGAGTTTTGCAAAACTCACAAACCCGATCTCGTCCTCATGGACATATCCATGCCGGAAATGAACGGGCTTGATGCGACGAAAGCTATCAGATCGATCGAAAAAGAAACTGCGGACCGCATTGTAATCATAGCTGTCACCGCACATGCGGCGGACTTCGACCGAAATCTATGTATGGAGGTTGGTATGGATGACTTTATGTCAAAACCATTGAGCATGGGGCGCGTGATTGAGATGCTGGACAGTTGGCTTGGCGGATAACGCAAACGGACTGGCGGCAGTCTGTGAACCTACAACGGGTTACTCTTGGAAGAAATGGATGCATCATGGCTATAAACATCAAACTTAAGCTGATCATAGCGTTCCTTGTAATTGGGATTGTGCCATTCGCCACAATCGGCTTGACCATTCTTGCCAAGAGTAGTGCCGAAATTGAAGTACAAGCATTTGAAAAACTCGTTGCAGTCCGGGAAATCAAGCGAAACAGCATCGAGCGCTACTTCGATGGCATACGCGACCAGGTTCTGACGTTTTCAGAAAACACAATGGTGATCGACGCCATGGGGGAATTTAGCGCAGCCTTTGCCGAATTCCGGAATATCAACACGTTGACGGCATCTGACATCGATACGATGCGGACCGAACTGGCAACCTACTACACAGGACAGTTTGCACCCGAATTTCAGAAACAAAACGACGGCGTATCAATTGACATAGCCGCGCTCCATTCGAAGTTGGATGACGACAGCATCGCTCTGCAATACCACTACATCCAGGCCAACAAACATCCTTTGGGTCAAAAGGACAACTTGGACGCCGCTACCGATGTCTCGGTCTACAGCAGACTACACGCCAAATACCATCCTGCAATACGCAGTTTTCTCAAGAAATTCGGCTACTACGACATCTTCCTGGTGGACAACGCCTCCGGAGATATTGTCTATTCGGTGTTCAAGGAACTTGATTACACAACATCCCTTGTTGATGGTCCCTATGCAAACACTAATTTTGGTGAGGCGTTTCGTCAGGCCAGAAAATTGAAAAAAGGCCAGTTTGCGTTTGTGGATTTCAAACAGTATCTGCCGTCCTACAATGCTCCTGCAAGCTTCATAGCCACTCCGATTTTTGCGGGCTCCAAGATGCAGGGCGTACTCATATTCCAGATGCCGCTTGACCGCATTTCGGAAGTCATGAGCCAGCGTGCCGGACTGGGCAAGTCGGGTGAGACCTATCTCGTGGGCCCTGACAACCTGATGAGATCGGATTCCTACCTGGACCCGAAAAATCGTTCTGTTGTCGCATCGTTTCGCCATCCGGAAAAGGGGACGGTTGAAACAAATGCCTCCAAATCTGCCCTCTCTGGTAGTGCCGGTGCCGAAATCGTGATTGACTACAACGGGAATCCTGTATTGTCGGCATATGCCCCCGTAGACATTCTTGGCGTGAACTGGGCATTGCTTGCCGAGATCGATGTGGCGGAAGCCTTTGCGGCACAATCGCAGATGATTCATTTGATCATTATCATTGGGTTTGTGGGCGCTGTGCTAATCTCCGTGTGCGGTTACTTCGTCGCCCGCAGTTTTTCCAACCCCCTGATTGCCATGACGGCCATAATGAATCGCCTAGCCAACAACGATTTGCAGATCGAAGTCCCGGCATTGAACCGAACCGACGAAGTCGGTCAGATGGCTCGTGCCGTCGAAGTGTTCAAGAACCACATTGTCGCCCGTCACCAACTTGAAGTGCAGGCTCGTATCGAACGTGAGAAGGAAGCGCTACGTCAATCTCATATCAAGAGCGTCATTGATAGATTTAGTAGTCAAATTTCAAGCGTCGTTGATTCACTGGGACAAGAAACTCAACGTATGACAAACACCGCCGATACGCTTCATCGGGTATCGACGCAGGCCACTGGACAAGCCGGTGCCGCACGCGACGCGTCGATAGACGCCTCTACGAATGTTGAAGCTGTTTCTACAGCGGCCATCGAACTGACCGATTCCATCCGCGAAATCTCCGAACAAACCAACAAGGTGAGTATACTCTCGGCAGACGCTTCCGAGAAGACGGTATCAGCTACGAATGACATAGAGAGTCTTGCCACGGTGGCTCACAACATTGGCAATGTGATACAGATGATTCGCGACATTGCGGAGCAGACAAACCTGTTGGCTCTCAACGCGACAATCGAGTCGGCCCGCGCGGGAGATGCAGGACGCGGATTTGCGGTGGTCGCCCAGGAGGTCAAGCTGCTCTCTGAACAGACCGCCAAGGCCACCGACGAAATTGCAGAGCAAATTGGCAGTGTCCAATCGTCAACCGAAAACGCAGTCGATTCAATCAAGTCGATTTCACAGTCCATAAACGACGTGACCGAACTCGCTACCACCGTTGCCTCTGCCGTGCACGAACAGGAGGCATCGACCCAGGAAATTATGCGCAGCATCAAACTTGCGACCGATGGCACTTCGCAATCGGCTGGCAACGTTGACGAGGTTTCCGCTGCAATTGTGGAAACGAATTCGGAAAGCGAGCAGGTCCGTTCCGCGTCGGCGCAATTGATCAGTGTCTCGGATCAACTTTGCTCCACTTTCGAAGGCTTCATGGACGAACTCACGAAAGATGTTGAAGACCGGCGCGACAGCCTTCGCGCGTTTGCGGATGAGGAGATTGAACTGGAGTTGGATGGACAAGCTCTGCATAGCCGTCTGGTCAACCTGAGTGATAGAGGCGCGAACGTATTGCTGGTGGAAGGATTGCAAGTCGGTTCCCGTGTTGTTGTGCGTTTTGAAGATGGCACCCGACGGCCATACGAATGTGTTCGTGTCGATGCGACGGCAGCAGGTCTGAAAGCAATTGATGAC